>CADCLG010000008.1:12211-95916 GCA_902802305.1 uncultured Spirochaetaceae bacterium
GCTCCTGTGAATGGGTCATCATCGGCAATCAAGCACTGTCGGTCGAACTCCTGGCCGTAGGCTTCGGTGAAATCTTCAAGAAACATTTTACCAAGGTCTACAAAAACATCTTCTCCGAACTCGTCAAAGAATGGAACATAGCCTGCAAGTGTGTAAGCCTTGAGCTCTGTTCTTGTCGGCATGTTTGATTTTGTAGCGTCGATTTTCTGACCGTATGAAGTCAGCCACTTCAATTCGATTCCGCCGCGGTCTCTTTCTGGGATGAAGATGGATGGTCCATTCATCGGGCGATGTGTTACGAGGTTCATCATCTGAGACTGTTTTGCAGCTTCCTGCATGATTGTCTCTTCATAAATCGGATTGATAAGATACTGGTCATTGTTGGCAAGATTGCCAATTGGTTCACCGAGTACGGCTTTAGATGGTACAAAGCCTTTTCCGGTTTCCCAAGAAAAGTCTTTTGGATTGTTCCATTTTTCAGCACGGATGTTAGGTGTAAACTTGAGCTCACCCAAAGTCTGCTGGTCTTTGTTCCAGGCAGCACAAAGAGCTTTTCCAAGATTGTAGTGAACATCACGAAGCGAAAGCTGCTGCATTTTTGTGTCAGCCTGTTTCATTGTTTCGCGGAAGTTCTTGATTGCATCCTTACAACCAAGAATCTCAGATGTAGTTGCGTCCTCGGTGTCGCCGAGAATCTTCAACATCTGTTCTGTGATTTCCTGCTGTTCTAGGAAATACTTGTTGATTTGTTCAACAGTTGCAGCTTCACTTGGAAGATTAGCTTTCATATTGTCCAATCTTTTGTGAAGAGCTAAAATTACTTCATTCATCATCAGCCCCCTTAAGCTTGTTGGTGAAATTGAGGAAGTGTTGTTCCAGCAACACTTCCTCGTTTGCTTTTAGACCTTACGCGCCGACTTTACCAAGTCCTGCACGCAGCTTATCCCAATAAGAAAGTTCTTCAGGTTCCTGAATTACTTCCGTTATTTCAAGTTTTTTCATACCGCTTCTGGCAAATGGATTAGCCGGAACACAGCAGATAGAAAATTCCAAAAGTTCCTGCTTTCGGAAAATCAGATCGCATTCGCGGTCTTTTGCTTCAAGGAATTCTACTTCCTCTGCAAGAAAGCCAACTGAACCGCAACGCAAAGCTCCGGCTTTTACACGCTGACCAATGCTCCAGCCAAACTCGTCAAACTCCTTGTCATTGAAAACAATGTCTCCTTCAAGGACGCTTTCAGCTTTCACGTTTTCAGCGTAGCCTATAGCCGGAATGGTGTAGTCATGGCTCCAGAGCACAACAGGATTTGCAAGATAGTTCTTTAAGTTCCATCCGGCAGGGTCAACTTTTTCAAAATCGCGGTCTACATCAAAGGTACTCATTACCCAATGGAATGAATCTTTCTGCATATCGATACTTTTGAAAACTTCAACCTGTGGCGAAATCTTTCCGCTGTGTGTGTTTTCTTTCAGAAACTTCAAAAGCTTTTCACGGTTTCCAAGCTCTTTGTTTTCCACGCCGTCAATTTTTATTATCATTTTCTCCTCCAGCTGTTTGACTAAAATATCTTTTGCAGAGCAACTCTAAATCACCTGGCTTGTAGTAGCCGATTTTTCTTTTTATACGTTTGATATAATGGCTGACCGTGCCCGCCTTAAAGCCTGTACGATAACAAATCTCTTTTGCGCAGTAGCCTTTAGAAAGATACAGAGCAATTTCCATTTCAGTAGTTGTTATTTCTGAAATATATTCTCTGTCCAAAAGATAATCTTCTTCCTCAAAACTTCTTGCAACAGAATTAGGATAAACTCTTTTACCAGACTGAATCAGAAGAACGGACTTTTTGAAAAAATCTTTATTCTCAATATTTGGAATAAAACCATTAACACCAAGCTGATGAATTCTCATTGCAAAGTAATGAGAAACATCATCCAAATCAACAAAGTAAGTAAGAGCCTTATCATTCAAATAATGGATTCTTACAAGCTCATAAGAAATCACAAAGCCCAAAAAGTATTTGTCAAAAATGATTGCAATATCATCCTTGTTGTACTTAATGGCACTGTGAATCTCATAAATGGTTTTGCAGATAATAACGCTATTATCTCCCAGTAAAGAAGATACGGTCTCTTTTACAATGTTTTGGATTTCTATGTCGCAGCAGGCGACTACAATTTTGTTTATCATAAATTATCACCTTTTGAATTATCTCCAGAACTAACGGGTACCAGTGAAGAAGCTCTAAACCAGATATCACCCCAGGGCTTTGTGTCCTGACCTCGGCTTCGTAAAACATCGTTGATTGTTTTTAGACCAGCGTTGATTTCAGCAATATCTCTATTGCTCTGAGCATCCTCGCTATCCTGAAGCTCTGGTATTGTTTCAAGATTAAAAGTACCAGTCTCTGTTAAGCCGAACCGCTTAAAGAACTGAACTTCCAGAACCTCTTCAAAATTCTTAAGAAGAGGAATAAGTGTATAATTCCAAAAAGCACGATGTTGAGAGTCGGTGTCTGTACCGCTTAAGGAACTTTTCGAATCCTCTATATTTGCAACCCGCGGCGGAATACCGTACTTCGCAAGCAGCGTATATAAGTTCCATTTCTTCATGTCGTATAGTTTCAGTACGTCAGGGCTAAAAGTCAGCGGCTGATATTCCGTTCCTTTTCCGAGCACGGCTACACGGTTTTTCATTCCATGTGCATATTTCTTATCCCAAGTTCTTGCAAGGAGTTCTGCCTCGGCTTCCGTCAGTACCTGGTCAGTCTTGAGCAGACCTTTAGGCACACCTCCTTCTTTGAGTAAGCCGGTATTTTGTTTTGCAGCAAGTAAATCCTGTTCAACCTCAAGTCCAAGGCTCACCAGAGGACTAACTCCACGGAAAGAATTCCAGGGGTTCCAGTCCTTAAAGTGAATAATTTCATCCGGAAGAATAACTACGGGCCTTCCGCATCCTTCTTCCGTGTACACCCATTTAGTGACTTTGCCGTTGTCCACGACATGCTGCATATTTCTAGGATTTAAAATAAAAATTTCTTGAGGAAGGCCGCAGCTGTAACTCTCTCCAAACCACCAGAACGCTTCACCGTCCAGACTCCACCAAGCGCAGGTCTGTTTCCATAAGTCAAAGCGGCTCATCTGTCTGTTCGGGTAGTGAAAGAGTTTCGCTAAAGCGGAATCTTTTTGAACTTTGCCATTTTTCTTAATTTCAAATTCAGCACGCGCTACATTGCGCGTAAGAATATCTATACACACCGATACCCACGCATGCTGGAGATATGGATCTGTGCAGGTCTTCTTTTCACGAACAGAAAAGTCATCCGCAACAGATTCATTGTTAATTTCCGAAAAACTTCTAAGCTGCTTTTTTGGTTTTCGTCTGTTAAATAATCCCATATTATTTATCGGTAAACTGCTAAACCATTACAACGCCCGATGTTACCGCACTAAAGATTGCATAACGCATAGCGTCCATATAATGGTCATTTACTTTTACAATCTGATTATTCTCGTCACGAGAGTAATCCCAAATCTCTCCAAGAACACCGGTACAGTCTTTGCATACAAAAAACTTTCCGCGTTCAATCAGGGCAATAATGTAATCAATTCCTGCATCCACAGAGTTATTAGCCTTAACACCTCCAGGTACTTCCTGTATACGCTCGCCACCTGCCGGATCGCAGTAGGTAACAAAGCTCTCGTCATACCAGCCCTTGGCAGTCTGGTTTTCTACACTGGTTTTAGTAGTGATGTTAAATCCGCCATAGTCGCCTATGACGTAAACACAATCTCCAACCCAGCCAATCTTTACAGCCGCAATGTGTAAGCCAAAGTCCTGACCGCCAGTGTATTTATCAAACTCGGCTGGAAGCTTATCACGAGGAATAATCATAGATTCCTCAAACTTCTCGTAAACGCTTCCTTCCGGTTTTACCCAAAGACCGTCACGGAATCGGGCCCGCTGTTTTTCCGGCATGTTATCCAGAATGTCGCTGATATAATCTTCATCAAGATTTTCAGCGTTATCCATCGGGTTCAAAACAGCAGAAGCATAAAGCTCCGGCTTGTTCATTTTTTCATCCGTCCGAGGTTCAATCTTTCGAATGAAAACTTTGTAAGCCCAATGCATCGGCGAACACGGGTTGCAGTCATAAAAAAACTTATTCTTACAGCCTTCAACTTTCATAGCCAAACGGCTGTAAGCTGTTGTTATCGCAGAGTAGGAAATCTGGCTTACTTCGTTGAAGTAGATAGTTACATACTCATGACCGAGTATGCGGTCTACCTGTTCCTTATCACCAAGTCCGCCAATCCAAATCTCGCTACCGTTCCACAAGGTAATCAAACCGTCGTGAACGTTAGCCTTATAGTTGTGCGCTCCTATTGTTTTGTTTAACCAGGGAAGTAAAGTCTCATGCAGTACAGAGCTTCTGGCATCTTTCGCTCTAAAGCGGCAAATTAAATGTCTGCTTCCCGGGTAACGGCAGGCACGAAAGATAATTGCCATAACAATTACCGTTGTCTTACCAGACCTCGAACCACCAAAAAGCAGAATATGTTTTGCACTAGAGGCAAGCAGTGCCAGTGCTTTTTTCTGTACAGCTGTCGGCTTAAAGAGTTCCCTCATTACAAATCCTTAAAGCTGTCCACAAAATTAATTGCCAGTTCCCCCTGAACCGGCTTGTTATTTTCTTTGTCTGCACCTGTAATAAATGAATCCAGCTTTGCAGACCTTTCAAGTAAATCCATCGCGCCATCTGCATCCAACTTTTCCGGATCCAGAGTCTTAAGGCGTTTTCCTACAAGCTCGTCAAAACCGTTAAGCATTTCCATCTGGCGTTTCTTTCGTTCAACACGTTCTGCAATCAGTTCACGTTCTGTTTCCTTTGCCACATACTCATCGTATAAGGCAGCTCTCTCATTCCAGTTGAACAGTCTTGCATAACGTGCCCACGAGCCATACTTTTTCGGATCTATTTCGTGAAGCTCAAGGCAAGCTTTAATGCTGCGCTTGTAGCCCATATTCCTGAACATGCAGAAAGCCTTAAATGCTTTCGGACTCTCGGCTTCTAAACGAGTCTCCCAGCATTTAGGCTCTGCCTGTTCACCAAGATTGCCGGTTGGTATGTCAGCAACTTGTCCTCCCAAAAACTTTTCCTCCTGCCTCAAGGCAAATATCAGATTCTATTTTTGAATCAGAATCTTTTCCTGTTCATACCGAACAAGGTTTTCTCTTTCAGATTTCTGCAGCCTCACAGGCCGCCCATGGTTCATAGTCAAAGAAACGGTGAACTCTCCAAACTCTCTGTTACGCAGACAGTCAGAAAAAAGCTCCTGAATCTTGTCCAGCACATCAACATCATTTTTCAAAATCATCTTCCACCTCGTCATCCATCGCGTGTACAGGCTGGACCACATTGTTACCAATCCAGTCAAACAAATCCTTCTGGCGAAAAACAATCCGCTTACCAATCTTTGCATAAGGCACAAAGCCACCTTTCACAAGCGTATACAAAAAGTATTTGCTAATAGTCAGGTAGGCCGCAGCCTCAGCAATACACATAATCTCAGGAAAGTTAGTCTTCCTGTTCAACAGCAAGTCTTCATCCTTCATACTTTTTCCTTCGGGCAGTAAGAAGAATCTGGGCTTTCTTCATCTGCTCTCATAACTTAATCTTGAGAAAATAATAAAGCCTCTTGAATGACAGCAACTGAACAAAATGTTTGTGGGTTCATACAAAAAGTTTGCAACTTCATACAAAAAGTTTTCACTTTTGCAAACTTTTCAAGGTTAAATAAAAAAAGCCCTGAATCATTCAAGGGCTTTGGAAAGTTATATAACCTTCGTTGCTAATTATATAAAATATGTTAAAATAATTATTAGAAGGATTAAATGTTATCAGTTAATGAATTAGATGTTGTTTTATTAAAAGATGGTCGCGAAGCAACTATACTAGAAATATGTGAAGAAGATGGCTTTTTAGTCGAAGTCCTTAATGGTGATCCATTTTTTATAAATGCTTCAGACATAGTAAAAATAACATATGATGCAAGCAAAAATTTAAATCTATAAATAGTTAACAAGGGTTTTGTCATGGAGTTTCTAACAACAAAAGGTATTGCAGCAAGTATTGAAAAAATAATAAGAGACGCAAAAGAATACATTGTAATAATCAGTCCTTATGTAAAGGTTGATTCAACATATCTAGACCGATTATATGAAGCTGAACAAAGACATATAAAGATTTATTTAATCTTTGGTAAAGAAGATTTACGCGATTTAGAAAAAGAAAAGATTCAACGATTCAAAAATATTAAAATATATTATCTAGAGAATCTTCATGCAAAATGTTACATGAATGAAAGTATAGCTCTTATCACTTCCATGAACCTTTACGGTTATTCAGAAGCAAACAATCGTGAAATGGGAATTGAAATAGACAGAAATCATAACCAGGAATTATACGAGAGTATTTCAAATGAGGCATTGTCTATTCGTCAATCATCAAAAGAGTATAATAATCATAACTGGAATAACTCATATTCAAAACCAAATTACGAGAACAATTACAGCAGAACTACATTAGGTTACTGTATACGCTGCAGAAAACGAATTGAACTTAACTTATACAGACCTTTGTGTGATTCGTGTTATCCAATATGGTCACAATATGGCAATACAGATTATCAGGAACAATACTGTCACAAATGTGGTAAACAAATAGATTCATGGGATGAGAAATTAACTTACGCTCATCCCATATGTTCCAATTGTGACAATTAAAGCTACGCAACATTCTGTAAAATATTATCACGACACAATTCAAATATCTCACGAATAGAATTAAAGTGTTCATCTGTCATATGATCAGCATAGTGCTTGGTCATAGCTGGAGTTGTATGTCCAAGTATTGCCTGAACGTTTCTCATGTCAGTCATATTAGCAAGATAGGTCGCACAGAAATGTCGCAAGCTGTAAAAGTCTATATTGCGTTCTTTTCGTTCTTCTTCCGAAACTCCAATCTTGTGTAAAGCGTCAAAGAATCCGTCATCATAATACTGAGGCAGGAACGGATTATAATCATTTGCTTTAGACCAGAAAACAAAGCTTTCATCATTCGCATTCGGGCAACGCTGAGCCTGTGCAAGGAGCCGAATGATAATATTATGAGCAACCGGAACTTTGCGAATCAGATTAGTTTTTGTACTCTTCAAAAATCCTGTACGGTGCCAGCTGTGTCGTATCGTAATCAAGTCATTATCAAAATCAATATCGCGGACCTGCAAGCCCGAAATCTCACCAGGTCTCAAGCCACTAAAGGCAGACAAATTAAATGCCAGGTACATTACTTCGTTATCCCAATCAAGTTCGTACAGTTGTTTAATTTCTTTCTCGCATGGAATACCTCGTACAGTCGCGTCGCTCTTAGAAAAGGCCTCAACATTTGCCATAGGGTTATAACGTATAACACATTTATTCTTAAGCCATTTCAATCCGGTCGCGCCGCAAGTGCGGGCATGGTTTATAGTCGCTCCCTTCAAATGACGGAAATTAGCAAGCTCCTGCAGAAAGTCTTCAAGATACTGTTCCGAAAGTTCACCAACAGTAAACTCTTCACCAAAGAACGGCAGCCAGTAACGGTCCACCATACCGCGCATTTCTTTACAGTGGTAATCACCACAAGGCTTTTTATGTGCACGTTTATTTTTAATGTATTCAGATTTTTCAGGAGTCCAGAAGTTGCGGAGGAATTCACAAAGCTTAATCGTGCAGTCTGGATTCAAAGGCTCATAAACTTTCTGTGCCACATCTTCCGGCAAGAGTCCGGAATCTGCAAGGGCGTTTTTCTTATGAACCACAACAACCTTTTTCTTAGAAGCCGGCTCCTCAACAGTTGCAGCTTTTACAGGTTCAGCCTCTACTACTGGAGTAGGAGTAGTATTTAAGACAGGTATAGAAGCACCAAACTTTGCAGCAAGCTCAATATATAAAAGTTTGGCTTCTGCGTCAGTAAGTCTGGCAATCAGCTTTTCAACATCAATACCAGAAGACTTGTTTTCCTGCTTGGAAAGTCTTAAAGCTGTCCGAGCTTGTTCAGAAGGTGAACCATCCTTGTACCAGGTAGAGGCAATCAGCATAGCTTCACTGTAGTCAGAAGTGTGCGTACTCTTCCAGGCAGTACGTTTTCCAGTCGTCTGATTTACAAAGCTAACAGAATAAAAACCATGCTTGTTCTTGATAATGTAAAACGGGCGCATAAAAACTCCTCGTATAAGGCAAGAAAATGCACCAGATAAACACAAAACAAAATCCTCTTGTTAGGTTTTTTGTTAAGTTTCATGTTAAGTTTGGTGTTATTCCTGCCTAAACTTTGAATTTTTAAGTTCCCAGTTTCTCTAAAAAGGGGTGCTTAACCAATAAAAAGTAAAGACAAATGGCTTTGCTAAATCCATGTAAAACAAGTATTTAGACAAAAAAAATGACTTCTAACTTGCGTTAGAAGCCAAGTGCCACAGGTTGGAATCGAACCAACGACATACGGATTTTCAGTCCGGCGCTCTACCAACTGAGCTATTGCGGCGTGTGATAATTAATATATATGAAAGCGCATTTTGTGTCAATAACTCAAAGACGATTTTTTTAATTTTTTTTCAAAATTTTTTATTTTTTTTTAATTTGTATCTTTAAAAAGTCTATTTCCGTTTTCCAAGACAGTATATTCATAATTTATTCCTTCATACTGGAATTTAAGAGTTGCACTCACAAAAATCATCTGCTGCCCTTTCAAAAAGTTTTTTTCAACACTTAAATCCAGAACAGATTTTATCAAAGGAAGATTTCCTGGCCAGTGAGAGGCCCCATTCCAGGCTCCATTATTATAAATACCGGCATCTATTCTTGTACTCACACCAGGCAGTATAGGATAAGCAAATGTCAAATCATCAAAAACAACAGAATATGATGGACTGTCATAATAATAATCAGAATGACTTACCCAATAATTACCTTTTCCACCGACAGCCTTTACCTTTACTCCAATATCCTTAAAATCAGAATAATACCAATTAGCCTGCTCAGCCTGAACTGTCAGCCAGACTCTATATTCATGATTTTTTTCAACAAAAGGATAAAGGAATTTCTTTCCATAAGCATCTGTAACAATTCTTACATTTTCTTTACCGATAGTCTCATCATAAACATGAATTGCAACATGGTCCCATACACTATCATGAGATTTTTCAATATAAAGCCCATTATATTTTGGTGTTACAGAAAGCAGACTGTTATTGAAAGAACCATTAGGATTTTTCTTTGAACCGCTGTTAGAAGCTGTTGGACCATCCGCATCTGATGGTGAGCCTGTTTCATACTGGATGATTTCTTCCGGTACTTCTGAATCAGGAAGCTGAATCTGCCCGGCTTCATTTGTATCTTTAAAGAAATTATTATAATTTGCAACTATCGTATATTCATAATCCACATCATCAAAGGTGAATTTTTTCTTTATTTCAACAAAAATTTTCTCCTTTCCACGTAAAAAATCAGCCTGAGAACTTAAATCCAAAACTGAAGAAAGCAACCCGGACTCAATTTGAAGATTTGTAGGATATATTCTGTTTCCATTCCAATCGCCATCATCGCAAATAGTTCCGTCAATACGGACATTCTGATAATTTATATCCGGCTCTATAAACTGCAAATTGTCAAATATGATTGAATGATCAAAACTGTTATAGTGGTAATCTGATTTAGTAATTCTATAATTTCCAACACCGCCACTTGCCTGTACAAGAACACTAATTCCTTCATTTTTCAAATCAATATAATCCCAATCATAATCAGAAGCCTGCATTGTCAGCCAGACAGTATAAACATGGTCTTTTTTTACAAAAGGATACAAGAAGTCATTTTTATTCTCGTCTGCACTAATTCTTGCGTTTTCAAGGCCATCATTTTCATCATAAATACAAATTGAAATATGATTCCATACAGAATTATGAGATTTTTTTATACGCAACCCATTTTCTTCTGAAGTTACAGAAAGCATACATTCATCACTGCCACTAAGCCCTTCTGGATTTCGAACCTGCTTTGTTACAGTCCCAGATTTTGGCCAGTCTGCTTCACCAAGATTCAGGCGGAAATAAAAGCTTGTGGCATCATAAATATTGTTACCTTCAGAAATAAGAGAGTTTCCACCCGGCTGCCAGTCATAATCGCCCCAATATAAAGTACTAAGCTTACCGGTCAAATCAGAACTGTACAAATAAGGTTCAACCATATCTTTCCAATTTAAAAAGCGCTGGCTGCATTTTTCAAAGTTCCATTCACTGTCTTCTTCAGAAACTTCCAGTAAATAATTGACAAACTTAGTCTTATATTCAGGAACCATAAGCAATTTATCGATAAGAGGCCGATTTGCGCCACGTCCCCAGTCCAAAGGATTATGCTTATAGCCGCCTTCTTTTATAGAACACCCCAAAGTATTATCATAATCAAAAGGAATAAAATAAACCTTGCCACTTCCATTTTTTCCGGTATCAAAATAAAGATAGAAATTATTGGCATTTCCCCAGTAATCATCATCCATACCGCAAAGAATATTTACAGCATAAGTTTTTAAGAAGAAATCTACATCAAACCATTTTTCGTAAAAAGCTTTTATTTGGACAATAGAATCAATATCACTTTCATCATCAGGATTAGGAAGGGCATTCAACTCCTGAATAAAGCCTCTCAGTTCTGCAGAAGCCGCAGAAAAATTATCTTTATTGGTTTTCAAATCGAGCGAATACTGTTTCCAGACATAACCTACCCTGTCTCCGTTTTCACGCCCATTTGTCTGAAAGCCAGTTGGACGCCCCTCATAAGAATGAATTATTCTTATATCTTCAACGCCCATTTCACGACTACGGCCAATAGTTAAATCATTAGAACATTTCCACAGATTCCCCTTGCTGTTTTTCCAGGCATTTTCTGAAGTATTTTCATCCTTATCACGTGCTTTGAGAGACTGCTTGTTTACCTCCTCAAACATTTCGTAAACACCATAATTTACAGTCGTAGTCGGCTCTGTAGCAGACGGCTCGTCAATATCTTCTATCATTTTGATTGTTACTTTTGTGTGACTTGCCCTTGGAGCCGTCCAGATTCCATAGCGGTGAAACAAATCATAGCAGAAAATCTCGCGGGTACAGGAAGCATCCATCCTTTTTAAGGCGACACACTTCATACAATCCGCCATTTTTACATCAACTCCATCAGCAGCAAACTCTTCAAAATCTACCTTAAAATGAACCTGACGGTAACGGTCATTTTCGACCCCTTCAGTATTATAATAATCTGCATTCCAATCCGCATTCATCTGCCCCTGCTCGCGACCATTATCCAAGCCCTGGGGGCAGTAGCGGCTGGTATTTCCCCGTAAACGGAAACCAACATTTTTAATAACCCACTTTTTTCCGTCTTTCTCATAAGTATACGAATCAGCACAGACAAAGTTTTCATTTTTATATAAATAGCGGTAATCATCACAAAGCTTATTCCATTCACTGCGCTTAATGACAATTGTTGTCTCACCTAAAGTCTGATTATTAAAGATAAAATCAAGGCTTTCACTTCGACTGCCGATTGTAGGATTTTCAACAATTTCTGGCGGACCATAAAAATAAACTGGTTTATCCGTTGGTTTCGACGAAGTTTTTTCACCAAAATTACAGCCAGCCAGAAGCACAGTAAAAATCACACATAAAGCAATCGAAATGAATTTTTTCATAATTATTAATTATCCCCTTCTGTTGAAGCTACTTGAAGATTTTCAATTATCATACTACCCTTTTTTGTAAGCTTTTCACCAGAGTAATTTGTAACTTCTACACTAGAAATTATATCACCAGTCAAAGCAGCAATTACATCATTTGACCTATTAAATAACTATGAGAAATTTTAATTTACTATTATCGATTTTGCAAACTTTTTTTCTATAACTATTTGTTATAAATACCTTCCACTTATTGTGCATTATTTTTCCCTTGCCCTTTTTTAAAAGTCGACTTATTATAAATTATGAACTTTTTTATAATCAGTGATAATGACGCATTTACAAAGGAGTTGAGTGAGAAAATCAAAAAGCAGGAAAAATCTGCAAAAATATATAAATCTGATTTTGAAGAGGAAAATCTCAAGAAAAATAAAAAACATGTAGATACTACTTCCTTATGCATTTTATATAGCGATAAAAAGAATAAATCCGCATTAAATATAGAAAACATTCTTATTCTTTCCCTCTTTTCAGGATTTTGCATTGCCAAGGAAATCCCTCTTATAACAAATATTCCTCAATTGCATGAACAGAAGCTTTTTTCTCAAGCTGCGGTAAGATTTATTGATTCTAAAGAAAAGATTTATGATTATATAGAAAAAAAATACAAGGAACTGATTAAAGAGACTGACCAGCGTTTTGCAAAAAACACTTTATTAAGCAAGGGAATTCCCTTTACATCAGATTGCTTTGCTCTTTATATAGCCCGCAACAAGCCCCAAATTATTGACCTCTTTCTTAGAGCCGGAATAGACATAAACTCCCGGGATGATTTGGGAACTCCTATGCTCAATGTTGCTGTTCGCAATGATAACGAAGCACTTGTAAAACGCTTTGTAGAATTAGGAGCAGACATTAATACAGTTTCAAAAGACCGCGGATATACTCCTGTTATGGATGCAGTCTGGAAAGGCAACAAGGCAATCACTAAATATTTAATTGAAAAAGGCGCAGATTTAAATACAATCAGCAAGGAAGGTCAATCAAATCTTGTACTTGCAGTTGGAAGCGAAAAATACGAAATCGTTGAAATGCTGGCAAAAAACGGAGCAGACCCGGATATTAAAGATATGATGGGCATGTCTGCTTATGGTTATGCTACTCTCTTCCGCAAGGAAGGCATGATTGAAATTTTAAAACCTTATCACAAAGAATAAACTTTCGACAATTAAATTATCACAAAAACGCTGAATCAAACAAAAATCCCCGGAAGATTGATGGTTATCTACCGGGGATAAAATTATTCGTTTTAGTTCACTTTAATTCACAGGCTGATTATCATAACCTGCGAATTATATTTATCATTATCGCTTCAATGAAAGTACAGTTTCAAGTAAAGTATCAGCAGTCTGAATTGTCTTTGCATTAGACTGGAAACCACGCTGAGTTACAATCATGTCTGTAAGCTGCTCTGACAAATCAACGTTTGACATTTCCAAGGCACCAGCCATTAAAGAACCGCGTCCGGCAATTCCTGATTCACCGATTCTTGCCATACCACTGTTGTTTGTTTCAACAAAAGTATTGTCACCGGCTTTTTCCAAACCACGGTCGTTTGTAAAGGTTGCCATAGCAATCTGACCGATAGCTCTGTTTGTTCCGTTTGTATAAACACCAGTAATTACACCGTTTGAGTCAATCTTGAAGTTTTCAAGGTAACCCATTTTGTATCCGTCCTGGTAGTAAGCCTTTGTTGTACTCTTTGCAGCAGACTGTGTAATTGTATTTTCCCAGCTGCCAATTGTTCCAAGATTGATATTGAAGGTCTGGCGGTAAGGATTTCCATTTTCGTAATTATTAGATTCTGGAACTGTATAAGAAGCCTGTAAAACAATTTCTCCACTTGGATTTGTTACGTTTCCAGCACTATCAGTTACAGACTGCAAAGCACCTGTGTTATCAAAAGTTACGATAAATACATTTGATTCACCGTCTGTTGTTCCAAGTCCTACCCGAGTCTGAGTATAATCTGCATTATCAGCATCTACATTTACAACAGCTCTCCACTGGTTTGTAGTTCCAGCAACTCTTGAGAAGGAGATTGCAAGCTCGTGTTCATTACCAAAGCTGTCATAAATCTCGTGAGTTGTTCCCCAGGTTCCGTTTCTTATATCTGAATCACTTGCTCCCTGTAAAATCTCTGGAGTTGTTTTATCAAGGTTACAAGAAAAATTGATGTTTGTTGTTGCTTTTGCAGGGTCTTTTGAACCTACAGGAATAATTAAATCTTCTGGAGATGCAGCTGTAGAAATAATCATTTCGCCATTAACTTCATCAGCCATCCAGCCCTGTACTCTCATACCATTTGCAGGATTAACAAGAGTTCCGTCGCGGTCAAGACTGAAAGCACCATTTCTTGTATAGAAAGATTCATCACCACTCTTCAATACAAAGAAACCGTTTCCCTGAATTGCAACATCAGTTGAAACACCTGTTGACTGCAAGTTACCCTGAGTAAAGATATTGTCAATTGCAGCAACTGTCATACCAAGACCTACATCCTTAGGGTTTACACCACCAAGTTCATCTGTTGGTCTAGCAGCTCCAGACATCTGCTGAGAAATCATATCCTGAAAAGTAACACGACCGCGTTTAAAACCGTTAGTATTTACATTCGAAATGTTGTTGCCAATTACGTCCATTCTTGTCTGGTGATTCTGAAGTCCAGAAACGCCAGAATAAAGTGATCTCATCATATTCCGTTACCGCCTTTTAATCAGCATAAATTGCTGCAATTTTATCCATTGTATAATACATACCGTTTACTAAAATCTGTGGATTTTCCCCTCTGGATACCCCTGCCACAGTTCCAATAGTCGTTGTATCGCCTATATTTAATTCAACCTTTTTTCCTAAAGTTGAAGTTGCTTCCGAAGAAGTAATATACGAAGCCAATTTTCCAAAAGAATTACTCATATTGGTCATCTGTTCCAATGAAGAGAATTGAGCCATCTGGGAGATAAACTCAGTATTTTCCATTGGTTCAGTCGGATCCTGATTCTGCAATTGTGTTACCAATAGAGTAAGAAAATCATCCTTTCCAAGTTCATGGGATGCTTTTCGTCCATTCTGAACATTAGCGCGGTTATAAAAATTGACAGCATTATCTACTGCAAGTTTTTCACTGGCGCTCATTTGTGTGTTAAGTAGTTCCATCATTTCTCCTTAAAACAATCACGTTTGATAATAAATGCGCAAAAGCACATTTTCCATTTTTATATCGTCATTTTATGCGACAATGTTTATTGAATATTCACCATTTTTTTCATAAAAATCTTGTGGTAAATATCCAGCGTCATCTGCAAGCTCAAAATCAGAATAGGCATGGTGAGCCGCAAACTCCATACCATTAAACTGCTGTTCAAAGTTCTGATTATTATTTCCATTCTGATTGTAAGAAACATCAAAATTAGCAGTATCAAAACCGTTCTGGACAAAAGCTTCACGTAATGTCTGAGCATTATCTTTGAAAACTTCCAGAGCTTCTTTTGTATTTACTGTAATATGGGCGCTAACCGTCTTTCCATCCAAAGAAAGATGTATTTTTACGTTTCCTAAATCATCCGGGTGAAGAACAAGATTGATTGTTCCCTTGTCATTATCTTTTAAGATTAAAGAACCGGCACGAACAAACTCAGGAGCTGTCTGCTGAAGCTGATTATTAAGCATGGCCTGGAAGTTTGTATTTTCTGCTGTACTTTGATTATTCAAAGAAAGAAAGTTTTCTTCTGCAGGCTGAGCATTTAAATCCATTGTGATTGTTGCAGTATTTTCATTAGTGTTGATTTCAACTTTGGTCTGCAACTTAGGCTCTGCTTTTGCTGATTCTTTTACATTTTCATCTTTTGTGCGTAAATCTTTTACAAGGATTTTTCCGTCTTTATCTAATTTAGAAATCCTAGTCTGCTGATTGTTTACATTCAAATCATTTGCAAAAACCAAAGCTTCTGTATTTTCTGCTGCATTGATATTTTCAATATTGATTTCTGCAATATTATCAAGTGACTTTTCTTCCAGGAGATTTTCTTTAATATTACCAGCAAAGCTTGCATCACTTGTAAGAGCAATTTCTTCTGTATTTTCTATATTTTGAGAATTAAACTCCGAAATCTGCTCAAGACGGAAATATTTTTCATCTTTTGCTTTTGATTTCAGGTCTTCTTTTTTTCCCTGAACCTTATCATCTTTCTTTACAGTTTTGAACTTATCTTTATCCAGAGGCTGATTTTCAGTCTTTTTAGAAGCAAAATCTACGATTTCCCCTTCTGTCTTTTTTGCCAGTCCTTCAAGCTTGTCAGATTTTTCCTCTGCGGATTTATCAGTATTCTCTGCTACCTTATTTTTTTCAGACTCAGAATCCACCCTTTCATTCTTTTCTTTAGTCTGACTTTCATCTGCTTTAGAAATCTCCTCTTTATTTTCAGAAGACTTTTCCAGAGAATCTGTTTTTCTTTCTCCTGTATTTTCAGCTACAGGTTTATCAGCATTTCTCTGTTCATTAAGCATTTGAGCAAAAGAAACTGTGCTTGAGGAGTTTTGAGAAGTATTGAGATTTTGCGATAATTGTAAGTTCTTTATCTGTGATTCAGATGAAGTATTTACGATGATATCAGCGATTGCCTGCAATTTGGCACTCCTTCTTATTATTTATAAACAATTTGAAGGATTGCCAATCGAATGCTATTCCAGAGTTTCCGGCTTACTAAGCATCTTCCGCTGTATTTCTGCAGCCCGGTCAGATGGCATTAAAGAAAGCCAGTATGAACCCATGGACATTGTGCCCCTTTCTGCTGCCATTTCCTCAACCTTGCGCAAAACGTCAATCACAACCTGATCATCCATTGCAACAAGTATAGAAACAGCGGCTTCCGGTCTCATACCATTCAGATTATTAGCAATCTGTTCAATGTTTACTTCTTTATCATCGTATTTTTTTAGGGTCAAGTTAAATGTTTTTTCTCTTTCTTCCTGATTTTTTTCTCGTTCAGAAAGTTCAAGAGCAATCTGCTCGTTCTGTTTTTCTGCAAGCTCCAGGTCAGATTCGCGTTTATCTAATTCTTCCATGCGGATATCAATAGCTTCTTTTTGTTTATTGAGACGGTCCTCATCAAGATTAGAAACTAAAGGATTACTTTGGGTTGCAGTTACAGAAGATTGAGGAGTTTTTCCAAAAAGCTTGTAGACAGGAGAAAATACCGATTTAACATGTAATATTCCAAGATAATCAAACCACAATAAGCCGCCAAGGACTAAAATCAGAATGATTAAGATAAGAACAAATGATTTGCCAAAATTTCTGCTACCAGCCATTTTCCCCTCATCACTTTAATAGATTTTAAATATTATAACATACTAAATCTAATCTATCAAACCCGAAATTGCAGCACCCAGGGTAATATCGTTATCACAGGAAACAATTTTCCAGAAAATGCCCTTCTGATGGGTAAGAATTTCATCAAGATAGGCATTTACACGTTCTTTTATCATGTAAGTTTTATGGAAGGTTGTTCCGTCACACAAAATACAAACAGGTTTAGAAGCATTTTTTCCTTCATCTGTTTTAAGAGTACAGGCAACAAGGATTGCAGCTGCATAACGGGCAGAACGTTCTACAATTGCATCCAGAATCTGGAAAGTTCTGTCGTAATCTTCTTCACTTGCATTTTCTGCAGCAATTTTTCCAAGTGTAGAGGCAGCAGAGCGAGGATTATGAAGGAAAGAATCTGTTTCAATCAGAGTAAGTGTTTCAAGAGCAGAGATTTTTTCGGCATAAGCAGCTGAGAAAAGTCCGTCTTTTGCAGCTGCTTTTAAGGCAATCGCAGATACTGGTCCAAGATATGCCCCGGAACAAAGCTTTTCCAAAAGGAAGGTTCCAGGTTTTACTGTAGTTTTATCAAATTCAATATCAAAATCAGAACGATTTACGCTTGTATATTTTCCGCTTTCACATACAATAATCTGCTTTTTGATTTTGCAGCATTCACAGTCAGGCTGAATATAAGCAGCGTTCATACCGGTTCCAAGAATATATCCAATATAGGAAGAATAATCTGTAATATTATCTGCACAGGCAGCACCAGCAAGCAAGGCGGCAACGGTATCATTACAAAGAGTAATTCTATTGATTGTATTCCAGCCGTGAGCAGTAAGTGCCTTTTTTAATTCATCACCTATAAGACAGCCTACAACTTCTGGAGCTTTTACTTCTTTTGAAAAACCAAGGAGTTTTCCATCGCCATTTTCCTGGATTTCCATTGGATAAGAAAAACAGAAACCGATTCTATCAGATTTATTTTTAAGATGTTCAAGATTTTTTGCAATCTGTTCAAAAAAATCCTTGCGGGAAAGCTCTTTTTCTACGCCAGGCATTTTTGTTTTTTCCATTTCAGAAATAAGAGGACTTCCATTAGAATCAAAAGTTACAAGGCAGGAACGGAAATTTGTACCACCTGCATCTATTACAATTACAGATTTGCCAGAAGCAGACTGTGACGGCGGATTACAGAAGGTTCTAATCATATCCTGATCGGCCTTTTCTTTTCTAAGACCTTTTTTCATATCATCAAGGATGCCATCGGCTACAGATAAAATATCTACGTGATTTACAAAATTATGCTTTGCTAAAAAAGAACTAACACTTGTGTTCATACATTTCCCCTATAAGAATAAATAATTATATCCTAATAAAAAAAAATTATCTATATATTTATTCTCCTGAAATCATTGAGAATAAATTGGCAAAATGATATAGTCTAATTCCTATGGCACTTGATTTAGAGACTTTGAAAAATGAACTTAACCCGGAACAATTCAGAGCGGTAACTACAACGGACGGCGCAATCCTCATTATTGCTGGAGCCGGCAGCGGAAAAACCCGTGTAATCACCTTTAGAATTGCCCACATGCTGGATAAAGGCATTCCTCAAAGTCAGATTCTTGCCCTCACCTTTACAAATAAAGCCGCTAAAGAAATGGAAACTCGAATTAAGGAGCTTACCCAGAGAAAACTCCAGAATCTTACAGTTTCTACCTTCCATGCTTTTGGGGTTCAGGTACTGCGTGCCGATATAGAAAAACTTGGCTGGAGGGAAAACTTTTCAATTTATGATGAAACCGACCGTGTTGCACTTATAAAAGAATGTGGTCAGGAATTAAAGTTTTCTCCCGAAGCAATGGATATTTACAAAATCGGAAACATTATTTCAAACATAAAAACTGGTCGTAAGGATTGGGATTCTACAAATCAGATGTACCGCCCCCTTTATGAATGTTATCAGGAAGGATTAAAGCTTTACAATGCCGTTGATTTTGACGATTTAATCATTTTGCCAATAAAACTTTTTAAGGAAAATCCTGAAGTTCTGGCCCGTTACCGCGACCGTTACAAATATATTATGGTTGATGAGTTTCAGGATACCAGCCACCAGCAGTATGAATTAATGCATCTTCTGGCTGATAAAAATGTTGCTGTTGTTGGCGATGATGACCAGAGTATTTACAGCTGGCGTGGTGCTGACTATCAGAATATTGTAAACTTTGAAAAGGATTTTGATGTTCAGGAAATCCGTCTGGAGCAGAATTACCGTTCCACAGAAACTATTCTTGAAGCGGCAAACGGAGTAATTTCCCACAATACAAACCGCAAGGATAAAAAGCTCTGGAGCGGAAACGGTGGCGGAAAACCTATTGAAATCTTTATGCCCGAAAACGAAACTGATGAAGCTGAGTTTATTGCAGAAAGTATTCTTGGAATTGCAATCGAAGAAAAACGCAAATACGACGATTTTGGTGTTCTTATGAGGGCTAATACCCAGAGCCGTTTTATAGAAGAAGCATTTTTAATGAACAACATTCCTTACACTATGAGCGGCGGAACTTCCTTTTTTGAGCGTAAGGAAATAAAGGATATAATCAGTTATCTGCGCGTAATTTCCAATCATGATGATGATATAAATCTTTTGCGAATTATCAATACTCCCCGCAGAGGACTTGGGCGGGCTGCAATTCAAACTATGAATGATGCGGCAGAAGAAAACGGCTGCACTCTCTGGGAAGCAATTCATTTTCTGCTTGAATCCCCTACTTCTAAAGCCAGTGATAATTTAAAGGATGATTTGCAGTCCTTTGTAAGCATTATCGAAGAAAACAGAACCAAACTTTTAAGCGGAAGAAACCTTGCCCAGAAAATCAGGCAGTTTGTTGATGACATCGGCTATAAAGACCATTTAATCACAGAGTTTTCAAAAAGTGAAAAAGCTGCACGCTTTAAAATGAAGAATATTGAAAGCCTCATTAATTCCATTGAGATTTGGGAAAATGATCCTGACAATATGAATCCTAATCTTTTTAATTATTTAAACCGCATTACAATTGCAGAACGTGACAACGGCAACGAAGAAGAAAATAAGGGAAAGGTCAATCTTATGACAATTCATGCTTCTAAAGGGCTGGAGTTTCCTGTAGTTTTTATTGCAGGTGCAGAAGAAGGTTTAATTCCTCATGCGCGTTCTGTAGAAGAAAATGACGGTAATGTTGAAGAAGAGCGACGGCTTTTTTATGTTGCGATTACGCGAGCTCGTGACAAACTGATTATTTCTGCCTGCCGCAAGCGCCGTCACATGCAGATGGTTGCCGAAACCGAACCAAGCCGCTTTTTGGACGAAATACCAGCAAATCTTGTGGAATATCATGAACCGAAAGAAATCACCCCGGAAGAAACTCATGATATGCTTTCAGACTTGCTGTCTAATTTGAAGGCTAAGTTATAAGGTGATTGCTTAAAAATGTATTGCATATCCTAAATTCATGTCAATCTGATGTCCAACTTTGAAATTGTATTTATACCAAACACCACAATATAAATGCTCATAAACAAGATTTAGACCTAAATGTAATTGGAACCAATCCATACCGCCTTCTTCACGAGCATACCCTTCGCCATAAAAACTATAATCATCTGAAGAGTCTTTTGGACGATAATAAAGTTTTCCATGCATATCTATTATCTCACCTATCATAGCTCCACCAAAACTAATCCAGGTATATTTAAATATTCTAATGCACAATCCTATAGAAAGTAACTCATAATAAAACGGAATAACTTTCTCCCCATCCGGTTCAAAATAATATTCATAAGAATCATCTAAGTTATCTTTAGGAGAGAAATTATTGTCTTTTACATTTATTTTTCCATAAACGTCAAAAGGTGTATGGATAGAAAAATTTGCGTGTTCCATACAAGCACAATAAAATCCAAAATTCCCACAAAAAGCCATACAACTAAGCGGTACTCCCCAAATTCCAAAATCAGGCGTTACAATATGCTCAGAATTCTTACTAATCATAACACCTCCAGTCAAAGCTCCTAAAACTAAAGCCCATTCAGGAGCATTTCTTTTTGTTTCAGGAATTATGTTTTCAGCTGTAGATTCATTATTTAAAGATAATTCTTCATTTTCGTCCGTATTATCAGAAGTCTGATTCACAGCCAGAACGTTTTGTGCTTCATTTTCACCAGCGAGTTTTGGGGCTTTTTTTGCGTCTTGAACTGACTCGCCACTAAAATCACCTTCAGTTTTTTCTGCGACAATCATATCTTCTGCTGTACGCACTACCCTGAAACCAATTCCATAATAAGCTTCTTTTGGTGAATAACTGCTGCGGTTTGTGACCCGGCAATCAGAATCATGACTTCGCCAGCGACCACCACGTATTACACGGTCAGCACCAGAACTTACTCCCAAAGGATTTATCTGTGCGCTTTTGCTATATTTACCATATTTATCCCAGCACCATTCCCAAACATTACCACTCATATCATAAAGACCAAGTTCATTGGGCTTTAAAGTCATTACATTCTGGGAATTATTGCAATTGTTCTCATACCACGCAAAATCATCCAGAAAATTTCCACCGCTGTATTTACTATCCCGTCTTTTTAAACCACCAGAAGCGGCATATTCCCATTCAGCTTCGGTAGGCAGACGATAACCATTTTTAGCAAAGTTACAGATATAATTCCTGCCATCTTTTTCGTAACAAGGTTCAAGTCCTTCTTTTTTACTCAGAAGATTACAATATTCTATTGCATCAAACCATGAAACCTGTTCAACAGGACGTTTTTCTCCTTTATAATAACTTGGATTATTTTCCATAACGCACAACCATTCTGATTGAGTAACTTCATGATTGCATATATAAAAACTCCCGATGGTAACTTTATGGGCGGGCTGTTCATCATCATCTCCATTTTCGCTTCCCATAGAAAAACTTCCTCCCTGAACTAAAACAAAACCGTCAGAAAAGGAAGCTGTTTGTATTTGCGGATAAATATAAAAAATCGATATAAAGAAGAATAATATTTCAAATAATCTTTTTTTCATCATAGTTTTTTAATCACTATGGTGAAAAGAAAAATTAGAAACAAATTCCAAACATTAAATCAACCATGTGACCTTCTTTCACATTATATTTATACATAGCACCGAAATCAATATATCCGTATGAGAAATCTAATCCTATCTGTGGAACAGCTACAAAAACAGGAGATTTATCGGCTGCATAACCTTTAGCATAATATGAATACTCCTCTGTTGTATGTGCAGGTCTGGAATAAACAGAACCATAATAATTTTTGAAGGTTATATCAACACCACATCCTGCAAGAAGCCATGCATAATCTGTTAATTTTACAGTTAAACCTCCATTTAAATTAAGTACATCTCGATTATATGTTCCGTCTGGCTTAAAAATGTAATCATAGGAATTGCTTAAATCTTTTGGTACAAATGAACTGAATGCATGTCTTTTGATATATCCAATCTCTGTTTTATCAAAATCTGTAAAATACATTCCTGTACTAAAATAAGCACCAAGAGGCTGTCCAAGCAACATAACATAAACTCCGCCACCACCAATTGGATTAAAGCTTAAATTAATTGCAAGCTTTCTTTCTGAAGCACCTTTTGAATCTGAATTTGATTCTGATTTTGAATCTAAATCCGATGTCGCTGCAATAGAAGCGCTGGTAGAATTATTAGAAGCGTTAATGGACTTGCTGTTATTTACAAAATACTGTTCTTTTCCTAAGAATACAAGTTCAATATGCTGTCCGTCTGGAAGTGTATAGGCAAACTTACAGTCTTTATTAGTGTATGGAACATAGAAGGAAGCATAGTATTTTTCACCAGCTCTGATTCTTTTTGAATTAAGAGAATAAACAGAACCATTGACAGACATATTATTTGCATTTGACCTGTTTTCCATGGAATCAATAAATGACCAGAAAAGAATATCATCTACAATATCGTGATGATGAGGAACAGGTCTGTAGTCAGGCTTATGTTTTCTTGGTGGCTTTTTATAGGTCTCAGATTTTTTATCCTTTTCTTTTTTTGAAGAGCTGGAAGTAATGGAAGAGTCTGAATCATTGGAATCGCGAAGCTTATCAAATAGTAAAAAAGCACCAACCGTTACGGCAACAATTGCAACTCCAGCCACAATCCCTTTTGCAAGAGCGGCGTCATCTTTTTCTTCATTTGAAGTTTGTTCAGAACGTGAAGAAAGAGGAATTGCAGATGGTGAATCATAAATTATATAAGGGGTCCATTTATGTTTTTTATGATTTCCGCCGAAAGCCTCGACATTGTCTAAATCAAAGAAAAAATCTTTATTTGTATCATTTACAATTTCAAAATCATAGCGGATTGCAGAATCTACTGCTTTTGCACCAACAGTTAAACCAATTCCAGATTTTGTATAAACGGTTTGAAATGATTCATTATTATGTACTTCGACAATACCATTTGAAACAGGAAGTGCCTCTAAAGAAAGCCCCTGAGAAAAAGCTTTTGGTAATCCTGCAAGCAAAAAAAGTATTAAAAATATATAAAATCGTTTTCCTTTCATAATGACATCCTTTATAAATACTTATAATACTTTAACAGATAAAAGTTACATTTCTGTCACCGAAAAGTCAATTTATTTGCAAAAAAAAGGATATTTGCAAAAAAATAGGGGTTTTTAGGCCCCTTTATGTTTTATTTAATTATACTCTGTACTTAATCTTTTTACCTGTTCCTTCATACAGCTTTTTGCGTATTTCGGTAACCTGAGGGTCAGTGATATAATCATCAAAGCTCATCATGCGGTCAATTACACCGTTTGGAGTAATTTCTACAATTCGATTTGCAATAGACTGAATGAACTCGTGGTCGTGAGAACTAAAAAGAAGCACACCGCCAAAAGAGATAAGACCTTCGTTTAAAGACTGAATTGCCTCCAAATCAAGATGATTTGTTGGGTCATCCATTGTGATACAGTTTGCGCCACTTAACATAAGTTTTGAAAGCATACAGCGCACTTTTTCACCACCGGAAAGAACTTTAACTTTTTTGAGCGACTCATCGCCGGAGAACAACATTCGGCCCAGGAAACCGCGCACGTAAGAATCATCCTGCTCTTTTGAATACTGTTTGAGCCATTCTGTTATATTGTAATCATTATCAAAGCTGGAAGCATTATCACGAGGCAGATAGGTCTGAGAAGTTGTCTGTCCCCAGAAAAACTCACCGGAATCTGGCTTTTTTACTCCGTTGATTATATCAAACAAAGCTGTAACAGAATTGTGTTCAATACCTACAAAAGCAATTTTATCTGTGCGGTTAACTTTTAATGAAAAGTTTTTTAGTAAATCGGTGCCGTCGGCATCTTTATAGCAGAGATTTTTTATTTCAAGAACGTTGTTTCCAATTTCCCTGTCTGCCTTGAAATTAACATAAGGGAATTTTCTTGTAGTAACAGGAATTTCTTCTATACTTTCTGCCAGCTTGTCGTAAATCTTCTTGCGGCTGGTAGCCTGTTTTGCCTTAGAAGCATTTGAAGAGAAGCGCAGAATAAACTCTCTTAAATCCTTCATTTTTTCTTCTGTCTTTTTCTGCTGGTCGTGGGCCTGGCGCTGCAAAACCTGACTCATCTGATACCAGAAATCATAGTTACCTGAATACTGGGTAATTTTTCCAAAATCGATATCCATGATGTAGGTACAGATTGTATTCAAAAAGTGTCGGTCATGGGAAACAACGATAACGGTATTTTCAAACTCCATTAAGAAGTTTTCAAGCCAGGTGATAGATTCAATGTCCAGACCGTTTGTAGGTTCATCCAAAAGAAGGGCGTCCGGGTTTCCAAAAATTGACTGGGCGAGAAGGACGCGCACTTTCTGACCTTCATCAAGTTCACTCATCATTTTGTCATGAAATTCTTCTTCGAGACCAAGACCTGAAAGCATCTGTTCAATCTGATTTTCAGCCTCATAGCCGCCAAGTTCACCAAATTCTGCTTCAAGCTCTGCGGATTTTATTCCGTCCTCTTCTGTAAAATCTTCTTTTGCATAAATTTCATCACGAGCTTTTGAAACTTCATAAAGCTTTGGGAAGCCCATCATTACAGTTTCTTTTACAGAATATTCATCAAAAGCAAAGTGGTCCTGCTTTAAAACAGCCATTCGCTCACCAGGTGTCATGAAGATTTCACCAGAATCCTTTTCCAATTCACCACTAAGAAGTTTTAGGAAAGTTGATTTACCGGCACCATTGGCACCGATAATTCCATAACAATTTCCTTTTGTAAATTTCAAATTTACATCTTTAAAAAGCGGTTGTTCCGCAAACGATAAACTAACGTCACTAACAGTAATCATTAAAATAATCCTTTATAATTCATTATGAGTATAAATTTTTATGAGTCTCTCTAACGGCCAAAAAATGCCTTTACTTTCTGCCAGAAGGTCTTTTTTGCTTCTGGAGCTGCATTACGCTTCTGCTGTGAATTATTGGAAGAAGCATTTTTGCCCTTATTGTAGTTAGACTTCTTGTAGTCACCTTTTTTATAGTCACCTTTTTTGTAAGAAGTGTTTTTGCCATTTCCATTCTTCTTATCATAAGACTTTTTGTAGTCCTTTTTATAATCTTTTTTGTAAGACTCGCCTTTTCCAGTATTTGCGGAAGCTGAAGCAGAAGCATAAGTTTCTTTATACAACTTCATGCGCTCTTCATAAGAAAGACCTTCCAGTTTTGCAGGGTCAAGATATGGTTTTCGTTCACGTTTTTCATAAGCACGACCACTTTTTCCGCCCTTCTTATAATCAGATTTTTTACTTCCTGATTTTTCATATCCATCCTTTGATGAAGAGTATTGGCCTTTTTTACCATTCGATTTTTTATGAAAATCTGACTTGCCCTTATTTCTGTAGCCGCCACGATTATCATAATCATCATCACCACGCCAATTTTCTGTTTTAATATACTGGCCGGCAGATTTATCATCTTCCATCTGATCATCATAAGCAACCTGAGCAGGAATCTGCATTTCTATATAACGTTCAATTGCCGGAAGATTGTAAACATCCTGTTCAGAACAGAAGGTATAAGCCTTTCCACTCTTTCCAGCACGGGCAGTACGTCCAATTCGATGAACATAATTTTCTGCTTCAACAGGCAAATCATAATTGATTACCATTGCAAGGTCATCAACGTCGATACCGCGGGCTGCGACATCGGTTGCAACCAAAACCTTTACCTGACCAGCCTTGAAGGATTTTAAAATCTGAAGTCGTTTAGACTGAGGCAAATCACCAATTAAAAATTCAGCATTGATGTCGTTAAGCTTAAGTCTTTTGGCAACAACTTCGCAGCTACGTTTTGTATTACAGAAAATAATTACAGATTCAGGATTTTCGTGTTTTAAAATTCCAATCAAAAGCATCATTTTCTGTTCTGAGCTTACATGCAAAAGTTCTTGAGTAATTTCGTTGACAGTAATATTTTCTGCTTCAATTGTGATTTCAACAGGATCTCGAGTATATTCCCAGGCAAGATTTTTTACGTAAGTATTTAATGTTGCAGAAAAAAGCATTGTCTGGCGAGTTTCTGCTTCCGGTAAATTTTTCAAAATCTTACGCAGGTCATCATAAAAGCCCATGTCAAACATACGGTCGGCTTCATCAATTACACAGAAGTGAGCATTACCTAGGTCAAGATTTCCACCTTCGTTCAAGTCGATTACACGGCCTGGAGTACCGATAACAATATCAATTCCCTTTTTCAAAGCCGCAATCTGCTTTTCGTAACCAACTCCACCATACACAGAAAAAGCTTTTAAGCCGCTTGTTCCAACAAGAACCTTTGCTTCCTCTTCAATCTGAACAGCAAGCTCTCGCGTAGGAGCAAGAATCAAACATTTTTTTCCTGCATTTTCAGCTTTCAACATTTCACTGATTACTGCAACCAGATAAGCACAAGTTTTTCCAGTTCCAGTCTGAGACTGAACATACAAATCAGGGCCCTTTGCCCCTTCAGCTGCTTTAGAAGCCTTAATCACATCTTCCTGAACCGGTGTACATGTCACATAACCGGCGGCTTCAATTCCTTTCAAAAGTCTTTCATCAAGACCAAATTCTGTAAAATCCATACGATTTCCTTAAATATATATTTTCCGCACGTACACACAGGTCGTGGGATTCGTTCAAAATATGAGAATATTATTATAGTGATTTTTTATATGAGGGGGAAGTCTCCCCCCTCGGCCACACTTTGTTGTGGCCTCCCCCCTCGCCTAGGTGGCTCCGCCCCCTAAAACCCCTGGTAATATTTTTTTGCGAGAAAACTTTATTATTTTTTTACACGAGTCTTTACTTTATTCAAGTCTTTGTAATAATCCAGATACTGACACAAAATACCAAGTGCAGCTTCTACACTTTTTTGAACCTGAGGATCTTCTTCAGCTTCATCAACATCACATTCATAAATTGCATCACGCAATCTGCAAAATTCATTATTCATTGCAAGATATTTTTCTGTAACAGTCATAGATGAATTATAGGTTATAAAGCAAGGCTTATCAACTTAATTTATATGACTCAAAAGCAGCGGATAAATCTGCATCATAAGTTTTTAATGGAATTGAATAGCGTCTGGCCAGTTCAAGATATGAAGCATCATAATAAGAAAGATTATGCTCTTCTGCCATATCAAATATTCTCTGACGAATCTCTCCATCCGGCTGCAAATCTGTATAAATAGGCAGCTGCTGCAAATCATAAATTATATCCAGTACATCAGATTTAGACAAATAGACCTGGCCTTTTTTATTCTTACGGATTTTATAAAGAAGAACATTTTCTATTTCATACCAGAAAAGCTGAGGAACATAAAACTGACCATTGTTATTTAAAATATATTCCACCTCTTTAATGCAATCAGAAAGTTCATCTGAACAATATCCATTTAGAATATAAGCAGCCATAAAAGATGTATCTACAGCAATACAAGGAAAAGGATTAGTATTTTCTGCCAGCATTCTTTAACTCCTTTAATTCCGAATATGTTATTGCCTCAAGTCCATTCTTTTTGCGCAAATCCTTCATTTTTTTTGAACGGTCAAGAATTCTTTTATGTGCATTTAACGCTGCTTCATTTTTGGCACTTTGAACTCCCTGCAAAACTGCAACCCTCTTTCCGTTTTTGGAGATATTAAAAACTGCCCCTTCCTGCACCTTACGCAGAAGCTCAGAAAAATAAGTTTTTGCATCAAAAGCGCCAATCTCAAAAAATGAGTTATTATTTGTTATTGCAAAATCCATATATACCTCTCAAAAAAAAGTTCTGACATTTATTCTTACAATAATAAAGATACTCCACAAAAATATAAAAGTCAACCAGTTTTTCAACTAGTTTTAAATATTCATACTTTTTTAATACTGAAATATATAATTAAATATGATATATTTTAATCATGAATTCATCAGATAATAAAATACAATATCAGGCAGAACTTTTTGCCAACCGTTTAAAAAGAAAATACAAGGAACTCCGCAAACAGATGCGAAAAAACAGGGTTTCCTGTTACAGACTTTACGACCGCGATATTCCCGAAATTCCTCTTTCCTTAGATTTATATGAATTTCTTCCAGATGGAGTTGATACAGTTCTTGAAGCAGCCCGCTTTATTTCAGCCCAAAATGAAAGTCTATCTGCAAATGCGCCCGGCCTTGAAAAAGAAATAAAAGAAAGAACTTACGCTGTTCTTTATTTATATGAACGCCCCTATGAAAAAGCGGAAGATGAAGAAGCCCTCTGGCTGGATGCAATGGCGACGGCTGCGGCAAATGTGCTGGGAATTGATAATTCTCACATTATAAAAAAATCGCGGGGACACAAAAGCCATAAGGATGGCGAACAGTACACTTCTTCTTCTGAGGAAGAAAGCTCAATTTCCGGTCTTATAATAGAACAAGGTCAGCTTTTTAGTCTGAATCTAAGCTCTTATCTGGATACAGGTCTCTTTTTTGACCACAGACCTTTGCGGGCTACCATCCGTGATACAGCAAACAAAAAACGCCTTCTCAATCTTTTCTGCTATACAGGAAGTTTTTCTGTTTATGCAGCCCAGGGAAATGCCAGCTTTGTTGAATCAGTAGATTTGTCAAATACTTATCTGAACTGGGCAAAAGAAAACATGAAGCTCAACGGTTTTACAGATAAAAATAAATATATTTACACAAGGGCTGATTGTATGGATTTTTTAAAACAGAAGGCCCTTGCAGCAAAGGCAAGAAGTCTTAAGCCATTAGATTATTATGACATTATAATTTTAGACCCACCAACATTTTCCAACAGCAAAAATACCTATAATGTGCTTGATATCAACCGCGACTGGCCACAGCTTGTAAAGGATTGTCTGAATATATTGAATCCGGGTGGAATCCTTTATTTTTCAACCAACTCAGAAAAGCTTAAGTTTAATTCATCAGAAATACCGCCGGTAACAATTTTAGGTAATAAAATCTCCTGTCAGGATATCACATCACAGACAATTCCAAATGATTACGCAGGAGCAAAACCTCACCGCTGCTGGAAAATCTGTGTTGAAAAGGCTCAGTCCCTATAATCGCCTTCTGAATCAATTTTTAATAAAAAATTCACTAAGACATAAAAAAAGCACGTCCCAAAAGGCGTGCTTTTTTTGCAAAAAATCTAACAGATAATTCTAATTGAAATCTGATTTTATTTTTCTGCTGTAATTCCGTAGCGTTTGTTGAAGCGGTCAATACGTCCTGCAGTATCAACAAGTTTCTGCTTACCAGTATAGAATGGGTGGCAAGCTGAACAAATTTCAACGTGGATGTTTTCAACAGTTGAACGTGTTTCGATTACATTACCGCAAACGCAAGTAATTTTTGTAAGTTTGTAGTTAGGATGAATACCCTTTTTCATAATTATAACTCCTGTGTCTTGCCCGATATTACGCCCGGCTGCCTCTAGCTTGTGCCAAAAACACGTCTATCATTTCGCCACCGTCAACTAAATATAATAATATCACAAGATAAAATGATTAGAATATAATATAAAAAAAATAATGCATGGTCAATATGAGCACCATGCATCAGTACAATTTTATTCAACTTCCTTTACTTCTGCTTCTGGTGCATTCTTTTTAATGCTTTCAATTCCGTTAAGACAGCCAGCCTTAGCCTTATAGCTTTCACCAACAGAAATAATCTGTCCATTTGTTGCAATAAGACGGAATCTGTATTCACCGCGCTTATCAAGATAAACTTCAAACTTTGGATTTTTAAGACTTTCAAATCCTTCTACAGTCTGATCTTCTATATTTGCAAGTGCGGCATTCTTCTTTACACTTTCAATTCCGTTCAGACAAGCGTCTTTTGAACTGTAAACCTCAGAAGTTGCAATAACTTCACCATTTCCAGCCTTAAGGTTAAACATAATACCATTAGCTGTTTCTTTTACTACAAAAGTTCCCATAATAAACTCCTTTTTTATTTTGATACTTTATTTTGATATTTTATCTAATATTTCAATTTTGAAATTATCAATCCATTCCGGCTGTTCCAGCATTCATGCTTGCAAGGAAAGCTTCGTTTGTCTTAGACTTCTTCATGCGGTCAAGAATAAGCTCTGTAATTTCAACATCTTCCATTGGATTAAGAACTTTACGCAAAATCCAGATTTTCTGAAGCTCGTTTTCGGTAAGAAGCAACTCTTCCTTTCGGGTGCCAGATTTTTTGATATTGATGGCAGGGAAAAGGCGTCTTTCTGCAAGCTTGCGGTCCAGGTCAATTTCTGAGTTACCAGTTCCCTTAAACTCTTCAAAAATAACTTCATCCATGCGCGAGCCGGTTTCGATTAAGGCAGTTGAAATAATTGTAAGTGAACCGCCCTCTTCTACATTACGAGCAGCACCAAAGAAGCGCTTTGGTTTAAAAAGAGCATTGGAATCAACACCACCAGACAAAACCTTTCCGCTTGTTTGAACAGTCTGGTTGTAAGCGCGGGCAAGACGAGTGATTGAGTCAAGAAGAATTACAACATCACGTTTGTGCTCAACAAGACGCTTTGCCTTTTCAAGAACCATTTCTGCAACCTGAACGTGGCGGGTTGCCTGTTCATCAAAGGTAGAAGAAATAACTTCCCCCTTAATAGCGCGTTCCATTTCGGTAACTTCCTCAGGACGTTCATCAATCAAAAGAACAATGAGGTAAACTTCAGGATTGTTTGTTGTGATTGCATTTGCAATTTTCTGCATGAGGATTGTTTTACCAGCCTTTGGAGGAGCAACAATCAAAAGACGCTGACCTTTACCAATTGGAGCAAAAAGGTCAACAATACGGGTTGAAACTTCGGTACTTACAGTTTCCAGACGAAGTTTTTCATCCGGATAAAGCGGTGTTAAGTTTTCAAAAGGAACACGAGTCTGAGCAACACGAGGCTCGTCCATATTTACAGTTTCAATTCTGAGTAAGGCAAAGAAACGCTCACCTTCTTTTGGAGAACGGGTCTGTCCATAAACAGTATCGCCAGTTTTTAAGTTAAAAAGACGAATCTGGCTTGGAGAAATATAAATATCATCAGGACCAGGAAGATATGAGTTCTGTGGTGAACGAAGGAAGCCATAACCATCAGGAAGGATTTCAAGGGCACCTGAGGCAAAAATAATTCCTCCGTGTTCTGTATGTGCTTTAAGGATTACAAAAATCAAATCCTGCTTTTTCATTGGAGCCAAATCATCAGCTGTAAAACCATACTGCATGGCCATATCTCGAAGTTCAGGCATTGATTTTACGGTCAAATCATTTATTAAAAGACGCGGTTTGTTTGCATTATCATCACCTGCCACTGCGGCTGCAGCAGTTTCTGCGGCAATTGCTTCAGAAACTTCGCCAGAAGGTGTTGGATAAGCCATTCTAGGCTGGAAATTACGTTTTGCACCTGGCTGTCTTTTATTATATTTGTTCTGGGGATTTTGATTGTTCTGATTCTGACTGGTATTATTCTTTTTGTGACTATTTTCTTCTGAAGGGGCTTCTTTTTCTTTATCTTCGGCCTTTTTTACTATCCTGCGCCGTTTTACGACGACCCGTGTTTCCGTTTCAGGTTTGTTCTCTTCTTCTGTAGTTGGTTTTTCTTCTGAATCGGCCGCTTTTTCTTCTTTTTCTTCTAAATCATTTTTTTGTTCTACAGGGGATTCAGTTGAAGTGGAATCAAAATCCAAAGTTGTCTGAATTTCTTCTGATTTTGCTGCTTCAGAAACCTGGTCTTCCTTTACTTCTGCGCTTCGACGCTTTCTTAATGGTGCCATTAATCTTTACTCCATAAATAATGTATGAGATTGTTTATTTTGATTATCAAAAAATTTTATTAACATATAATATTGATTTAATAAAAAAAATTTTAAAAGAATGGGTTCAAAAATGACAATTATATTATTACTTATAACAAAAGTATATGTCAACAGTTTACAAACTATTTAATTACGTCTGAATGAATTATCATTGATTGTTTGAATTCAGAAGATGCAACTGAAAATAAATCCTGCTCAGGTTCCTTTTCAAGCATAGTTACCTGACCAGTGTAATCAACATTATTTGCAATTCTGATTCTAGCTGTTGTTATATCACTTTCCACGACACTGCCGGAACAGATTTCTATTCGCTCAGAAGCATTCATATTACCTTTTACTGTACCGGAAACAATTATTGAAGCAGCATTTATACTTTCAACATTACAAGTTGCATTTTTGGCAATTTCTAAATCGCCTGTAGGAGCATTAATTTTTCCAGAAAATTTACCGGTGATTACCAATTTATCTCTAAACTCTAAAACACCGTCAAATTCTGTTTCTGCACCAAATACTGTAATGTTTCGTTTTTCACGCTGCTCTGCCATTTTTTACCTGCCATTTATTTTTTGGCTTTTCTTATTATAACAAATATTATTTTTAATAGCAATAAAAAGAAAAATATAAAAACAAAAGAATACCCGAAGATATCTCCAATTTTTGTATAAAGTGTCGGTTTTCTGTCTTTTTCAATCACTGGAATCTTATCAACAATATATGACTGTATAAAAGGCTGAGCCATCTTTGTAATTTCACCATTCGGACTGATTACACAAGTTTGTCCCGAAGTTGTACTGCGTACTGTCGGTATTTTATTTTCAACAGAACGAAATACAGCCATAGATAAATGTTCATACTGGCAAACCAGGCTTTTTGACCAGCTGTCATTGGTAAGATTTATAAAAGCCCTTGCACCCGCCTTGTACATTTTTCGGCTTATATCAGAAAAATTATCTTCAAAACAGATTGGTGTAGCAAAAACTAAATCCTTGTATTCAAAAACATTAATTTCTTCACCAGGTGTCCACATATTCGGCTCAATTTTTAGCAGAAACTTATAAAAATGAGGGAAAAATCTTTCATAAGGGAAATATTCACTAAATGGAACAAGATGATTTTTTGAATAAATATAGGGTTCAGGAGGCAAAACATTTACTCTCGGCTCAAAAACAAGAGCAGAATTATATTCCTTTTTATTTGAATAATTTTTATCAACTTCCCAATGACCGTTACCTATTACAAAAAGAGCATTTCTGCTGTTGATAAAATCAAGTAGAGTTTTAGACAACTTGTATCGATTCACATCTCGCTTTGTATTGTATTGATAAACAATTGAAGGAACAACTGCTGTTTCAGGCCAGACAATAATATCTACATCAGGATTCGTATCAAGAACATAATCGGTCTGAGCCATCAAAATCTGAACATTTTTAGCATATACATCTATTCCTTCAAGAAATGGGTCTTCATTTCCCTGAATAGCAGCTATTTTAATCTGCTTATTATACTGATAATCTTTTTTTAGGGCTATTTTACCATAAATCAAATCTGTTATAAGGAAAACTGCAAATACAGCAAAAGAAATAGCAGGGATTTTTAGAGAAACCATTTTGAGTTGCTTATCATATTTTGAAACATAATTTATATGCGTATTACATTCATAAAACTCAACATCAGTTTCGCGCTTATAAATAATCATCCGCCGCTCAATCAATTTGCTAAAAAAAGCAAAAAGACAGCAGGAATTAAAAATTATCAGCGCATTCAATCCAAAAACACCGATAGCACTGCATGATTGTATTAAAGCAAGCTTTCTAAATTGAGTATAGGCAGTAACTCCAAAGCCCAGCCCCATAAAGCCTTTTGTCAATAGATATTCAAAGGCAGATATCAGTACCCAATGAATAAGCCAGGCATAATTAGCAAAAAGGATATCTACCAATTTTAATGCTAGAAAAAAAATGCACATTACAAGAACAAAATATATTGTAATTGCATAAATTCCATAGGAATCATAATTTTTAAGCCAATTATAAAAAAAGTAACCATAAAGGAAACCATAAATGGCTCCAGCTAGAGGCGTGATTTTTAAGGATATTTTTTTTATCAGAAAAAGAAGAGGAATATAAACGAACCATGCAAGAAAAGCAAAGCCGTTTATATTCAATTTATTAGGATGTTCCAGCAAAAGCATTGCCACTGAAACAAAGAGCATGAAAAGTATCTGAATAATTAAAACAAGATTACTTCTTAATTTCTTCTTCATTAAAATCCTTCATTTTCTGTTTCAGTTCCTGTCCCGGTCTGAATACGGCAACATAATGCTTACCATAGGAAAGTCTTTCACCAGTCTTAGGATTTCTAGCTTTTTTGCGACCATTGCGTAAACGGGGTTCAAAAGTTCCAAAACCTCGTAATTCAATAGTTTCACCTTCCGCAAGTGAAGTTTTTATTGATGCCAGGAAACTGTCAATCACCTTATGTATATGTTTCTTATCTATATTTGAATCATATATATTTTCATAAATTGTTTCTACAAGGTCAGCTTTTGTTTTTTTTCTTTCTGTCATTTTTTTCCCCACATAAAAAAAATCTTATTGAATTACAAAAAAAAACCAGTTGAAGAAAAACTCCAACTGGATTCCAAAAACTCATTGTTCAGAGTCTTAGTTTGCTGCGTTAAATGTAGCGTTGTAAAGATTCATCATTCTAGACTTTTTACGAGAAACTGCATTTCGTTTAAGAACGCCCTTGCTTCTAGCACTATCAAGTTCTTTCTGAAGCTGTTTGTATTTTTCTTCAGCAAGCTTCTGATCTTTTGCATGAACAGCTTCTATAAACTGTTTAGCATAAGTCTTGCATGTGCTTTTTATAGCTTTATTATGAAGTCTTCGAACTTCGCTCTGAGCATGTCTTTTTTCTGCAGAAGTATTCTTACCTGCCAATTGGAGACCCCCAAAAAATAATTAGTTAACTAAAGGTAATATTATCAAAATGCTTATTTAATGTCAACGAAATACTTTAATAAAAAAATAAGGTTCAAAAAGCACTGTATAGAGTTATTGACAGGAAAGCCCATAATCGATAATATATCTAATTACGAATATTCGAACGGAGGCACAATATGGCTGGAGCTAGTAAAAACTCTCGTACTACTGTTGCAACACACAAATTCATTTGCCCTGACTGCGGTGGCGAAATCATAATGAAAACAATGATTGAAAATGGCAGATTAAAGAATCAGGCCGAATGCCAAAAATGTAAACGTGTTGAAAGACGCCCTAAGGATTTTAAATAATATTTAATTCTTAGATGCATAATAAACCCTGTATGGATTCATGAGCCATACAGGGTTATTTTTTTGTATAATTATTTTTTGATTAAAAATAATAATTATTTTGCGCCTTCCTTATTTTCCACTGCACTTTCAAAAAGGGTTGCATAATCCATATTTTCAGAATTTACAATTGCGAGACCAATTTTACAGGAAAGTTCGACATTATTATTTTCTATGACATATTTCTTGCGGATTGTCTTATCAAGAGAACCGGCTTTTGCATAAATCATTGAATCAGAATTTATGGTTGAATTTTTCCTCATTCTGATAAAGATTGCAAATTTATTTTCTCCGATACGAGCTATTATATCATCATTGGAAAAGATAATGCAGAGATGCTTGGCTGTTTCCAGAAGAACATAATCACCAATTGAAAAACCAAAGTTTTTAACAATCTGTTTGAAATTATCAATTTCAACAAGAAGTAAAGCATAAGAAAATTCCATAAAATTACAACGAGGCAGAAGTTCCATAACATGCTGTTTAAATTTTTTCTCATTCAAAATGCCCGACAGAGAATCAATTTCATGCTCAATCATGTTATGACGTGCCATTTTTATCTGAGAATTAATATTTTTTACACCAACTACAAAATTATGATTTTCTTCAAAATTGATTGAACGGAAAATTCTTGTCTGATAATACTCATACATTTCATTGTAAAGCATTCTGTAAGTTATAAAGAACATTCTATGCTCTGTAAGCTCTTTTGTAACAATTTCGCGCGATACACCACGTTTAAAAACTTCATAATCTTCGGGATGAACAACAAGCTTGTGTAAAGGCGTAAGTTCATCAGAAAAACAATCATTAAAAGGCGGCATTGCATCAATCGGAGAATCTTCCGGCATGGCATCTGTTGCAGTATAGGAATAAAGAACCTTTCCAGAATCAAGATTTGCTAGATAAACAGCATCATAATCAATTGCAAGGGTCTTTATAATCTCTTCATACATTTCCCTTTTTTTACTGATTGTAGCTTCTAAATCTCTGTTTATAAATCCCATAGCAAAACAAAAATCAGGAGTATCATTAATTCTAATGCAGCGAACCTCATACAGGTGTTCCTTACCATCCAGAATAATCGTAAGATGAAGGGTAAAAGATTTTCTTTCAGAAAGAGTTTTTCTTAAATTATCAGGTGAAAGCTTCTCTTCTGTTTCTTTCTGCTCATTCTTTGCCACATACTGTCTTATAAAAGTAGCATAATTTGCTGAATAGCAAATTGAATCAGTATCTGATTTTATATATTCATGCATTCTGCTGTTATTGAACCTTAAAAGATAAATATTATCTTCCGTAAGGTTTACAAGATGAGCAGAATCATATTCTTTTGTAAGCATGTCAATTATATACTGACGGCCAAGAATCTCTTCCTGCTTTTTCTTCTCTTTTTTTACAATATCATCAACTGTTCTAATCAAAAACACACCGACAGGTTCACTGTTTTTATTTACAAAACAAACTGTACACTCAATCCAGGAAGAAGTTCCAGAGCCACTTCCCTCTCCATTTTCAAATGAATGAAGATTTCTGAGGGAAACTTTTTTTTCGCCCTCCTGCCAGAGATGAATTAGGTTTTTCCGACAAAAAAGATTCTGAAACTTCTGTTTCTGTTCAAAATTATGAATTGATTTAGAAATCGCCTTGATAAAATCATCAATACTTCCTTCATCGCTCAGATTTTTGAACCAGTTTGCATCATTGTAATTAAGAAGTCTGTATGTATTTTGAGCAAGATTGAAAACAAAAATCATCTGGTAAAGATTTCCAAAAGATTCCGTACAATAGCGGAATGAAGCATCTGAATGAGTATTAGCCATCAGCTCATTCAATTCAACCTGAAACAATTCTGCCAATTCGATGATTCTAAAAATATCCGGTACACTCTGGCCGTTTTCCCATTTTGCTACAGCCTGTCGGGAGATTCCGCATTTTTCAGCCAGCATCTCCTGCGTCCATTTTTTCCCTTTTCTTAGAGCAACTATTTTATCAGAAAAAGTCTCTTGCATAATACCTCTCTAAGAAATATTGTAATACAAGATAAAAAAAAAACAAGCCCAACAATAAATGCTGGACTTGCCTGCCTGAATAGACAATTGTGTATCGCACAAGTTTTGACATGTGAAAGATTTTATAAAAACACACTCAAAACCTATTGTAGATTAAAAAAAACTTTTCTAATTCGATTTTTAAATTATTTTTAACTGACCCTTATCTTATCTACTTTTTTTAATCTAAAATCTTTTTTAATATATCAACTTTTTTTATTCATTACTTTTTTTTATTTTTTATCTTTATTAACACCCTTTTTTTTCTAACTTTTTACTCTTAACTTTTTCTTTATGATTTTATTCTACAATGGGTCCGATTAGAAATCTATCAACTGCCAGTTGCTTTTTTAAAGTTTTTTTGCATTTTTTTGCAATTCTTTTAGAGATTTTTAAGATTTATTAAGAATTTATCAATGAATTGATTTAATTAAAAATAAAAGAATCAATTCTTTTAGCTATTTCTGAAAGTGGTTCATATACTTTTTTACATTCAGGCATACTGGCAAGGAAGATTGAACCATAGCGCTTTTCATAAATACGTCTGTCAAGTACAACAACAACGCCCTTATCATCTGCACGACGAATTAATCGGCCTATTCCCTGCCTGTATTTTATTACGGCTTCAGGAACACTTAATTCCATAAAAGAATTGCCGCCTCGTTTTTCAATTGCTTCTGCCCTGGCAACAAAAACTGGATCATTAGGAACTGTAAAAGGTAATTTTACAATGATTACCTGAGATAAGGATTGTCCGGGTACATCTACTCCCTGCCAGAAACTGTCAGTTGCGAAAAGAACACTCTCTTCTTCTTTTCTGAAGGCATCCAGCAGCTTTGAATTATCATCTTCTCCCTGACGCATAATTCTTCCGGAAAAACCTTTCATGCTTATTTTTACAGCATTCCAGGCGCTTTTAAGTGATTCATAAGAAGTAAATAAAACCAATGTTCTTCCCTGTGCTGCATTTATAAGCCTTGGAAGAGCATTTTCAACATACTGCTGAAATCCAATATTATCAGGCAAAGGAGCATCAGAAGGAATTGCAAAAAGCATATTTTTATCATAAGGAAAAGGTGACGGATAATCGCTGGTAAGCACGCGTTCAGAATCTACATAAGACAATCCCGTTCTCTTCATCCAGTAATAAAAGTCACGACCTGTTTTTAAGGTTGCAGAAGTACATACCACAGACTGCATCTGTTCAAATACGCCACTGTTCATTAAATTGGAAATATCAAGTGGAGTTTCGCAAAGCTGAATATATTCGCCGTCTGAATTATCCTTTGCCATTCCAGATGGAAGTCTTTTTTTCTGAATCCAATAAACAAAATCCCGACGTTCATCCCAGCTTAAGAAGTTTTTCAAAAGAACAACATTATCATCGAGGCGTCTTAAAATAACTTTTGATTCCCAATATGGTGGAGCATCTTTATCTTCATCACTTACCCCATCCATAAGAAGGCGAATTAAATCAGCAAAAGAGCCCAAAGCCCGCGACAATTCACTTACTGCAACCAGAAGCTGTCCAAAATCTCTTGCAGTAGCTTCGTAAAGGCGCTTTGTATATTCATGTAAAAGTAAATCCTTTGCAGCAATTTCAAAATTTAAAAGAGCATTTTTTATCTGATTTGTAATTTCATAGGCCTGTGAAGCTTTTTCTTCATTTGATGAAAGGATTGCAAGACTGCATAAATGGCCGGATTCAGAGTTTTTCTTCTTTCGGTACATTTTGTTTATAAGTTTGTTCAACTTAAAGCGATTTACAGCTTCACTAAAAAAACTAGTTGCCGCATTTTCTATTCCATGAGCTTCATCAAAAATAATTCTGCGGTAAGGAGGAAGAACCGCTGCATCATCATAACCGGCACCAGAAAGACGGGATTCTATATCAGCAAATAAAAGATGATGATTTACAACAATTATATTAACACCCGCAGCTTCCTTGCGGACTTTCATAACAAAACATTCATTATGAAAAGGACAGCGCATTCCCATACAGGCATCACTTTCGGAATTAACGCTGCTCCATACATTTTCTGTCGGCATAAAGGGAAGTTCTGTCTTACTTCCGGTGGCAGAAGCTTCCGCCCATTCACCAATTTTCTTTATTTCTTCATTATCTTCTTCAAAAAGAGCCGGCACCTGGATTGCTTCATACAAACGACGCTTGCAAACATAATTCTGCCGCCCCTTCATCAAAATAAACTTTATTTTTTTCTTTAGTATTTTTTCTACTGCCGGAATATCTTTTTCACAGAGCTGCTGCTGTAAATTGATTGTCCCTGTAGAAATTACAACCTTTTCATTATTTGAAAGAGCCCATAAAACAGAAGGAATCAGATAGGCATAAGATTTTCCTACTCCAGTTCCTGCTTCAAAAGCAGCGATTTTATTCTGATTAAAGGTCTCGCAGATATTTTTTAATAATTCAATCTGAACAATTCTTTCTTCAAAGCTGTCTGACAATTTGGAAAGAGCTCCACCATTGGAAATGTAAAAGGCGGCTTTTTCCTTATCAATTTTTTTTATTTGTTTTGGTTTGACTGGTTCAATAACAACATAAATATTTTCTGCATGATTGTCTATGATATAAAAGCCCTGGGCATTTTCGGAGGCATGAGAAGCAATTTCCAAATCATTTTGAGAGGGAGTAAGATTTCCACTTGGATGATTGTGAATTAAAACAGAACAATTGCGAACATCGGAAAAATTAAGGGGAACTGTATGCTCTGCCCCACGAGAACCGACTTTTACAGATATTACAAGCCCATCAGAATTAATTTGCCCGGTAAAAAAAACTTCGTTTCCGTCAGCTTCAATTATTGCTTCTTTTATAACCGGGATTACATCTTCTGATAAATATTTTGTAATATCCATATAAAAACCAAATAGACAGATAAAAAAAAAGCCTGCTTTTGAAGCAGGCAACATCTCCTAGGCGAATTGAACGCCTGTTGTCGGGATGAAAACCCGATGTCCTAACCACTAGACGAAGGAGACAAACATCAGTTCGTAACTGACTATGAAAATATAACAGTTATTAATATTTTCGTCAATAGATAAAATGCTAAATTTATAAAAAAATTAAAAAAAAAATTACAATCTTACATCGACATTCCGAACTTTTTAACCAGTTTTTCCTGTAGAACCTTGCAATCTTCGGGTTTCATTCCAAGGTTGATTGCACTGTTCAAATCATTCATTGATTTTTCATATTCCTGCATTTCAAAATATGCCATTGCCCGTCTAAAATGTGTATGTGCCTGATAAGGATTTATTTCCAGCGAGCGATTATAATTTTGTATTGCCAGGTCATATTTCTTTTGAATAGAATATACAATTCCCTTGTAATAATATGTTCTGTATGCTTTAGGATCATATTGCAGGCTTACTTCAAAATCATTGAGGGCATCTTCAAACTTATTCATAGAAAAATATGCCATTCCCCTATGTTTTCTGATAACAGCAATAATATTTTTATCATCATTTACAGCATTCAGAATCTTTGTGTAAGTTTCAACAGCTTCTTCCAGATGACCTAGATTATGTTCATGAATAGCCTGCAGCAGTAAATCATCAATTGTTCCCTGTACAAAAGGAGTAACGCGGGAAATATTTTCAGTTGCCTTGGATTCAGGATGTTCATCCAAAAGATTGTCAGCCATAGAATAGAAGGATTGTCGTCTGTCTTCAATTTCCCGCTGTAACTTAGTCTGATAATCTCTGATTTCCTGGAAGGTTATATCTGCCAGAGTTAGAGAAGCATTCAAAGAAGCAAGCTTTCGTCTTAAAGGAATATCAAAAGGATTGAATTCTGATTTATAAATCAGCTCGTGCTCAACTTCCGCCCAGGCATCTTGTAAAATAGTCCTTATCTGAATTTCACATACAGCTGATTCTGGAAGGGGTTTTAAGTTTGCAAAAGGACCTTCTAAAGGAGGCTTACAATCATCAGGAATTTTTATAAGAACATGTATTGACTCATAACCAAATTCACTGAATTTTTTTTCTGCTCCTTTTACCTCGACCTCTTTTACCTCAAAAATATTTTTTATCTGTTCAAGGGCAATGTTTATATCTTCAAGAAAGGCACAAATCATTCTTATGCCAATCATATCAGTCAGACAGACAATTCCGTCAGCTTCTGCCGCATCTTCAGGTTTAAGGCGCAAAACCTTTTTATAATAACTGGAAAAAGATTTTACTCTGTTTTTATAAGTAGGCTGTGATTGTAATATTATTTTCTGATGAAGAATAGAAATAATATTTTCCATTATTTTTGTAAAATAATCTGTATAAGATTCATAAGTTTCACGGATTTTTGCTTTAGAAGGAATATTATTGTTAGTCATATAAAAAAATTATAAGTTAGATTTGAAATAAATCAAGAAATAAAAAAAGCACTTTAAGTAAAGTACCTAAAGTGCTTTTTATTTATATAAAAGTTTCAAAAATTATTTTGCATCTACTGTACTTGCTGAATTTCCGCTTGTACTCTGTGCATTAGAAGAACCGTCTGGATTCAAACTAGTTGTGAAATCATCTTCAGTTGCTTTCTTAGCAGCTTCGAGATAGCGATTAACCTGTTTGTTTCCAAATCTTTCCATTTCTGCAGCCTGTCTTTCAGTTTCTTTCTTACCGATGATACCCCAGAGATCTTCGTCTGCGATGTCGCGGTCACTGATAAGGATAGCCTTGTCATAAATAATCTTTACGTCTTTGAAATATCCGATGAAGTCGCCACCAATGTGAGCTGCATCTCTTGTGATTTCAAATCCAGCAAAAATTACGTGAGGGATTCCTCTTGGATAGATTGGATAAACACGGATTTCACGAGTTCTTACTTCAGAAATATACTGTGGGTTGTTCCAGCGGAGTTCTCTCCAACCGTCAAATCCAAGATATCCCATGAAATATCTTCTTTCGAGTCCGTCGTTATCGATAAGATGTACATAAAGTCCATGTGGGAAGTTCATTCCCATTGTTGTTACCTGAATTGATTTGATAGTTCCAACATTTTTTACAACACCATATCCACCTTCAAAGAGGTAACCTTCGAATGAAGGATTGTTTGTAGTATTGTATGAAGATTTGTCATCTTCTGATGATTCAACACGGTTTCCATTTTCATCAGCATCTGAAAGAGGTTCATAAGCTGGAATTGTGAATGGAGGTACAATCTTTGCACTTGCATTAGAATTCCATGAAGGGAATACAATTCTTACACCCATTACATTGCTGCCGGCAAAAGGAACGTCAGCTGAGCTTTTTACAGGTGCAGGAACAACTTGTGAATCTGCCAGAGCCATTACAGACTTAGCTGAAGAATTCAAAACAACTTCCCATTCATTAAGTACAAGTGAAGTTCTCATAAGATCTTTCTGCTGTTCAGTATATGTAGCACCTGCACTAACAGAATAGTCCATAACCGTTCTCTTGTTCTGTGTTGGGTCTCCATTGTCATTGCTTACACAATCAGCATCCAACAAAGTAAAATCGATAAGCGTAGCTTCTTCAGCAAAAGCAACGCCACCAAGCAGCAGAGCAGCTGCAAATAAAACCAAAGTCTTCCTCATTTTGAAGCTCCTTTTATACTAATTCGATGTAGCCTTGTATTAGTATTATTAGCTTATAAGTAATTTAATTTGTCAACGCTTTTTTAAGGCATGACAGTCTCAGAAAATAAAAAAATTAATTATTTTCTTCTCGTGAATCTTCATAAGCGTATACACCGTTTACAAAGATTTCCACTTTTTTAATGTTTCTGAAATTTTTAGTAATATTAGTTTTTAAAAGCTCTACCCCCTCTTTTATTTCAATAACATTGCTGCCCATTTTTAATAAATCATCAGATAAGTTGATGTAAAGCACATCATCTTTTTCCATACAGGAAAGAAGCCTGGTCTCAGGAGAGAAAAGAAGTTTTGTTCTTTCTACACCTGAGCCCAGAAGCAGTTCATCGATGTAATAATTTATATCGCTTTTTAATGGATTAGGGGCTAAATACCTTGTCTCCACTATCAGACGATTATCCACAGAAGGAAAAATAAAAGTCCGTCTGCTGCCATAATCCTTTATTTTATATAAAGTTGCAGACAAAATAAAAGAAGCGGCAAGCAAAAACAGGATAGTATATATAACGATATAGCTTTTTTTTGACAATCTAGTTTTCATTAGCGGCGGTAAATCCTTTTGAACGTTCAAAATGTGTTATAAATGCACTTATACCATTATATATTCCAAGGCTTGCTTTTTTCAAGTATGCTTCATTATTCAAAAGCAAGGCTTCTTTTTCGTTGGAAACAAAACCCAGTTCAATAAGAACGCTAGGCATATTAGAGTTTTTTACTACAAACCACTCTTCTGCTTTTATTCCGCGGGCTTTTGATTCATTTCCAATTTGTGATTGCAGACCGTCCATAATAAACTTTGCAATCATTATGCTTTCGGTGGTATATTCTTCTTCCATCATTGAGTTAAGAATCGGGAATAAAGACTTGTCATCCTCTGCAACAGATTTATCAATTACAGTACGTCTATAGCCTGGAGAAAGATACCAGACTTCATAGCCTGAAGAAGTTTTATTTAAGGAAGAATTGACGTGAATTGAAATAAAAAGCACAGCTTCGTTTTCGGGAACTTTAACTCCGTTTGCAATATCAGTACGTTCACTCAGGGAAAGAAAAACATCTTTATCGCGCGTAAGAATTATTTTTTTATCCGGATAAGCGGTTTTAAGGCGTTCGTAAAGCATTTTTGCAACTCTGAGATTTATATCTTTTTCCTGAATCAAAACTTTTTTACCGTTAATTTCGTAAGTTTTGCCTGCTCCAGGATCCTTGCCACCATGTCCAGCATCAATTAAAATTGCACCAACTTTGAACATATTTTCTGAATCATCTGCAAAAAAGTTATTTGCATCTTCAATAAAACGGGCGGAAACATAAATCTGATTATTAACCAGAGTCGGAGCATCGGAAATAATCATTGCAGCGTTATCTAAAAGCAATATTTCTTCATTTTTTCTAAAGCTTATCTGATGTCCATTTTTTTCCAGCATTCCTGTTTCAGAAAGAGAATCCCAGTAAAAGGTCATGCCCTGCTCTTTTGCTTTTTTCATCAGAGAAATATCATTAGCACAAAAGGCAAAGTGAGAAATCATAAGAAAAATCAAAGAAAGAAATATTTTTTTACAAGTCATAATTTCCTCATTCCGCGGAATCGGAGACATATACTAGAGCCTGCAAGCCGCCTCTTAAAAGTGCCGACCAGAATCTTTTTGCATCTAATTCCGGGTGAACAGGACGAAGCTTATCAAACTTTATGCAGGTCTGCTCAATTGTATTATAGTTCCAATCCCTCATATCTTTATATTCGGATTTTTTTAAAGTTTCTGGAATAAAATCATAAACTTTTGCATTTTCTGGAATCATACCGCTGATTTCATCAAGTTCTGTCTCGGGAAGCTCAAAAGCATCTGGAGGGAAGCCTGCTTCATAATCTTTTTCCTTACGCTTTAAATACTTTTCTGTTCGAGTGTTATTGGGTTTTAAAGTGATAAAAACATCGGAAACAGCTTTTTCACAAACACTTGCGGCTTTTTCCCATTCGCAGCTGAGACTTAAAATATTTCCGCATTTTTCAACGTTATTTCGTGGAAAATCCACCTGGCTGCCTATTGAGACGGTTGCCCTAGGCAGGTATTCAACTTTTTCCTGATTGCAGCAGTCATCAATGTTTTCTATATTTTCAACTTCTCCAGGAATTGACATCCAGGCTCTTTCTGCACAAACCCGTTTACATGGTACTTCAAAAAGCTGATATGGAGCACGAATTGCAGAAGCATCACTACCTGTGTAAACAAAATCAAGGGGTTGGCGTTTCTGCTCAAGTATATCTGGTGTCATACCGGCTGCTATTTTGAGGGCTTCTTTTGTAAGATTTAAGCCGGATGCATAAGGATAAGTCCAGCCAGACATATAACCGCCGGAAAGTCGGCCTGCAATTTCGCCTATCATTGGACCTTTTGAAGTATATTTTATATCAGCTTTAGCAGCTCCACAGCTTAAGCCAAGAGCTTTTGCTCCAAGGGCAAAGGTACTGATTAATTCATCGCGCATTCTTTTGTCGAGGATTGCAGGCATTGTGTGGCCTACTTCTATAAAGTAAGGCGGATATTTTATATGACGGATGGCAAAACCTGTAACTGTAAAAGTTCCGTCGTAAACAAGGGCATCTATTGAAAACTCAGGGCCGTCCATATATTCTTCGATAATTGCATTTCCTGTCCGTGAAGATTCTACTGCGGCTTTTACGGCAGGAAAAAACTCTTCCTGAGTACGAATCATTCTGCAGCCCCGGGCTCCCATATTGTCAACGGGTTTGACAACCAGAGGCAGGGAAAGTTTTTTAAGAATTTCCTGAAGTATTTTTTCAGCGGCATTTTTTCCGCCAGATAATTCATTTTTTGAGAACTTGCAGAATCTAGGAGAAGGAACCTTACATTCGTCAAAACAATTTCTCATCTGATTTTTAATACTGGCATTCAGTGCGGCCTGATAGGAATGGGCATTAAGATTTAATTTTTCACAAACATAAGAAACAGAAGCTGAAAAATCCGTGCCTGCTGTAAAAACAGCCTTTAATTCACCTTTTTCATTTAATTTTTGAGCGAATGCAAGAATTTGTTCTTTTGCTTTTAAATCAATCGGCTCAAAGCAATCTGCAAGGGGCACGCAAACGGCATTCTTATCGGCATCAATAACGACAGTTCTGAATCCTAACGATTTTGCCGCCTGAATTGCAGGCTTCTGCATTAATCCTGCACCTAATATTAAACAAGTTTCCATAAAATAATTCTCTCTTTTTTATAAATCTTTATCTGTTGTTTTCCGGCAATAGATTTCCATTGTATCGCCCAGATTTTTTAAGCGACTCATTTTATCTATACAACGCCATTTCAAACTACCCGGCTGGGAGTTTGATTTTTTTATTGAAGGGAATCTTTCCGGATGATGCCCTGTTGAAATTATTTTTTCTACAGTAAACCCATATTTCTGTAAAATCTTCCAGGCACGGGAGGGTTCCCAAATAGAAAAATGATCAGTCGGACTAATCTTATAAAAATTATCTGAATCACTCTTTGCAGAAATTCCTTCACCAGATGGTGTTGAAAAAGCAAAAATTCCGCCTTTTTTAAGAATACTGCTGACTTTGTTTAGTACGCTATCCAAATCTTTAAAATGCTCAATAACGTACCACATTGTAACTGCGTCAAACTGAGAAATACCAAACTCGTTTACAGTATCAATCTCTGGGAAGGCAGAACAACTGGCAGGAAAATGAAGCTCTTTTTTTACATAAGAAACCGCATCTTCGGAAATATCTGTACCAAAAGGATTCATGCCCAAATCATTTGCGGCAGAAAGGAAAGGACCATAAGCACAGCCTATATCAAGTACATTTTTTGAGCTGTCAGCCATTTGCAGATTATTCATGACAGCTACTCTTTTAAGGCACTGCTTTTTTATTGTTTCAAAATCTTCCTGATAGGTTTTGCCGTACTGCTTTTTGTAATCTTCAAAAAAATAAGCTTTTTGATAAACCTTATCGGCTTCTGTTGAAAAGGACATATAAACGATTCCGCAATTGCAACAGCGGCGATAAGTTCGTGTAGAATTTCTTGAAACAATTTTATCAGGCTGCGAATTTGTCTGATGACATACCGGACAATTCATTTTTTTACCTTTTGAAATTGTATTTATAAACAAGCCCAGGGATTTTTGTTCTATACTTAAAGGCAATTCAGGGAAAACTTTAGGAGACATGAGCGCGTCCGTCAGTTTTTTCTCGTTAAGGGCATTCTCAGGGACATAGGCAAAATTATATTTTTGAGCAAGCTGTTCATGTAGTTTTGAACTTGCAAGAAGAATTACCGCACAACCGGCAAAAAATGCTTCAAAAGCAGTAAGCCCATAATGAGTTACAACTAAATCATATTTATACAGCTGATTTTTAAGATTCTGAATTGGAGGAATAAATTGAATATTATCAATTTGCTTTTGAGCTCCTACAGTTTTTTCAATATCACCGGAAATAACAGCGGTAATTTTTGAATCCGGATACAATCGTCCTAAAAGTGCAGAAACTGGAACTGTAAGACCGGCAGGATCTTCACCGCCAATACAAACTAAAATGTTTTCGAACTGACGATTTTTATTTGTTTTTACGTTTTCGGGCTTTTTTATAAAGCTGGTATCAAAAAGATTTGCCGGACGCAGGCATTTATATGAAGGAATTATATCAAGAAGATAATCAGAATAATCGGTAAACTCAGAGCCTTCATCAATAGAAATTATAGTTTTAGCTTTTTCAAAAGCTTTTAAATCTTCCGGGGTCAATTCAAAGCAGTCTGTGACAATTACTGGTGAAAAAGTTTCATCAGGAAGCTGGTCTATAATCTGAACATCTTTTAAGCCCTTCTGTTTATATTCTTCTATAAGAGCAGAACTTGCTTCAAGAGAAGAGTTTTTAGGAATATAAATGAACTCGTTTGAATCAATTGTCGCATTTAGGCAACGGTGGAGATGACCTGTTCCATGGCCTTTTTTTACAGAAGGATAAAATACAACTGGATTTTTTACATAATCAGAAGTGCAGGCTTCCACAATTTGTTCTGTTGTATAAGGGGCGCTTACATTTTTATCAGAAAGATAATTTACTATTGAAGTTGCCCGTAAAAAATCGGAAGGAGTATCGATTGTGGTACGTAAATCAGGATAATAAAAACGTGCCGGAGCTTTTATAAAATGACAGCTGAACTTTTCCTTGTGATTATAAAGAGCTGGTCCAACATGCTCCAAATCATAAGGGTCGGAAGTTTCTTCTGCAGCTTTGAGCATGGCTTTTCCACTGAAGATTTCTACGCCAGAACCATGCGGCAAGCCCGTATAAGTAAGATAATCACATGGAATCTTGGATTTACAGCGGTTTTCAAATTCTACCAGGCTGGCTTCTGCGGCTTCGTAAAATAAAAAGGGATTATCGGCTGTGGCACGGATGATTGTTTCTGCTTTTATTTTTTTGATTAAATCACAATAACGTTTTAAAACATTGTTCAAATCACCGGCAAAACATTCAAAATCATTTTTTTCACAGATTTTTTTTAAGGTCGGATAAGAGTCTTCGTCGGTTGCAACAAAATATCTGTCCGCTTTAATTTTGTGCATTGATAAAAGAACCCACTCAAGCACACTTTTTCCGCCAAGTTCTTTTATTGCTTTTTGCGGTAAACGTGAGGAAGATAATCGGCACTGTATGATGACTGCACGTTTAGTTTTCATTTTCTTGTGACCACCCTGCAACTAAAGTCTGCAAATCCATTTTAAATCTATACTTATTTTTTTCAACCCACTCTTTTGCAAGTTTGAACTGTCTGCGTGCCTCAAAAAGTCCGCATGAGGAGCGATTGTAAAATTTGAAGAAGGACGAATTGCGGATGTAGGCGCGCTCATTTTTAAATCGCAGCATTTCATTTTTTAAGTAGTAACGAATATAGTCCATATTTATGGTTTTGTCTTCAACTGGAACATCATCGATATATGAAAACTGAAGTAAGGTTGTCAATTTTGTTTCTTCACCAAAAAGCCAGGAACGAAGGGCAAAATCCAGATTCTGCCAGTAAGGAGAAGTAATTGTATAATCAAAACCGCCTACCTGAATGAATTTTTTGCGGTTATACAAGGCAATATAATCCATTGGATAGAGGGTTTTAACATTTTCGGTTACTAAAAACGATGAATCTATAATAAAATGCGATTTTTCTGCTCCAGGAGAAAACCTTGTTGATAAACCATTTTTATTTTTGTCCATAAGGCGGGGAACCAGGCAGTAGAGATTTTCCTGCATAAGACGTTCTGCAAGGTTTTTTAAAATAACGCCTGAGGGGATGTAAAGACTGTCCCGCAAAACAAGGACATAATCAGATTTTATTTCGCTCATTGCAAGGTTTATCATTTCGCCATCTGTAGCTTTTTCAAGAGGGATGATAAATTTAACCGATGGAAACTTTTTTACAATATCATCTGTAGAAAAATTTTCAGAATTGCTTTCAATTGAGACTATTGAATTAAACTTGCATGTTATCAGATTTTCAAAAACGTGCATCTTAAAATGACTGGCACTAGTATTTAAGAGAATCACGGAAATATTCAAGGCATCAGGTCCCTTGTATTCAATACCGCCAATCACCCTGCGATTAATCTGATGTTCATCAAAAGTTAAAGGTATAGTATTCATCACAATCCTTACATTTATTTTTGTATATTCCATTCATCTGGTCATTCAGAACAGAATCTGTTTTTTGCCAGATAGATTCAAGACTTTCTTCAAAAACATTGCCGATTATCCCGTCCAGAACATATTCGCGGCAGAAAGGCACACTTCCATCGGTAAGAATTGTCATATCACGGCGTAGGTGCCAGCAGACATTTCTTTCAATCGGGGATAAATCAGCAGGTTTACATTGAGGAAGAAGCTTTGCAAAGTCATCATACTTTTGAATAATAAATTCTCCCTGTGACGGATTTGTTTTTTCATTCCAATATCTGAAAAAACTTTCCAATTCTTCTTCGTTTTCATTCATTCTTATAAACTGAGGATAAACGCAATGAGGAATTACCACAGCAAGTTTTTTTACAGCTTCTACAGATTTTTCAAGACTGGCTTCTTGTCCATGGATTTTTTTGTAAGTTGCATCAGAAAAGGCATCCATTTTTACCACAAACATAATTTTCTGCCAGCCGTTTGTACGTTCTTCAGCCATATCAACAACTTTTCCAAGTTCACTGCAAAAATCATCAGTAATAAAAGAACCGTCGCTTTCAATAATTACAGAAAGTCCTTTATAAGACAAAATCTTTTCAATAAATTTTAAAAGCTCAGGATGATAAGAAGCTTCTCCCCAGGCAGACAGTCCGATTACAGCGTTGTCACTAAAATTATAAATTCGGTTGATTAAATCAGAAAACTTTTCAAAATCCATACATTTTTTTGCTTCATTCGGAAGAAGGCCAGTTTTCTGCTGATAAGCTTTTGCATAAGGACAGTATAAACAGGAATGACCGCCAAAATTCGTAATCTGAATATTATAGAAAGCAGGAAGTGTTTTCAAAATCCCAGGCGTCTCAGAAGCAATTTTACAAATTTCATTTACAGCCAAAGCTTTTCCCTGATTTTTTCCCTGAATTTTCTCAAAAAGCCGCTGGCAGGCAATAAAATTTTCTTTTTTTCCGCAATCAAAACTAAAACGGAAAAGCCGCCAGTCATTTTCTGCAATCAGAGTTTCAACTTCAAAAGCATTTATATCATTTTTTATAAAATCAAAAATTCCAGTTCTTGTAACTTTTTTCTGTCCAGCCTCTGCAAACTTTGTTTTTGAAAGTTCAAAAAGAATTGCAACAGTTCCTGCATCGATAATTTCAGGTGCAAAACCATAAGAATAGCCGTCTGCATAAGTATATTCAGCCTCATAATCTGTATGAAATTTTAAAAGCTGCTTTGTAAGCTCCAGATTCAAAAAAGGCAAATCATGATAAGAAACAATTACAGAATCAGCCTTTTCTTCAAGGCATAATTCATTTATTTTGCCAAAAAGCTCCTGCATATTCGAGCATTTTACGACAAAACTTGGAAAACCTAATTTTTCTGCCCATAAATCAGCTGCTTCAAGACTTGAAAGCCCATTAAAAACTTTTTTTTCAGCATAAGGACCAGAATAATCTTCATAAAAAATAATTATACTTTTCATCCCTTTACTTATCGGCAATCGATTGAACAAGTTAATGGAATTGAATAAAATATTTTTCATGCAGTCTCCATCAAACGAAGTACAGATTTTTTCGGTCACCCAGATTACTGAATACATAAAAGAAATCCTTGAATCAACATTTCGGACAATAACTATTGAAGGTGAAATCTCAAACTGGAAACCTAGTTCTTCCGGCCATATATATTTTACCCTCAAAGACAATAACTCACAGTTAAGAGCTGTAATGTTCAGGGGAAATGCATATTATCTTTCATTCCGACCAAAAGATGGTGATAAAGTCAGATGTACCGGTAGTATTTCGGTTTATGGTCCACAGGGCTCTTACCAGCTGATTGTTACAAAAATGGAAGAAGCTGGCAGCGGAAACATCCTTCAAATGCTGGAAGAAAGAAAGCGACGGCTGGCTGCAGAAGGTCTTTTTGATGAAGCAAATAAAAAAGCAATTCCTTTGTTTCCAAAAACAATTGGTGTAGTTACAAGTCCAACAGGAGCCGCAATCCGTGATATTCTGCAGATTACAAGACGACGAAACAAAGGAGTAAGCGTTACAATTCTACCTGCCCTTGTTCAGGGGGAAGGGGCAGCTCAGACAATTGCCAAAATGATTGAAATCGCTAATTTTTATGAATTATGCGATGTACTTATAGTAGGACGAGGTGGTGGTTCGCTGGAAGATTTGCTGCCCTTTAGTGAAGAAATTGTGGTACGGGCAGTTGCAGCTTCAAAAATTCCGGTAATTTCGGCAGTTGGACACGAAATTGACTGGGCTTTGTGTGATTACGCAGCAGATAAAAGAGCTGCCACACCATCAGCCGCCGCAGAAATAGCAGTTCCTCTTGCCGGTGACATTTTACAGCAGCTTGATTCTTACAAAAATGAACTTTACACCCAGATAAAGCACAAGGTTGACCATTCACGTCTGATTATAAAAAGCTTCAACCCCGAATCCCTGGAAATACGCTTCAGAAACATACAGCAGCCTTTATTAAACAGATTTGACAGCGCAAAAGAAAACCTCAGTAAAAATATGCTGGATAAAATAAAGGATTTAAGAAATAAAATAGATAATTGCAGGACAATTTTAGAAAATGCCAGCCCGGAAACTATCTTTAAACGCGGATATTCCATGGTAAGGGATAAATCTGGCAGAATAATCAGAGATGCAGCTAGTGTCAGCCAAGGCGAAAGCATAGAAATTACACCTGCAAAAGGAAAAATAAGTGCCACTATAACATCGACCACGAATTAAATACACGAATTAAATAATTTTGTAATAAAAATGAAAAATCAGGAGGATTTAATGAATACATTTGAAGAAAAACTTAATCATCTGGAAAAACTGACAGCGGATATAAAACGCAGCGACATTTCACTGGAAGATGCCCTCAAAGATTTTGAAGAAGGAATCAAACTTGCAGCAGGCATGGAAAAAGAACTTGACCAGATTGAAGGCAAAATCCAGATTCTTATGAACGAACCGCATCCAATGGCAAAAGATAATCCTCCAGAAATGGAACTTTTTAACGACGAAAGAGAATTAAACGGAACAAGAAAATGAGTGAAAAAAATCCTGTAAGAACCTTAAACGCAGAAGTTGCCCGAAAAATTGCCGCCGGTGAAGTAATTGACCGCCCTAATGCCATCGTCCGCGAGCTAATGGACAATGCCATCGATTCAGGTGCGAACTTTATTACCGTAGAAATATCTGGAGGCGGCATAGAAAAAATACGCATCGTCGACAACGGCTGCGGAATGACAAAACAGGATTTACAAAATTGCGCAAGGCCTCACGCTACAAGCAAGATTTCAACAGAAACAGATTTATTAAAGCTATCAACTCTCGGTTTCAGAGGCGAAGCACTTGCATCAATAGCAGCAGTTGCCAGACTTTCTATTATAAGTGGCGGCTGGAAAATGAATGCCAGCATTACCGAAGATCACATTCTTACCCCGACGGCACAAATACAAGGAACAATTGTACAGTCTGAAGGCTTATTTGAAAACTTTCCTGCCCGCCGCCAGTTCTTAAAAAGAGCAGCCACTGAAGGTATAATGTGTAAAAATACCTTTATAGAAAAAGCAATGGCCCGCCCGGATATAGGCTTCCGCTTTATCAGTGATGGAGAAACAAAACTAGACCTGCCTAAAAACCAGTCAGTAAAAGAACGCTTTCTTGCTGCTAATTCCTACCGCGAAGAAGCCACCCTTTTTTATGAGTTTTCAAGTCGCTCTGCCTCCTGCTACAAGGAAAATAGGCCGGAATGGTCTTTTACAGTTGTAATCGGAGAACCAGCTGTAGCCCGCACAAATAAAAAAGACATTTTTATTTATACAAACGGCAGAAAAATCCAGGAATATGCTCTGGTACAGGCGGTTGAATATGGTGGCCAGGGCTTTTTTCCAAATGGAACCTTCCCGGTTGCCGCAGTTTTTATAGAGATAAACCCAGAATCCGTAGATTTTAACATTCATCCGGCAAAAAAAGAAGCAAGATTTTCTGATATTTCTGATTTACACCACGGTTTAAGTTCAACAATAAGAAGCTTTTTTCAGACCTATACAAGGAGCAATTTTGAACAGAACCGTTCAACTGATGATATCAACACGGATATAGTTGAACTTGATTTTAATGATATGCAGACTGTTGCACCAGTGCAAACAACAGCGATAACAAAAACGACAATTCAAGTTGAACCACAAGCGGCAAAAGCGCAGAATCCAAGTCAAAATCTTTATACAGGCTCACGTCACATTGAATACAAACAAACAACTACACCGTCAATGAGCATGTCAGATTTCCGTTCAAAATATCTGACAGGACGAACCTCTACCCCTTCTGTCGAAAAGCTTGCCGAAGAAGCCTTACAAGAAGCCGCCCCTGAAAAAAGCCCCGTAAACATCCGCCCTACAAATATCCGCTTTATTGGCTCTGCACTTGGAACTTTTCTTATTGCCGAAAAAGATAACTGCCTTTTTATCATTGACCAGCACGCCGCCCATGAACGTATTCTTTTTGACAAAATCATGGCCTCTCAGGGAAAAAGTCAGCCACTTTTAATTCCCTACAAAATAAAAACCGAATCAAAATCTCAGGACAAGCAGCTGGAAAAAATACAGGAAAGACTTACTCAAATTGGCTTTTCTACAGAAAAAAAAGAAGACGGTTATTGGGAAATTACAACAGTTCCCGAAAGATGGACTTCTACAGAGTATGATTTGCGCAATTTGATTTTTGTAAAAAACGTAGAACCAGAGCAGATTATCCGTTCTATTGCAGCAATGACTGCCTGTCATGCCGCCGTAAAGGATGGTTATATTCTTGATGATGATACTGCAGCAAAACTAGTGGAGCAGGCTTTTCAGTTAGAAGATCCGCACTGCCCTCACGGTCGTCCAATTTACACAGTCATTTCACGCCAAAAGCTTTTTGAGCTGGTAAAACGCACGTAAATCAATTAACAATTAACCTAAATGCTGTCTAACAATGAAGAAACCTCTGATTTTCTGTAGGAAGGATTTTTTTCCTGAACATAAATCAGATATTTTTCGGCGTTTTCATTATCTCCAAGCTGAATGCAGACTTTTGCAAGCTCAATATAAGCATCCCAGTTTTCCTTATCAGATTTAAGCAATTCTGTATAAGTAGATTTTGCATAATCATAATCACCAGACTGAGCATAAGCCTTAGCAAGATTTGCCCTGATATCATTATTTTTTGAATCAAGCTTCAAGGCATTCTGATAAAACTTTACTGCATTCTTATAATCCTGTTTTGCAAGATAAGCATTTCCCAACTGATTATTAGCTTCGATATTAGCATTATCCTTGTTATAAACCTGAGTAAAAAGATTTATTGCAGAGTCAACCTCAGGCGGATTCAAAGAAAGATACATGTTTCCAAGATTAAGCTTTGTCTTAGAATGATCTGGATTTTTTGAAAGCACTTCCATATAAACAGAAATTGCATCATCCCCCTTGCCGGTATTATCAAGAATCAGGGCATAATTATAAATAATGTCTGCTTTGGAAGTATTTGTTTTAAGACTGTCCTTGCTTTCGTAAGCTTCACGGGCATATCTTTCTGCATCTGCCAGTTTCTTTTCTTCAAACAAAACAGTAGAAAGATTATACTTTGCCATTGTCATTTCGGTTGCATCTTTATCAGCATCCAGCATAGTCAGAGCCCGCTTGTAGCAGTTTTCGGCCTTTTCATATTTCTTTTCCTGATAATATACACCACCTAAAAGATTTGCAGCCTGAACGTTTATATTGTTGATTTTAAGAACTTCCTCAAAGGAAGCAATTGCTCCCGTATAATCTCCACGGGCAGAAAGGATTTTTCCTGCTTCCAGATAGGCTTTTTCGTGGCGGGAATCTATGTCTATGGTTTTTCTAAAGGCATCAAGGGCTGCAGTATCATTTTTAAGCTGTTTCTGCGTAAGACCAAGGTTGTAGCGGCTCGGCGCAAAGTTTCCATTCAACTTACAGGAGGTTGTAAAAGAACTTGAAGCTTCGCTGTATTTTTTCATTGTATACTGAATCTTACCCAGATTGTAAAAATACAGGTAATTATTCGGGTCATATTCTACAGCAGCCTTCATTTCTTCAAGAGCCTTGTTATAATCACGGTTATTTAAAGCATTCTGGGCAATAATATAATGTGCAGCTGGATCCTTAGGATTTATAGTGATTGCATTTTCAGCCATTGTCACAGCCTGATTCATAAGTTCCTGGCGCTTTTCTTTTGAATCTGCTTTTTCGGCTGCTTCATACAGGGCCTGTGCAATTTCAGAACCTTTTGAAGCAATTGTTTCACGGTCAAACTCATCTGTGATTCCGCCCTGAGCATTCTGGAAATATTTCATTGCTTCATCAAGGTTTCCTGTATCAAGTGCGGTCTTTCCCTTCTGAATATCTGAATTAACCGCATCCAGCTGCTTTTTCAAAGCCGCATTTTTTTTGGCGAGACGCTCTTCTTCTGCTTTACGTTTTTCTTCCTGAATACGTCTCTGCTCAGCGGCAGCAGCTTCTTCGGCTTTACGTTCTTCTTCCTGTTGTTTTCTTAATGCGGCGTTTCTTTCTTCTTCCTGCTTACGGCGCTCCTCAGCCTTCTGCTGCTCTTCCTGCATCTTTAAAAGATTTTCCATTGCCCGGCGATTGTCTTCGGCCTGTTTGTTTGTCTGGGCAAGAGCATCTTTCATAGAAGAAATAGAATCCTGCATTGCACTTGAGATTTCTGAGGTATCTACATCTATAGTAAAGTTTCCAGGCTGGGTGGTATAATTATTTACGATTGTTGCTGCTTCATTATTTTTTTCTGCATCTGCGGCTTTTTTCATATCAAGGATTTCATTCCACAAATCCCAAATTCCTGCATCATCACCATTTTTTTCAAGGTATTCATCAAGTCTGTTTAAGGCCCGGTCATATTCACCGCGTTCTGCATAAGTTTTGGCAAGCGTACAAAGATTGTCCCTTTCGCGGGCTTTGCGGGCATTTCCATTTTTAGCCCCGTAAACAAGGCCAAAAGCACCGCCACCAAGCAAAAGAATAATGAGAATTATTATAAGAATGATAATAATCAATTTATTTTTATCTTTTTTATCCTGTGGCTGTCTCTGGTTTATCTGCGTATTTTTATTTTCTTCTAAATCAATCATAAAATCCTCCTGCCCCGAAAATTAGTCTAATTCAGATTCATAATCAAAATCAAGTAAATCACCGGCTCCTGCCGACATATTTGCTGAATCCGTATCCTGTAAAGAATTGGCAACATCTTCAAGAAGCTTTCTTCGCCTTTCTTCTTCTGCTGCCCTGCGTTCAGCTTCTTCTTTTTCGCGGGCCAGACGTTCTTCTTCGGCAATTCGTTCGCGCTCAAGACGGGCTTCTTCTTCAAGACGCTCCTGCTCAAGTCTCTGTCTTTCCATTTCCTGACGCATTCGCTCTTCTTCTTCAGCAATTCTTGCGGCTTCTGCAGCGGCAATGCGTTCTTCTTCTTCAATTCTGGCTTTTTCTTTTCTCAGAAGAGCAAGCAGTTCTTCAATCTGAGGTCTCTGTTCATCCTGCGGCTCCATAATTATAAACTTTTCATAATCTAAAATTGCATTATTATAATCTTTTGCCATAAGATAAGCATTGGCACGGTTCAGCAGGGCTTTTGTATATTTAGGATCTGCTGTCAAAGTCAAAGAATAAGCTTTTGCGGCATTTTCAAAATCCTGCATGGCATAATAGGAGTTTCCCTGATTATAGGCCAGTATTTTTTTATTCGTTCCTGTTACAGAAAGTCCTTTGGCAAAAGCTTCAACTGACTTTCCATAATCACCCAATTGGTAATAAGACAAGCCCAGATAATTATAAGCAGTTGCAGAGGCAGTTCCAGCTTCTATTTCTTGTTCAAGAAGAAGAGCTGCCAGAGAAGGATTATTATTTTTAAATGCCTTTTCTCCGTCTGATTCAGCGAAAGCATAAAGAGAGAGTAAAGACATAAGGCTTATGGTAAAAATTATTTTATTCAGTTTCTTCATTTTGGCTCCCGACCAATTTCTGTCTTCATTTTCCTTATTTATTAAACCATTTATTTGTATAAGAGTAACTTATTACTTTATCATATATTTGACATACTTAATTAAATTTAATACTCTAACTTAAATAAGCTGCAGTCCATATCAAGGATATGCTATACCATTTTTTTATCGGTGAAAATCATGAGCGGTGTTACAATTATTATTATTACTTTTCTTGCAGTTCTTGTAATAGGATTGACCATTGTAATTCTTAAAAGCATTTTTATGCCCTCAAAAGCCGATGCTATTCCCCGTCTCTTAAGAATGGGAAAAACTGCCAATGCAATAAAAATAGCAAAGCATATCATTTCCAAAAATTCAAAGGATTTTGAAGCTCATTATTATCTTGGTAAGGCTTATGTCAAGGATAACAAAAAAGAACTTGGTCTGATGGAATACAAGGTTGTAAATGACAACGCGCTTTTTGGCGAAGGTATTGATGAGGTTACCTTCCGAAAAGAATACGGACAGCTGCTGCTTGATTTTCATCAGAATGTAGAAGCCATTAAAAACTATATTCTACTTACAAAGCAGGATCCAAAAAACGCAGATAATTTCTATAAATTGGGTACATTATACAAGGATGCAAACCGAAACGATTTAGCCCTGGATTGTATGAAAAAAACAATTCTTCTGGATAAAAAACATGCAAAGGCTCATGCAGAGCTTGGTCTTCTCTATTACAGAATAAAACAGTATGCAGAAGCAAAAAATGAAATTGATACAGCAATCAAATTAAGTCCGGACACTTATACTTCCTACTATTATCTTGGAAAAATCCAGAAAGAATCAAAAGAGCTGGCTGCTGCAATTAAATCCTTTGAAAAAGCACAGAGAGATCCTGAACTAAAGCTCAAGGCAATTATAGAACATGGTTCCTGTTATATGATGGCAAACCGCCTTGATAATGCCGCCGTAGATTTTCAAAGAGCAATTGAACTTGACAAACAGAACACAAACTCCGAAACCCTCTATGCGCGATATTTTCTTGCTTCCTGCTATGAAAAAAACAGAAAACTGGATGCAGCAATTGAACAGTGGGAAGCAATTTACAGCAGAAATAAAAACTTTAAGGACGTTTCTTTAAAGCTTTCTGAATACAAGGATTTGAATGCAAATGATTTCTTAAAGGATTATCTTACCTGCAGCAATGAAAAGTTCAGTGATATCTGCAAAAAGGCTGCTGAATCAGGAATGAAAATGCAGATTATTTCCAATGAACCTAAAAAATGGGGCTGCGAAATTACTGCGGTAGACAAAAAAGATGATTCCTGGATGAATGTAAAAAAACTTGTTTCTCTGCTGCGTTTTTACCGGCAGTCAGAACCCCTGGAAGAAAATACTATTGTAGAAACAATTGATACTTTAAGAAAGAAAAACACAGTAAAAGCATACATTTTTTCCCCTTCAGGTTTTTCTCTCTCAGCAAAACGTTATATAGAAAACCGTCCTGTTGAATTAATTGACAAACAAAAGCTGGAGCAGATTCTCTCGTCTGCGGGTGAAAAATGAAAATACTCTGCATTTCGGATTATGTAGATCCACTGATTTATAATCAGGAAGTAAAGAATAATTTTTCCGATATTGATTTGATTCTTTGTGCAGGCGACCTTCCAATGGATTATGTTGATTTTGTTGTCAGCATGATGAATAAGCCCACATATTTTGTATTTGGAAATCACAACTTAAAGGAATATCATCTTTACCACAAAAATGCACGGCATAATCCTACAATGCAGGAATTCAATTTTTCTGACACATCTCATTATCATGGTGGAACTTATGCCGGATTTAAATGCTTTACAGACTATTCACTCCAGTTTACAAATCCAAAAACCGGAAAAAAAACCCCCCTTCTGCTTGCCGGGGTTTCGGGAACATTAAAATACAACAACGGAATGAATCAGTATGCAGACTGGCACATGAAGCTCAAACTGCTGCTGATGGTTCCTCAATTAATAAAGAATAAAATAAAGTATGGACGTTATCTTGATATTTTTCTAACTCATGCTACTCCGCGCCACATTCATGATCATGAAGATCCATGCCACAAAGGCTTCGAATGTTTCAACTGGTTCATAGAAAAGTTTAAACCAACTTATATGGTTCACGGGCATATACATCTTTATGATATGAGGGAAGAGCGCATCGGCAAATACGGCAGTACTACAATTATAAATGCTTATGCTCATTGTACTGTGGATTTTCCGCCAGATGAGGGCAAAGGTGAATAAAATCAAATCACAAGAAAAAGCACAACACGAAAAAACACGAGGATTATATGGCATTCACAGAATCACAGACCGAAGAAGACTTTTCAAAGGCAAGAAATAAAGCACTTTTCAACGAGATTCAGCACCTTCTTTCTCCGGAAGAAGCTTCTCTGATTTCGCTTAATGATGTAAAACAGCTTTTAAAGCCCAAGCAGGAAACTTACGTTGGAATGAAGGTTATTCCAATCGAAAAAATTGTTGGAAGCGAAGGCCGTTATAAAGATTTTGATAATCACTTTTTTCCAAAAAGCTCATTTTTAAAGACAAGATGGGAACACGTGGATGAAGCTGCTATAAAGGATATAATTCTTCCTCCAATTAAAGTTTATGAAATTGCCGGCTTGTATTTTGTAAGAGACGGAAATCACAGAGTTTCTGTTGCAAAGGCAAGAGGAACAGAGTTCATAGATGCAGAAGTTGTTTCCCTTCAGAGCGAAATAAAACTTAGACAGCCGGACAATCTTTCTGATATAGTTCAACAGATTATAAATTACGAAAAACGCCTCTTCTACATGGAAACGGGCTTTGGTGACATAACAGATTACTGGTGCCTTGATTTTTCCACACCAGGCCGCTATGACGTAATTTACAATCATATTCTAACGCATAAATATTATATGAATCAAAAACAGGAAGAAGAAGTTTCCATGCAGGATGCAATTCTTTCCTGGTTTAATAAGGTTTATCTGCCGATTGTAACCTCCGTAAGAAAAAAGCATATTTTGAGAAAGTTTCCAAAAAGGACACTTGGAGATATGTATGTTTGGATTGTCCGCTATTGGGATGATTTGAAGCGAAAGTTCGGCGATTCAATTCCTATTGATTATGTTGTCGTTGATTTTGAAAAAAAATACAAGATTCCTTTCTACAAACGACTTATAAACCAGACAAAACGCATAATTCTCCGCAAAGAAATTGAAAATCAAAACACGGAAATTAATTAACAAGGAAAATCAATTGTTAATTCTTAATTCTTTTACCCTTGACGGGTAAAAATTTCAATGTTAGAATTATTTAAACTGTCTAATGAACTTATGTCGAACTGTATCCATAAGCACTCATCAGGCAGCATCAGATAATGTTGAGGAGAAAATCTTGGAATCAATTGATGCTTTTATCAATCCCCCCTTGCTTATTGCCGCTGGAATTGGTGTTTTATTGTTCATATTTCTTTTAATAATAAAATTACGTAATACAGCTAAATCGAGCTTCATTTTTTACATAGTTGTTGGTCTTCTGGTTATAGGTGCCTTTGTTACATTCTTAAACCAGCATCCTATCTACTTTGTTTTTGCTGTTATTTTCGCAGAAATAGTTGTCCTGCCTTACCTGATTATAAAGGCATTTGACAATCCTCAAAAGCGAGAAGAAAAAAAGCAGGCCAAAATGAAGGCAGAACAGACTGCTGCAATAGAAAACAGTGATGCCGTAAAAGCTGTAATTGCAGAAATTGAAGAAAAGAATCAGAGACTTCTTGAAGTTAATAAGGATTTGGTTTCACAGGTTTCTTCATTCTTCTCACGTGATAATAGTATGGAAAGCTTCCTTGATTACTGTAACAAGTTGCTTACAGAAAAGGTTTCCGCAGATGGTTGTGTAATCCTTATTGCAGATGATTATGATAATCTTCTTGCTGTAAAATCTCTTGCAGGTTCTTTCCCTCCTCCTTACAAGCTTCCTGATGATTTGCCGCATAAGCCTCTCAGAGTTGAAACAAATCTGCGCTTTGCCCAGTTCCCTCTAAAAGACAATATCTTTGGTGATATTTTCTCTGGTGGCGAAGCTGTTTTAATTGAAGATTCAGTACGTGACCCTCGCGTTTATCAGAATGGTCCGGAAGACTTCTTAAAATGTGGAAGTTATATTTTTGCACCAATCAAGCAGCAGGAAGGTGTTGTTGGTCTGGTTGCATTGACAAGACTCCCAGGAAAAGAAAAATTCAATAAACAGGATTTTAATACAGCAGTAATCATAACAGATGCAGTATCTTCTGCAATGAAGCCTCTTTACAGCTTCCTTGCTTATGCAGAACATGCAGAATTAAGTAAGGATGGTACAATTGCTTCTAAATATCAGAAGGATATGCTTCCTCCAAAATTGCCGGTTATTCCAAATGCTACAATCGGTTGTTATTCTACTCCAGTTGAAGGTGTTTGCGGTGACTACTATGATGTTCTTGTTTCAAGAAAAGACCGTATTTCCTTTGTTATGACTGATGTTGCAGGAAAAGGAATGAACGCTCTGGTTGTAATGATAATGATTCGTGCAATCTTAAGGCTTACTGTAAATACAGAGCAGACAGCTGCAACAATTCTTTCATGGGCAAACCGTGGTATCTGCAATGATTCTTCTAAGCTTGACCATTTTGCTAGTGTTGCACTTATAAACTACAACAGCACAACAAATGAAGCTCAGATTTCTACCTGCGGAAACAATCCGGTATTCCACTTTGTTGCAGCAGAGAAAAAATTAAAGCAGATTTCTACACCAAGTGAACCTATGGGCGTAGAGAAAAACACTGTTTATTCCGATATTAATATTAAGTTAAATTCAGGAGATTTAATTGTTACCTGTACAGATGGATTACTTGAATCATTAAATGAAAATGGTGTACAATATTCTTCTGAAAATTTACAAAAGATTATTCTAAAAAATTGTAATGCAAGTGCTAAAGATATAACTAACAAAGTCAAAGACGATGTAAAGAAGTATTGCGGTACTGCACAACAATATGATGATCAAAGTCTACTGGTGATTAAGATAAACTAAATATAAAAAAAATTAAGGAGCATTCTGTATGGAACTTAAAATACGTAAAAATGGTGATGTCTACATTATTGATGTAACCGGCGAAATGGATCTTTATAACTCATATAAATTAAAAGAGCTTGTTATGAAGATGCTTGAAAAAAATGTAAAAAACTTTATTATCAATTTGGAACAGGTTGATTATATCGACTCGTCTGGAATTGGTGCTTTAATTTACATTTGTTCTACAATCAAAAAGATGAATTTAAAACTTGCAATTTCCAATATTCACGGATCTGTTAAAAAAGTTATTGAGCTTACAAAGCTTATGGGCTATTTCCCAATTGCTAACAGCGTTGAAGAAGGACTTTTGATGGTTAAAGAGTAGTCTTTTTTACGGATTGTACAGAATGGAGAGGAACACTTTTAGGAGATATAAATGACACAGGAAATAAAAGAATTGAGGTCGGATGAAAACGATCCATTGTTCGATAAAACAAATATGCTTAAGAAGGAGTTTCCTTCAGATTTTAGACAGATAAGATATTTTACACTACTTATAGTACAGTCTGCTCCAACAGAAATAAAAGAATTGAATCTTCTTGAACAGCAAATCAGTGAAGTAATTAAAAATGCTGTAAAGCACGGAAATCACTGTGATATAAATAAAAAAGTTACTGTATGGTATTCATTCAGTCCTACACATGCTCATATCATCGTTCAGGACGAAGGTGAAGGTTTCCAGGATTTGGAAAAATGGAATGATTTTAATAAAAAGCGATTGGAATGTCTTCATAAAAATGACTTCCTTGAGCTTTCTAACTATGTTTCATTCCGAACAAAGGAATCAGACAGCCAGGATGGTGGAAATGCTCTTTTTGCTGCTTTGGAATATTGGAATGGTGGTTTTGTTTATAACGGTAAACGAAATGCTGTTGCAATGTTGAAAAAGTATCAGCAGAAATTCCATAACGTAAATAATGATGGAGAATAGTTTTCAATAATTATTGAAAAAGGCTGTCTTCTTTATGAACTTTGTTTCATTATAGACAGCCTTTTTTTGACTTAAAATGAGAAAAGCTTTTTTTATTATTTTTTTTATTTTATCTACAGTTTTTTCTTTAATAAGTTGTGATGCCAACAAAAGTGATAGACAGTATTTAAAGAATACATGGTTTTACTCTATTCAGGGAAAAGACGGTCCTTTTAGCCCTATTGATACAAACGATTTTGATAATTTAAATAAATTTTTAGCAGAGAGAAAAGGATATATATGGCTTAAAACAAACTTTTATATTCCAGAAAGCCGTAAAAAAGAAAATTTATCCTGTAACTTAGGAATAATTAAAATTGCAAACGAAACATATCTAAATAATACATATATTGGAAAAAGCGGATATTTTCCACCAAATGAATTTACCAACGGTGAAAATTCCACGGTTTTTCCTCTGCCTAGAGCTACCCTTCATTATGGTGCTTTACCAAATGAACTTCTTATCAAAATCTGGGTAAATGGATATGGAAAAATTTCAAAAACGCCATATATTGACCAGACAGACGCTGTTAATCATACAAAAGAAGTTTCGGATTTTTTTGCTTCTAAGTCATTCTTATTATTTTCTCTCCTTATGATGATAATTTCTGCAATTTATCTTTTGCTTTATAATTTCAGAAGAATAGAAAAAAGTCATTTAAGTTTTTCAAGAATATGTTTTTTCTCAAGCTTCTTTATTCTTACAGTATGCGTAGGTGAATTTCCTATTATATTAAGTGGTAAATTAAATTTTCTCCTTTGTGAGCAGATTTTTCATGCTTCGGCAGCAGTTCTTTCCAGTTTTTTCACCGTTTCTTTTATGCGTGATTTTCTTCACAAGGAAGATACAAATAAAGTAAGCATTTTCAGAATTACAATAACAATTGTCTGCTTTATCATTATTTTTTCTGCACATGATTTAATCAGTTTTTTGGACTCACTTAAATATATTTATTTGATTATTTCAGTCCACATGCTTTATGCAGTCCAAATGATTGTTCATTCGATGATTGAACATAATAAGCGGGTATGGACCCTGCTTTTTGGTTTTTCACCTGTCATTATGTCCCTCTTTGTTGCAGTCTTCTTCTGGTTTAATAAAACTATAAGTATTTCGATAATATTTATTCTTGCAACAGGCTGGCTTTTAACAATTCTTGTTTTCCTTGGCATTTTGATTTACAACTTTGCCTATTCACAGTCTCAGGTAGAATATCTAAACAGAAACCTGGAAAAAATTGTACGACAGAGAACTTCTGAATTGGAATCATCAAACAATTTGCTTGCAAGTAAAAATTCTGAGCTTGAGTTTGAAAAAGAAAGAACTGAAAAAGAAATTGAACTTGCCTCTTTTGTTCAGCAAAGTTTTTATAATCAAAACCTGCCTAAATTAAATGGATGGGAAATCGCCTATTATCTAAAACCGCTTTCTGGTGTATCAGGCGACCTTTATGACTTCTTCCATAAGGACAACAAACTTCTTGGTCTTGGAATTTTTGATGTTTCCGGTCATGGTATTTCATCTGGCCTGGTAACTATGCTTGTTAAAAATATCATTGAGCAGGAATTTTATTCTGGAGAAGATAAAAAGCTTGATGATATTATGAATATTATCAACGACCGCGTAATAGCAGAAAAAGGAAACATTGAAAACTATCTGACAGGAACCCTGGTTAGATTCTTTAAAGACAGAATGGACTTTGTAAGTGCTGGACATCCCCCTGCCCTTTTATTTAAACACGACCATACTTCTCCAGAATTTATTTATACAAATGAAACGCAATACGGTGTTGTAGGAATTGCAGATTTTCCAATTAACTTCCAGACATATTCAGTGGAATTAAATCCGGGGGATTCTCTACTTTTCTATACAGACGGTATTACAGAAGCCATGAATTCAAATCGTGAAGAATTTGGTAAAAAGCGGCTTTACGATGCCTTCCAGCGTTTTAGGGATTTAACATTGAATGAGCAGATAAAATCGCTTGTAAATGAAGTTTATGCCTTCAGAGGAACAGAAAAACTGGATGATGATATTACGCTGATTATCTTAAAGAAATTATAACCTGCTTAAAATACATTTATTTATAAAAAAAAGACTGTCGTTGCCGGCAGTCTTTTTTAGTTTATGGAGATGGGGGGAATTGAACCCCCGTCCGAAAAAGTAAACATTGCACTTCTACAAGTTTAGTTATGCGAGGTAGTTGTCAGGAGCACGGTAGCAGCATAACAAGCGTCGGCTCCTTATTCTGATTAAAAAGTCCCGGCTGAGGACCAGAAACAACAGCCAGCAAGTCCCGATAGGTAAAGGAAAGTCACCAGACGCGGAACAGAGCCCGGTGAGTTCCTGCACTACTGACTAAGCAGCAAGTGCTTCTGCTTCGAAAGCTTCTTCAGCTTCTTCTTCTTTTCTTGCGAAAATTGCAGTTATTTTTTTGTCAGTTCAGAGAACCTTCACTCTCACTTGCAATACAACATCTCCCGATTCCGTCGAAACCGGTACATCCCCATTGCATCCCAACTCAATGTTGAGACCTTAATAAATATAATTTGAAAAATCAGAATCGTCAAGTAAAGTTGTAGTTTAATAATGTATTTTAATCATGCATTTTTTTTCAATCATATACCCTTCATACATTTTACAGACTTTATAACGTAAACTTCACTAACTATGTCTGACTTCCTTAAATCTCACTTACAGGGATTTTATATACGCTGCCACAGTTTCTGCATACAATTTCAAGCGGATCAGGGCCATTTTTCTTTATGTCATCATACTGACTTTTTGGAAGCCGTTTTAAGTAGGAGATATAAAAATCTTTATTACATTTACAGTCGAATACTATATCGCGCTTTAATAAAATTGTTGGAGAAAACTCACGGAATAAGCCCAGAATTATATCTTCAGAATCAACTTCTTTTTCACTGTAAAGAAGACCTAAACTTGGACAGGCCTTGAAAGCATTTTCAACCTTTTGAATCAGAACCTCTTCATCATCTGTATCCTGGGCATGACTGTCAATCTGACTACCTAATTTGCCATTTCCACCAGTTTTAGGCATTATCTGAAGGAACATTGCTCCAGCCCCGATAATCCTTCCTTTGTTATCAAACTGAATACTGGAATTAAAAGCAGTATTTATCTGTTCACTTTTTGCAAAATAAGAAGCAAAATCGTTGGCAATGTTTTCACCATCAACATCAACGGTAGAACTCTGGGGATATTTGTCATCCTGATGAACGCGGGAAAAGGTTATGTTTCCAGGGCCTAAAAATGGTTTTAAATCCCAATTATCTAAAGGTTTATTTAGAGGAATATGTTCATTAAAAAGATAGCCTCTAACATACCCTGTAGAATCAGCTTCGACACTGTAACCATCGGCGGAACCAGTACCTTCAAAACGGATGGAAGTATGCTCTAAATCTTTGCAGAGAGGAATTGTAAGAGCAGCACATAAAGAAGCATGTCCCAAAATATAAGCTTCAAGAATGCCAAGATTATGCTGGGCCCTAAGCTGATTTACAAATCTTGTTCCATGAAAAAGAGCACCTCTAATTCGTCCATCAGCCATTGTAAAAATGTGCATTTTATCTTCTTCAAGAGTCTGGAGATAGTCTGAAAGTTCTTTGTCTTCAATTATTTTCTTTATCATGTTTCTTATTTTATCGATTTTATAAATTAAATCAATGAGAAATAGCACAATCAAAGATAGCAACAATTAGAAATAGCACTTTCCATTACCTATAAAAAACGTTATAATTTTTAACAATTATTTTAAACTATTAGAGGTGCAAATATGGCTGTTCAACAGGATTTACAGACAATCAGACACAGTTGTGCTCATGTTATGGCAGAAGCTGTTTTAAGGCTTTACCCGGGCACAAAAATTGCGATTGGTCCGGCTATTGAAAACGGATTTTATTACGATTTTGAATTTCCAAAGGATGTAAAGCTCTCAGAAACCGATTTTCCAGCTATTGAAAAGGAAATGAGAAGAATCATCGCTGGTAATTTTGATTTTACCCGAACAGAAGTCACTAAAACCGAAGCACTGAAATTATTTGCAGGTCAGGAATATAAGATTGAATTGATTAACGATTTGCCTGAGGATGCAACTATTACAACTTATCAGCAGGACGATTTTTTAGATTTATGTCGAGGTCCTCATGTTAATAACACAAAAGAAATCAACGGTCAGGCCTTCAAATTAAATAAGATTGCGGGTGCCTACTGGCGTGGTGATTCAAATAGAACTATGCTTACTCGTATTTATGCCCTTTGTTTTGCAAAACCTAACGATTTGAAGGATTATCTTGCAATGCTGGCAGAAGCTGAAAAACGTGACCACAGAAAAATCGGTGTAGAAATGGATTTGTTCCATCTTGATCCGGAAGACCCGGGACAGATTTTCTGGCATCCAAATGGCTGGACAATATATACTGTAATGCAGAATTATATGCGCAAAATGGTTAAGCGTGATGGTTATCTGGAAGTTAATACTCCAGCAATTATGCCTAAATCTTTGTGGGAACGCTCTGGTCACTGGGGACACTATCAGCAAAATATGTTTATTACCGAAAGTGAAAAACGTATGTTTGCAATTAAACCTATGAACTGTCCTGGTGCAATTGAAATTTTCAAAAATCGCCAGCGCTCATATAAGGATTTACCTCTCCGCCTTGCAGAATTTGGTCATGATGTTAGAAATGAGCCAAGTGGAACCTTGCATGGCGTTATGCGTATCCGCGGTTTTGTTCAGGATGATGCTCATATTTTCTGTACAGAAGATCAGCTTGGTTCTGAAGTTGCAAAATTCTGTAAGCTTTTGAAGAATGTTTATCACGATTTTGGTTTTGATAATCTTGTTGTAAAATTCTCTACAATGCCTGAAGATCATGTTGGTGATTTAGCTACTTGGGAAAGAGCTGAAAAACAGCTTTCTGATGCCTGTCATGATGCCGGGCTTGAGTACGAGCTCCAGCCAGGTGAAGGTGCCTTCTATGGTCCAAAGCTGGAATTTAAGCTTTATGACTGTCTTGGTCGTGAATGGCAGTGTGGTACTATTCAGGTTGACTATCAGCTTCCTTCTGCAGAACGTCTTGATGCAACTTATATTGGAGCTGATAACCAGAAACATCACCCTATCATGCTTCACCGTGCTGTTCTTGGTTCTTTTGAGCGTTTCTTTGGTATTCTTGTTGAAAACTTTGCCGGAGCTTTCCCTGCATGGCTTGCATTTGAACAGGCTGCTGTTGTTCCAGTTTCTTCTGAGTTTGATGATTATGCAAAAGAAGTTTATGAAAAATTATTAAATGCCGATATCCGTGCAAATGTTTATCTTGACGATGAAAATATGAAGGCAAAAATCAAGAAGATTTCAACTGAGCATAAAACTCCTTATATTCTGGTTGTCGGCCAGAAAGAAAAGGAAGATGGTACTGTTTGCGTAAGATACAGATTCTCAAGTGGAAAACAGCAGGAAACTAAATCTGTTAAAGATTTTATTGCTTACGTTGAAAAGAAGAACGAAGAAAAAGGAACTTCAATCTAAATAAAAACAAAATAAAAAAACTCCAAAAAGTGAAAAAAAAATTAAAAATTTTTCATTTTTTGGGGTTTTACTACTTGATTAAAAAAGTGAAATACTATATATTAGATAAACGTAACGGGCAATAGCGCAGCTGGTAGCGCGTCTGGTTTGGGACCAGGATGTCGGGGGTTCAAATCCCTCTTGCCCGATAGAAGCTCTCTATAAAAGGAGAGCTTTTTTTTATTGTTAATTATTTTTTTTTAATAATTCAAAATCAACGCCTTTGCTTCCACTTCCCCACCCTTGATTATTTTTTCAGGGAGGGAAGAAATCAGCTTTAATTTGACAAGGCTGCATTCTTCCAGCTTGCTTTTTGATTCAATCTGGCAGTGAATGAAATTATCTGTAACGGCATGATAAATATATCTACCATTCTCTGCATTTTCATTTTTTAAAGTTTCAAGAACAGCAGGAAGACAGACAGAAGACTGAACTAAGGAATCAATATAGGCAATTTTATTTGTAACGGCCTGGCGGGAAATCAATTCGGCTCTTTCTCCTGAAAGGCTCTGAGGCACTTTATCCTTCATTTTTACAGCAGGAGTTCCAGGGCGTTCAGAAAATGGAAAAGCGTGAACCCAGGCAAAATTACATTCTTTTATCAAATCCATTGTTGCAAAAAAATCTTCACGAGTTTCGCCTGGAAAACCGGTAATAATATCGCAGGCTATAAAAGGATTATTTTTGGTTTTTCGCAGTTTTTCGCAGGCTGCAGCAACGGTACGTGAATCATAATTTCTGTTCATCAATTTTAAAATTTTATCACTACCACTTTGAACCGAAAGATGAAAATGAGGACAAATCCTATCATCAGAAATAATTTTACAAAAATCATCAGTGATTGTTTCAGGGTAAAGACTTGAAATTCTAAAACGGATTTGCTTTGTATTTTCAAGAAAAGCTTTTATCAGCCTGGCAAAATCGTAATTTTCACCATTGTACTGGCTTTTATACTGTCCAAGATTTACACCCGTTATTACAACTTCTTTATGACCGGCATTTTCCAGCTCAATTACGCGCGATAAAGCAGTTTTAACGTCGATAGAAACGCTGTGGCCGCGGGCAATATGAATTGTACAAAAGGAACAGTTGTTATTACAGCCATCCTGAATTTTAATAGAAGCACGTGAATGAGACAAAAAGTTTGTAGTTGCCAGACGGAATGAATCTTCGGCAAAGCCTTCTTTTTCAACTTTTTTATTTATAATCTGATTATTTAAAAGCTCAATAAAAGACTGACAATCCCATTCCCATTCCGACTCCCTGATATTTTCCTTTAAAAAATCTTTAAGCAGCAGGGGGATTTGAGCAATACGACTTTTAAGTTGCCCCGCAAGCACGACAATTCTCTTATCCATTTCAAGGATTTGAGCAGGAGCAAGTTGAGCATAACAGCCGGTAACAAGAATAACAGCCCGAGGATATTTTTTCAGAAGAAGACGGATTATCCGCCTGCCTTTTTGTTCCGCTTTTTGGGTAACAGCACAGGTATTCACAATGCACAAAAGCGTATCACAATCTTCTGGAGAAGAAGAAGTAACACCGCCCATTTTTATCTCAAAATCACAAAGAGTAAAAAAATTAGCGGCAGATTCACTTTCAATCTGATTTAAGCGGCATCCTAAAGTTTCAAAGCGAATTGTACAGGTATTTGTACACATTTATGATTAATCGTTATTATTTGATTTTTGCACTTACTCTTTCTCGACCACGAGATGCATCAATTGAGGAAGAGTTTAAAATCAAGGCTTCTTCGTAAGCATTAAGCGCTTCAAGATAATTTCCAGCCATTTCTCGGGCATATCCAAGTCTTACCCACCAGTAATCCAGCAAAGGCTGTTTTTTTACTGCTGAAGAAAGAGCAATATCTGCATGCTGATAACGGGCCTGACGGATAAAAATCTCACCCATAAAATAGTAGGAAGAACCTAAGCGGGCAGAACTTTCAGAAGCTGAAGCAACATATTTCTGGAACTGCTCCATAGCACCATTATTTTTACCAAGATAATATTTTGCCTCACCCAAAGATTCAGTCAGACGCAAATCATAAGGACTAATTGCAAGACCTTCAGTTGCCCTCTGTTCAGCTTCGGCATACTGCTTGTTTCCGATTAAAGCCCAGCACATAACAACATAAGATTCAATATTTCTAGGATTTTCCTTTAATTCTTCTTCGCAAACCTGAATTGCTTCGCGTTCACGACCATTGTTATGCAAAAGAAGAGCATCCTTTTTTGTTGTCGCAGCTTGAGAAATCAATAAATTGCTGACAGCACATGTAATTATTATAGAAAGAATTATTTTTTTCATTGTTTTACCATCGTACACTTTCCAGAGAATTCACAACCAGGCTCCAGAACAACTTTCTGCGTAGAAATATCACCATCGATTGAACCTGATGAAGTTACAAAAATCAGTTTTTCGCCGTACACGTTACCCTTCACTTTTCCACGGATAAGAACGCGCATTGCATTTATATCAGCCTCAACAACAGCCCCGGAATCAATCACCAAATCACTTTCTGTATCGATTTTTCCAGAAAATTTACCGCGTATCATAAAAGGCTTTTTCATCCGAACACAACCAGAAAATGTAATATCATTTTCAACGATTGTATCAAAGGCCTCATCTTCCATATCAAAAAAATCAGAATCTTTTACATCAAACATATTAATATTATTTTAACGGTTATGATTAACTGCGTCAATAAAAGAATTCTACGTGAAGAATTTTATGGATGGTCACAAGCAACAGCGCTTGCCATTCTTATAAAAGATTCCTGCACTTTTGGAGAACATTTTTCGAGACTTTTTATAAGATTTTCATATTTTTTAGCAAGATGCAGTTTCTGAAGATCGGATTCCTGCTGTTCAGACAACATGGGATTTTTAGGAAGTTTAGCCGCATCGCCAAGGAGGAACTCCAGCGGTTTATTCAACACTTTTGAGATTTTCAATGCCACATCTGCCGCAGGAATACTGTCAGGACGATTTCTTCCGTTTGTGATTGTCGTATAAGGAATCCCCGTAAGCGTCGCCAAAGTCTTCAAGTTCATTCCCTGATACTGCAATTCCTCATTCACGTTTTTCCAAAAAGGACTCATATTGCTATTATTACCTATTTAGGTTTTAAAATTGCAATATTTACCTATATAAGTTACAATTACTCATATAGGTTTTGTTATTTAAAATAAGAATTGCACCTAAGGAGGAATTAAATGAATTTTATTAAAAAAAGAAACAGAATGTTGACTTACAAGCTTCTTTCAATTTTAGCAAGTACGATTTTAATCTTTTCAGCTTGTAAAACAGAAGTTGACCAAAGCGATACAACTCCACCAGGAGAAGTAAAGAATATTTCAATTACAGCTGGAGATAAATGTCTCTCACTTTCATGGACAAATCCTGGTGACAGCGATTTTACAAGCACACAAATCACTTTTACACCGGAAGAAGACGGAATAGCACAACCCATTGTAATAAAAGGTGAAGCAAATAAAACTTCAGCTACCAAAATCGAAGAGCTCAAAAATGATACAGAATATACATTTACTCTCGTAACCATTGATTCGAATGGAAATAAATCAAAGGGAAGAGAAAAAAAAGCAAGCCCAATTGATAACGCACCACCGGGAGAAATAACTAATTTAGTCATTACCCCTCATCACGAAAAAATTACGCTTAATTGGACTAATCCGGCTGATTCAGATTTTTATGGAGTTGAAATTACCTTCCTCCCATCTGAAGAAACCATAATTCAACCTATTTTTATTGAGGGCAATCCATCAGAAAAGGAAACCTATACAATTGAAAATCTCCAGGGTGAAAAAGATTATGAACTTACAATAAAAACAATAGATAAAAAAAATAATAAAAGTGAAGGAATAAAAAAATCTTCAAATACAAAAGAAAGTACACTTTCATTAACAGTTACTCTTCCAAATGATGACGGAGATAATATAACGCTTACAAATGATAATGCACCTGTAATTGTAAATATTTCTTCTACAGATTCAATTATAGAGGCTGTTTGGAAAAAAAATGAAAATGCAGAGTCCCCAAATGCAAATAACTTGTTGGATGATGAAACAGCTAACGAATTATCTTTAGATTCGCTGTCAGCAGATTCAAATAAATTAACCTTTACAGTTACTGAAAACGGATTCTATGACATTGCAGTAAAAAATGCAGAAGGTATAGCAGCAGGTATCCAGATAGAAATAAAAACAATCGATAAAACTCCTTTAGCAGAAGTTGAAAATGTAGAAACCTCTTCTGATGGTGAATATGTTCACATATCATGGAAAGATTCAGCAAATATCGATAAATATGACAGTCCACTAAAAAATATAAAAATATCTTATGTTTATAATGATGATGAATCCGATCCAGACAATGGAGAACTCACAATAGACGCCGATGTAGAAAAAGCTGCGATTAAGATTGCGGATGGGAAAAGTGAAATATCTTTTATGAAAATAACTATCCGTAATGTAGATGACCTTGGAAATATTAGTCAAGGATGTATAGTTCAAGAAAATAGTTACAAATATATAAATTGTACAGCATCAGATGTTGAAGAAAAAATCAAAGCAATGACTAAAAGTGGAATTGTTGTAGTAACAGGAGAGTGTGATATAGAGACTGTAAAGTCCATAAAAGCAGCTTTACAATTTGTTAATAGTAAAAAACCAATGGTAAAATTTTATTTGGATTTTTCAAGAACCATTGGAATAACAAATATAGGTTATCAATCGTTTGAGGGTTGTGCAAACATTACTCATATTATTCTTCCTGACAGTGTAACTTCCATTGGAACATATGCTTTCCATAGTTGTTCAAGTCTTACAAATATTATAATTCCTGCAAGTGTAACAAGCATAGAAAATTCTGCTTTCCAATGTTGTTCTTCTCTTACAAACATTACAATTCCTGACAGTGTAACAAGCATAGGAGGATCAGCTTTCCTAGGTTGTTCTTCTCTTACAAACATTACAATTTCTGACAGTGTAACCTGCATAAGACCATTTGCTTTCGAAGGTTGTACTTCTCTTACAAGTATTTCAATTCCTGATGGTGTAACTTCAATTGGAATATGTGCTTTCCAAGATTGTTCTTCTCTTATAAGCATTACAATTCCTGACAGTGTAACAAGCATAGGAGATTCTGCTTTCCAAGGTTGTTCAAGTCTTACAAATATTATAATTCCTGCAAGTGTAACAAGTTTAGAAGAATCAGCTTTCCAAGGTTGTTCTTCTCTTACAAGTATTTCAATTCCTGATGGTGTAACTCTCATTGGAATGGCTTCTTTCAGAAATTGTTCTTCTCTTACAAACATTACAATTCCTGACAGTGTAACAAGCATAGGAGATTCTGCTTTCCAAGGTTGTTCTTCTCTTATAAGCATTACAATTCCTGACAGTGTAACAAGCATAGGAAATTCTGCTTTCTATGGCTGTTCAAATCTTTCAAGTATTACAATTCCTGACAGTGTAACAATCATAATAGCATCAGCTTTCCAAGGTTGTTCTTCTCTTACAAACATTACAATTCCTGACAGTGTAACAATCATAGGACCATCAGCTTTCCAAGGTTGTTCAAGTCTTACAAATATTATAATTCCTGCAAGTGTAACAAGCATAGACAAATCAGTTTTCCAAGGTTGTACTTCTCTTACAAGTATTTCAATTCCTGACAGTGTAACAAGCATAGAAGGATCAGTTTTCTATGGTTGTACTTCTCTTACAAACATTACAATTCCTGACAGTGTAACCTGCATAAGACCATTTGCTTTCGAAGGTTGTACTTCTCTTACAAGTATTTCAATTCCTGATGGTGTAACTTCAATTGGAATACGTGCTTTCCAAAATTGTTCTTCTCTTATAAGCATTACAATTCCTGACAGTGTAACAAGCATAGAAGGATCAGTTTTCTATGGTTGTTCTTCTCTTACAAACATTACAATTCCTGATAGTGTAACAAGCATAAGAGCATCAGCTTTCCAAGGTTGTTCTTCTCTTACAAATATTATAATACCTAACAGTGTAACAAGCTTAGAAGAATCAGCTTTCCAAGATTGTTCTTCTCTTACAAACATTACAATTCCTGACAGTGTAACAAGCATAAACAAATCAGTTTTCCAAGATTGTACGTCTCTTACAAATATTACAATTCCTGACAGTATAACAAGCATAGGAGATTCTGCTTTCTATGGCTGTTCCAATCTTTCAAGTATTACTATTCCTAATAGTGTAACTTCCATCGGACGCTCAGCTTTCTCCAGATGTTCTTCTTTTACAAGTATTATTATTCCTGACAGCGTAGTAACAATTGGACGTTCTGCTTTTTATGGCTGTTCTTCCCTTGAAGAAATTAGCATACCATTTGTCGGAGGAGATAAAAACATATCTGAAGCTTCAGATTATTCAAAGTTTAGCATTATATTTGGTACTATTCCTACTTCTCTCAAAAAAGTTACTGTAACAGGAGGAAATATATTAAGCGATGCTTTTTACAGTTGTTCCACACTTACAACCATTATTCTTACTGATAATATTACCAGTATCGGTGATTCAGCTTTCAAAGGATGTTCTAGTCTTTCAAATTTTACTATACCCGATACTGTAACTTATATAGGTGAATCAGCGTTCTCAGGTTGCTCCAAACTAACAAGAATTACTGTTCCTAATAGCGTAATATCTATAGGAACTGCAGCTTTTGAAAAATGTGTATCTCTCGAAGAAATCACATTACCCTTTGTAGGAGAAAAGATTAATCCAAGTAAAGCTTCAAAATCAACTCTTTTTGGTTATATATTTGGTGAAAGCAGTAGTGGTTTGGGAGTTCAACAAACTTACGACAATTATACAAGCGTATGGTATAATATACCAAGCTCACTAAAAAAAGTAACTGTTATGGGAGGAGAACTTCTTTACGGAGCCTTTTACGGTTGCTCTCAATTAGAAAACATATATTTAGGGAACGAAATAACAAGTATTGGTAACTATTGTTTTTTTGATTGTAAAGGACTTGAAAGTATATTAATTCCTGATAGTGTAACCAATATTGGTGATGAAGCATTCAGAGTATGTACAAATCTCAATAGTATAATCATAGGAAGTGGAGTAACTAAAATAGGGCAAAATACTTTTTACAGATGTACAAGCTTAAAGAAAATTACTATACCCGAAAATGTTACAGAAATAGGAAATAATGCTTTCTATGGCTGTGGTAGTTACAATTCATCCCTGGTTATCACTATTTCAAAAGGTTATGGATATAGTCCATTCAACGGGTGTTATTTATCTCTTATCCTTTCGGATACTTTTACCTCTATTAAAGACAATTATTTTAAGGGATTCCTCTCTTTAAAATCCATTACAATTCCTGACAGTGTAACAAGTATCGGTAACAGTGCATTTGAAAACTGTACAAATCTATCAGGCATTACTATTGGTAATGGTGTTAACAGAATTGGTATTTATGCATTTTCTAACTGTCCAAATTTAAAATATAAAAATATAAAATCCTCAAATAACTGGTATAGAACAAAGAAATCTAATTATACAGGAGGTGAACCATTATCCGGTATGTATAATGATCGTGGAGTAACACTGAGTGATAATTCTGAATGGTATCTATATAAATCGGAATAAGCAAGAAAACGAACGGAGTGTGTTTATCTCAATATTATTATAAGGAGAACAAAGAAAATGTTCAAAACAGAAAAAGAATTTGATTCTATTATTTCAAAAGAATGGGGAGAACCAGTTATTTGGGACGGAATTACAAATCTTGAATCATATATGAAAACCTCACCTAAAATTCTATGGATTTTAAAAGAAGGAAATGAGCACAAAAAAGAAAATCGTAATCATCGTGAATTTCATCAAAATGTTAAAATTTATTCAAAGTGGAAATCGACTTATAAAAACATAATTTTATCGAGCTATGGAATATTAAATAACCTTGAATACAAAGATTTACCGCCATTGAATGATGAGGCTATGATTAATGATGACATTGTTTTGGACAAAACTGCCTTGATAAATGTTAATAAAAATGGTGGTGGTGGACACGCAAATCATACACTCATTGAATTGAATTATACAAAACACAAAGCTATACTTTTACAGCAAATTGAAGGTATAAATCCAGATGTTATTATCAATTGCAGTCGTGTAAACCGTCTGTTTAATGATGTAGCTGAAAAATACAGATTAGAAAAAAAAGAATATTCTTCTGAATATAATAAAACAATAAATTATGCTTACAACTCAGAAAAACTACTCATCAATTATTGGCATCCAGCTTCACGCATGAAAGATGAAAAATATCAAAAACAGCTTCTAGATATTTATAAAATATGGAAAGCAAAATAACCTAAAAAATAAGAGGCACATAATAACGTATATAATTCAAAAAGAACGAATTGTATACGTTATAACTAAAAACATTTTCAGTTTTTTTAGCCCACAGTCTTTACATTATACTCCGCAAAATCATCCAAAGGTTCATCAAAATCTGGTGACATATAAAAGGAATCATTTTTCCAAACACCATACATAGATTTTCTAGAAGCAGCAGAAGATTGGCCTTCATTCTTTGAAAGCAAAAAAAGTGCGAAATCATACAGTTCTTTCTGTGCAGATGCTGACATCATTTCATACATTTTCATAAGTTTATCTGCCATAACACACCTCTATCAGTTAAATATAACACAGATTCTAAAAATTGTCATTCTTTACAACCAACGCGCCCCTTCATCTCCTCCGGCACATCAATCTCAAAAGTCTGCATTTTCCCGTTAATTGGCAGCGTTAATCTATACGAACAAAGCAAAAGATGCTTGATTCTAAAAATCTTCCATAATTTTTTGTTCAATTTGAAGTTGCCATGCTGTTCATCGGCACAAATCGGACAGTTGTTTTTAGCTAAGTGAATCCTTATCTGGTGCATGCGGCCGGTGTGAAGCTTCAATTGTATCCGCGAAAAAGTAAAAGTTTCTTGTTCTGCTTCCTGCTCGTAATTTCCCCCTACACCTGGCATATTTTCGGCATTCTTTTCAGCAGTCACCGTCCATTCATCCGTCACCAGATAATCTGTAACCGCCCGCCTGGTCTGTCCGTGCTGGAGTATATCTTCGCTTATCACTCCTTTTTTAGGCGAAATCTTTCCGCAGCAAATTGCAATGTATTCTTTTTCTACAGTCTTAGAAGAAATCAGCTTTGTCCACTTATTCGCACTCACAGGATTTTTAGCGACAATCATCAGTCCGCAGGTATCCTTATCCAGACGATGAACCAGATAAATTTTGTAACCTACCTGCTCCGAAAAATCTTTATCCAGTGAATGTTTTATTTTTTCACCGCCCTGAACTGCAAGCCCAGTTGGTTTATTTATGATGAAAATTTCGTCATCTTCGTATATAATAGGAATAAGCATGAAAATACTATAAACGAGGTATTTTAAAATGACAAGAGCAAACATACGACAATTCAATTTCCAACAATTTAATTTCCACATCAATTTCCGCCGGATAAAGGCACTTGCACTCGCAATTTTTTTCCTTAATCTTTTTCCCTCCTTCGCAGAAGTTGTAAATGATTCGGTCTACAAATATTCTCTTGATTTTCCGGAAGGCTTTGTACTGGATGATTTTGATCCGCAGAATGGTTCTTATTTTTTCTCACATCCAAACATTCCAGTTTGTCTTGCTCTTGTAGTTTATAAAGACCCAAACATCACTGATTCGCACTTTTCTCTGGAAGTCGCTCTAAAAAAGCTTTCGGGCACTTTTGATATTGACCAGTTCACCTGGAACGGCTCGAACTGTGCAATTGCCGATTTTTCCATGACGCTTGATCAGGATTATGCTGGCTGGGCAGTTTCTGCTCCCCTTCAAAATCCAGGTGCCTTTTTGAATCTTATCTGCTATGCTCCCAAAGATAAATGTCCAGTTTGCAATCAGTTTATTATGTCTCTGCTCAATTCCCTTTGCACAAATCAGGAATATTATTCTACACCAGGAATTATCGTAACTTATGCCTTTCCAAAAGAAGGAAAAAAGGATGTAAATCTCAACATCGCCGGCCAGCGAATTCATACAAATCTGGACAAATCTGACCTTGAAGGCGCAAATTTCTTAATCGATATGGAATTCTCGGTTCTCACGCTCTATGCAAATCATCCTCTCAAACAAAAGGCATGGGAACGCTATTACAGACTGATTTACCGTGACTCTTTTGGAAGACTTGAAAACTGCATTTCGGATGTGCTTGATGTTCTTGTTCCCCTCGCAATGATTAAATCACCACAAAATCAAGATTTATTTATCGCACAAACCCTGCTGTCTTGGGTTCAGGATTTTGATTATAAACGCAATAATGCCAGCAAAAGCAGTTCTGATTTCACTTCCCTGCCTGCTACAATTTGTGGAGAAGGAAACGATTGCGACTCACGAAGTCTTTTAATCTGTATGTTCATGCGCAGTATGGGTTATGAATCACTTTTATTGGTTTCGCCGGAATTTTTACATGCGCTAGCTAGTGTAGAAATGGATGCCCCTGGACAAAAATATGTGCTTGAAGGAAGTGAAAGGGAGTTTTTAATAGGAGAAACCACCGCTAAAGTCACCTGGGGAATGATTGCCCAGGATTTTGCCGACAGAAGCAAGTGGTTTCCTGTATTTTTACCGTAAAGTTTTCAGTCTAAAAAAAATTTAATTGTTCTGCAGTAATTCAAAAACTTCAGTTTCTGATTCTGAATCAATGATTTTCTGAATCAAATCGTCCTGCTTGAATTTTGCTGCAAAATTTGAAATTGTTTTAAGATAATAAGAATGCTGATTATAAGCCGCTGCAATCATAAACATCAGGCTAACCGGCTTATCATCAATTGCCTGGAATTCAATAGGCTTTTTGCAGATTCCAACAGCCATAACTAAATCTGTAACAGAAGAAAGTCTTACGTGTGGAATTGCAATTCCCCTTCCGATTGCTGTTGACATCAATTCTTCGCGCTTCAATATTTCTGAAGTAAGTTCCTGAGCGTTTTTTACCTGAGGCGCAGTAGCAAGAGTATCTGCAAGCTGAACAAGAGCATCTCGCTTTGAACTCTGATTTATAAAAACAATTCTGTCAGGAGATAAAATATTTTTCAACTGAATATCAGATTCAGATTTTTTTGCAAGGTCAGAAGAAAGTCGCGCGTTAACCCAATTTTCAACTTCTGATTTTTTGAAACGCCATACAGTACCGATTTTACCGGCAGGAATCTCACCCTTCTGGGCCCAATCATAAACTGTTCTGTCTGAAACTCTTAAATATTTTGCAACTTCTTCAATTGTAAGAATATCGTCCTGCATTTTTACTTCCCTAATAAAATATTATTTGAAATCCTTAGAATATTTTGCATACTTTACGGTATTTTGTCAATAGATGTAAAAAATCCACTCAGGGGTTTCGCCAAACACAACAAACACAGCAAACACATTATAAATTGATTTTTACCCTTTATTCTTATATAATAGAAGAATATGAAAGTTAAAAAGATTTTTCCTTTGCTTATAACAATTTCGATTATTTTTATATTTTTGTACATAATCTTAGCCTCAAAACCGCTTTCAAAAGAATACACTTTTACCCCAGAATGGATTATAAATCTCAACGAACCAGAAATCACGCAACTTTCAGAAGCAAAAACTTTATTAAACTTCAAGGTAGACCAGTCAATCGGTTATTTTACAGAAGACGGCGAAATCACTCTTTATAAATCATTCCCTTCAAAAGCTGCAATTTCCAATGATTATTTTGCTCTTTACAATACAGAAGCCAGCAATATTCCTTTTTATTCAAATGATGGAACTCAAAAAGGAATTATAAAAGGAAGCGGATTTCCCTTTTTCAATAATGACAGAATATATCTCTTTTTGCCGGGTGGAGCTTCTTTTTCAGCCTGTGACCAGGATGGAAACATAAAATGGACTTATGAAAGTACTATCCCTATCACAGCCTTCAGTTCAAACAAAAATTATACTGTCAGCGGCTATGCAGACGGTTCAATAAAGGTATTTGACAACGACAGCGGAACAATGGAAATAAACTTTGCTCCCGGTGGAAGCGATTATGCAATTTTGTACGGACTTGATATTTCTCCCGATGGACAATATGTTGCTTCAATTTCTGGACTTGAAAAACAAAGATTTGTGCTTGCCCATAAAGAAGACAACCAGCCAAAAATTGTTTTCCATCACTTTTTAGATTCTGACCTCACCCGCAGAACCTTTGTAAAGTTCAGTTCTGATGGACAAAGGGTTTTCTACAATTATCAAAATCACCTTGGAATCTATGACCTTGAGAAAAAGGAAAACTTTATCATTCAAATTGATAAAAAAATCCTTTCCATTGAAGAAATGAACGGCATGTATTTTCTACTTGGAAAAAATAATAATGAATATACAGTTTATATAATAGAAAAAACAAATATTATGACAGGCTCCTTCTCTTTTGAAGCTGATTCGGCCTTTATCCGCACAAGTGATAATAATCTCTTCGTAGGAAAAGATTCAACAATTTCAAAAATAAAAATTTCTAAAGAATAATCAGGAAGTAATTATATGATGAAAAAATATCCCTTGTTCACTTTATTACTAATTGCCTCATTCAATCTCTTTGCTTATGATTGGCCTCAGGAAAATGTAGAACAGACTTCCATCAAATCTTATTTTGGACAAAAACGCGGTGAAGCCATAAGTACTTCCCTTGTTTTCTCAGATCCAGAACCAATCAAATGCATTGAAGACGGAAAAATATTAATAATTATGTCTGATGAAAGTGACGATTCTGTATTTTTTCCATCAACTTACGGAACATCTGTAATTCTTTCTCATGATGATTCACTTCTTTCAGTTTATGGTAATCTTGATAAAGAAGAAGTTGCAAAATCTATAGGTGAAAAATCTGAGCTTTCAACAGGAGATATTATTGGAGAACCTGGTAATTCCGGCTGGCAGAGCGGAACAAGCAGTCTTGAATTACAAATTATTGATACTAAAAAAGCCACTGCAATAAATCCTAAAATATTGATTACTCGAACAAATACAGAACTTCCTTTAAAATTAGAAGGAATTGTTCTTGAAAGTAAAAGCGGAACAAAAGTTAATCTTGCTTATCAGAGGACAATAAAATCCGGTTTATACAAAATCTATCAGAAACGCAATCCTGTTGCCTGTCCCTATAAATCTACAGTTGCTATAAACGGTGTTGTCGTTGACCAGATAAGTTACGATACAATCAATCACGAAAACAACCGCCTTTATGTCAGCGGAAAGAAAAAATACACCAGCAGCGACATTTATCCAGATGGAGAACTTCAACTCCTCGGCGAAACCATGTTCACCGCAGGAAAATCGACCTTAGGTCTTACCCTAAATGATTTTTTAGGCAAAGGCGTCCAGCAAAATTATATTATCACGGTTTATTAATTCTTTTTTTTAATTTTTTTTATAACTTTTTTCTCAAACCCCGCAGTTTTTTTCATTTTGCGACTATTAATAGTATAGGGATTTGTAATTCCCGCAAACACTATATACACAAAAACTATATAAACGAGGGTTTATTATGAACTTTACTATTGATTCACGTCCAGAAAGAAATTATAAGGACAGACTTTTCAAAGCAATTTTCGGCAGAAATACACAAGAAAGTAAACTCTGGCGATTGGAACTGTACAATGCCTTGAATGGCACTTCTTATACT
>CADCLG010000009.1 GCA_902802305.1 uncultured Spirochaetaceae bacterium
CGACTGGTACGCTTCCGCTTTCCATTTTGTCCTCCAAAACTGTCACCTTTTTGGCACCAGTCGATTTTAAATGTGTTACTTTTTGGGGGTGCAGATCACGTTCACTAACTAACGTTAGTTCACTCAGTCCAGTGGCCGCCTTCGGCGTAGCTCCATACCCTTGCGCATCCGTCTCTAATTAATTCCTCGTTGGAAAATACAGAAACTCATACTCCACAGGATTCATAAATCCCAGTCGTTTGGCAAGCCTAACAGATTCTGCGTTCTCTTCATCACAAGCCCAGATTGCCTTCAAGCCCATCGTCTTAAGCTCTTCCAGAGTTTTAAGACAAGTTGCAAAAGCAAAGCCACGCTTGCGATATGGCTCAAAAGTGTAAACGCCCATTTCCGTAAATCCCTTGCAAGTAAAAGCAGCCTCACTCTCGCAGCAAACTTCACCATTTTCTACAGCATAAAATCCAAAGGCTTTTTCAAGAAATGCTTCTTTTGTTCCATAATTCTGCAAATGCCAGGCTTTATATTTTTCCGGCAACTTGTCAAACAATTCACTTGTAAAAGGTGTGATTTCCACATCAGAGGGTTTTTCTAAAGCTTCTTTTCTTTCTATAAACTCAAAGCGCGGAATTATTTTTGCAAACTCTTTAAGCGGATATGTTCCTTTTCGCTCTGGAACCCAGATTACCTGAAGCCAGTCCGTTTTTATAACTTCGCCCAAGACCTCTTCAATCCAGGGCAAATCCGCATCATCACTGATATAAGTCCAGCTCATGTCCAGCCTGCAGATTGCTTTTGTGGGAGAAGTGATGTCATCTACAAAAGCTTTGCCCGTCATCTTCCCATCAAAATAACACCAGAGCGCGGAATTGTTCGGCTGCTTTTTCTGAAAGAGCGGCTTTATCAAATCTCGTTTTTCTTCGGTAAGTTGGGCCAACATGGGAACTCCTTTGCTTATTCGCTAATAATTTAATTATAATCAAAGCATTTAATTAATACTATAGTTGTGTTATCAAATGGAAGCGGAAAGTCTACAATAACAAGACTTGCTAAAATCATTGAGTCTTACATTAATGCTGATGATATAAAACGTACAAATCATTGCACAGATTTAGAAGCAGCTCAAATGGCAGAGGCAATGCGTAAAAGGTGTATCAATAAACACAAAAGTTTTACTTTTGAAACTGTACTTTCTACAGATAGAAATCTGAAATTATTAAAAAAAGCAAAACCGAACTTTTTTTCTGGGAAAATGAATTTTGGAGGGGCGTTCCCCCTCTGCCAACTGCTTTTTTAGAAATCTTACATACCTAATTACCATTTTTGTTAGAAAAGTCCGTAGTATATGGAGAATTTTACTTTTATGTCACCTGTTTTCCATAGAGACTACGGACTTAATACAATAATTATGCAAAACAGTCCGTAACAAAGTGAAATTTTCCCTTTAGCAGACAGATATTTTTTTGTTTTTCTACGGACTGAATATCAAAAAGAACTCAGTTAGTCCGTAGCAGAGTGGAAATTTTCCTTTATCAAGCAGAGTCTTTTTATTTTATTACGGACTAAATATCAGCAAAAAGCAAATTAGTCCGTAACATAGTGAAAAATTCCACTTATCTGTCAGACTTTTTTTATTCACTATAGACTAAACACACGTTTTATGCCAAAAAAATTGTAGAATAGCCAAAATAACAGAAAACAGCTATTGTTTTCTTGCCTTTTGTATAACGACCAGCAATTTTTGACTCATCAACCAGATTGATTTTATAATTCCAGAAATCACACTTGAGAAAATATCTGATTGTAGCAGGTAATAATTTTAATTTATACAAACCTTCCCCATCAACCCCGAATAATTTTCCCTAATCCAGTTTTCCAGCTTTTCCTTACTAAACACAATATCCCCAAAAATCGAGCTATCCGGCTTAAGAACAATCTGTGTCCCGTGCAGGTTTTTGGAACCATTAGTTTTGCTTGTAACGGAATGCTGTGGAACTCCGCGGATGTAATCCTGTTCGTAGATTTTTCCATTCCGCCAAACAGTTATTGTAAGCTTTTCGCAAAGGGAGTTTACAAGTTTTAGGTCATCAAAGGGCAGGTCTCCCATCTGGGCATACTCAAGCTTTGTAATCGGTTTACCCGAAAAAAGATTTTGCAGGACTTCTTCGTGAATCACTCCGTCGTCATCCAGTTTGATTCCGCGGCCATCATCAAAAATTTTAAGACAATTATCCGGCAGCAGGCTAAGCTCAATTTTTGAACAAAAGCCCGCCGCCATTTCTTCAAACGAATTACCAAGAATCGTGAAAATCATTTTGTGCATGTCATCGCTCAAACTCATTTTTTCTTCCTCCATAGATTTTGTTTTACAATTTGCAAAAAGTTCAACTTCCGGAATGTCGTACTTCTGCAAATGTTTTTTGATATCCTTTGGAGAAGAGCCAAAAAGACTTTTGAACGATCTTGAAAAACCTTCGTGAGATTCAAAGGAATATTTCATGGCAACATCAATCACTTTCACGCCATTCAGCAAATCTTTTATAGAATATTGCAGCTTCCTTATTCGCACATAAGCGGTAATCGGAATGCCGTAAAGATCCATAAATTTTCTGCTGATGTAAAAAGGACTGTAGCCCATAAAATCAGCGAGTTCCTTTAGACCCATTTTGTTTTCAATGTTCTTTTCAACATATTCAAACAGCGGTTTAAAATCATCCATAAAGTCATCTCCTTCAAAAGATTATACGCTGATTTTACCACCGCTGTCATTTTGATTCTTGATAAAGTTTGCTGCACTTTTTCCTTTGGAGTTATGTAGGAGGAAGAAGCACAGGTTCAATTATTTACCAAAACGGAGCATATTCCATGAATGTGGCGCAAGTACAATTTTGTCACCAAGAGTTTTATTGATTGGTTTTACTGTATCAGGTGATTCTTCTGTATTTACAGCTTTCATATCATCATTTTCAAGGGCAACATGCTCTATTAATTTAAGGCCGTCAAATCCTTCAAAATTAAAATCTACTGTCAGACTTTCTTTCATATTTCTATTTACTGCAAATACAACAAGACTTCCGTCATCATTTTTTACAGCAATAGAATCAATATAAGGAACTGCCTTAAAATCTCCGGCATCATAAGTTCCACAATCAAGGTCAACATTAATTGCAGTTCCACGGCCATATTTAGATGCATAATAGAAAGGATAGAATATTGTCTGAACCCAGCAGCCGCCACCAGTTTTTGTCATAATCGGAGCAATTACATTTACAAGCTGAGCAAGGCAGGCAACCTTTACACGGTCAGAATGTTTAAGCAGGGTATTTAATAAAGTTCCAACAACAAGAGCATCTTCAAAATTATAAACATCTTCAAGCTGAGGAGGAGCAACCTGCCAGCGTTCAAGTTTTTTATCTGCTTCATTACTGTGGAACCAGACATTCCATTCGTCAAAAGAAAGATTCATCTGCTTTTCGCTCTTCTTTTCTTCCTTGACCTTATCGCAAATCTGAACAACTTTTTTAATAAAATTGTCCATAATTACTGAACTTGAAAGGAACTTAGGAGTATCGTTATCAGGATTTCCATAATAGCTGTGCAAAGAAAGATAATCCACATAGTCATAAGTATGTCTAAGAACAGTTTCTTCCCATTCACCAAAAGTACTGATTGTAGGAGTTGAACTTCCACAGGCAACCAGCTCAATTGAAGGGTCTGTCCATTTCATAACCTTTGCGGTTTCTGTTGCAAGTCTGGCATATTCAACAGCAGTTTTTGCACAAATCTGCCAAGGACCATCCATCTCGTTTCCAAGACACCATAATTTAATTCCAAAAGGCTTTTCAAAACCATTTTTACGACGAAGATTAGCGTAATAGGTATCTGTGCTGGCATTGCAGTATTCTACAACATTTCTTGCTTCATCAGGTCCGCGTGTACCAAGATTTACAGCCATCATTACTTCTGTTCCAGCCCGTTTTGCCCATTCCTGGAATTCATCTATTCCCACTTGATTTGTTTCGATAGTTCCCCAGGCCAACTCAAGCTTTCTAGGGCGCTTTTCTTTAGGTCCAGTTCCATCTTCCCAGTTATAGCCGGAAACAAAGTTTCCACCCGGATAACGTACAATCGGAACATTTAAATCCTTTATCAGTTTAAGAACGTCCTGACGGAATCCCATATCATCAGCAGTTGGATGACCAGGTTCGTAAATTCCACCATAAACTGCTCGTCCTAAATGCTCAATAAATGAGCCGTAAATTCTTTCATCAATCTTAGATATTTCCTTTTTTGAAGAAAGGGAAATCTTTGCATCCATAAAAAACTCCTACTTATTTTTTTATTCTTCCTATTTTTTTAAAATTCGATTTAAGAACTGTTTAGTTCTTTCCTGCTGCGGATTATGAAAAATCTGTTCAGGACTTCCCTGCTCTACTATCATTCCATCATCCATAAAAACAACATAATCTGCAACTTCCTCTGCAAAAGACATTTCGTGGGTAACAATAATCATAGTAATTCTTTCCCGCGCAAGATTTTTCATAACTTCCAGCACATCACCAATTAACTCAGGATCCAGAGCAGATGTAGGTTCATCAAAAAAAATCACATCCGGATTAACGGCAACAGCACGTGCAATTCCAACTCTCTGCTGCTGGCCACCACTCAAACTTGAAGGATAATAATCATACCTGTCAGAAAGCCCGACCTTATCCAAAGAGCGTTTTGCAATTTCTTCCGCCATTTTTTTAGGAATGTGCCTGCCAATAACAAGCCCTTCCATTACATTTTCCAAAGCGGTTTTATTATTAAAAAGATTGTAATTCTGAAAAACAAATGCAGTCTTCTTCCGAATCTGCAGAATTAATTTTCGTGTTGCGCGATTGAAAGGCGTATGAATATCATCAAAATCTAAAAAACCACTGTCTGCCGACTCAAGGAAGTTCATACAGCGCAAAAGTGTCGTCTTTCCAGACCCCGAAGGCCCCAAAATTACAACAACTTCGCCCTTGTGAACAGTGAGACTTACATCTTTTAAGACTTTATTTTCACCAAAGGATTTGCATATATTTTTAACTTCCAGCATAATAGCATCATACCGTTTTTCCAATTATTTTTCTTGTATTTTTAACTCCAGTTTTAGTCAATTTCTTTTCACTAAATCTGAAAATTAACTGAACCACTGAACAAACAATTATATAAATCACAAAAATATCCAGATAAGCTTCAATGTAATTAAATCCGTAAGCAGCCTGTATTTTTGCAACCGCTGTAACATCCTTTACAGTCATCATAAAAGCAAGCGATGTATTTTTTATTAAAGTCACCGTAAGATTGCAGATATTTGGCATGGCAGAAACCAGGGCTTGAGGAATTACAATTCGCACATAAGACTGAAAGCGTGTCAATCCGGCACAAAGAGCAGCCTCATACTGCCCCTTATCAACAGCATTCAATGCAGAACGAAAAACTTCGCTCAAAACAGCAATTGTATTAAGTGTAAAAACAACAAATGCATAAACAATCGGATTCAAATCAAAAATATTTACTGAAACAGAATGTCTTGTAAAAAAATTATTGAGCAAACTTGGTAAAAGACTGTAAACAATCAGAATCTGAAGGACAACAGGAGTTCCTCTCATAAAAGAAACATAAACTGTAGAAAACTGTGACCAGAACCTGACTTTTTTTATGCGGGCTTTCGCAATTCCAAAAGCTGGAAGAAGTGCAAGCAGCAGAGAAACAAGAGTAATTTCAAGAGTAACAGGAATTGCTTTAAAGGAAAGCCAGAAGGTTTTAAGCATAAAATCTGTATTAAGCAAGATTTACCCTCCCTCTGGAAAAATGCTTTTCCAGTAATTTGAATAAACCTTCTATAAGCAGAGTACAAGCCCAATAAACCAACGCCAGTGCAAGATAAGTTTCCAGCGCATAACCACCGTAGTTAAGCGAAATAATCAGGTTTCCTTTGCCCATTACATCTATAAGCCCAATTGTAAAGGCCAGAGCGCCTTCCTTTAAAAGCGCAATAAAGGAATTACCCAGATTCGGCAGTGCAATCACCGCGGTCTGCGGAATCACAATTCTGACCATCGCCATAAAAGGTGGCAGTCCAGCCGCAAGAGCCGCTTCATACTGTCCCCGACCAACTGCCAGCAAAGCCGAGCGAATAATTTCTGCAAGCTGGGCAGAATACAAAAGAGACAGAGCAATTATTACAAAAATAATTTTGGGCCAGAAATTTATATTGATTCCAAATAAAAGAAGGAATAATTTTGGAAGACCGTAAAAAACGATAAAAAGCAGAACCAGGGATGGTGTACAGCGTAAAATGTGGATGAAAAAATCGGACAGGCAATTCCAGAAGCGGTGTCTGCTGAACTTGAGGCGGACCAGGAGAATTGCCAGAAGTAGCCCAAGAAAAATAGTTCCTGCCATAACCGAGAAAGTTACTCCCAGAAATGGCAGGATTTGCTTTAGGGAAATTATTATCTGAATTGGCGAAAACGGCCTGTTCACTTAAATAATAACCTCCCTATGCAAAAATATTATATCAGTCTGTTACAAAATCAAAGACATTCTCATTAAAGTATTTTTGCGAAAGTTTGGCAATAGTACCATCTTCTTTTAATATTTTAATTGCATTTTCATAATCTGTAACCAGCTGACTTTCTGCTCTGTTGAACAAAGGCCAGGTTGGGATTCCCTTGTAAGGAACGTAAGACAGCTGATCTGCAAACTTGTGATATGGACCAGTCTCTTTCAATACATTCTTTTCAAAAGAAAGCTTGAGAACCAGATAACCGTCATATCTTCCTTCCAAAACCCATAAATATGAATCTGCAATGTCAAAAACATCCGAAGGAACTAACTTTATTTGAGCCTGACCTTCATGAGCTTTATTATATTCATCTATAACAGAATACTGAGCGCTTAAAGGAGAAATTGGAATCAATTTACCAGAATATTCAGCAAAAGAGTCGATATCATGAATCTTATCTGAATCTGCAGTTCTGAAAGCCAGACCAATTACACTTGCAGCAATCGGCTCAGAAGGAATAGCAAACTTCTTCTTGCGTTCTTCAGTAAGCCAGGCTCCCTTTGTTCCCACCTGATATTTTCCAGTTTCAATTCCAATTAAAAGTTCATCATCAGAAACTGCATTAAAATTAAACTGGTACTGGGGCAAAAGCTCATCTACAGCCTTGAGAACAGAAACCTCAAAACCATCAGATTCACCCTTTTCGTTCAAATATCCGTAAGGAACATTTGTTGGTGTATGTGCAACCTGAATGATTCTTACATTCTGATCTGCCTTACCCTTTTTAGCTTTAGATTTTTTAGCCTTTGCAAAAGCCTGTCCTGCAAATAACACCGCAATCAAGGCAGTAAGCAAAAGAACCTTTGACACCTTATTTTTGCTTATATTCTTTTTCATAATTCCATCTCCAATTTTTTTTGTGACAGATTAGAATACTGCAACAACGTCACCATTTGGATAGCGTTCTTTGATGTAGTTTCTAACTTTTTCGCTCTGAACAGCTTTAATAAGAGCTTTGATTGCAGGAGTATTTTCGTTGCCTGCTTTTACTGCAATTACGTTTACATAAGGAGAAGAAGAACCTTCTACAAACAATCCGTCTTTAGCAGCACTCAAGCCGGCTGGAATTGCATAGTTTCCATTGATAACGGCAGCAGTAACATCAGAAAGAACTCTTGGCAAAGAAGCAGCTTCAATTTCGCTGAACTTTAATTTAAGAGGATTATCTGTGATATCCTGAACAGTAGCAGTAATTCCTGCATCTGGAGCTAATTTAATTAATCCAGCTTCTTGAAGAAGAAGTAAAGCACGAGCTTCATTTGTAGGGTCATTAGGAATAGCAATTCTTGACTTTTTCTTAATGTCTTTAACGCTCTTTATCTTCTTTGAGTACAAAGCAAATGGCTCAACATGGATTCCAGCTGCATTTACAAGGTGGTATCCTCTTTCTGTATTGAAAGATTCAAGATATGGAATATGCTGGAAATAGTTTGCATCGATTTCACCAGATTCAACAGCCTCGTTTGGTGTTACATAATCTGTGAACTCAATAACCTTTAAATCAATTCCTTCTGCAGCCAAATCATCTTTAATAAGATTAAGGATATCTGCATGAGGCTCTGGAGTTGCACCAACTTTCAATGTAGTCTGTGCAAACAAACTTGCAGCAATTAATAATGCTGTTGATAAAGCAATAATTTTCTTCATAATTTACACTCCTCTAAATCTTCCAAAGAAGATTTACTATTTATTTTTATTACCTATATGTATACTAGGTTATTATTTTTTAGTCAATATGTTTTGATTTTTTTTTATTATTTTATTTTTTTTCTAAATCCTCAAACTTTTGTTTCATTGTCGGATTATTTTTTACAAGTTTTTTTACAGTTAAATCTTCAAGCTTATTATTTGCCAGTCTTAGATTATTTTCTGACCCCAAAAGCTCGTCTTTCATCTTCTGCAAATGTAAAATTGCCTTATCAATTTCCTCAATTGCACTAAAAAACTTTTTGCTGGCCAGTTCATAATTACGCCCGAACCCGTTTTTAAATACATTTAAATCATTTTCAAAATTGGTAATATCAATATTCTGATTGCGTACATTGATAAGCTCGCGTTTGTATTCCAGTGATTTGTAAGCAGCATTTTTAAGAAAGGTAATTACAGGAATAAAAAACTGGGGCCGAATTACATACATTTTTGGATACTTGTAAGAAACATCAACAATGCCCGTGTTGTAATAATCATTATCCTCTTCCAGCATGGAAACTAAAACTGCATATTCACAATTTTTTTCACGACGGTCCTTGTCCAGTTCCTTAAAGAAGTCTTCATTTTTATGTTTTGTTGCTGTCTGATCCGCCTGATTTTTCATTTCAAACATAATTGAAATCAGTTCAATTCCATCTTCGCTTGTTTCCCTAAAAATAAAATCTCCCTTACTGCCACTGGATTTTGAAACTACGTTATCCTTTTCAAAATAAGAGTTCTGAAAGCCAAGGGCGCGGTTTTTGTTGAACTCATTTAGACAATACTGCTCCAAATCTTCACCAATCTGTTTTGTAGATTCCTTAGCCTTAAAATCCTTATAAAAAGCAATTTCTTCATCTTTAGCTTTGATTAATGAATCATAATGCTCTTTCATACTGGATTCTTTCATTTTAGACTGACTCTCGGCAAGAGTAAGCTGGTGCTGAAGATTCAAAATCTGATTTTCGCGGTCCTGTACTGCCGATTTAATTTCCAGCGTAGATTTTGATTTGTTGGTTTCTATATCGCCCTTAAGGCGTGTGATTTCATTTTCCTTATCAGCGAGTGCAAGCTTTATTTCAGCAGAAGATTTTTCCTTCACTGATTTTAATTCATTTTCAAGCCCGTTGAGTTTTTCTTTTAATGCAAGGATTTCTTTATCTTTCTGCGCCTGAGTATTTGTAACAGCAAGCTTTATTTCTGTTTCCTTTTGAGTATTAAAAAGCTTTTCTTTTTCTTTTAATTCATCGTTGAACTCTTTATTTTTAACCTGCTTTAAAATTTCTGCATAACCGCTTTCGTCAATCTGAAAAACCTGACCGCACTTTGGACATTTTATTTCCTGCATTTATCCTTCTCCCAAAGCTTATTCTAACTGCTTATTAACTAAAAAAATGATTTTTGTTATATATAGTATAATGTATTTATACATAAAAAAATTACAAATATCTATTATTTCTCTGCTGATTTTGCTATTTTCTGCCTGTTCAAGCAAATCTGTAAAAATTGATTTTACCCAGGATGAAATTATTGATTATTCCTACTCGCCCCTGATTAAAGCTTTTGAAAACTACCTTAACGAATCCAATTTTCAGGGAGCTGTCCTTTTTGCAAATAAAAAATCAGTAATTTTTGCAAAGGGCTTCGGGGTTTGTGATTCAAAGGCAACAGAAAAAACTCCAATTACAATTAATTCAACCTTTGAAATAGGTTCAATTACAAAGCAGATTACAGCAGCCGCAATAATGCAGTTAGCAGAAAACCAAAAGCTTTCGGTTAATGAAACTTTGGAAAAATATTTTCCCTCTTTTCCCTACAATAAAGAGATTACCATAGAAATGCTGCTGAACATGCGTTCTGGACTTACCGACTGCCTTAATTCTACTGTAAGCTTTTTCCCGGAAAAAATTGCAAAAGAGATTGAAGCGAACACCATTGCAAACAAGCCGCTTGAAAAAGAAATCATTTTAAAATATCTGGATTCTGCTCCTCTTTTTCTGGAGCCTGGTTCAAATTATTTTTACTGCAATACAAATTATTATCTTCTTGCAAAAATAATCGAGCAAGTCACAGGCCTTGCTTATGATGATTATGTCCAGCAGAACATTTTTAACCCCTGCAAAATGTCCGCTACTAATACCGTCTTCCAGAAAACTGATACCCGCGGCTACGACTGGAAAGGACGCTACTACAGTATTCCGGATGAGTTTTCCAGCGGCTATGGAAATATCAATTCCTCTGTAGTGGACTTATACAAATGGACAAAAGCCTTTACTGGTGGGAAAGTCGTAAAGAAAAAAACTCTGCGACAAATGATAGATACAGAATCTTACGGTTATGGAATTAATTATCAGAATGGCGAAATGTTCCATGCGGGGATTACCTCTGTATTCAATTCCATGTGCCTTTATTATCCCCAGGAAAAAATCACGATAATTGTTCTAATAAACAAGCCAGTCTACACTCAAAATGCGGCAACAATTTCAAGGGAACTTTACAATATTTATAAGAATCAATATCTTATTCAATAATGTGGATTTTTCTTGTTTTTATTTATGGATTTTTAAAAGGTTCGCGGGAAATTGCTAAAAAAAAGGCAATGAACCACAACAGCGTTCTGGAAATCCTTATAGCGTATACACTTCTTTCATTTATATTTGTAATTCCACAGGCACCAAAAGCAGGCGGGCTGTCTGCTCATTTTTATTTTCTGATAGCCTTAAAATCCTTTTGCATTTTTGTCGCCTGGATATGCAGCTTCAACTCTCTAAAAAATCTTCCTGTAAGTTTGTTTGGAATAATCGATTTATCCAGAGTGCTTTTTGCAACAATGCTGGGAGTAATTTTTCTGCATGAAGATTTGAGAGGATTCCAGTTGCTGGGGCTTATTATAGTTTGCTCCGGACTTGTCATGCTTAGATTCAAACCAAAAGAAAAAACTCTTGAGGAAGCAGCAAATAATGAACCAGCAACTCCCCTCCACTCCCCTGCCTTTTTTGTCCTTCTGGCGCTCATATCGTGCATTTTGAACGCTTTTTCGGGTCTCTTTGATAAAATACTCATGAAAGACATTTCAAGCGCCCAGCTGCAATTCTGGTACATGCTTTTTCTTGTTTTATACTATCTGATTTATATTCTCATAAAACGCGAAAAAATAAGCTTAAGCGTGTTTAAAAATATCTGGGTTTGGCTTCTGGCCCTCATGTTTGTAATAGGAGACAAGGCACTTTTTATTGCAAACGGAATGGAAGGCAGCAAAATTACAGTTATGACCTTAATTAAACAGATTGGCTGTATTGTAACTATTTTGGGCGGAAGAATCTTCTTTAAAGAAAAGAATATCGCTTACAATCTGCTTTGTGCCGGAATCGTAATTATTGGAATTATGCTTGGGGTAATTTTCTGATTTCTTGAATAAATCATAGCTTTTTGTTATCCAAATAAAAAAAAGCATGTTATAATTTTCTTTATGGATATTCAGACAATCAAAGAACTGTCAGCAAAAGCATTCCCAGCAAGAATTGTTAGTGATTATAAAAAGTTTAATAAAGATTATCTTCTGGACTCCGTAGATTCCTTTTTAATTACTTTTACAGATGGATTTAAAGCAATATTAAAAACCGAATGTTCAAAATCACATCTCTTAAAAAATAATTTTGATCCTATCACAACAGAAAAAGAAGCCTTTAATATTTTAAATAATAAGCCTACATTAAAAATCAAAATCCCGGATTTATATTATTTTGATGACAGCAAAACTTCTTACAGTAAAAAATATTTGTTTACAGAATATTTTGGTCTGCTTGATTATGAAAAGCAAATGCCTTCTATGGAAAAAGAAAAAATAGAAAGAATTGATTACAAGTCCGGTAAAGTCGTAAAAAAACTCATGGATACACTTTCGCCAACTTTTAGACTTCTTGTAGATTCAAGGCATCAATTTACAGAGCTTTTTGATTTTGTATTTTTCCTTTTGAACAATGTTATTTCGGATGCAGGCAATAAAAATGTTGATTTGTCTATTCCAAGTGCAGAATTAAATGCCTTATTGGAAAAAGACAGAAAATGCTTTGAATGCAGTACAGAGCCTTGTCTAGTCCATTTAAATATGCAGCCGCATAATATTCTGGTAAATGATGATGAAATATATTCCATTATAAACTGGGAGAATGCTGTTTTTGGCGATCCTTTAATGGAAGTAAGATTCCGGCTGCAAAAATATACGCTTGCCTTTTTAGACGGTTTTGGTCAAAGTCAGTTCAATTTTAAGGAAACGCGACGCCTGCTCTGGTATGATATTATTTACTACCTGTCAGTCATGGTAAAATGCGGTTCTTCAAAAACCAATCAAATACATTATGAAAATGCAAAAAAACTCATTCAGCAGTGTATGATGATGCTTCAATTCACCTTTTAATTTTTTTACTGATTTATCCGTATAAAAGCGGGTTTAGGCTCTCCTTTCACATCAAACAAAAGAGCAGCATCCGGTCTGTTTGGAACAGGAAAATTATTCTTCCAGCTGAAGGCATCGGTAATTCCCCAAAGCAAAACATCCTGAAGATAACCTTTTTTTGCTTCCTTTTTAAAACATTCAAATAATTCAAAGAATCTCTGCCCCTGCTCTTCCAAAACTTCTGCTGTTATAGGCTTGGTTGACTGATCTTCAAAATTATAAATTGAAACGTCCATTTCGGTAATAATGACTTTTAATCCAAGACTGCCAAAAAGTTCTATTGTTTTTTCAATTTCTTCAACCGGCGGATTGTACATGCTTATATGCATCTGTAAGCCTACTGTATTTACAGGAACTTTTTTTGCAAGAAGCTTTTTGAGCAGTTCATACATTGCCTGCCTTTTCTGAGGAATAATCTCCAGATTGTAATCATTTATTACTAAATCTGATTTAGGGAAAGCTTCTTTTGCCCAGAAAAAGGCTTTTTCAATATAATCTTCACCCATGATTTCGCGCCACATAGAATGATCTTCCTTTGTGCGGATACAAAAGGTTTTATCAGAAATACATTCGTTTACAACATCAACTGAGCAAATATCATCTTTGTAACGCTCGCCAACAGTATAAATATATTTTTTTGTCCTTTCTTCAAGCTGGTCTTTTGTAGCCTGAGAATCTTTTTCACCCTTGAAAATCCACTTTGGAGACTGATTGTGCCAAACCAGAGTATGCCAGCGCATATCTTTATTATTTTCTTTTCCAAACTGAATGAACTTGTCGGCTGCAGAAAAATCAAAGTCATTTTCAGCCTTGTAAATGCCTTCCATTTTTGTGTCGTTTTCGGCAACAATTAAATTAAAATGTTTTTTGAGCAAGGCTGTATCTTTTTCGCAATTAATCTTTTTTCCTATTTTCTTTTCAATTTTTACTCTAAAATCGTCGTTAAAAATAACACCGCTTACAGCAGCTCCAACTCTAAAATAATCTTTATATGTCTCAAACAAAATCTTTTCCATAATTGATATAATAATAAAGTTAAACGTTTAACAATATAAATAAGATTTTCTTTTATTGTATGAATCTATTTTCACTGATGATTATTTTTTTCTTCATTTTCTTCAGTAGAATATTTTTTCTTGAGATTCTGTTCGACAATTTCCATTCTCTGCTGAAGCATTATTATAGCATCCGGATTGAGCATCATAACCTTCTGCTGGACAACAGATTTTCGTCGTTCAATCAGTATTTCAAAAGCCTTTGTTCTTTCTGGTGAAAGCTTATGTTCATGTTCCAAATGTTCCAGTTTTGCTTCAAGATTTTCAAGCAATTCTTCTTCATCAAAAAGCCCGATTTTTCCCCAGCTGATTGCAGCTTCAATTTCTTCAAAATTAATATTTTCAAAATTATTCCCGGAAATATTTTGAGTTGCCTGCAAAAGATTGACTACAAGTTCGTCTGCCAGCTCTTGCATTTTGCTTTCCGCTTCTTTTCCAAAAGCCCATTCAAACTCTGCCAGTTTTTCTTTTGACTCGACATAAGAATAATCATAATCCTTTGAAAGGCCTTCGAGTGGATATGGCTTTGTAAATCCGCAGGTTCGCAAGGCAAGAGAAATTGTACGCCTGACTTTCCCATCATTTATCAGCTTTTCGCCGCCAAACTGACGAATCAAATCATTTACGTGGCCCTGCTGCTCGGTAAGATAAAACTGTATTCCTCGTGATGAAAGCTTATTGTAAAGGGAAACAATCTTATCTACCGCTGTTATATCTACACTTCCAATTCCACCGGCATCAATAATGACAAACTTTGTATCTTCCTTAATTCCATTTTCTATATCTGAAATAAAAGTTCCAACATTGGCAAAAAAAAGATTTCCACCAAATCTGTAGAGGACAGTATTTTTAATTGGACGGGAGTTTTTGTTACGGCGCAAATCATAATAACCGTGGTGTCCGGGTATTTTTCCTAAGAAGGCACGTGGGGGTACAACAGCTTTTTTTACAACAGAAAAGAATGAAAGTCCAACACCAATTACAACTCCATAAACAGTCCCCAAAAAGAGAACACCCAAATAAGCCGTAATAAAAATAAAGAGTTCAGATTTATTGCATTTCCATAAACGTTTTGCCTGCTTTATATCCAGAATACTTAACAGAGCACTTACAACAATTCCAGTCAGGACAGGAACAGGAAGATAGATAAAAAACTTTGTACCAAATAAAAGAACAAGGAGCATTGTAAAAAAGGCAGTAATTGACATAAGCTGGCTTTTACATTCAAACTGCTCAACTATTGCTGACCGGGAAACACTGCCATTGATAGGACAAGAACCTGAAATACTGGACGCCAGATTCATAACAGAATACGCAATTAATTCCTGATTATTATCTATTTTATAATCATGTTTTGCAGCATAATTATTTGCCGCTAGAAGAGTCTGAGCCATAACGACCAGTGAAATCATAAGACTCAAGACAATACAATTTGGTATATAATCTTTATAATCCTTAATAATAAAAATATTTGGGATAGAAAGTTTTGGAAATCCTCCCTGAACCGAAGAAAGCAATTTTACCCCAAAGCGGTCAATTTTAAAGATTACCGTTATAATGATTCCCAGACCAAGCATAATTACCGACATAGGGATTTTGGGATTTATTTTTCTAAAAATCAAAATAACAGCAATTGTTCCAAATCCTAGAAAAAAGGAAAGAAGATTAAAATTGGAAAACTCTCTTACTATATTAATCAAAACTGAAATCAGTTGACCACTTGAGGCATTCCCACCATAAAGCTTTGGTAATTGAAAAAGAATAATTAATGTTCCTACACCAGAAATAAATCCACCCATAACAGGATCAGAAATATACTTTACTACCCTACCCGCTTTTAAAAATCTGAACAATAAAAACCAGACTGCAACCATCAGAGAAATAAGAGGAACAAACTTAAGCGCTTCAGAAGAACCATGTGCAATTCCGCAGGTAGAAAGCAGGGAGCCAACCATTGCAGCGGGCATAGCATCTACCCCCACAACAAACTGAGGCGAGGATGATAAAAATGCATAAGAAAGAATAGGAAGTAAAGAACCATATAATCCGCAGACAGGAGAAAGCCCGGCTATTTGAGCATAACCCATTGAAATGGGAATAGAAATCAGAGCTACGACAATTCCAGAAAAAATATCACTTTTAAGATTCTTTTTATTAATCTGTGGTCTAAAAGCCATATACTTTATTTTACAATGGATATAAAAGAAAAGAAAACAAAAAACATCAGAACCTTATTATAAATCAGAAAAAAAAGAGGTAACAGAACTCTTAAAAAATCAGGTCACAGACTTCTTAAAAAACTCCACATTTTGAAGTGAATAAAAGGCTTTTTCGGTAACAAAACTCCTAAAAAATGAATAATCTTGTATTTTTATCATAGATAAGTTATATAATAGAAGAAAATGATTAAATTTAATTATTATTTTTTTTGCTGTAACAGAACAACTAAAAAAGGTAACAAAATCATTAAATCTTCCATATATACTAATAATTAACTATTAATATATTTAAAACCAGTAACAGCAAAAGAAATATGTGGATAAGTCATTTATTTCTTAGGAGAATTGTGACCCTTTTTTATTTAAGAGTTTTGTTACCTTATTATATTTTTTTACAAATCAGCAGTAATCAATGCATAACGAGGATCTTTTTTAAGTACAGGAGTAGGACTTTTATATAAAGTAACACCAGATCCATCCTTATTAATTTCAAACTTTACTTCTTTGTAATACTTTTCTTTTATTTCCTTAAGAAGCTCAACAATTCTTGCATAATTTACATTTGTAAGATTTGGATCCTTTCCTTTTTCTACAGGAATAAATTGTTCAACCAGCTTATGTCTAGGAATAAAAACAGGATCTGTTAATCCATTATTGCGGAAAACTAACCAGGCATAAATATCCTTTCCAATCGGACTGGCAATTTCCTTATAGATTTCATAATCAATAGGAACAGCGTGTTTTTGACAAAAATCTGTAAACTCAGGAGAAAGAAGGATTTTAAAATGTCCGGTTTTTATCTCACTTGAACCATCATCAATTTCCTGATATTGGACCCCAGTTGTAAAACGAATGTTACCGGTAGTTTTTGTCGTTACAATAACATCTTTTTTGGGATAATTTCCATCTTCATACATATCTTTAAAAAGATAACTTGCGGCTACTTCTCTGATTTCCTGGTCAAAAATAAAAGCTGCATTTGAAAAACATTCAAGCTGTTCACGAATATCTTTACCACGTTGTTTTGGAAGTTGTAATTCCCTAAGTAAATCGGCCATGGAAGCATATTCAATCATAAGTTGATTATCTTTATTTTTGGCAATTACTGCATGTGTAGTAAGTACGCTTAATAAAAGGCGGCCATATTTGCCAAAAGGAACGTTTTTTGGAGATGAAAGTGTAAGAGTAACTCCCTGACTTCCTTTGCGGATAAAAACAGTTTTATGCATATTTTTGAAAGGAAGAGAGGCTGTTGTAAAAAAGCTTGGAATATATCCTATCTGCTTTGGTTTTTCACGCGTACTTTCTATTTCAAATAATTCAGAAATAGAATTATCCATTGGTACGAGTGAATTGTTTTCGTTAATTTTTTTTCTGCCCATACTTTTTATCTGGTAACAGTTCTCTTAAACTATTACTACTCCCCTACTTTTTCAATACCATTTCTAGAAATAGTCAATCGTCCGGCTTTTACTTCCTTCATGATGTAATTAACTGCTGTTTCTACACCTTGAACTAAAGTAACTTCATGTGCTGAAAAGAAAGCTCTGAATTCAGCTTTTTTTCCGCGGGTAAAATGGAGATTTGCAACATCGCTGTATTTGCCTCTCTTTTCATCAGCGGTAACAGATATTTGAGAATTGTTTAAGAGATTTGTTACCTCTTTTTTTTCTGTATTTTCTTGAATCTGAGGTTCTGCACTCATATTATTTTTGATCTGCTGTGCAAAATCTGGTGTAATTAATGAATGTACTGTTTTTGTTGATAAAGGCATGTTAGAACTCCTATTTCAAAAGCTCAGCAAGTTTTTTGAATGCTGCCAGTGTTGATGGTTTTGCTCCCTGCTGCTGGATTGTTTTTCTGACTATTGTTGCAGATTTGAAATTCTGATCCTGTGGAATTTCTACGATATTGAAATCTGTTCCTTTGAGGGCTTCGATAATTTCGTTTGCAAGCTTGTAAGAATGATTAACTTCGTTCAAAACAATTGTTTTAAAAACCGGCTGAATGTGCTTGCGTTTCTGGCAGTCCTTTAAATTGCTTCTGAAAAGCTGGAGTCCATCTTGTGAATATCCGTCAGCTTTTACAACAGCAACAACTTCGTCAACGGCGGCAAGAATATTTTCTTCAAAGGCATCAAAGGCCGGGGATGTGTCAAAGATACAATAGTCAAAGCCCAACTGCTCGATAATATTTACCAGGTCAACAAAGATAAAAGGTTCTCTTGAAGCCTGCATTGCACGGTAGAGTTTTAACCCATTGGTTTCGTTTTCGCTGAAAGCCATTGTTGGTATTAAAAATAGATTTTCAACATTTGATGGAACGATGGACTTTTCGACATCAACTTTACCGAAAAGAACTTCACCCAAGTCATATTCAAAAGATTCTAAAAGATTACTGGTAGAGTTTCCCTGAGGGTCTGCGTCTATAAGTAGTACCTTTTTTCCTGACATTGCAAGTTCGGCTGCAATGGATACACTGATGGTAGTTTTGCCAACTCCACCTTTCTGGATTGCAATTGCGATTTTTTTCATTTTTGATTTCCCACCCAATTTTTATGCAGTTAAAATTATAATATTTTTTAGTAGATTCTGTCAAATAAAAAATATTATAAATCTAATAAATGTTATTTTTTATAGTATAAATAGTAGAAATAAACTACTATGAAATGTTACAATATATATAACAATGCATGTTAGATAACTACTAGAATATATTGCATATCTACTATTTTGTAGTAGATTATTAAAATCGCTCAAGGATTCAAATAGAGAAGACTTTTTAGATAAATCGACAAATTATATAAAAGACCTCTTTCGGAGGCTTTATTTTGAATTTTTATGGGGTAACAGTTCTCTTAAAAAATACAAAGCCTTTTCTGATTTCCCTCGACTTTTTTTTTATAATTTTATAACCTAAAAATATGAATGAAAAATCAGCCTGTCTGGAAATGAAGAAAAAACTTCGCAGAGAAATCAAAGCTAAAATTGCTGAAATTACGCCTCTGTTTTCTGATTATTCATCAAGAATTTGTGATTTTATCATTGGGGCTCATGTTTATAAATCCTGTAAAAATTTGCTTGCCTACATGGCTTTGCCAGATGAGGTTAATCTTCAAAAGCTGATTTGTCGGGCTCTTGAAGATGGAAAAAATGTTTTTATTCCAAAAGTAATTTCAACTGCCGCAGCAGATGAGAATAGATTGATTTTTTATCAATACATGTCTGAAAAGGATTGCTGCACAGGTGCTTTTGGAATTAGTGAACCTTCTTCGGAAACACCTTCTTTTGATTATAATAATATTTCTGGAACAAGTTTGATTATAGTTCCGGGCCGTGCTTTTGCAGCTGATGGTTCGCGTCTTGGAAGAGGAAAAGCTTTTTATGATTCATTTTTATTTAAGGCACGAAAATTGCTGGGAAGTAAAGTTGTTTTTTGCGGAGCAGGTTTCGGTGTGCAATTCTTAGACGCTCTGCCGCTGGAGACGCATGATATAAAAATGGATCTTCTGGTAAACGAAAACGGATTTGTCGCTAAAAACTGATTTGAATAAGGTGCCTTTCGTTTTTATATTTTTTCTGATAATTTAGGCGTTCTGTTACCTCTATAAAAATTTTTATATTTTCATTCTATTTATTTATGTCTTTATTCTTGAAACATGGCAAAGATTATTATTATAATTTCCATAAAATCAGGCTGAAAGAATTTATTTTTTTCTGCATAAAAAATTAACATTATGAGGTTCATGAATGAGTTCTAATTTTCCATTAAATAAAAGTCAACTGGATAATCTTATAAATGATTTTCCTACACCTTTCTATCTTTATGATGAAGCTGCAATCCGTGAAAATATGCGCAAGTTTACAAAAGCATTCAGCATTTTTCCGGTTTTCAGAGAGCACTTTGCGGTAAAGGCTTGTCCTAATCCCTATATTTTGAAAATTCTTGCTGAAGAAGGCTGTGGTGCTGATTGTTCATCTTTACCGGAATTAATGCTTTCTGAAATGGCTGGTATCAAAGGAAAAAAGGTTATTTTTACTTCGAACGAAACTCCCGCTGCTGAATATCAGTTTGCTTATGACCGTGGAAATATTATTAATTTTGATGATATAACTCACATTGATTATTTTAAGAAAAATGTTGGAAAATTGCCGGATACAGTTTGTTTCAGATATAATCCGGGGGCTGAAAAACAGGGATGCAATTCAATCATTGGAAAGCCTGAAGAATCAAAATACGGACTTACACGAGAACAGATTTTTGAAGCCTATAAAATCTGCAAATCAGAAGGTGTAAAGCATTTTGGTCTTCATACAATGGTTGCTTCAAATGAATTGAATCCAGCTTTTTTTGTTGATACTGCAAAACTTTTGTTTGAACTTTGTGCAGAAATAAAAGAAAAATGCGGAGTCAGAATAGAATTTGTTGATTTGGGCGGCGGACTTGGAATTCCATATAAACCAGAACAGAAAGCAGTAGATTATGATGAAGTTGCAAAAGGAATTCGCGCAGAATATGACAGAGTTGTAGTACCAAATGATTTGGATCCTCTTGAAATATACTGGGAATGTGGTCGTCCGATTACAGGTCCTTATGGTTGGCTTGTCACGACTGCAATTCATGAAAAGCATATTTACCGCGAGTATATCGCTCTTGATGCCTGTATGGCAGATTTAATGCGTCCTGGAATGTATGGAGCCTACCACGAAGTTACAGTCAGTGGTAAAGAAGATGCTCCTAAAACAAAAGTTTATGATGTGGTCGGCTCTCTTTGCGAAAACTGCGATAAATTTGCTGTTCAGCGGGCTTTGCCAGAAATCAAAATGGGAGACCATGTAATCATTCATGATGCAGGTGCGCACGGAAGGGCAATGGGCTTCAATTATAATGGAAAATTACGTTGTGGAGAAATATTAATGCGCCCAGACGGAACTTTCAAAGAAATCAGACGTAAAGAAACAATAAATGATTTATTTGCTACATTGGATTTAGATGGTGTAAAAAACTTCTAAATCAAAAGCTTAAATCAGAAAGCATAAAATAAACAGGAGTTTTTATGAATAAAATTTATGCAATGACAGATGACAAAATCACGGAGCGTGAAATTAAAAATGCGCTGGCAGCAAAAAAAATTGCCTGCGAATGTATGGTTTTGTTAAAAAATGAAAATCAGACATTGCCACTGAATAAAAAAATCAAAATTGCATTGTTCGGAAATGGTGCGAGAAATACAATAAAAGGTGGAACTGGTTCTGGAGATGTTAATACGCGCAGTTTTACAAATATTGAAACCGGTCTTAAAAACGCTGGTTTTGTAATTACATCTCAGGCCTGGCTTGATAAAAACGAAAAATTCAGAAATGAAAAGAAAACTGAATATTTGAATTGGATTGATTCAGAAGCGAAAGCTAAAAATATTAATCCAGTTTATATTGCTTTTGATCATCCTTTTACAGACCCGGGAATTGTAGAAATCACTGATGAGGAAATAAAAGCTGCTGGTTGTGAATCTGATGATGTAACGGCCGTTTTTGTAATTTCAAGAAACTCTGGTGAAGGAGCAGACCGTAGAAACGCAAAGGGCGACTATCAGCTTTCTGATACTGAAGCTGACGGTTTGAAAAAAGTTGCATCAAGTTTCAAAAAAGTTGTAGTTGTTTTGAATGTTGGCGGAATTATTCAGATTAAAGATGTTTATGAAAATCCTGATGTTTCTGCTCTTCTTTTGATGAGTCAGTTGGGAAATCTTGGTGGAGATGCTCTTGCAGAAGTTCTTTGCGGTGATTCTGTACCAAGTGGTCGTCTCTCTGATACCTGGGCTTTAGATTACATGGATTATCCATCATCAGCTACCTTCAGTTTTAATAATGGAAATCTTGATGATGATTATTATAATGATGGAATCTATGTAGGTTACCGTTATTTTGACAGCTTTGATAAAGAAGTTTTGTTCCCGTTTGGATATGGTCTTGGTTATACAAAGTTTAGTCAAACTGTTACCTCTGTAGCTCAGAAAGATAATAAATTAAAGATTGATGTTGAGGTTTGCAATATCGGTGAAAAGTTTTCCGGTAAAGAAGTAGTTCAGGTTTATGTTTCTGCTCCAGACGGAAAATTGATAAAACCATATCAGGAATTGAAAGCCTTTGCAAAATCCAATGAATTAAAGCCTGGTGAAAAAGAGACTCTTGAAATTGCATTTAATCTTGAGAATCTTGCAAGTTATGATGAAAAATCTTCCAGCTGGATAATTGAAAAAGGAAATTATCTGGTTAGGGTAGGGGAGAACTCAAAAGAAACAACTGTTGCTGCAACTTTAGTTTTTGACAAAGATTTTGTTACAGAAAAATGCCGCAAGGTGCTTCCTTTGGATTGTGAATTGCAGGAAATTAAACCTGCTGCTGCAAAAGTTGCTCCAGCAGCTCAGGGAATTGTAATCAATATTGATGAAAGCAAACTTACCTGCAAATGCAATGAATATCAGAAAAATCGCCCTGAAATGAAAACTGATAAAACACAGATTTTGACACTTGAGGATGTAAAGAATAAAAAATGCACACTTGAAGAACTTGTTGCTCAGCTGTCTGTTGAAGAAATGGCAACTTTGTGTGTAGGCGTTTTCAGCCACAATAAAGATAAATCAGTAATAGGTTCTGCTTCTGCCTGTGTTCCTGGTGCAGCTGGTGAAACTCCAGATTTGTTGAAAGATTCAAGAAAAATCAAAAAGCTCATTCTTGCTGATGGTCCTGCGGGGGTAAGACTTACTCCTCATTTTAAGACAGATAAAGATGGAAATCTTTTGCCAGGCGGGGATGTTTTTGGTGATACAATCAGAAAGTTTGAAAATGTTCCGGAAGGAGCAATAGATTACTATCAGTATTGTACTGCAATTCCAATTGGTTGGGCTTTGGCTCAGAGCTGGGACTGCGAAATGGTAGAAAAAATTGGCCAGATGATTGGCGGCGAAATGCAGTTGTTTGGTGTTGATTTGTGGCTTGCTCCTGCTCAGAATATTCACAAAAATCCATTGTGTGGACGAAACTTTGAATATTATTCTGAAGATCCTCTTTTAACTGGAAAAATCTCTGCTGCAATTACCCGCGGTGTTCAGAAAAATAAAGGTTGTGGAACTACAATCAAACATTTTGCTGCAAACAACCAGGAAGAAAACCGCTATTTTGTAAACGCCCATATTTCAGAAAGAACTTTACGCGAAATTTATCTTAAAGGTTTTGAAATTGCTGTCAAAGAATCTCAGCCTCTTTCTGTAATGACTTCCTACAACCTGCTCAACGGAATCCATACTGCAAACCAGTATGATTTGTGCCAGACCCTCCTTCGCGATGAGTGGGACTTTGGAGGCGTTGTAATGACAGACTGGTTTACTTCTCAGCACATGCCTTCAATGATGGGCAAATATAAACCAAAGTATCCAATTTCTGCTTCTACAGGTTGTATTGCAGCCGGTAACGATTTACAGATGCCGGGATGCCAGCAGAATATTGATGATATCGTTGATTCTGTAAAGAATAATAAAGAAATTGACGGTTACAAGATTTCTCTTGGCGACTTGCAGTTCTGTACTTACAATCTGCTTAAAGTTATTCTTAAACTGGAAGCTTAGTTTATAGGTAATGAATGTAAGGTCCTTATAATCAGATATAAGAAAAAATTAAAGGCGGTGATTGCGACAAGCGCAACCACCGCCTTTTTCTTGGGATTCATAAATCCGTGTATTAGCTAGAGATTAGCTAGAGTACAGCTTTCAAAAACTGTTGCAATCGTTCACTCTTAGGATGCTGGAAGATTTCTTCAGGAGTTCCTTCTTCAGCAATAACGCCTCCGTCCATAAAAAGAACTCTGTCTGCAACTTCGCGGGCAAAACCCATTTCATGGGTAACAACAACCATTGTCATACCATCGTTAGCAAGCTGCTTCATAACAGAAAGAACTTCACCGACTAATTCCGGGTCAAGTGCCGAAGTTGGTTCATCAAAAAGAATTGTTTTTGGTTCCATTGCAAGCGCACGAGCAATTGCAACACGCTGCTGCTGACCTCCCGAAAGATTGTTAGGGTAGGCGTCCAGTTTGTCGCCAAGTCCAACTCTCTGAAGTATTTCAATTCCCTTCTGGCGGGCTTCTTCTTTGGATTTACCAAGTACGTGCATAGGAGCGACCATCATATTTTCCAGCGCAGTTTTGTGTGGGAAAAGATTGAATCTCTGGAAAACCATTCCTACTTCCAGAAGAATCTTGCGTCGTTCTTTAGAAGAAATCTTGAGTTTTCTTACACCGTTTTCATGATGTGTTAATAACTGATCTTCTATATAAATTGCACCGTTGTTAATATGTTCAAGATGATTTAAAGCGCGTAAAAAAGTAGATTTACCGGCACCACTTGGTCCGATTATACAAACTACTTCCTTTGGTTTTACAGAAAGAGTTACGCCTTTTAATACATCTAAATCTCCAAAAGAAACACATACGTTTTCTGCTCTAATCATGTCCATAAGATTTTCTCCTTTATGTAATTAAAATCAAGCGTAAGTATTTTTCTTTTCCAGCCAGCGGAAGAACAAGGTGAATACAGCCGTAATAATCAGATAAAGAATCATTGCCGGAATGTATACCAGTGAAGATGCCGTTGAAGACTGAATGCTTCGCGTAACTTTCGTAATATCTGCAAGAGCGATGATAGAAACCAGAGATGCGTCTTTGAGCATCATAATGAACTCGTTTCCTACAGGAGGAATGAGCCGTCTTATTGACTGTGGAAGAATAATAAGCTTCATAGTCTGAAGGTAACTCATACCAAGGACTTTGCCTGCTTCGAACTGTCCTTTATCGATTGATTGGATTGCGGAACGGAAGATTTCGCTGCAGTATGCACCACTGTTTAATCCAAATGCAATGAATGCTGCAAGAAACTTATTGTTAATTGTAAGAGCTCTGCTTATTTCAGGCAGACCATAATAAACAAAGTAAAGCTGCATCAAAAGAGGTGTTCCGCGGAAGAAGAAAACGTATGCTTTACTAAGTCCTCTTAATACCTTGCTCTTTGACATTGAGCCAAGAGCAAGGATTATTCCAAGAATAAGACCGGCACATACTGAACAAAGAGTCAGTAAAATTGTGATTTTAGCACCACTTAATAACTGAGGGGTCCAGCCGATAATTTTTTGAAAAATATTCATATGCCAATCCTTATAATTTATTTTTTGTTATTTTATTTAATGCTGTCAGATAAATCCATTCCGAAAATCTTAACATAGATGTTCTTTAATGTACCATCTGCTTTCATGTCTTCAAGAATCTTGTTAACTTTTGTCTGAAGTTCTGTATTTCCTTTTTTCATACAGATTCCAAAGTATTCATCTGGAGTTCCGCTCCAAACCTGTTTGAATTCAGTGTCTTTTGGAGCAAGGTAATCAACTGCTACAAGACCGTCACTTACAACAACATCAATTCTCTTGAGCTTGAGGTCGTCGTATGCATTCATAACCTTGTCATAAGCGTTTTCGATGTATGTGAATCCTTCTTCAGCAGCGTGTTTCTTTGCGTAAAAGTCAGATGTTGTTTCTGCCTGATAACCAACTTTCATTCCTGCAATGTCAGAGAATTTATTGATTTTTAAAGTTGAATCTTTGCGTACGATTAAAGACTGTCCGTTTCCGATATATGGATTTGAGAATAAATAATTCTGGAGTCGCTCTTCAGTAATAGTTGCAGCAGAAATAACTGCATCATAGCGGTCTGTATCAAGTCCAGCAAAAATACCATCCCATGCTGTATCAACGAATTCAGGCTCAAGGTTAAGACGTTTAGCAATTTCTTTTCCAAGTTCGATGTCAAAGCCCATAGGAGTTTTTCCGTCATCTGCATAGTATTCAAAAGGAGGATAGCCGATTTCCATAGCAATCATGAACTTTCCTTTCTGAACTGTGAACTCACCTTTTTCTACCTTTTTTGTACAACTAGTGAGACCTGCAATTAAAGCGATTGCACCAATAAGTGCTCCAATTTTTTTCATAATAAACCTCCAAAAATAAAAAGGGCAAATAAACTGCAAATGCAATTATTTTGCCCCGTTGCACAATTTAAATTATAGTAATTTTAATGATTAGGTCAAGCACTCGAAAAGTAGATGAAAAGTAGATACTACACTTGAAATAACCTAAACCTATGGGTTATCATGTAAATATGAGCCGTAAAACAGAAAATATTTATCAGTCTCTTGATAAATTGAAAGAATTAGAAGAACGCCTTTCGGATTTGAATAAGACAATAAAGAGCCGCGAGCTTGATGACATTGATTTTGAACTTGTTCAGGAAATAAAAAATCTCAGGTTTTGGATAGATTCTTTGTATTTGTATAATGGAAAATCAACCAGTAATGCCAAAAAAACTGCCAGCCGCGAAAATGGTAAAAAAGGTGGCAGACCTCCAAAGCAGATTACACAAATGAAGCGTCGACGTTTAGAAATCGAAGAGCTCATTCCTGAACTAGAGCATAAAATCAAGTTTGCAGAAAATCTTGAGGAAGAAAAAAATCTTAAAAATCAAATAGAAGAATTAAAAAAAGAGAATCAGAAAATTTCTTCTGCCCTTGAGCAATACACTAAAGGCAGTCTAAAATCAGAAAGTTGAAAGGTTGATGTAAGCCCAGATATCATCTGAATCTTCAATTTTAAAGATATGATAAATCATACGGATTTTATCAGTTTGTCCTTTAAGCTGTTTGTCATAATTCAGAATACGGGTTTCTTCAATACCACAGAAGTTTGCAAGCAGTTTATTCCTGTCCATAAATGAAAGAAAGGCCTTTCTGTATGGTTCTGTAATAAAGTTTTCTGCCACAATTTCAAGCGCCTCAGAATAATTGTTTGTATCAATTCCTGTGTTTTCTTTCCATTTATCAAGGCCATTAGTAGTTATAAAATTATCTTTTGTAAGGTTAACTGTAAATGAATAGAGAGGTCCCCTGATAAAACTCTGATTAAAATTGCGGATATGCTCTGTAAGGTGATCCATTTCTGTAGCAATTGTTTCCTGTTCAAGAGTATCAAGAATAATCTCAAACTCGTTTTTAGGAATTGGTTTGGAATAATAAAATCCCTGAATGCTGTCACAGCCGGTATGCTTTAAGAAATTGACCTGATCTTCTTTTTCAACACCCTCAGCAGTCACATACATTCCAAGTTCTTTTGCAAGACAGATAGTGTGTTCAATAAGCCGGTCCCCGCCAAAGTTACCGATAAAATCAATCAAACTCTTATCAAGTTTTAAGGTCTCAAAATGCATTGTATTAAGTGAAGCAAGAGAAGAGTAGCCTGAACCAAAATCATCCATCTGGAGAGTAAAGCCCGCTGCATGAAAATCGTCCGCAATTTCTTTAATCTGCCTGTTGGTTATAGCGGCGGTTTCTGTAATTTCTATAGGAACGAACTTTTTATCAAGTCCGATTTTTTCAACAATGTTTTTGTAGAGATTTACAATTTCCTTGTAATAAAGACTTGCCCTTGAAAGATTTACAGAAATAGGAACAATATTCTTTCCTGCTCTTTGCCAGCCACTCAAAATCAAACAAAGGTTTCTGAAAATATATTCATCAAGCTGCCTGATTAAATTGCTTTTTTCAAATAAAGGAATAAAATCACCAGGCTGAATAATTGCACCGTCAGGAGTATACCAGCGTACCAGAGCTTCTGCTCCTACGAGTTTTTTTGTAATAGGATTATATTTTGGCTGGAACCAGAGCTTAAACTCTTTTCTTGCGAGCGCATCTTCAAAAGAGTCCGTCATTTTTTTATCTCTGATTGTACGCATTGTGTCTTCTTCATTAAAAAATGCATAATCCGAGTTTTGCTGTTCCTTGGCTTTGTGTTTAGCAATAATTGCTTCGTTATAGGACTGTTCAATCTTTTTGTTTGTATGCCAGGAAGAAACACCAAAGTAAGGCCTGATTTGAGGAACGCTCATTTCTGCAGAAATCAAAGAAAGTGAAAGGGAAATATTCTTTAAGGTTCTGACAATTGTTTGATTATCCTTTGTATTAAGGAAAATAATGAAATGATCTGCATTTACATGGGCAGCCAGATTACCAGCAGAAACGTCAATCATCTGAAATATTTTATTCCATATTTCTTTTATAACCTGATCCCCTCTTGAAATACCGCAGATTGAATTAACAATTTTAAAATTATGAATATCAAGACAAATGATTGAACCGTCTGTCGCAACTTTGCGCAGCTTTTCCTTGAATTTTATATAATTGTAGCCTTTTGTAATCTGATCAAAATAAGCATACTGTTCCAGCATTTCCTGTTTTACAGCAAAATCATTAGAAACTTTATCTGTATAATCTTTTACAATTGCCAGAGTGCAGATATCACCATCTTCATTTTTCGTAAGTAAAAAACGCTGATTAATATATAATCTGCTATTATCAGAGCTTTCCATCCAGTAATTTATGACGTAGTCACGCTTTCCAGAATTATAGGATTCGATAAGAGTGGAATTAATATGGTCAATATCACCTAATTCAGATTTTGTAGTATTGAAGGTAACTTTTTCGACCCATCTCTTTACAAATTCAGAAAATTTGCAGGGAATAGAAAGCCCAACATATTCAGGAACCGAAATTAGTTCTCCCGTTTTTCTATTTTTAAAGAAAAAATCCGATTCTATTAAATCCTTTGTAATATTTGCGTCATAAAAAGAAGTCGCAGTAGATAGCAGGGAAGTGCGGTATTGGGCTTCGTGATATAAGGCCCGTTCGAGTCTGGCAATTGTTTTCTTTAGGTCTATACTTTCTTCTTCCAAACTGTTTGCCCCCAATCCATGTACAAAAGCACCCTCTAATATAGATTACCATAAAATAGAAAAAAAACTAGAAAAAAAGTAAAAATAACGAAAAAATATGTTGTTTAGCTAAACTCTCTTAATGTAAAATAAACATTATGTCAAAACAGATGATTATGGGAAATCAAGCCATTGCGCTTGGTGCATTAAAAGCCGGAGTAAATCTTGTAGCTGGATATCCGGGAACACCCTCCAGCGAGATTATTGAATTTATTGCAAAATATAAAGCTAAGACTGGAACTTATGTTGAATGGTCTGTAAATGAAAAAGCCGCCGTTGAAGTTGCCGCTGGTGCAAGTTATGCAGGCAGCCGGACTCTTGTTACAATGAAGCAGGTTGGACTCAACGTTGCCAGCGATCCGGTAATGTGCCTTTCCTATGTTGGTGTAAAAGGTGGAATGGTAATTGTTTCCGCTGATGACCCGGGACCAATTTCCAGCCAGACCGAACAGGATACCCGCAATTTTGCCCAATACTCCAAGCTTCCCTGTTTTGACCCGTCAACACCTCTTGAAGCTTACGAAATGATTCAGGAAGCCTTTGAAGTTTCTGAAAAATATAATACGCCTGTTTTGCTTCGTCCAACCACGCGCGTAGATCATGCTTATGAAAGTATGGAGTTCCCTGAGCTTGGACCTTGCCGTGAACGCGGTATTTTTGAAAAAGATTCCAAACGCTGGGTAATATTTCCGCGCTCTTCTTACAATAATCACAAGCGTATTTTTGAACGCAACGAAAAAGTTTTACCAGAAGAGTTTAGCAACAGCAAGTGGAATAAAATAGAAGGGGAAAGCCTTCCCCTCGGCTGCACCCCCGTTGCCTTTGCTGCAGGTGGAATAAGTTACTGTTATCTAATGGAAGCAATTTCAATCTTAAAGCGTGAAAATCCAGATAATGTGCAATTACAGAAAATACCTGTTCTCAAAATTGGAACTCCTTATCCTTTTCCTAAAAATCTTGCAGAAAAGTTTTTGCGTAATTATAGGGATATAACTGTTTTTGAAGAATTAGACCCGGTTATAGAAGAAAATCTTATTCGTATTGCCGGCCGCTCCTGTATCGACTGCCATATCAGCGGAAAGTTGGACGGTATAGTTCCTGTTGCAGGCGAATTAAGCGTAGAGATTATAAAAGATATTTTGCTTTCAAAGCTGTCAATTAAGGCAGAATCGGAAGCAACCGTTGTTACATCAGCTTCAGAAGGTTCTTCCGCTTCATCCAAAGAAACTGCTGCTCCAGAACTTCCAGTTCGCCCACCTGTTCTTTGTGCTGGTTGTCCTCATCGTGGTGCTTTCTATGCAGTAAAGCAGGCAATGAAAAATCAGAAAACTGCTTACTGTGGCGATATCGGCTGTTATACTTTAGGAAATGCCCAGCCACTTGATATGACCGATACCTGTTTGTGTATGGGTGCGGATATTACAATGGCTCAAGGCTTTTATCATAACGAACCGGAACGAAAATGCTTTAGCTTTATAGGCGACTCAACTTTTTTTGCCAGTGGAATTACAGGCGTTGTGAATGCAGTTTATAATCAGAGTCATCAGGTAATCTGTATTCTTGATAATTCAACTACCGCAATGACAGGACATCAGCCTCATCCGGGAACCGGACTTACTATGATGGGCGAAATTGTTGAAAAAATCAGCATAAAAAAGATTCTGGAAGCAGTCGGAGTTTCTCCAATTTTTGAAGTTGACCCATTCAATCAGGAAGAAAGCGTTAAAGCTGTTAAAAAAGCAGCGGAATCAAAAGGCGTGAGTGCCGTAATATTTAAATCTCCTTGTATAGCAATTGCGGCAAAACTCGGCTATAAGTTTACCGGAGCCAAAAAAGTAGATGCAGAAAAATGCATTGGCTGCAGAAAATGTATAAATGAACTTGGATGTCCTGCTTTAAGTGTAAGTCTTGCAAAAAATGCAAAGGGTAAACAGCTTGTAGAAATTGACAGAGGGCTTTGCACCGGTTGTGGTCTTTGTTCGCAGGTTTGCCCTACAAAAGCAATTTTCTAGACAAAATCAAGTGTAGTATCAGGAGTTTAATTATGGCAAAAAATATATTGATTTGTGGAGTAGGCGGACAGGGAACCGTGCTTGCCGCAAAGGTTTTATCTCAGGCTGCAATTTCTGGTGGAGAGCATGTGCTTTCGGCAGAAACTATTGGAATGGCTCAGCGCGGCGGTTCTGTAACAAGTCATGTAAGAATAGGGGAGGGGATTTTTTCTCCTTTAATTCCAAAAGGCCAGGCTGATATTATAATTTCTTTTGAAGCAGCAGAAGCTGTAAGAAATGTAGAATATTTAAAAGCTGATGGAACTGTTATCGTAAATAAAAAAGTAGTTCAGCCTACTACTGCCAGTTTAACAGGAAAAACCTTTAGCGAAGATGAAATGATTTCTTATCTCGAAAAAGCCGCTGCCAGTGTAATTGCTGTCGATACTCAGGAAGCTTGCCAGCAACTAAAAAGTGAAAAAGTTGTAAACATGGTTCTGCTGGGCGCTGCCTGTAAAACTGGAATCATTGATAAAGACGAATTAAAGGCGGCAATCAAGCTTCTTGTAAAGCCAGATTTTTATGAGTTGAACTGCAAGGCTGTTGATTATTTTGCTTAAAATCTTGGGCTAAAACTTTGAGCCGAAACTTTAAATCTCTTCTTCCTCGTCAAAATCATCATCATCCATAAACATGTTGAGGATTTCTTCAATTCCGCTGTATTTTTTTAAGTCTGCTTCCTTGTAGAGCGGGTCTTCTCGAATAATAAAGTTTCCGGCATATTCAGCAATGTAATCATAAACAAGGGATATGTCTTCTTCATCCATTTCGGCAAGATCATCCAGAGAATGAATAGCTGGCAGAAGGTTGGAAAGATGCTCAATTACAAAATGATAATCTTCTTTGACTTCTTTGTAGTCCTTTGATTTCTGATTTTTAATGTATTCGGCATCTTCTTTTGTTTCTGCAAGATATTCATTAAGTATCTCTATTAAAAGTGAGTCTAATTCTTCGTCTGTCATAATTTGACTTATATTATTGTTAAAAAAAGACTTTATTGCAACTACAAGATTCTTACCAAATTATTACAGAACTTCAATCTCGTCAGTAAGTTCAGCGAATGGACCAGGAATAACGTGACTTCCGCGATGATTACCAAAGAAATCTTCATTAAAGATGATATCACTTCCATCTCGATTTTCAAAACGCTGTTCCGGTTCAAAGGCTGCACCAAGAAGAGTTGTTGTAATTACACCTGTTCTATAGTCGCCAAGCAGAGCTTTAAGATTGTTTTTGAGAACATTATTCTTAAGTGAGATTTTAGCCTTTGATTTTCCTTCAACAAGCAGATTGTCTTTTTCATGCTTGCAGATTGTTGCGCCATTGATATAAGCATTTCCTGCTACCCAGACTGGCAGATGTCCAAAGTGATATTTTCCAAGCGCACCCATGTCTGGTTCCTTATCCATCATAAAATTAGAAATCCATTCTTCGTAGGTTGGGAAAATATCAAAAGGTGCGGTTCCGACTGCTTCATAATCACAATCTTTGGCTGTTTTTTCGGCATTTTTTACAGGGAACTGCTGGACAAAAATATTATTGTAGATTCTGTCATCGCCGTGAAGAATTGTCATAAAACCTGCAACTTCTGTTCTGTGGCGGATATGATATGGTGTGTAACGAGGTTCTCTCTGATCATTTATAATGCTGTCTACACCGGAATTGATAAGACTGAATGAACCGTGAATAAGATTGTGAACCACTGAAATTCCTTCGCTTGGAATTGTAATAGAAACTTTAGAAAGCAAAAGATTGTTGTCAATTGTTGTAGGTCCGTGTCCAACTTCTATGAAAACATCGGTAGAGAACATAGCTCCTCTTGCCTGTTCCAGACCTTCCGGCCGCTGATTGTTGTACATAAGGTTTTGAGAGATTCTTGCGCCTTGTGCTTCCCAGTCCAGCCATACACCCATAATACAGTCGTGAATATGATTGCGACGGATAAGTACATCAATTGCGGCATGCAGCTTTATACCAGCGGTTTCTGCACCACCGAGCTGCTGAGAATTACAGATATGATGAATATGACAATCTTCTATAGTAGAAAATACTCCGCCCATACGTCCGACAATTCCAGTTTGCTCACAGTGATGAACATGGCAGCGGCGAATTATGTGTGAACCGACATTTTCTTTTGTCCAGCCATGATACTGTCCTCGGCAAACTGCATCACGTTCCATTTGGGTCGGGCTTTTAAGATGCTTTGTATAAAAATACATGTCATTTTCTTCATCACGGTATTTACCAAGGGAGATTCCACAACAACGGCTGTTACATACTTCCAAATCTTCAAAAATCCATCCCTTGCTCCAGTGCGGTCCAATTAGTCCGTCCTGGTATGAAGCAGGAGGAGCCCAAGTTGTTGCACCATTACAGATTTTGAATCCGCTGACTGTAATATAGTTAAGTCCGTTTTGCTCCGGCATAAAGCAGTTTCGGCGGACAAGGATTTCTACGTTTTCTTTGTTTGGATCCAGTCCTTTAAAATTGCAGTAGAAAACTGTAAATTGGCCTTTTTTGATTTCTTTTGCCTGAGCGTTTACAACATATTCTGATTTGCTTACAGGACAGTTTCCATCATCATTGTATTGCAAAGCAGGAGCTTCTCCTTCCTGTTCACAATACCATTTGTATTCGGATTCTTTTTGATTCCAGGCGCATGGATCTGCTTTTCCCTCAATACATTCTTCGAGGGTGGTAGTTTCGTACATCATAAGTCCGTTTAAAACTACAGAGCCTGTGTGACGTACAGTTGGTGCAAAATACCAGTCCCCGCAAACGTAGGTAGTGTATGGGTTGTAGCCTCCAAAAAGACTGTTATCAACTTTTGCAGTCCAGACATCGCCTTTGTATTTTTTCCAGCCTTTTAATATTTCTGAACCACTGATAACAGCTTCAAGTGGTTTTTCAGATTTATAAACTATGTGGCTGTCTTCTGTTCCTCCAAAACGTGGAACAACCTGCTCACGGTAAATTCCAGGTTTAACAATTATTTCATCGCCTGCTTTTGCAATGCTGGCTGCCTGGTTAATCGTTTTAAATGGAGAGTTTTTAGAACCGTCTCCATTTGATTTTGTTTTTGAACTTACATAATAAATCATAAAATGTCCTCCAATGATTTGTTAAAGTATAATCCCGATTTGTTATAAATGTTGAAATTTTATCTATAAGAATAGGAGAAAAATATCTGGATTCTATCTGGATTTTGGTTGCTGAATGTTTTGTTTTTAGTTGGCGTTTGCCTCAAAAAAATCAAGGATAAGGGAGTTTGCATCTATTTTGTTGATTTTTTCTGTTGGCCAGGCGTGATGTCCGTCTTTAACAAAAAGCTGCCAGACTTGCTTTTGATTTTTCTTTTTTCCATACCATTTTGTTAATGTGGAAGCTGCTCCCATCTCTATAGTGTCTGAAACTTTTAGATTATTTGACTGTGCCCAGTAAGACATGACATCTTCAATTGCCGGATCTTTTGAAAATTTTGCAGAATTGTCGCTTTTTTTAGGAACGGTTTCATCTTTTTCACCGGAAATCTGGAATATTCCGACTATGTTTTTTTTGTTCTTTTGTTCCCAGACTTTTTCAGTCATTTTTCCGGCAACGCTTACACAGGCTGCAAAAGTATGGCCTGCTTCCATTGCAAGTCTGTGAATCATAAATCCGCCGTTACTGAATCCTGCTGCATAAGTACGTTTTTTGTCGAAGGAATACTCTTTCTGTAGATATTTTGTGAGCGCAACTAAAAAAATCACATCATCATTTCCGTCATTTGTTATTCCAGAGTTCCAGCCGATTGGTCCTGTAGGTTGATTTTTATTTCTTGCTCCAGTGACATAAACTACAGCATAACCACGTGGATTTGCTTTTTCTTCAAAATGAATTGTTGTTCTGAAGGCTTCGGCAGTATTTCCTGCGCCCGGAAGAAGAATTACAAGCGGTGCGTTTTGTGAGTTCTCAGGCAAATCAATTATAAAATCATGATTTATGCCGTCAAAAGAACAGGTGAATCTGTTTTTAGAAACTTGTGTGATATTTTCTAATTTAGGGGTTGATTTTTGCAATGATGATTTGGAAGGTGAATATTTCTCTTTGCATCCGCATAAAAGAATAGAAAAGAATGCAAAGAGAAATATTTTTTTTATTTTTTTAAGTTGCTTTGCAAGACTCAAATTATTCTAGTAGTTTTGTGCGCTGATTTCAAAATAACTCTGTGGGTGTGCGCAAACCGGACAAACTTCTGGAGCTTTTGTACCAACTACGATGTGGCCGCAGTTTCGGCATTCCCAAACTTTTACTTCGCTCTTTTCAAATACAGCGGCAGTTTCAATGTTCTTGAGTAATGCACGATAGCGTTCCTCATGATGTTTTTCGATAGCAGCAACGGCACGGAACTTTGCAGCAAGTGCTGTGAATCCTTCTTTTTCAGCTGTAACTGCAAAACCCTCGTACATATCTGTCCATTCATGATTTTCGCCATCAGCTGCTGCTTTAAGGTTATCAGTAGTTTTTCCAATTCCTGCAAGTTCTTTGAACCACATTTTTGCGTGTTCTTTTTCGTTGTTAGCGGTTGCTTCAAAAATTGCAGCAATCTGTTCATATCCTTCTTTTTTTGCAACAGAAGCAAAATAAGTGTATTTATTTCTTGCCTGGCTTTCTCCGGCAAAAGCTGCCTCTAAGTTTTTTTCTGTCTGTGTTCCTGCGTATTTGTTCATTTTTTCCTCCTGTGAACTTTCTGCTATATTTTCATAAATTGGTTCAAAATCTTCAGCCGGATGACCACAAAGTGGACAGGTAAAATCAGCTGGGAGTTCTGCTCCTTTGTATTCGTATCCGCAGATTCGGCAGCGCCATCCGACAATTTTTTTTGCAGTTTGAACGCTTGGTTTTGGTTTGATGACGTTCTGATAGTAAGCATAAGTGATAGGTTCCTCTTTACTCATTATTTTTGCGTCTGTAACTTCAGCGATGAAGAGAGTGTGTGTTCCTAAATCCTGTGAACTGATTACTTTTGCAGAAATAAGCGCGCAAATCTGAGAATTAGGATATGGACAACCTGCGTCATCTAATGAATAAGAAAAACCATCGAACTTATTTACGTTTCTTCCGCTTTGATAGCCGAATCGTTTTATTATCTCAAATGCAGTTGTTTTGTCTAGAATTGAAAGTGCGAAAACTCCAGATTCTTTAATCATACTGCAGGTGAGATTTGTGCTTATTGAAGATATGGCGATTCTTGTCGGTTCATTGGCAACCTGCATACAAGTGTTTGTTACGCAAGCATTGATTTTATCACCGCTTTTTGTACCGAGAATGAAAACGCCATAAGATAAGCTGAATAATGCTTTGTTATCCATGTGAATCCTTATCGTCCCCAGGTGAGGATTAAGTCGTAATTATCTTCGCGAACTTCAAAATACTGATTGTATTCGCCGCAAGTTGGGCAGTATTCTGGAGCCTGAGGACCAACTACGATGTGACCACATTTAAGACATTCCCAGATTTTAACTGTACTGTTTTTAAGCTGTGCAGAAGATTCTTCATCTTTAAGGAGGGAGCGGTATCGTTCTTCATGACGTTTTTCGATTGCAGCAACGGCACGGAACTTTGCAGCAAGGTCTGCGAATCCTTCTTCTTCGGCTTCTTTTGCAAACTGAACGTACATATCTGTCCATTCATAATTTTCACCGTCAGCTGCAGCCTTGAGATTGTCTGTTGTAGAGTTTAAGCCACCAAGCTCTTTGAACCACATTTTTGCGTGATTTTCTTCGTTGTTGGCAGTTTTTGCAAAAATGTCAGCAATTTTATCCAGACCGTCTTTTTTTGCAATTGCTGAAAAATATGTGTATTTATTTCTTGCCTGGCTTTCTCCAGCGAAGGCTGCAAGAAGATTTTTTTCTGTTTTTGTACCAGTATATTTGCTCATAATATATATTTCCTTTTTTTTTGATTACCGGGTCAAGCCCGATAATGACAGTTTATTTTGAAACCCAAAGACTGTGAAGATTGCAATATGCAAAAGCTTCGATTACTTCATCGCCATCAACAAGAGCGAATGTTGCAACTGGAACATCTCCCGGTTTGAGGATTTTGCGTTGATTTCCCTGCTTTGTTCTAAGGGCAATCCATTCAATATAGTGTTCAGGTGCCATAGGATGTTCTACAGAACCAACCTTTACTTCTATTATATTGCCATTTTTTGTGATTACAGGCACATGCTTTTCTACAGCAGCGTCCGTAGTTCCTGGAATGAGTTCTTCCATTGCCTCTCCACAGCAGATTGTCGGAACCTTTGTGTCGTTTACAATCGCGATGATTTTTCCACAGTGTTTACATCTGTAAAATTTCAGTTCCATAAAATACTCCTTTTTGGTATGTGATGAATCAATTATACACTATAACGAGTGAAAGTGTGTAAAAAAAGGAGGAAAAAATTGTAAAAGTTGTGATTTTTTTTACGTGGGATATTCGCGATGTTCTTAAAAAATAAAAAGCCAGATATAGGTGTTTATAAGATAGATCTTACAGCACTTAATGGTTATGTATTATAAGGTTGTAAAATAATTTTATGGAATTAAAATAAAAATATGTTATAATTAAGTATAGCTTTTTAAAAAGAGGAAAACTATGAGCAAGACTGGTAAACTTAGATTCACTTTGGCAGTAAAACTGCTTGTAATGTTTCTGATTGTTGTAATTATTTCAAGTGTAACAATTGGAATGGTTTCTTATAGAGCTGCATCTAAAGGAATGACTCAAAATGTATATACACAGATTGATACGGTTTCAAATGATATTGTAAATCAGATTTCTGCTATAAATGAAAGATACTTTCAATCTCTTCATGTTCTTGCAGAATTAACTACAATTAAAGATGAAAATATTTCATTTGATGAAAAACAAAAGGAGCTGGAAAGTGTTAAAACTGCAATGGGAGAAAATTGTGAAAATGTTGCCTTTTATGATGCAAACGGCGATGCTCTTGTTGCAAACGGTAATGTAATGAATTTCGCTAATCGTGCATATTTTAAAGAGGCTTATGCCGGTAAAGATTTCGCATCTGATCCTGTTTTGAGTCCTGTAACCGATACAATTCTTCAGCATTACAGTGTTCCTGTTTATAATAACAATCACCAGATTATTGGTGCACTTGTAATGGTTATAAGTGGAAATACTATTTTAAGCACTATAGAAAAAATTGACATGGGTGGTGGAATGCATCCTTCTGTTATCAACTGGGCTACTTCAACAACTGTTGCAAATGTAAATGAAAATACAGAAACCAGTGAAGAAGATGGTGGTGCTGTTCTTGATGAAACTTCTGGTCTTGGTCTTGTCCTTACAAATATTTTCCAGGGTAAGGAAGGAATTGATGATTTTGTAGACCCTAATATCCATGCACATCTTATTGCGGCCTACAAGAAGGTTCCTAATACAACCTGGACTGTTTTTGCTGTTGCACCTTATGATCTTTATTTTAGTGCCCTTAAAGGAACTCAGACAACCATCCTTCTTATCATCGTAATTACATTAGTTATTACTACAGTTGTTATTTTATTCTTGATTCGTCTGCTTATTAGACCACTCAAAACTGTAAAATCTTCTGTAGAAACAATTGCAAGTGGAAATGCCGATCTTACTCAGAGAATTCCTGAAGCAACCAATGATGAAATTGGCGATGTTGTAAACGGTTTCAATGTCTTTGTCGAAAAGCTTCATGAAATTGTAACAAATTTACAGCATTCAAAGGATAATCTTATTTCTGTTGATACGGATTTGCAGGCAAGTACGCAGAATGCAACGGCTTCGATTACAGAAATTATTTCAAATATTGAAAGTGTCAATGGCCAGATTCTTAATCAGGCTGGTTCTGTACAGGAAACTGCTGGTGCTGTAAATGAAATAAGCGCAAATATCGACTCTCTTGAAAGGATGATTGAATCTCAGTCTGCAAGTGTAACACAGGCTTCTGCTTCGGTAGAACAGATGATTGGAAATATTAATTCTGTAAATACTTCTGTTAATAAGATGATTGAATCTTTTGGTCAGCTGGAACAGAACTCCACAGAGGGTATTTCAAAACAGAGCAATGTAAACGAAAAAATCGGTCGTATTCAGGAGCAGTCAAAAATGCTTCAGGATGCAAATATTGCAATTGCTAGTATTGCTTCCCAGACAAACCTTCTTGCTATGAACGCTGCAATCGAAGCGGCTCATGCAGGTGAAGCCGGAAAAGGATTTGCAGTTGTTGCCGATGAAATCCGTAAGCTTTCAGAAACTTCTACTGCTCAGTCAAAAACAATTGGAACTGAGCTTCAGGATATTCAGAAGACAATTCAGGAAGTTGTTGCAGTTTCTCACGAAACAAATACAGCATTCTCTGCAATTTCAGAAAGTATTGCCGAAACAAGCCAGATTATTGAACAGATTAAGAGTGCAATGGAAGAGCAGCAGATTGGTTCTAAGCAGATTATCGATGCCCTCCAGTCTATGAACAATTCTACAGCTGAAGTTAAAACTGCTTCTGCCGAAATGTCAGAAGGAAACCGACAAATTCTTGCAGAAATCCAGAAGCTGCAGATGGCAACGGATACAATTAAAGACAGTATTCAGGAAATGCAGGCTGGTGCAGAGCACATTAATCAGACAGGTGCTGAACTTTATAATATTTCCGGAAAAATGGCAGACAACATCAAGCAGATTGGTTCTGAAATTGATTTGTTTAAGGTATAATTTTTTGAAAGAAGACTGCAAGAAATAAAAACTTGACGGTCTTATAGGTGTATGCTATATTAAAAGAAAGGAAATGCCCGATTCATTTGGGTCATCTCCACGTTGTGTAAAAGCCGCCGAAGTATGTGTGAAAAGGACTACGGCGGCTTTATTTATCTACTCATCTTTTATTTCTAAAGTATGAGAGAACTGCTATAACAGTGCAGATTATTGTCGCAATACATGTGATTACTGCAACAACAAGTTCAAATGTCATAAGCAAACCTCCCTTATCAATTATTTCAAAGTCCGCCTGAGCAAGACTCTGATTGAGTTCGGGAGACACCGCCTGAATCAGGCATTTCCAATGATTTTAGTATACGGTATAAAACGTATAGTGTAAAGCAATTTATAGTAAATTAGTTTATAGATTAGAAAAATTACTGATAAAGTCTACAAGAAGCTTTTCTTTTTCGGGAGAAAGTTCTTCGCATTTTTTTATGATTTCTGAATGTTTTCGATATAGCCTGAGTTGATTCTGTTCTTCTTCGTGATTTTTTGAAGAGTTAGGATTATTTGTTCCGTTTACAAGATATTCAACAGACACACCCAGAACTGCGGCGATTTTTACTGCGGTGTCGGCGGAGGGGATGCTGCCAAGTTTTATTCCTTTACCAATGTTTGTAAGACTAAAACCACATTTTCTTGCTAAATAAGTTTTGTTTTTTCCTAAATAATCAAGTTCTTCTTCTACTCTTTTCCAAAAATCACTCATATCAACAGTGAATAAGAAATTGTTTACTTTTTCTTTAAAAACTAAACCAAAAACAAGTATTTGTGTTATAATAAACTATTGCCCAGTTAATAAAAATTAGTGGAAAATTATCAACTTGGAAGTTATAAAATGTCAAAAAACACAAGTCTAGGAAATGCCAGAAACAATAAGGAAGATGAGTTTTATACTCAGCTTTCTGATATTGAAAAAGAGTTATCTCATTATAAAAATCATTTCAAAGATAAAACTGTTTTATGCAATTGTGATGACCCTCGTATATCAAACTTTTTTAATTACTTTGCCTTGAAGTTTGATGAATTGGGACTTAAAAGACTTATTACTACCTGTTATAAAAATCAGGAAGTTGATTTATTTTCTCAAAATGATTGTGAGAAGGCAGTCTGGCTTGATTACTATGGAAACCCGAATGATCCGACAAATACAGATTTTTCGACTGTAGAAATAAAAGAATTGAAGGGAGATGGGGATTTTAGAAGTGACGAATGCATTGAACTTTTAAAACAAGCAGATATTGTGGTTACAAATCCGCCCTTTAGTTTATTCAGAGAATATGTTGATGTTTTAATGAAATATGAAAAGAAGTTTTTGATTATAGGAAGTCAGAACAATATTACTTACAAAGAAATTTTTAAACTCTTTAAGGAAAACAAAATCTGGCTGGGATATAAAGCGGGTGATATGGCTTTCAAAGTTCCTGATTATTATGCTCCAAGAGAGACTCGTTACTGGCAGGATGAAACAGGTCAGAAGTGGAGAAGTATGGGAAATATTTGCTGGTATACAAATCTTGATATTGCAAAGAGACATGAAGATTTAATTTTATACAAACATTATTCGGAAGAGGAATATCCTAAATATGATAATTATGATGCGATTAATGTTGGGAAATATTCTGAAATTCCCATGGATTATGATGGTATTATGGGAGTGCCAATCACTTTCCTTGATAAATATAATCCTTCGCAATTTGAAATAATTGGATTAGACAGATATACAGTTCCAAAAGATAAGCTTGTTGGAGGAAGACTTACAATTGATGGAAAAATAAAATTTGCACGCATTTTAATAAAGCGTAAAAAATAGGCCCGCCTGCGAGCTTACAGGGCTAGGGCGTGGAGCCACGCCGAAGGCGGCCACCGCAACGAAATGAACTAACGTTAGTTAGTGAATGGAGTGAGGAGGCTGGAGCGATAGCGTAATGGCGGAAGGCCCGACCCGAACCCGCCTGCCGGCAGGCAGGCGGAGTGAGGGGAGCCCCCAAGGAGAAAAAAAGATTATGAAAATTACTTTGCACACAATTAAAGTCCGCGAACTTGTAAATGGATATCAGGATAATGATGAGGCTGGGGTGGTTGGTTTTGATGGTAAGCTGGATATCAGGCCGCCTTATCAGAGGGAGTTTTGTTATAACGATAATCAGCAGCAGGCGGTAATGGATACCGTGACGAATGGCTTTCCTCTGAACACGATGTACTGGGTAGTTCGCGAGGATGGACGCTATGAAGTTCTGGATGGGCAGCAGAGAACTATTTCGATTTGCCGCTATGTGAACGGAACTTTTTCTCACAATATGCGCTACTTTACAAATCTTCAGCCGGACGAAAAAGAGCAGATTTTGAATTATGATCTGCAGGTTTATTTTTGTGAAGGAACGGATAGTGAAAAACTGAGCTGGTTTAAAACTATAAATATTGCAGGGGAAAAGCTTACTGAACAGGAAATCAGAAATGCGGTTTATGCGGGATCCTGGACGGCTGAGGCTAAAAAGATTTTTTCTAAATCGAATTGTGTGGCAAAACTTTTGGGAGATAAATATGTAAACGGAAATCCTATTCGGCAGGAGCTTCTTGAAACTGTATTAGGCTGGTACGTTGGAAAAGATGATAAGCTGATTTGTACTTACATGGGAAAGCATCAGAATGATTCTAATGCGAATGAGCTCTGGGTTTATTTTCAATTTGTGATTGCCTGGATAAAAGCCTTATTTCCAACTTATAGAAAAGAAATGAAGGGAATTGACTGGGGTATGCTTTATAATCAGTATCACGAAAATGATTATGATCCGGCAGCTCTTGAAAAGGAAATTGTTTCTTTAATTGATAATGAGGAAGTTACAAATCATAAGGGTATTTATTATTATCTCTTTGACAGGAAAGATAGTCATTTAAGTTTGCGGGAATTTGATGACAAGATGAAACGTAAAAAATACGAAGAGCAGAAAGGGATTTGTCCTCTTTGTGGTCAGCATTATGAGTTTACCGAAATGCAGGGAGACCATATTGTTCCCTGGAGTCGTGGCGGAAAAACTGTTTATGAAAATTTACAGATGCTTTGCCGTCTTTGTAATAATACTAAAAGTAATAAATAAAAGCCTTAATTAAAGTTTTTGACTAGAATGTGATGGCTTTTATTTATTTGCTCTTTTTTTATTTTACAAGTTCATACCACAAAGTTTTGTCATCTCCGCTGATAATCAGGTTCTTTAATTTTTTACCTCGTTTTCCATCCTGAGTCAAAGGGTATAATTTCCAACCTGTTTCCGCAACTTCAATTTTTCCTGTTGAGCCAAGGGCTGCGGCGGTGCGTCCTGCTCCAGAATATTCAGTTCTAAGATTTATCTGGTCACGGGTAATAGAATTTTTGGGAACTGATTTTGTCGAAGTTCCGTATTCATAGAGTTTTTCGCCAATATTTCCACTCCAGCAGGAAGAGAAAATAAACCAGTGAGAATCATCAAGCTTTACTCCGGCTACTGTGGCAAAATCATTTTCTGGTGTAAAAGCAACTTTTTGCCCCTCATCCATTTTTGCTTTTGCCCCAGGCATAGAAACATTTACAAATACATTTTCATCATTATAGATAAAGAAACCGCTGCTGCTGTTCCACATCAAGTTTCCGTCACAACTTGCAGTGGTTACCCCGCTATTTCGTAGGGCAATTTTTGCATCTAGTTCTGTGCGTAATTCCTGAACAGGTCGTAATTCATCTGGTTTAAAATTATCCGGAGTTTTTCCTTCAACAATTGCCCCAGTTCTGTATATGATTGAATCTTCTGGACGGATTCCAAAGTATGTCGTCGGAACATTGTTCCAGGCACTTCCACGTTCTGCAATTGCTCGTAATTCATTTTCATTTGTGACTTTATAATAAATTCCTTTAGAAAGAGGCTTTATTTTAAATTCACGGAAAATTCGTGCAGCAAGAGGAGCTCCACATACTTTTGCAGGATTAGAAGCCTGGTCAAAATAACCTGTTATTTTTTGTGTATCTGGGTTTCGTTGCGAAAGTTCATAGCAGAAAGAATAAACACAGTCCCAGTCCTGCAAACTTGCATAAATGGCAAGCATTGGCATCATTTCAGAAGAAAACTGGCTGGGATATGGATGGTCGTATTCAGTTACAGAAAAAGGTTTTCCGTAAACTCGCATTGTAGCAAGATTTGCCAGAGTTCCGCCGTCTTTTGCTGTTGTCAGACTCTGATTTTTAACATAAAAATCTTTTGTATTCCAGCCGGTTGAAGGAAATGATGGATGGTGCCAGTATGCATGAGAATCAACAACATCAAAACTGCTCATTACAGTAACTGGCGCACAAGAAAGAGCTGTTCCAAAAGTCAGAGCCTTTACACCAAGCTCCTTTTTCAGGTAATTGTTCATGCTTTCCCAATAATCTGCTTCAAGCTGGCATAAAAATTCAGTGGCAATTATTTTAAGTTCAAGCGGATATGCCCTGTATTTATCTAGCGAAGGAAATGCAATCAATCCCTCTTTTGTTTTTTCTACACAGGTAACATTTCCTCCCTTGCAAAGCTTTATGTCTGAAAATTCAAAGGTTGTTCCTGCGCTCAATCCCATTTTTCCAAAAGTAAGGCGAGGTTTATTATCAGGAGTGAGTATAGCTTCTGTAAAGGAGTAATCCTGCCATTCTTTAGTGAGCTGTAAATTTTTTGAAAAACCAAGATTGCTCCAAGGGTCATGATTCATCATTATTGCTACACTTGCAGAAGTATTTTTAGAAGCCTTTGCCTTAAAGGAGATTGTGTACATCTGGTCCGGCTCAACAGTAAAACCATACAAATCATACTGAACATGCCAGTCCGCTCCGCCGTTCGCCTTTACTTTGATTTTTGCATTTCCAGAAGCTTCCGTCAAATCAGCTTTTGCTCCACTATGATGTTCAAGATTTCCTTTTCCATCAATAAGATTTTCACCCATTTTCTGATTCTGATTAAATTGCTCTGACAGTGACTGATAGGTGTATCCTTTTTGAGATAAAAAGTCTGTCCACAAAACATCAAGTTCCTGAGTCAGTGATGAAGGAAAGCGTTCCAGCGCATCGTCAAGAAAACATTTTACCATGGAGTTTTCGTTGTTTATTTCAACAAAAATAACTGCCGGATCTTCTGCATAAGTCAGCCCAGTATAAGGATTTTTGTGAGTAAGGATTTTCTCGGCGTATTTCTGCTGTTCTTCGCGGGCAAGCTGGTTCCAAAAGCCGTAACAATGTCTGTCCTTCCAGTCAGAAACTTGAGCCAGTTCTTTTGGAAGCTTGTTTTCGCTATTTGGTCTTATAGTTCTTCCTGTAAGAAGATTTATGTTGCTGTAAATTCCTGCCTTTTTCAGCTCATAGAAAAACTTATCAAAACGCTCAAATGCGCTTTCATCAAACTCAAAATTTTTATAGCTTGAATCATGCTTAAAAAAACAGCCGGCCCAGTCAGAATCCGTATGATGAAAACGAATGCAGTTAATTCCCTGAGAAGCAAGTGTTTTTGCCCAATATTCCGCATCTTCAACAGGAGGAAATTCCGAAACATTTGTACCAAAAATACGAATTCTCTTACCGCCAGCATAAAGGTGCCCGTCTTCTCCAACCGAAACCCGCTCTTTTTCTGTAATCGGCGTATTCAAATAAGAAGTGTCAGCAATTGTCCCTGCCTCTGGCCTTCCCGAAAAATAAAATGGATTAAAATCAGTCTGGAAATTTGCCGCAAAAATAAGCATACCTCCAAAATAGAGTATAAAAAAAGATAAAAATGATTTTTTCATAAAGGGCTCCAAAAAGTTTATATATAGATTATAGCATAAGATTATTGAAATAGAAGATTATTTAAGTGATTTGTAATTCGTAAATGAACTTACTTTGTTTTTGACACATCCAGTGTTATAATAGTAAAAAGTTATTATTTGGAGATTTGAATGCGAAAAAATCTTTTTATTCATCTGGTATTTGTTTTGCCACTATTTTTTGTTATTAATTGTAAGCAGGATATTGATAATGTTGAAAAAGAACATTCTTTTAGTGAATGGAAAGTTGAATCAGAACCAGCTTGTACTAGTATTGGCTTAAAAAAACGGAAGTGTACTGGTTGTGGCTTTGAAGAAACAGAAATAATTCCAGCTAAAGGACATAACTGGAACCAGGGTGTAATAACGGCAAAAGCTACATGTACCTCTGCTGGTGTTAAGAAATACTCATGCTTAAGATGTGAAGAAGAAAAAACAGAAGTTATTCCTGCAAATGGTCATAAATGGGATTCAGGTATTGTAACAAAGCAACCAAAATGTACAGAAACGGGAATAAGAACCTATACGTGTTTAGTTTGTGAAGAAATAAAAATGGAGTCGATTAAAGCTCATGGTCACTCGTTTGATGGTATCGAATGTAAGAATTGTCATGAGTATTCTGTAACATTAAAAGAAATAGGAAAAACATATACCGATGCAGATGGCTTAAATGTTACCCTTAATTCTTTTACGTACAATAATGCAGACGGTTATAATAATTATTCAATAAACTATACTTTAAAAAATAATGTTCCAGGTAGTGAAAAAAGTCCTGGAATTTTCAAAATAATTTATAAGACTTCTTCTGGTTCTCTTGAATCAAGTTATCAAACAGGAATTTTTAATAATCTATATTATGGAAAAACATTAACAAGAAGCTATAATTGGAAACTAACAGCCGATAAAACTTTTGTTTGTCTTGAATATATTGCTGATAGTCAATTGAGTTCTTATATTTTTAGCGCTAACCCTTCCGATGAATTGTTGAATTGGATAGATGGAGAAGTATCTTATGATATAGATAATATTCCACCTTCGCCTGTAACTAATTTACAAGCAAAGTACGACAAGAATTCAAAACAGATTATTGTTACATGGAAAAATCCAAAAGATGAAGATTTTGATTGTGTTAATTTGAGTTATACAAAAGGCGGACTTGCTGTTGTTTCAAATGAAAAAATTGCAAAAGAGACTTATTCAATAAGTAATGTTGAGATAGATGGTGATGAATATTTATTTACATTGAACTCTGTAGATTGGATGGGAAACATAAGTACATCCTCAACAATAAATATTACTCCTTCCGAAATACCAGCTGTCCAATCGATCGAATTGAGTCGTTATCATTTAGCTTATGATGATCCTGATCAGACAATAAAAGCTGTTGCAAGAATTAGTAATGCAGAATTACTTGATGATGATACTGTTGTAAAAATACAAGTAAAAGATTCTGATGGTAATGTTACGAATTATGTTGCAAATGTTGATATAGCTAAGGGAAGTGCTACTGCTACGATAGCAGTTCCTCAAAAATCTGATAATTCAGATATTTATGGTTCAACTTTTATAGTATTATGTAAAATTGGTGATGAACTTGCAGATACAAATTCTGCTGTAAGGTTTAATGTTAGTGATAGTGCAAGCATTCAATATTTCTTATTTTGTGAAAATAATAATTTACTTTCAGAATATATATTTTCGTTAAAAGAAATTGAGAATAAAAATCTCACAAAGATGTTGATAGAAGGATATAACCTAGATCTTGGATTTTCTAATGCTTTTATTAAAATTTATAATTCTGCAAATAATTTATATTATACAAAAATGATTGACTTTAGTAAAAATGATATTTCATGGACAAAGACAGGAGGAAACAATTTTTATAATAAATACATTGAAATGGCTCTTCCCAATGTTGCAGATGCCTATCGTGTAGTTATATACTTAGATGACATTGAATGGGGATCGTGTCAATTAATTATTTATGATTCTCCTCAATTTACAAATATTGATATACCTATTGTTGGCCTTGTAAAACACGGATCTACTGTTTCCGCAAAAATCTCAGGGAAGTACTTTGATACTCCTGATGTAGATTTTAGTAATTTCACAGCAATTTGTCCTACAAATTCAAGCATTGTCTCTACTACCAGTTTTACAAAAGAAAGTGACAGCATTTTATATGCAACATTTACAATTCCTGATACTGTTGGCGAATATGAGATAACTGTAAAATATGGTTCAAATTTAATAAATGGCAAATTAAAAGTACAAGATTTTAGCAATTATTCTGTTGGTGATGTTCTTTTAAATGATGGAACGATTATTCCTTATAATACAGAAAATCTTAGTTTTACAGATGAACAAAAAAAACAAGCTATTGGTATAATGTATGGTTTTAATGAATATGGAATTCCTTGTGGTTATTTAGGTATTTATAATTCGTTGGAGAGAAAATACAAGTGGGAATATAATCCAAATGGTAGCTATCGGATGTTTGAGAATATTATTTGTTATCCAAGTGATTTTTCTTTTCCCAATGCTGCCAATGTTGCAACATTTACAGGAGATACAAACGGAAGTGATAATTGGTTATATATATGTTCTATAGACTCAATTGGTAGCATCGATTCATCTAAAACATTTCCTGCATTTTATTATGCAAATACGTATGGTAAGAATTATGACTTTTCTGGAGTATATGCAGAAAGATGGTATATGCCTAGTATTTCTGAACTATGCACTATATATAAAAATTTAGATTTGGTAAATCATATTATTAGTTTACTGAATGGAAATAGAATAAGTGATAATAGTTATTGGTCTTCATCACAAGTGATGAATATAACAGGAGGAGATGCTTGGGGTGTTGATTTTTCAAATGGTTTTATTGATGGAATGAGCAAAGACAACGATTTTTCAGTATGTTGTGTTCGCCCATTTGAGTAATTTTTTGTTATTTTTCATAGCAAAATTAAGGAGAAAATCAAAATATGACAACAGATATTATCATCGAAATAATTGGAATAGCATTAAGTACAGTTATAGGAATAATTTCATTGATTCTTGGCATTTCAAATAATAAAAAAATCAAGAAAATCCAGCAAAATGGAAATCAAAATATTGCTGATTCAACAAATTGCCAAAGTTCTTCAATTGTTCAAAAATCAGTAACTAAAAAGAATTCTTCGTCAATCCAAATAGGAGGAGATGTAAAGAATAATGGATAAAATGGTGTCAAAGGTAGACGAAAATAGCATTTCTTTGCAAATTGCAGGAAATGTTAATTTTACATCTTATTCAGAAATAAAATGTATATTTAAAGATTTGTTTAATTTAAATTTTCCAAAACTAGTTCATGAAGCAGCAGAAGAGGCTCTTTCAAATTTGGAATATTTTCTTAACACTTTTTTACAGAAAATAAAAGAGGAAGAGCGTGAATTAATTCAAGACAGTTTAAAAGATCCAAATTCTCAATATTTACTTAATGCATGCATAAAACAATCAGCACGATTTGGAAAAAAAGCAAACATCGAAATTCTATCTGAGGCATTAAAACAAACTTTATTATCCAATAATGATGCGCTAACAAATATTTTTGAATTAGCCTTGGAAATTATCCCTCAATTACATAAAAATGAATTATTGGCTATTTTAGTTAGTTTTTATATTCATGTCTTGTCATTTAGAGAAGATAATCCTAATATACTTGAAATCATGATTTCTCATAGTATGAATAATTATATTTGTTTCGGAAATGTTACACAAAATCAACTGATGCATTTAGTTTCACTAGGAATTTACGCATTTAATCCATTTGCAGGAGATACTGGAATTAGTTTTATCAAGCGAAAATATCCAAATAATCCGACTTTAATAGAATTAATCAGACAAAATAAACTCCCCACCTTAAAATTTCTCGTCGATTATTATGATACAAATGGTCTAGTTCATTATCATCCTCTACCTGTTGCAAATGTGATTGGTTTTCTCTTAATAAAAGAAAATATTCCTGATTTGAATATTGATATTTTGAAATAAAAACAAACGAGGATAACGAAAAATATAAAAAATATTATTACAAAAAAAATGAATTTTCATTAATTTTTTCTTATGATAATTTGACAGATAAAGAAAGAAAATCAATACAAATTGAGGTGTAAAACATGAAATCCATCCAGAAATCTTTTGAAGAAATTCGCTCAATAATTGTTACTCATAGAAGTGCCGCATCTCGAGGTGTAAACACAGAATCAATTCTTATGAATTGGGAGATTGGCTCATATATTTCGGCTAGATTAAAGTCGAATGAATGGGGCAGTAAAGTTGTGACTGAGCTTTCTGAATATCTCCGTGCTCAAGATCCAAGTTTAAAAGGATATAGTCGGCGTAATCTGTATAATATGGTTGCGTTTTATGAGGCATATTCTACATCTGATTTTATTGAAATTGAACAAAAACTTGTTGGCAAAAAAATTGAAAAACTTCAAGCGTCTTCAATTGTGCAGATGAAAACTGCACAATTATCTGCACTATCAACTGAAATTGTGCAGACGTCATCTGCACAATTGGAATATCCTCCAAACATTCTTTTTCTTACAACCTTTTCTAATCATGTTGAAATAATAAACAGATGTAGAACTAATGAAGAACGTCTATTTTATATATTGTATTCTTTCAAAGAAAATTTAAAATACAAAGAATTACAGCGTTGTATCCAGACAGATACTTATTCATCTTTGCTTAGTGACAAAAAGAATATTTCAAAGGGTCTAAAAGAGATATATCCTAATTCAGAACTAATGTTTAAGGATACAGCATTTGTTGATTTCTTGAATCTTCCACAAAAACATACAGAATCAAAACTTCATAAAGGGCTTCTTGAGAACATGAAGAAATTTATTCTTGAACTTGGCAAGGATTTTATTTTTATGGATAGTGAGTATGTACTTAATGTTGGAGGTTCAACATTTAAGGTAGATTTGCTTTTCTTTCACCGTGGTTTACAATGCCTTGTTGCTGTAGAATTAAAAACAAAGAATTTTAAGCCTGAACATTTGGGGCAACTGGAATTTTATCTTGAGGCTTTGGATCGTGATGTAAAACGGAACAATGAAAATCCTAGCATAGGGATTCTTCTTTGTCCTTCGGCAGATCACAGTGTTGTTGAATATGCAATGAGCCGTAGTCTTTCTCCGACAATGGTAACAGAATATAAGCGTCTTCTAATTCCAAAAGATGTTGTAGCAAAAAATCTAAACGAATATTGTTCTTTCGTGATTGACGAGAAATAACTCAAATATTCGCATAGAACCTTAAACATTGAAATTGTAATGAGATGCTTATTTTTTATAATTATGCTATTCTTTCTCCATGAATAAAATCATTTCTTTTATTAAACGGGAGCCGGTTCTTTTTGCGGCGATCACGCTTGCCGTGCTTTCAGTTATAATAGTCCGTCCGTCTCTCCAGATTTGCATTCAGGCAATTGATTTTAGAACACTGGCAATCCTATTTTCGCTTATGATTGTAATAAAGGCCTTCCAGAGTCAGAACTTTTTAGATTACATTGCAGTTCGACTTCTTCGTCTTTGTAAAACCCAGCGTTCGCTTTATTTTCTGCTGACCTATATTGTTTTTTTCTCTTCCATGTTTGTTACAAATGATGTGGCGCTTTTGACCTTTGTTCCGATTTCCCTTTTGATTTTCAGCCGAATTGAATTCCCGTCGCTCAAACTGATTGTTCTTGAAACTTTGGCCGCAAACTTAGGTTCCTGCATCACTCCAATGGGAAATCCTCAGAATCTTTATCTTTTTTCATATTACAACTTTTCTGCCCTGGAGTTTTTTGCACTCACCGCAAAGATTGCAGTTCCGTCGCTCTTTATTCTTGCAATAATGATTCTCTTTATCACCAAGAAGCCAGCCGGTTCTTCGCGTTCATCGCAGCAGATTAGCGGAAACATTCTCCAGAATCAAATCACCTTTGTCAAAGTCGATTTCCGAACCTTCTTTTATCTCGCTGATTTTATAATCTGTCTTTTGACCGTTTTTCATGTTGTGAATTATATTTCTATGCTGATTTTCACGATTGCTGCTATGCTGATTTGCAACTTCCGCCTTTTCAAAAGTGTTGATTACAGTCTGCTTTTGACCTTCATAGGATTTTTTATTTTTACAAAAACGCTTTCAACCGTTCAGCAGTTTTCTGATTTTATAAACGCAATGCTGTCTTCGCCGTTGAAAACTTATATCACAGGAATTGCCGCAAGTCAGATAATCAGCAATGTTCCTGCCGCCCTTCTTTTAAGCGGATTCACCCAAAACGGAGCAATGCTTCTTCTTGGTGTAAATGTCGGCGGACTTGGAACTCTGATTGCTTCTATGGCAAGTGTAATTTCCTTCAAACTTTACAATAATTCACCAGAAGCACAAACTCCTGCAGGAAAAAAGTATTTTGCAGTATTTACTCTTTATAATCTTGTCTTGCTGGTGATTCTTGGACTTATTGTATTTTTCTTGACTATTGAACAAATACCCGCATTTTGTTAATATAACCTTCACTGTAATTTATTTTACAGAAATTATTTAAGGAGTCCGAAATGGCAACAAGAAGAAGTCCTAGATTCAAAGAATGTAGAAGACTTGGTGTAAACGTATGTGGTCACCCGAAGGCATTGGATAGAGCTAATAGCCCGGCCTTCAAAAAAACACACAAACCTTCAGAATATGGCTTACAGCTTATTGAAAAACAGAAGGTACGTGCTTATTACAACATCCTGGAAAAACAGCTTGTTCGTTATTATGAAAACGCTGTTAAGAGAAACGGAAATACTGGTGAGGAACTTTTAATCTCATTGGAAAGCAGACTTGATAACTTAGTTTATCGTATGGGTTTTGCTAATTCTATCCGTATGGCTCGCCAGATGGTAAGTCATGGACACATGTTGGTAAATGGAAAGAGAATTAACATTCCTTCTTTCAATGTAAAAGTAGGTTCAACAATTCAGCTTTGTGAAAAAGCACGCAAGAGTGAACAGTTCAAAAAATGTTTCTTGAGCGACAACAAAGCATCTCTTCCATACATCACTAGAGACGAAGAAAACTTTAGTGGTACTTACACTGCACTCCCAACACGTGCAGAAATCCCAGTATTTGTAAAAGAACAGTTAATAGTTGAGTTCTATTCTAAATAATTAATTATCTTATTCAAATTACTGAAAAACTGTCTGTCAGGCTCTGGCTTTACAGACAGTTTTTTTTATGTCCAAATGATTCCGAGTTGTTGAGATAGATAATGATTCAGGGATAGATGATAGATAGATGATGATTCTATTGACAAAAACGCTAAAATATAGATAATTATTTCTAGTCGGTTTTATCAAAAAAAAACCTTTTGCTTGGATGTAAAATGATTTCTATAAATATTTTTACTAACAAACGTAAACCTTTCTCCCTTGTTGCAAGTTTCTTTGCAGGCTTTTATTCATTTTATTATTATTACTTTCGCAACAAACTTCATTCCGATAAGGCGTAGAAAGTTATGTAGGTTATGTAACAGAAACGGTTCTATTCTTTATCGGATAGAGCCGTTTTTTTTTAGGCAGATTTTTAGAAAATATTGGAGGATATATGACAGAATTGGAAAAAGCCAGAAACGATATCAACGAAATAGACCGTCAGATGGCTGCTCTTTTTGAAAAGCGAATGCAGGCTGCGTCAGAAGTTGCTGCTTATAAAAAGCAGAATGGAATGCAAATCTTTGATGCTGTCCGCGAAAAAAATCTTCTGGAAAAAAATGTCTTATTAATTCATAATCCAGAACTTCAGTCATACTATCTTCAATATCAGCAGGGCTTGATGGATGTTTCAAAACGTTATCAGCACAAGCTTCTGGAAGGAACACGTATTGCTTACAGCGGAATTGAAGGTGCCTTTGCAAATATTGCTGCCAAAAAAATCTTCCCAGATGGAACCCTCCTTTCCTATCCTGATTTCAAATCTGCTTATGATGCTGTAGAAAAAGGTGAATGTGATTTGGCTGTTCTTCCAATAGAAAATAGTTTTGCCGGTGAAGTTGGACAGGTTACCGATTTAATGTTCCGTGGAAATCTTTTTGTAAATGGCGTTTATTCTCTCCCTATTTCGCAAAATCTTCTTGGTGTAAAGGGCACAACATTTTCAACAATAAAACAGGTTGTAAGTCATCAGCAGGCTCTGGATCAGTGTGCGGGCTATATTAAAAATCATGGGTATAAAACAGTTTCTGCAAGTAATACCGCTGTTGCTGCCAAAGAAGTTGCAGAATTAAATGATGTGACTGTTGCAGCTATTGCCAGTATTGAAACTGCAAAACTCTACGGTCTTGAGGTTATTGACCACGATATAAATGAAAACCTTACAAATACAACCCGCTTTGCAGTTTTTTCAAAAGTAAAAGAAAATATTATCAATACCGAAAGCATTAGTACCTTTATTATGATGTTTACCGTTCGTAATGAATCTGGTGCACTTGCAAAAGCAATAAATGCGATTGGTGATAATGGCTTCAACATGCGTGTTTTGCGAAGTCGTCCCTTAAAGGATTTAGCCTGGCAGTATTATTTTTATGTTGAAGCAGAAGGTGATTATAATTCTGATTCTGGTAAAAAAATGTTGAAGGAGCTTTCTGAACGTTGTGAAATGCTTAAGGTTTTAGGCTCTTATTCATTGAATCAAAAAATCTGATTTAAAAAAGAAGGAAATAGGGAAAATGATTGTACCGGTTAATTTAGGAAAAGATAGTTACGAAGTTGTAATAGAGCGTGGAGTATTAAATCGTGCAGAAAAAGAAATAAATCTGGATCGTCGGGTTCTTATTATTTCTGATTCTGGTGTGCCTTCTGAATATGCAGAATTGATTGCTTCAAAATCAAAAAATCCAGTTATAAGTGTATTTGAACCTGGCGAAGACCATAAAAGTCTAGAGACTGTGCAAAAAATGCTTCAGATTATGCTTGATAATAATTTTACCCGCAAGGATTGTGTTGTTGCAGTCGGTGGTGGAGTTGTTGGTGATTTAGCCGGATTTACTGCTTCCTGTTATATGCGTGGTGTTGATTTTTATAATATTCCAACGACAGTTTTAAGTCAGGTTGATTCCTCGGTTGGTGGAAAAACAGGCGTTAATTTTGGCGGGGTAAAAAATATCGTAGGTGCCTTCTATCAGCCTAAAAAAGTCCTTATCGATGCAGATGTCCTTAAAAGCTTGCCAAAACGTCAGATTGCAAACGGTTTGTGTGAAGCTCTTAAAATGGCAATGACTTTTGATAAAGAAACTGTAGAAATCTTCAAAAAGGAAAATCCTTTTGAGCAGGTGGAAGTTTTAATCCAAAAGTCAGTTCAAATCAAAGCCCGCGTTGTAGAAGAGGATGAAAAAGAAAGTGGACTTAGACGTGTATTGAACTTTGGCCATACTCTTGGACATGGAATAGAACTTAATACTGATGGAAAATTATATCATGGCGAATGTGTAGCAATCGGAATGCTGCCAATGTGCTCTGACAAAGTTCGCAGTGAACTTCTTCCTTTGATAAAAAAACTTGAGGTTCCTGTCAGCTGTAGTTTGGATATAGAAAAAGCTTGCCGTTCAATCAGTCATGATAAAAAAGCAGAAAAATCAATAATAAAATGCGTTGTTGTAAATGAAACCGGCACTTTTGAAATGCAGGATTTTACCGTAGAGCAGCTTAAAGAAAAACTCCAGACAGTTTGTGAAAATGTGATACCTGCTGTTTCCGCTTGTAATACTTGTAATAAATAAAGGGAGGAAGAATTATGAAAAACTCAATCGGCGAACATCTTACAGTTACTCTTTTTGGTGAAAGTCACGGCCCTTATATCGGCGTTGTTCTTGATGGACTTGCCCCTGGAATCCCTGTAGATAAAGCTTTTATAAATCATCAGCTGGATTTACGCAGACCAAAAGGAAAAATCTCAACTTCCCGCGTAGAAAAGGATGAATATATTTTTGCCAGCGGAGTTTTTAATGATTTTACAACAGGAACTCCCCTTACAATTCTTATTCCAAATCAGGTTCAACACAGCAAAGATTATGAAAAAACAGCAATGCTCCCACGTCCTGGACATGCAGATTACACGGCAGAAGTAAAGTATCACGGTTTTCAGGATTACAGAGGCGGCGGACATTTTAGCGGTAGACTTACAGCGGCAATAGTAGCTGCTGGAGGAATAGTGATTCCAGAACTTGCAAAAAAGAATATAAAAATCGGCACTCATATTCAGATGCTTGGCGGAATAAAAGATCGCGATTTTGAAGATTACGAAAAAGACATTCAGACTTTGTCCCAAACAGATTTTGCAGTCTTGGATGAGCAGAAAGCCGCAGAAATGAAGGCCCTTGCAGAAAAAGTTGCCAGCGATGGTGACAGCGTCGGTGGAGTTCTGGAAACTGTAATCACAGGGCTTCCTGCTGGTTTGGGTGAACCCTGGTTTGGAACTTTGGATGGACTTTTATCCTATGCAATGTTCAGTATTCCGGCAATTAAGGGAGTTCAGTTTGGCGCAGGCTTTGATTTGGTAAATCATTTTGGAAGCGAATATAACGATGCCTTTAGAATGGACGGCTCTAAGGTCGTAACTTCAAGCAATAACAACGGCGGTATAAACGGCGGTATTTCAAACGGAATGCCGGTTCTTTTTAGATGTGCAGTAAAACCAACCCCTTCAATTTACAAAGAGCAGGATACCATCGATATGAAGCAGAAAACAAATGCAAAGCTGCAGATTCAGGGAAGACATGATCCGGCAATCATCCACCGGGCAAGAATTGTAGTAGACAGCATGGCAGCTCTTGTTATTTATGATGCCTTGGCCGGTCGCTACGGAACGGATTTTTTCGGAGGAAATAAATAATGGAATACGGTCTTATCGGCGCAAAATTAGGTCACAGCTATTCAAAAGATATTCACAATCAGATTGGTGATTATAAATATGAACTTAAAGAAATTGCTGCAGAAGATATTGATTCCTTTATGAAAATACACGACTTTAAGGGAATAAATGTAACAATTCCTTACAAGCAGACAGTAATTCCTTATCTTGATGAAATTGATGATGCTGCAAAAGAAATTGGAGCTGTAAATACAATCGTAAATAAAGGTGGAAAACTTTTTGGTTATAATACAGATTTTATCGGTTTAAAAAGACTTATTCTTTCTCAAAATATTGAGCTTGCTGATAAGACGGTTTTAATTTTAGGAACTGGCGGAACAAGTAAAACCGCTCGTGCAGTTGCAAAATCCCTCAAGGCAAAAGAGATTTTAATTGTTAGCCGCAAGAGTGGAGAAGGGGTGATTACTTATGAAGAAGCAGCCAGTAAGTATAAAAATGCTCAGATTATTATAAACACAACTCCTTGCGGAATGTTCCCGAATATAAATGATTTTCCAATTGATGTTACAGCCTTTCCTAAGCTCGAAGGTCTTATTGATGTAATTTACAATCCTCTCAGAACTCAGCTTGTTCTCCGTGCACAGGAGCTTGGAATAAAAGCTTCTGGTGGAATGTACATGCTTGTTCAGCAGGCAATTGCAGCCGCAGAATATTTCTTTGACCGCCCGCTTGAGCCTTCAAAAGCCGATGAGATTTTTAATTCTTTACTTGCAGATAAACAGAATATTATTCTGGTGGGAATGCCTGGCTGCGGAAAATCTACAGTTGGCAAAAAACTTGCAAAGCTGCTGGGAAAAGATTTTTTTGATACAGACGAATTGATTCAGCAGCAGGAAAATATGCATCCTTCTCAAATAATTACTCAGCGGGGTGAAGAGGCTTTCAGAAATATTGAATCTAAGATTTGCGAAGAAATGGCGGTTAAAACCAATGCTGTAATTTCTACAGGTGGCGGTGCAATTCTTCGTAAGGAAAATGTAATTCATCTTAAAAATAACGGAATCATTTTCTTTATTGACAGGAAGCTTGAAAATATCTGTCCGACTGGTGACAGACCGCTTTCTAATTCACGGGAAAAATTGCAGGCAGTTTATGATAAACGCTATCCTATTTATTCTGCCTGCTGCGATTATAAAATTGAATCAGACGAAAATATGAATCACACAATAGATAAAATTATAAAATTGTTTGGAGGTAAAAATGAAAATTAAGGTTATAAATGGACCAAACATCAACATGCTGGGAATCCGTGAGCCTGGAATCTATGGTTCAGAAAATTACGAAACCTTGTGTAACAATATAAAGGATTTTGCTAGAAATAATAATATCGACGTAGAATTGTATCAGTCCAATCATGAAGGTGATTTAGTTGATCAAATCCAAGCCTGCTACGGAAAAATTGACGGTATTGTAATAAATCCGGGAGCTTACACTCACACAAGCATTGCAATTCTGGATGCGGCAAAGGCTGTAAAAATCCCGGTTGTTGAAGTTCATATTTCAAAAGTTGAAGAACGCGAAGATTTCCGTCAGGTAAGTTATATTCGTGCGGCTTGTGTAAAGACAATCACAGGTCACGGAATTAACGGTTATATAGAAGCAATGCAGTTTCTTTTGGAAAATTACAAAAATTAGCAGATAAACAGGAAGATTAAAATGATAATTAATCCTTCAAAAGCAAAAGGAAAAATGACAGCCCCTCCTTCTAAAAGCATGGCTCACAGACATTTAATTTGTGCAGCTCTGGCTCAGGGAAAAAGCGTTATTCATAATATAGATTTATCAGAAGATATAAAAGCCACTTTGAGCTGTATTGAGCAACTTGGCGTAAAAAGTGAAATTGCAGGAAGTACGATTACAGTTTATGGCAATGAAGTTCTAAAATGTTCAGTTTCTGATAAGAGAATATTTAACTGTAACGAAAGTGGAAGTACTCTGCGCTTTTTTATTCCTCTTGCAATGCTTAGCGGAAGTAAATCCTTTTTTATCGGCAGCGAAGTTTTAATGACTCGTCCTCTTTCTGTATATGAAGATATCTGCCGCAAACAGAATATTCGTTTAGAGCACAAGAATGGAATTGCAATTGAAGGAAAATTAAAAGCTGATGATTTTGTAATTCCTGGAAATATAAGCAGTCAATTTATTACAGGACTTTTATTTGCTCTTCCTCTTTTAGATAAAGATAGTACAATCACTCTTACAGAATCTGTTGAAAGTCGGCCATATATAAATATGACCTTACAGGTTCAAAAAGAGTTTGGTATTAGAGCTGAATGGCATGGAGAAAACAAGCTGTATATTCCAGGAAATCAAAAATACAGGTCTACTGACACTTTTGTAGAAGGGGATTATTCAAATGCAGCTTTTTTTGAAGCCCTTAATACTTTGGGTGGTGAAATTAAAATTGAAGGCTTAAAGCCTGACAGCTTGCAGGGAGATAAAATATATATTCAGTATTTTGAAGAACTTAAAAAAGGTTTTGCAGCTCTTGATATTTCTGACTGTCCTGATTTGGGACCGGTTCTTTTTACTCTTGCAGCTGCTTTTCATGGTGGAGAGTTCACAGGAACAAAGCGTTTAAAAATTAAGGAAAGTAATCGCGGCCAGGTTATGTGTGAGGAACTTGCCAAGTTTGGAGTAAAAACTTTGCAGGAAGAAAACAGAATTATTATTTATGGTGGCGAACTTCATCGTCCAGAGGAAAAAATTTGCGGACATAATGATCACAGAATTGTAATGTCTATGGCGGTTTTGCTTACAATCACTGGCGGAGAAATTGTAGGCACGGAAGCAGTACGAAAAAGTCTTCCTGATTTTTTTGAAAGAATTAGAAAGCTTGGAATAGATTTTCAGTATTAAATATAGGTTTTTAAAGGAGAAGATAAAAATGGATTGGATTACAAAACAGAATATTTTGATTGTCGGATTAGGCCTTATGGGCGGAAGTTATGCAAAAGGACTTAAACGAATCGGATATAATCTGATGGCAATTGATAAAAACTCAGAATCAATACAATACGCTCTGGAAAATGACATTATTGATGAAGGTGATGATTTCCCGAATCCAGAACTTATTAAAAAGGCTGATGTAGTTATTTTTGCATTATATCCTCATGTCTTTATTGAATGGATAAAGGAAAATCAAAAATATTTTCAGTCAGGAATAAAAATCACTGATGTAACTGGTGTAAAAAGCAATATAGTTTATGAGATACAGAATATTCTCCGCGAAGATGTTGAGTTTATTCCAGCTCATCCAATGGCAGGCCGGGAAGTTTATGGAGTTCAGAATAGCGATGACAGAATCTTCCATAATGCCAACTACATTGTAACTCCAACTTCAAAAAATACAGTTGAAGCAATTGAATGGTGTAAGGATTTGGGCCGTCTTTTGGGCTTCAGAAAGATTTCTATTCTAACCCCAGAAGAGCATGACCAGATGATTGGTTTTGTTTCTCAGTTAACACACTGTATTGCAGTTGCATTAATGGACTGCAGCGACAACAGTCATATTGTTGATTATACGGGAGATTCCTTCCGCGATTTAACGAGAATTGCAAATATAAATGAAAAAATGTGGAGTGAGCTTTTCTTAATGAATAAAAAGCCCCTGCTTGAGCAGATGGACACTTTTATTAAAGAAATGCAGACTTTGCGTGATTTGTTAAATAATGAAGATAGAGACGGCTTGTGTGAAAAAATGAAACTTTCTACACAACGACGTTCTTTATTCAATAAAAAATAAGGTTATAATATGGAGGCAAAATAAAATGAATATGGAGTTTGAAAGAAAGCTGGCAATTCCAGCTGAGGTAAAAGAAAGATATCCATTAACTGCAAAGATTAATGATATCGTAGAAAAGAAGCGTGCAGAAATTAAGGCAGTTTTTGAAGGACGTTCAGATAAAATGATTCTTCTGATTGGACCATGTTCTGCTGATAGAGAAGATGCCGTTATTGATTATATGACACGTCTTGTTCCTGTTCAGGAAAAGGTAAAGGACAAAATCCTTCTTGTACCGCGCATCTATACCAACAAACCGCGCACTACAGGTGACGGCTACAAGGGATTACTTCATCAGCCAGACCCTAATGCAAAACCAGATATGTACAAGGGAATTATTGCAACTCGTTCCATTCACATGCATGCAGTAGAAGCCACTGGTTTTATTTTTGCAGATGAAATGCTTTATCCCGAGAATCATAAATATATAGATGATTTACTTGGTTATGTTGCAGTAGGTGCCCGTTCGGTAGAAGACCAGCAGCATCGTCTTACAGCAAGTGGAATTGAAGTTCCTGTTGGAATGAAAAATCCAACCTCTGGTGATTATGCTGTTATGATGAATGCAATTCTGGCTGCCCAGCACAAACACACATTTATCTATCGTGGTTGGGAAGTTCATTCTCAGGGAAATCCATGGTCTCACGCTATTTTACGCGGTTCAACAAATAAACACGGTAATACAATTCCAAACTATCATTATGAAGATTTAATCCGTCTTTGTGATGTTTACGATGAACGCGAATTATCTAATCCAGCTGCTATTATCGATACAAACCATTGCAATTCTGGTAAAAATCCTTTTGAACAGCCTCGTATTGTTATGGATGTTCTTCATTCCTGCAAGCATAACGACAGAATCAGAAAGCTTGTAAAGGGCTTTATGATTGAAAGTTATATAGAAGACGGCTGCCAGAAAGTAAACGAAAATGTTTATGGTAAATCAATTACAGACCCATGCTTAGGCTGGGAAAAATCTGAAAAATTGATTTATGATATTGCTGAAAAAATCTAAGTCTTTTAATAGATTTAATTAATTTAGATTTGATTAATGATTTAATTACTTCGGGATGCTTTATGAAAAGATGTGTGATAATCGGTGCCGCTCAAATACAAAATTATTCAAAAATCAAAAGTTATTTATCTGCTGATGATTTTTGTATTTTTTGTGATGGTGGCTTGAAACATCAACAACCTTTAGACTTGCATCCTGATTTAATTGTTGGTGATTTTGATTCAGCCGATTTTTATGAGGGACAAAAGACTGCCGGAAAAGCGCAAGCCGAAATTATAAAGCTTCCCTGTGAAAAAGATGATACCGATGTTTTTTTTGCGGTAAAAGAAGCGGTAAGGCGTGGTTTTGACAATTTTCTTTTAATTGGAGTAATCGGGCAGAGATTTGACCATTCTTTGTGTAATATCTCTGTCCTGCTTTATTTATACGAAAATAAAAAATCTGCTGTAATTCTGGACGATTATTCAGAAATGCAAATTATTGGTGCAGAAACTCTTCAACAGCCTGCTGAAATTACTGACACTTATTCTTATTTTTCGCTTATGTGTCCCTTTGGTGATGTAAGCGGTGTCACTATAAAAAATGCAAAATATCCTCTGGAAAATGCAGAAATAAAATGCAGTTACCAGTATGGAATCAGTAATGAAGTGTTAAAAGAAAAAACCGCTTCTGTTTTTGTCAAAAGCGGCCTTTTACTCTTAATTAAAATCTTTTCTAATTAGAATCTCTTATCTTCAATTCTTTTTGTTTTCTTTTCTGAACGTGGAAGTTCACCAATTCCTACAACTTCAACCTTTGGAGTCATGTTGTATTTCTGCTTGAAGATGTACTGAACGCCAAGAGCAACTTCTGCGCGGTCAACGCCCATTTCTACTTCAACAAAAACAGTCATCTGGTCTTTTCCGTCAACGTGTTCAATTACTGCGCGGTATTCACTTGATGTTCCCGGTACAGATTTGATTACGTCTTCAATTGTACTTGGGAAGATAATGTTTCCCTTAACTTTTACCATGTCATCTGAGCGACCGAGAATCTGAGTAATTCTAGGATATGAGCGGCCACAAGGACATTTTTCTGTTACAAAAGCAGCAAGGTCGTGAGTGCGGAATCTGAATAAAGGTGCACCTTCTTTTACCAAGGTTGTAAGACAGATTTCTCCAATTTGTCCCTCTGGTACCGGAAGTCCTGTTTCTGGATCGAGGATTTCGATATAAACATAATCATCAAAAATATGCATTCCTGCATCTGATTTATCGCAGTTAATACCAATTCCTGGACCGTAACATTCTGTAAGACCGTAAATATCATAAAGTTCAATTCCAAGAATGGTCTGAATACGGTTGCGCATTTTTTCGCCCCAGCGTTCTGAACCGATTACACCTTTTTTGAGCTTGATGTTTTTAGAAAGATGTCTTGCTTCAATCTGTTCTGCAAGTAATAAAGCATAAGAAGAAGTTGCGCAGATTACAGTTGCATTTAAATCCTGCATCATCTGAAGCTGCTTTTCTGTGTTACCTGGTCCCATAGGAATAGCCATGGCACCTAATCTTTCACAGCCAGCCTGAAAACCTATACCTGCTGTCCACAAACCATATCCCGGTGTAATCTGAATTCTATCTTTGTTTGTAATTCCTGCAAGCTCATAACAGCGGGCAAACATAATTCCCCAGTCTTCAACATCTTTTTTTGTGTAAGGAATGATTACAGGAGAGCCTGTAGTTCCTGATGATGAGTGAATTCTGACAATTTCTTCTTCTGGTACGGCTGCAAGACCAAGGGGATAAGCATCACGCAAATCCTGTTTTGAACAGAAGGGAACAAGTTTTTCAAAAGATTCCTGATCCTTAATGTCTTCTGGATTTACGTTCTTAAAGCGTTCGGTATAAAAAGGGTTTCCGCATGCTTTTACTCTTTTAATTTGTGCGCGGATTTGTTCAAGTTGTTTTTCTGTTAGTTTCATTTTCTTCCTCTATTAATTTATAAATAATTCAAAAGGCTGATTATATTTTCATTGTTTCTATAAATAGTAACGCATTAAAAAAAATATGTCAACCTTTTTATTTAAATAAATGTAATTGACAATTTTTCTATTAAAAAGTTAAATAGTTTTATATCAAAGCATGGAGTCATATATGAACATTAATAAGCACTTTCTGGAACTGGAAGCAAATTATTTATTTTCTACTGTAGGAAAAAAGCAGAGGGAATATCAGGCCGCTCACCCAGAAGCAGATGTAATAAAACTTTCAATTGGTGATGTAACAAAACCTTTATGTCCGGCTGTAATCGAAGCAATGCACAAGGCAGTCGATGAGATGGCTGATGAAAAAACTTTCCGTGGTTATCCGCCTGAGACAGGTTATGAGTTTGTTATAAATGCAATTCTTAAGCATGATTATACAGACCGCGGCATTAAGATGGATAAAAGCGAAATCTTCCTTTCTGATGGTGCAAAATCTGACTGCGGAAATATCGGTGATATTTTCTCTGTAGATAATGTTGTTGCAATTTGTGATCCTGTTTATCCAGTTTATATGGATACAAATATTATGAACGGAAGAAAAAATAATATCATTATCATGCCATGTACTGAGGAAAATGGTTTTATGCCGGCTATTCCTGGTAAAAATGACAAAGTTCCTGATATCATTTATCTTTGTTTCCCTAACAATCCAACTGGAGTTGTTGCCAGCCGCGAACAGTTGAAAGCTTGGGTTGATTATGCCAATGAACATCATTCTTTAATTCTTTTTGATTCAGCTTATGAAGCCTTTGTAACTGATGATTCAATTCCAAAATCTATTTACGAAATTGAAGGTGCCAGAAGCTGTGCAATTGAGTTCCGTTCATTCTCTAAAACTGCCGGTTTTACGGGTGTACGCTGTGGTTATACTGTTGTTCCTCATGATTTGGTTTTTGACGGCACAGAATTAAATGCACTCTGGTTCAGAAGACAGTCTACAAAGTTCAACGGTGTTTCTTATATCACACAAAAGGCTGCTGAGGCAGTTTATTCCGAAGAAGGTCAAAAGCAGATTCGCGCAACTCTGGATTTTTACAAAGAAAATGCAAAAATCATTTTTGATGGACTTACTCAGGCAGGCTTCAAATGCTACGGTGGTATTTATTCTCCATATATCTGGCTTAAGATTCCAGAGGGATACACAAGCTGGTCTTTCTTTGATGAACTTTTGGATAAATGTCATGTTGTTGGAACTCCAGGAAGCGGATTTGGTGCAGCTGGTGAAGGCTTCTTTAGACTTACTGCTTTTGGAAACCGCGAACGCACAATTGAAGCAATTGAAAGAATTAAGAAAGTATACGGAAAATAATTTTCTTATTTATTGAATAAATTGCTATATAGTAGTAAAACATTAGAGGGATTTTTTCCACGATAAACTAAGAGGTAAAAAAATGAATGTTGTTGTAATCGGAGCCCAGTGGGGTGATGAAGGAAAAGGTAAGATTGTTGACTATCTTGCAGAAGATGCAAAATATGTTGTTCGTTATGCAGGTGGTCCTAATGCCGGTCATACAATTGTAGTTGATGGAAAGCAGTATGCACTTCATCAAGTTCCGTCTGGAATTCTTTATGCCGATAAAAAAGTAATTCTTGGTTCTGGAATGGTTATCGATGCTGAAGCCTTCTTTAATGAACTTCAGATGTTAAAGGATAACGGAATTGATTGGGAAGGCCGTGTATTTATTTCTGACAGAGCTCATTTAATTCTTCCTCGTTATCGTCAGATGGATAAAGATAGAGATGCAGCCCGCAAGCGTCCAATCGGTACAACCGGCCGTGGTATGGGTATTGCTTATGCAGAAAAAGCTCACCGCGATGGTGTTCGTCTTGCAGATTTAGACTGGCCAGAAAAAATGGCTGAGTTTGATGGTGAAGATCTTGAATTTATAAACAAATATAAAGAACGTCTTATGAACATGCGCATTAACATGGCTCAGAAGATGTACGAAATCAAAGGACAGAATATTCTTTTTGAAGGTGCTCAGGGTGCAATGCTTGACCTGGACAGCGGTACATATCCTTATGTAAGTTCTGGCGCTTCTTGTGCTGCCGGCGCTGCTACTGGTTGTGGAGTTGGTCCTCATGATTTGGATAAGATTGTAGGTGTATTCAAAGCTTACGAAACACGTGTTGGTAATGGTCCAATGCCTTCTGAATTCAACAACGAAAGCGAAGGTGAACTTTGTCAGTATGTTCGTGATACAGGTCGTGAATATGGTGTAACAACTGGTCGTGCCCGCCGCTGCGGTTATCTTGATTTGGTTGCTTTGCGCTATGCTTGCCGCGTTAATTCTTTGGATGGTCTTGTTCTTACTCACCTTGATATTTATGATGCAATGGATCAGATTGAAGCTTGTGTAGCTTATGATATCAACGGAAAACGTGTTACAGATTTCCCTGCAAACGTAAAAGATATGGAAAATGCAAAACCAATTCTTGAAAAATTCAAGGGCTGGAAAACAAATCTTAAAGAATGTAAAGATTATGATTCTATGCCGGAACAGGCAAAAGCTTATGTTAAATTCATTGAAGATTATTGCGAGACTCCAGTTACAATCGTTTCTGTTGGATATGAACGCGATGATACTTTTGTAAGACAGAATCCTTGGGAAAAATAAAGGACGGATTATATATTCTGTTAAAAAAAAGCGAGGTCATTAAAGGCCTCGCTTTTTTTGTGGAGAATCGGTTATTGTATAAATCTAGAGCATTAGGTTAATGTTGAATGTCATTGCAAGATTACCGTTCGTGTCGATTGTTGGTAAAAGACTTGTTCTGAAATCATTGAGGCCTAAAGCATTTTCTAAAGTTTTGTTATAGTCTTTTACATAAGAGTTGGCGCGAATTCCTTGGTAAGTTCGAGAGCCTGCTAAAAGAATTAATGAAAACAATTCAAAAATACTTGAGGGTTCAGAAGGCATTCTTGCTGAAGTATTTGGATGTAATGCTTTTTCTGAATTATAATAGGCTAAATCTATTTCATATTCGGCCATCTTGTTCATATAGTTTCCCAATAAGATAAAAAAAGTTAATAAAGTAGAGGCATCCAGACATGTTCCGATAATTCCACCTTTTTTGTCACCACTTATGTAAGAACCAATTCCAAAACCTGCAAATACATTTACTAAGACTGGTAAAACACTGTTTTTTTGATATGCTCTGTACAAATCTAATTTTTCAACATCTGTGAGTTGCATAGAAAGTGTAGAAATTGTGTTCTGATTTTTCATTAAACCTGAATCAAGTAAAAAGTCAACTCTTGGTTTTATATTTTCTGTGTTCACATTTTTTTCTGCATTTTCCTGACAGAATGCAGTTCCAATCAGCAAGATTCCTAAGAATGTGCAAATAATTTTTTTCATTATGTTTTCTCCTTGTTAGTGACCGCTTGTATGGACATACTAACTAAATGATTGATTTTTATTAATTATTATATCCAAAAGAATGATTTGTCAATTCTAAAAGAATTAAAAATTAAAATATTATTTCTTTTTGATTATGTTTTAATTAGAAAGTCTAAAACATACTGTAAATATGGAAAATTTAGACATAAGAAAACTGTTCGGCGAGAATGTAAAATATTACAGAAAAAAGATGGGATTATCACAAGAACAACTTGCAGAAAAACTTGATGTTTCTCCAAATCACATGAGCGTGATTGAAACTGGAGGAAAATTTGTAACTTATAAGTTGCTTGAAAAAATGGTCTGTATCTTTAATGTTATGCCAGCCGCACTTTTTTATATGCCTGGAACTGCTGATAGCGATGATTCTTTACAAAACAAAATTAATTCCATTGTAAAAAATGAATTGGATTCAACTTTTGAGAGGATTTCAAAAAAAATTTCTAAAATAGAGTAACGTATTTACCTTATGGGGTAGATTTTAGATGTAATCTTATTATTGCCCTTTTATAATTTCCTGAGCCAAATCTATTTTTTTCATGCAGCGGTTCATGGCGGTCTGTTCTATGTAGCGGTGGGCTTCTTCTTCGGTCATGTTTTTGTGAGACATTAAAACCATCTTTGCGCGATTGACAAGGCGTATTTCTTCCATTTTGTTTTTAAGTTTAATGTTCTGGAATAAAAGTCTGTCAATTTTTGCCTGAACTGCCAGAGCGATTTTAATCATGTTGTAAAAATAGAACTGGTCAAAAGGTTTTGTAATCGGCAGTATTCCGTAAGGTTCAACTTTATAGGAAATATGGTCAAAGTGTTCATTTGGAATTAAGAGCAGAATCGTTGAGTTTGATTCACTGATATCAGTTGCGAAATCTAAGCCGGAACCGTCAGCAAAATCTACAAGAATTATTTTAAAGGATTCTTCCATAAGCTGACGGCGGGCTTCATTCAAATCAGATATTTCTGTGAGAGCAAAAAGGGGAGCAATCATCACTGATTTTATTTGCGAGGAAAGTTTGCTGTCTTTAGTGACCAAAAGCACTTTTGTTATGTCTGCTTCCATTTTTGTCCTGTTTTATTTACCTGTTGTCTTTTCTTGTAATCAGATTTATCCGAAAATCTTTTTTATAAAATCACAATCTGCCTTGTGACGGGCATCTTCCAGGGAACGTGGAAGCTTTTTAAGTCCGACTGTAACTGTCTCAGCGGCACTGAACAAATCTTCTTCATTTGCTGGTGGCGGAGTGAGTTTGTTTTTAATTCCATCCATGGCTGCATAAATTACAAGGGCATAGGCCAGGTATGGATTGGCAGCTGCATCAGGAGAACGCAATTCAAGACGTGGTTCTTCTTTTGATTCCGGAATACGGATTAACTGAGAGCGATTGCCTTTTCCCCAGGAAATATATTTTGGTGCTTTTGATGAACCCAGTCTGCGGTAGGATTCTTCGAGAGGATTGAGAAAGTAAGTCATTTCTTCAATATGTTCAAGAATACCGGCAAGCGCATATTTCAGTGTTTCTGCGTCATCTTCGCCCTTGGAATTACGAATTGAAATATTTATATGCATTCCATTGCCAGGTTTACCGTCAATTGGTTTTGGAGAGAAATCTGCATGCAAACCGTTTGCTGTTGCTTTTGTGCGGACAATCCATTTAAAAGTGGAAGTGTTATCGGCAGTTGTAAGTGCATCTGCATAATGGAAATCAATTTCATTCTGGCCTGGACCTTCTTCGTGATGGCTGGCTTCCGGCGTAATTCCCATCTGTTCAAGGGTAAAACAAATATCTCGGCGGATGTTTTCGCCTTTATCTTCTGGAGCGATGTCCATGTAACTTGCATTATCAAAAGTCGTTTTTGTCGGGTTGCCGTTTTCATCCAGGGTAAAAAGATAGAATTCCATTTCGGTTCCAATCATAAAATCGTAACCGGCGTCTTTGGCATATTTTACGGCAGTTTTTAACAGATAGCGGCTGTCTTTTTCGTAAGGACGGCCATCAGGATATTTTATGTCACAGAACATGCGGACAACTTTTCCTGTACTTGGTCGCCATGGAATAATTGTGATGGTGTCTGGATCCGGATGAAGGAACAAGTCTGATTTATCAGGTGATTCAAAGCCCTCAATTCCTGAAGCATCAAAGCTTATTCCATCGCGGAAGGCACGCTGCAATTGATTCGGCATGATAGAAATATTTTTTTGTTTACCGGCTAAATCAAAAAAGGCAAGACGGATAAATTTTACGTCTTCATCCTGAATAAAATCTAAAATATCCTGTTCTGTGTACATGTTTTACCTCTATATTTAACTATTTTTGCAACATTTGCTTACAAAGTCAACAAAAAGTGGATGTGCGCGGTTCGGTCGGCTCTTAAATTCAGGATGGAACTGAACGCCTACAAAGAAATCATTTTCTTTTAAAGGAAGTTCTACGGCTTCTACCAATGTTTCGTCTGGCGAAGTTCCGCTGATTATAAGTCCTGCTTTTTGCATTTGTTCGCGGTAATTATTGTTGAATTCATAGCGGTGGCGGTGACGTTCTTGAATCAAAGATGCAGTTGCTCCCCCTGCTGCCTGGGAATAGGCTTTTTCAAGAATTGTATCTGGAGTAACTTTGCAAGGGTAAGAACCTAATCTCATGGTGCCACCTTTTTTAACATTTTTCTGTCCTTCCATCAAATCAATTACGCAGTTCAAACCGTCTTCTTTGAATTCGCGGCTGTTTGCATCTTTTAATCCAAGGACATTTCTTGCATATTCAATCACTAAAATCTGCATACCAAGACAGATTCCAAAATATGGCTTGTGATTTTCACGGGCCCACTGACAGCTTCGAATCATGCCTTCAGTTCCGCGTATTCCAAATCCGCCCGGCAGAATTATACCTGCACAATCCTTGAAAATTTCATCGGCTGTCTGATCAGTTACGGTGTCGCTGTCAACCCACTCAATTTTTATATTTTTTCCTGTCAGGAAGCTTGCGTGATTAAGGGATTCTACAATTGAAATATATGAATCATGTAACTTTACATATTTTCCCACAAGCGCAATCTGAACTTCACCTTCTCTCTGATAGATTTTTTCAACAAGATTTTGCCAGTCACTTAAATCACAATTAGTATTCTGAATACCAAGTTCACGACAAACAACTTCATCCATTTTCTGTTCGTGAAGCATTAAAGGAACTTCATAAAGATTTGGAAGAGTAGTGTTTGAAATTACGCAATCAGGACTTACATTACAGAAAAGAGAAATCTTGTGACGTACATCATCAGGAATTTTATTGCTGCTTCGTGTTACAATAATATCTGGATGGATTCCCAGCCCCTGCAATTCGCGGACAGAATGTTGAGTAGGTTTTGATTTGAACTCATCAGAACCGCCGATATATGGAACAAGACACACATGGATAAAAAGACAGTTTCTTCTTCCGACTTCCAGAGCCAGCTGACGGATTGCTTCAAGGAAAGGTTGACTTTCAATATCACCAGTTGTACCGCCAATTTCAATAATACTTATATCAGCTTCTGCGTGTTCAGCATTTTTTAAAATATAATCTTTGATTTCGTTTGTTACGTGAGGAATAATCTGAACTGTTTCGCCAAGATATTCGCCGTTTCTTTCCTTGGTAAGAACATTCCAATAAACGCGTCCGCTGGTAAGGTTAGAATAGCGGCTAAGATTTTCATCGATAAAACGTTCGTAATGTCCAAGGTCCAAATCGGTTTCGGTTCCGTCGTCTGTTACAAAAACTTCACCGTGCTGATAGGGGCTCATCGTTCCCGGGTCTACGTTCATATATGGGTCGAGCTTTTGTGAAGAAACTTTTAATCCACGGCATTTTAAAAGTCTGCCCAAACTTGCCGCTGTAATTCCTTTTCCGAGTCCGCTGACTACTCCGCCTGTTACAAAAATAAACTTTGCCATTTTTTTTCTCCAAATAAAAAAAGGCGCTCATCCAGTGTGACGACAATTATGCCATCAAAATGAATGAACGCCTTTGTTCATTTTTATTGTATAAGTTTAGATTTATGGTGTCAATACGAGCCCGTTGCATTTCTATTATAAATTCAATCGCTACTAGGCTCGTTCACAGTTTTGTGGGGGGAAAGAAAATTTACAATACTTTTTGAATAATCTTGACAAGGTTTTTTCTTTGCGATATAACGGAAATAACAACGGCAAAGAGGTCGCGGAATGGATAGTTCTGCGACCTTTTTTTGTTTATGGGCTTGTGAGCTCGTGAAAGAGACGGCAAAGGCGCTGCATTTTTTTTCCAACTGGTGTACAACGGTTTGAAAAGTGCGGCGCCTGTTTTTTTGTAAGGAGACAATTATGGAACAGGTTAGTGAGATTTTTGGTGAAAACGTTTTTAATGAAACGGTCATGAAGGCACGTTTGCCTAAAGAAACTTATAAACAGCTGATGAAAACAATTCAGGGTGGAGAAAAACTGGATGCATCGGTTGCTACAGTTGTTGCTAATGCAATGAAAGACTGGGCGGTAGAGAAGGGAGCAACTCATTATACCCACTGGTTCCAGCCTTTAACAGGTATTACTGCAGAAAAACACGACAGCTTTATTGAACCAGTTGATGGTGGCAGAGTTATTATGGAGTTCAGCGGAAAAGAGCTTGTTCAGGGTGAACCAGATGCTTCAAGTTTTCCAAGTGGAGGAATCCGCGCAACCTTTGAAGCCCGTGGTTATACAGCCTGGGATCCGACATCGTATGCATTTATTAAAGATGGTACTCTTTGTATTCCAACAGCTTTCTGTTCTTACACTGGTGAAGCCTTGGATAAAAAGACACCGCTTCTTCGTTCAATGCAGGCTATCAGCAAGCAGGCAGTTCGCGTACTCAAATTATTTGAAGGCAACGAGGCAGTTACATCTGTTAAAACAACAGTTGGACCTGAACAGGAATATTTCTTAGTAGATAAATCAGTTTACGATAAGCGTGAAGACTTAATTTACACAGGACGTACACTTTATGGTGCAAAAGCTCCAAAAGGTCAGGAATTGGAAGATCATTACTTTGGTATGATTAAGCCACGTGTTCAGGAGTTTATGAAGGATTTAAACCGCGAACTCTGGAAGCTTGGAATCCTGGCAAAAACTGAACATAATGAAGTTGCTCCAGCTCAGCACGAATTGGCTCCAATTTTCAGCACGACAAATATTGCCTGTGATCACAATCAGCTTACAATGGAAATGATGCGCAAAATTGCTTCTAAACACGGAATGGTTTGTCTTCTTCATGAAAAACCATTTGCAGGAGTAAACGGAAGCGGTAAACATAACAACTGGTCTATATCAACAAATACTGGCAAAAACCTTCTCGATCCAGGGGCAACACCAGAAAGCAATGCACAGTTCCTCCTCTTCCTCTGTGCAGTTATTAAAGCTGTTGATGAGTATCAGGATTTGCTCCGTATTTCTGTTGCATCAGCTGGAAATGACCATCGTCTTGGAGCTAACGAGGCGCCTCCAGCAATTATTTCAATCTTCCTTGGAGATGAATTGAGTGGAATTCTGGACAGCCTTGAAAAAGGCGTACCATACGGAAAGCACGAAAAAGAGAAAATGCAGATTGGCGTTACAGTTCTTCCTGAGTTCAGCAAAGATACAACTGACCGAAACAGAACTTCACCATTTGCATTTACCGGCAATAAGTTTGAGTTCCGTATGCTTGGAAGTAATGAATCTATCGCATGTGCCAACGTTTTCTTAAACACAGTTGTTGCTGAAGAATTAAGTCAGTTTGCCGATGTTCTCGAAAAGTCTAGCAACTTCAAAAACGATCTTCATGAATTGATTTTGAAGACAATAAAAGAACACAAACGAATTATTTTCAACGGAAATGGTTATGATGATTCCTGGGTTAAAGAAGCAGAAAAACGCGGACTCTACAATCTCAAATCTACACCAGAAGCCTTGCCTCACATTCTTGACGAAAAGAACGTAAAAGTTTTTGAAAAGTTTGGAGTATACAGCAAGGTAGAGCTTGAAAGTCGCTTTGAGATTCACAACGAAAACTATTCAAAAATTATCAACATCGAAGCCGAAACAATGCTTGAAATGGCAAGAAAAGATATTCTTCCATGTGCAAGTAAATATGCTACAAGCCTCGCTTCTACAATCGGTCTGAAAAAAGCTGCTTGTGGTGAGTGTGATACCTCTTACGAAAGCGAAATGCTTGGTAAAGTTTCTTCCCTTACCGCAGATATCTATAAAAAATCCAGTGAGCTTGATAAGGCTGTTTCTCAAGCAAAAGACCTTACTTCAAATGGTGCCGCTTCTGATAAAGTTGCAATGTTCTACCGTGAAAAAGTATTTGCCGCAATGGGCGAACTTCGTGCCTCTGCCGATGCTCTCGAAGTAATCACTCCAAAAGCATTATGGCCATTCCCAAGCTACGGAGATTTGCTTTATAGCGTAAGATAACTAAAAATCCACAATCAGAATAATTTTTAGGATTTTCTGGAGGTTCCCCCCATGGGCTGCTTTTTGCAGCTCATGGGGGTGTGTGGTTAAATCTTAGTTAGCTTCATATCTTTGAATGTCGCTTATTACACTTTTTTCCAAGTTTGTAAAAGAGGATTCAGAAAAAGTGTCACTAGGTTTATACCAGTCAAAATCAGAAAAGATTTTCTTTAAATCATCTGATTGAAATTTATATCCATGTTTTGCATAGACAAGATTTCGCAATAACCTTAAAGATTCTTTTGAATCATGATATTTATAAACTCTCAAATGAGCATAATCTTCATCATTCCAATAAAATAATGGAATTGTCTGAATGATTTCATCAGTTCTTTTTGACTCCCAGTGACCAACTCTTTCTGTCTTGTAAATATTTGCAGAAACACCTTCAATCTTCAAAACACATCTGGACAAAACCAAGGCTCCATAATCATCAACATAACTTGGCCACAAATCAAAATGATATTGCTTGCCATAAATTGTAACGTTTCCACCTTCAACTAAAATATTCTTATTATGAATTGCATCAGCAAAAATAATATTCAGAACTTTTTCGGCATAAGCATCCCAATCAGCTTTTTTTGTTGAGATTCGATGATACGACAATCCATTTTCATCAAGAATATATCTTTCATCTCCACGTTTTACAAAAGACCACTTTTCAAAATCTTTTGCAAGCACGGCATATCCATCAGAAAAACGAACCTGAGAATAACAGATATTATCCTCAAGTGACAGAATATCATAATGAGATTCTGCAATAGTATTCAGGGCCTTTTCATAAGACATATACTCTTTTACAAGCATTTCCATCTGAACCGGCATATAGGTTCCAAGAAAATCTTTTGGCACATTGGAAAGAGTATGCTCATCAGCATAAAGAGCAGATGAGAACAATAAACAGAATGTTATGATAAAAAATCTACGTAATACTTTCATGATTTACCTCCTCTTATAATCAAGTCATTATTTAAAAGTCGCGCCTCATCAGCCTTATGCTTTAATCGCCTCTGCCAGCCATCCAAGAACTCCATTGGGCAAACTTTCTTCCATAGGAGTTCCATCATCAAACATGAGGTTGCAGTGCATTTCGTTTATGATACAGTGCTGGCCCATTTCATAGCCAAAATTGATTGAAGCAATTCCGTGATCGCCGTTGTAAACCCAGTCTGGAGTGAAAATAAAAGAGTGTTTCATTTTCTTCATGCGGGGAATAAGTGGGGCAACGTTTTTGTTGAAGTCATTTACTTCATCACGCTTTCCAATTGCGAAAAATAGGTGAACATCATTTTCATCATACAAATCAAAAAGCTCAGGTCCAGGAATTTCCGGTGCCCCCATTGGAATAATAATATTAAAGAAATCAGGGAAGTCGTAACTAACACGCAGACACATAGCACCACCGCTGGAATTTCCAAGAATTGCTTTTTTGTTGATACCGCCATTTTTCTCAGCGTGTTTTTTGATAAAGGCGCATACGACGTCATGAACTTTTTTAGTTTCAATTTCATTCCAATTTCCGCGACACATTCCATCTGAATCACGATATTCAGGTGCAAGCGGAACTAAAATATAAGCGCCGCCAAGAGCCTTTTGATAATCATCTTTTGAATAAAATTCTGCACCAGCATAATTTATACATACATCTCCTTCGAGTGCATTTGAAGTTCCATGCATAACAATCAGAAGAGGGTAGGGCTTGCCTTTTGCGTAACCATGCTCAGTTGGGTCGTAAAAATAGTAGCTGAGACCTGAAACTTCTAAATCAGAATCTTTATGAAAGCGGTCAAAATATTCGCCTACTTTATAAGTTGGTGCGTAAGAAATAAAGCTTCCTTCTGGAATCTCATTTGCCCATGGTGGTGATGGTTTTTCAGACATTTTTTCCTCTTTTAAATGATATTTGTTTAATACTATTAGTATAAAAATAATCAGCCAAATCATCAATAATCGCATTGTCGAAACAAATTGCTACAAATTACCGCAAGACAGATTGTTACAAGACAACAAAATTATCACAAGGCACTTGCTGATAGTGCACAATAGACTTACAATGGATTACAGAGACTTCAATATAATACAAATAATTTAGAAAAATATATAAGGAGATTTATTATGAAAATTGCATTTTTCGATACACGTTCTTACGACAAGGCTTCGTTTACTAAGGCGAATACAGAAGGCGTGTTTAATTACGAGATAGATTTCCGCGACTATAAATTGAACGAGAACACGGCGCTCACTGCAAAAGGGTACGAGGTAGTTTGTGTTTTTGTAAATGATGTTGTCAATGCAGAAGTAATTTCAATTCTCAAAGAATGTGGCGTAAAGTTGATTGCCCTCCGCTGTGCAGGTTTTAATAATGTTGATTTAAAGGCTGCTTCTAATGCTGGAATTAAAGTTGTGCGCGTTCCGGCTTATTCTCCCTATGCAGTTGCCGAACATGGTGTTGCCCTTTTAATGTCGCTTACCCGTCATATTCCTCAGGCCTATCTGCGAACAAAAACTGCGAACTTTAATATAGAAGGACTTACCGGACGTGATCTTCATGGACTAACTGCCGGAATTATTGGTACTGGAAAAATCGGTCAGATTATGGCAAATATCTTAAAAGGTTTTGGAATGAAGATTATTGCTTTCGATCCATTTCCGAATGAAAAATGGGCTGTAGAAGCTGATGTGCAATATGTGAGCAAAGAGGAGATTTTTCAGCAGAGTGATGTTCTAAGTCTGCACTGTCCGCTTACAGAAGAAACCAAGCATATTGTAAATCATGATACAATGAAAATGATGAAACACGATGCTGTAATAATCAATACTGGCCGAGGAGCACTGATTGATTCAAAGGCGTTAGTTCATGCACTAAAGCATGGTCATATCGGCGGAATTGGTATGGACGTTTACGAAGAAGAAAGCAAATACTTTTTCAGCGACTGGTCTACCGATATTATGACCGATGATGTTCTTGCTCGTCTGCTTACTTTCCCAAACGTTATTATCACAGGACATCAGGCTTTTCTTACAACGAATGCCCTTAAAAATCTTGCCGATACAACGCTTGAAAATATCAGGGCATTTTCTGCTGGAGAAAAACTTGTCAACGAGGTAAAAGGGTAGAGCAACCATACCGGGTGTTTCTTCCTTTGGAATCCCGTAAGTTACGAAAAGAATTTCCAGATTACTGATTACAATTCTACTGATTGCCGAATTATAATAAACTGGTGAACCAATAACAAGTCCAGCAGCTTTTTCAAAAATCTGCTCCATTTCGCGGAATGAAAGTATAAAAATGTTTCTTGTATAATTATGATTCTTCGTTGTAGGAAAATGGATAGAGAAGTTTTTTTTAGATTCACTTTTTAATCAATTGTAATTTGTAACTAGTTAATTATCTCCATTCATAAATCCAATTTTTCGTTCTGTTTTAGGTTCTTCAATCAAATTGTTCAAAACCTGTATAATCTGATTGATTTTTTTATCTTGTTCAGAAAACTTTTTATCACAATGGTCAATATGAAGCAAAAGAAGCCGCCAGATTTCTGCAAGTTCTGTCTTATCATCTGTCTTTACAATCTGTGAATTGACGTAATGACGAAGCTGTACGAAAGCATTCATAATCCTGATACTAACTTGGATTGCTGTAGGACTATGAAGCACAGCAGAAAGCATTGCAACCCCCTGCTCGGTGAAGACGTAAGATGTAACTGTAGAATGCTTTAGTATCTTTAACCGGTCGCAATTTGCGACCAGTTCATCCATTTCTTTATTTGTAAGTTGAAATCGAAATTCCTCTGGAAAACGTTCAATATTTCTTTTCACTGCTTCAGTAATGCGCTTCGTTTCAACCCCATATAATTCCGCCAAGTCACGATCAATCATAACCTGCTTACCACGAATAAGAAAAATCTTACTCTCTACTAAAACCGATGTAATTTCATTATTCATACCATAATTATATTCTGCACATAATCAACAGACATTAAGTTAGAAACTTAATTTAAAAAGACAGAAAAATTGTTTTATTGCCTTACTGTAAAGAAATTATTATTTTTTATATGTATGCAGATTGATAATAACTCTAGATTTTCAATTCCCATAATTGATGTTCCAGCAACATCACAGAATCTCAAGAACTTGCGTGAAAATAATAACATCACTCTTGCAAAATTATATAAAGTTACATTAGACGAGCTGATTGTAATCAAACAAGAAGAAAGCTCAACTTTGGCGGTTAACGAAGGAATACCACCTTATGGAATTGCAAAAGAGATATTGGATTTCATCTCAATTAATGCAAGTAACGAAACAAAACGTGCACTTGAAAAATATTACTTAGTATCTTTACAGTATTACTTGTTATAGAGTCGGATTTTTCATTACAGATTGTTCCTTTCGCGTTATTCATCTACTTGGAGCAGCCATATTTTTCTGTTAAACTGATTTTATGGATTTTTCAAAGCGACCGCTTAAAATATTTTTCTCCTATTACAAGCCGCATATCGGACTTTTTATCATCGATATGATGTGTGCTTTTTTTATGGCTGCAATTGATGTTGCTTTCCCCATGTTTTCGCGTTATGCCTTGAATACACTCATTCCAAATTATCAGCTTAAAACATTTTTGATTCTTGTTGTAATTTTGTTTGTGGGCTTTTGTATTCATAAAGGCTGCAACTGGTTTGTCGCATACTGGGGTCATGTTTTTGGAAATCGTGTTGAGCAGGATATGAGACGCGATGTTTTTGATCACCTTGAAAAATTGCCCTTCAGTTTTTATGATACCCATCGTACTGGAAAAATTATGTCGCGGGCAACTACAGACCTTTTTGAAATCACAGAGCTGGCACATCATGGGCCTGAAGATTTTTCCATCGCAATGCTGAATCTTCTTGGTGCATTTGTAATGCTGCTTACAATCCGCTGGGAGCTTGCAATTATCGTTTTTATTACACTGCCTGTAATCATTTTTATTGTTATTACTTCCCGCAAAAAACTTTCGAGCGCATCTACAAGGGTAAAGGAAACTACTGCTGAAGTAAATGCGAGCCTTGAATCAAGTATTTCGGGAATCCGGGTTACAAAGGGTTTTGTAAATGAAGATTATGAACGCCAACGTTTTGATTATCAGAACAAGCAATATAGTGCTGCTAAACAAAATCGTTTCCGATACATGGCAAGTTTTTTTTCAAATATCGAATTTTGTAACAATCTGCTTTCTCTTCTTGTGCTTGCTGTTGGTGGTTATTTTATCATGAAAGGAAAAATGACTCTCCCAGATTTAGTTGCGGCTAACTTATTTGTTGCAAGCTTTGTTTCTCCAATCAAAAAACTGAATAATCTTGTAGAACAATTTGCTACGGGAATGGCAGGTTTTAATCGCTTTCTTGAAATTATGCGTACTCCTGTTGAACCCGAAGATGATTCCGATGCAGTTGAAATTCTTTCTGCGCGTGGTAACATCAGTTTTAAGGCTGTAGATTTTTCTTATACGCCAGATTTCCCTGTTTTGACAAATATAAATCTGGAAATTCATTCTGGTGAAAAATTTGCATTGGTCGGTGCAAGTGGTGGTGGAAAAACTACAATCTGCAATCTTATTCCTCGCTTTTACGAAATTTCCGCTGGCTCAATCAGCCTTGACGGAATTGATATAAGGCACATCAAAAAGCGTTCTCTTCGTAATCAGATTGGAATTGTTCAGCAGGATGTATTTTTGTTTGCCGGGACAATCCGCGAAAATATTGCTTATGGAAAACCGAATGCCACGGATGCAGAAATTGAACTTGCCGCTCGTCGTGCCGAAATCCATGATGACATTATGCTTATGCCAAATGGTTATGATTCAATTGTTGGTGAACGTGGTATTAAACTCAGCGGCGGTCAGAAGCAGCGAGTCTCAATCGCCCGTTGCTTTCTTAAAAATCCACCAATCCTCATTCTGGATGAAGCAACTTCTGCCCTTGATACTTCAACCGAAATCAAAATCCAGCATTCCTTTGATGAACTTTCAAAAGGAAGAACAACTCTTGTTATTGCCCATCGACTTTCTACTATTAAAAATGCAAACAAAATTGCCGTTGTTAATGAACATGGAATAGTAGAGCAGGGGACTCATGATGAATTGATGGCAAGAAAAGGTGAATATTACAAGCTTCAGCAAGGACAATTAATTTGACGATAAAGGATTATTGGACTTTATTCCCAGTCTGAATAATCATAATCTTCGTAGTGGGTGTGATAGTTCTCGCTATTTTTTACTTTTAAAAAATTGAATTTTTCACCGACTTTACAGGTTACGTCTCTGCGATAAAAAGGAACGCACCAGGTAACCAGGTCATTTTCGGTTACATATTCTCTGATTCTTTTGCAGTACTTTTTTATGCTGAAAAATGGATTCAACCAGCATTTGACATCACCAAAAGTCGTCAATTCATCAATTAAGACTTCACCGCCTGTTCTTATTACAAAATGTCTGGCTGTAATCTTGGCCATTGCACTTCCAAGACTCCATCCTCTTATTATTATTTTATAATCTGGATGTTCTTTAACTTGTTGATAGAAATCATTTATAGGTTTATTTTGCGATGATTTATAAATTCTTGCATAACCATGAGTAGTCCAGACAATATGTCCGTCAAGATTCAGCGGCCAGAGAAGAAATAAGTAATTATTTTTCCAGTCTTCTTCGCTGTCAGTTTCTTCATACTGTATGACTATTTCTTTGTCTTCATCATTGACAATTATTTTATAATCAAGATCCCGACCAACTACCTCATAATCATAAGTATATTTAATATTATAGAAAACTTCCTGATCTTTAAATTCAAAAGTTCTTTTTTCCTCTGTCTCTGGTTCATTTTGAACTGTTTGATCAGCTTGAATTGTTGATTCAATTTGAATTTCTGGTTCATTAAGTGCTTCTAATTCTTCTTGAATTGTGTTTTCCGTATTTTCTGAACTACTTACTACAGAATTTGTTGTTTCGCAGGAAATAAATCCAAGACATGATACAAAGAAAAATAATAATGTTATTTTGCAGACAGATTTTGAATTTTTCATGCAGGAAAAATTATATCATATTAATTATGGATTTGTTAATCATTAACGAGTTGACATAATCCTGAGATTAAATATAATAGAAGAAACTATGGCAAAGACGTCATGATTCTTAGGGGTCGTGGCGTCTTTTTTTATTTTAACCATGTTTATCGTGCAAAAGCACCGATTTTGTGTTGTTAGTACCGCGCTTACGCTGACAATAGACTTTCGGTGCTTTTTTTTTCAAAAAATTAAGAAAAATTTCAATTTTTATGATTTTAACTATTGACAAAAAGAGAAGAAGGGTATATATTACTCCTCACCGTCGCAAGAGAGCGACGCGGTCTTTGACAAATCAGGGAAGGAAACAATCAACTATATAATTTTTTTATATGTTTTTAATCAGAGAATAAAACATACCTAAACGTGAACCGGTTCAGGTTCACGGTCAATTCAGCGAAAATAAAAAGCTGGGTTATACGA
>CADCLG010000010.1 GCA_902802305.1 uncultured Spirochaetaceae bacterium
TCATCAGTTCCAGCACACGTAGAAATGATGGGCTTTATGGGAATGGGTAACAACCCTATGGTAGGCTGCACCGTAGCGTGCGCTGTAGCTGTAGCTGGAAGTTTCTAGTTATCGTATTCCTTACGAAGTGGGTTGCACGCTACAGTGCAGCCTACGGCGACCGATAAATCGGTCGAACGAAAAGTAGGTAAATGCTAAAAAACAGTCCTGTGGGACTGTTTTTTTTAACGCATTTGCTATTCAGCGTATGTACCGTAGCCTGCGCAGTTGCCGTAGCAGGTTCATTCTAATTCTAATTCCAATTTTATCATAAAAATCCAAAAATAAATTTGACAGATAGATATTTCGGGTTTATCCTTATAATATATAAAGTGACACGTGTTGATTACACGATACCAAGATTTTTTTAATAATCATTAAGGGGAATCCGATGAAAAGAAAAAGTTTATTATTTTTGGGAGTTTGTATTTTCTGCTTCATTATGACGAATGCTTCTTTATTTGCAAGTGCTCACTCGGCGGCAGAAGGTGTCAGCCAGAATATTCTGGTTGAAGCAGTCGAAGGGCTTTCTGAAGATTTTATGCGGGGTGTAGACATAAGTTCTCTGTATGAAATTGAAGCAAACGGCGGAAAGTATTATAACGCACAGGGGCAGGAAGAAGATTTATTTAAAATTCTTGCTGATAATGGCGTCAACTGGGTTAGGCTTCGTGTGTGGAATAATCCGAAAGATGGTGGTGGAAGCAATAACATTGATGTAGATACAAAACTTGCGCTTCGTGCAAAGAATGCAGGTCTCAAGCTTCTTGTGGACTTTCATTATTCAGATACCTGGGCAGATCCGGGAAAACAGCCAATGCCGGGAGAATGGAAGAATCTTAATGAAAAACAACTTAATGCGGCGGTAGAAAAGTTTACTCAGGAATCACTTGAAGCTTTTATAAAAGCTGGAGCCCGTCCAGATGCTGTTCAAATTGGTAATGAATTGAACAATGGTTTTATGTGGCCTCTTGGAAAAATCTGGGGAAATCCAGGAGAAAAGGTTGGCGGTTTTAAAGGTTTTACAACTTTATTAAAATCTGCTTCGGCTGGTGTAAGAGCTGCTCAGGGAAGTGGTGAAAAGATTAAAATAATTGTTCATCTGGCTGATGGCGGAAATAATGATTTGTATCGTGCGGTTTTTGATCCAGTTACTCAGGCAAAAGTTGATTTTGATATAATCGGCTTGTCTTTTTATACCTACTGGCATGGTTCTTGTACAGATTTAAAGCGAAATATGTCAGATCTTGCAAAACGCTATGGCAAAGAAATGGCGGTTATGGAAACAGCTTATGCTTTTACAAAAGAAGATGGCGATGAGCAGGGCAATGTATTTATGGTTTATTCAGGTGATAATGATGGTTACATTCCTTCTGTTCAGGGGCAGGCAACTGCTGTTCGTGATGTAATTGCAACTGTAGCGGCAGTGAAGGGTGGAATCGGTGTTTTTTACTGGGAACCTGCCTGGATTCCTGTAGAAGGAGCTGGGCTTTCTAAGACAGAAGGCGATACCTGGGAAAATCAATGTATGTTTGATTTTGATGGCAAGGCTCTTCCTTCGCTGGCCGTTTGGAATCTTGTTTATGGAAATAACCGTGGGGCTGTTACAAATAAATGGGGCGGTTCAGCCAAAAATGGCAACGGTTTTATTCCTTATGATATGGCAGATCCTTTAAAAATCACAACTATGCCAGGAGTGGATCCAATTCTTCCTAAAATGGTTAAAGTTGTTTATACAAATGATAAGGAAAATAATGTAATTGTTTCCTGGGAAAAACACGATTGGGCTTCTGAAAAAACACCTCGATTTATGAATCTGATTGGTTCCCTTTCTGGTTCAGATTATAAGGTAAATGCTGAGGTTGAAATCAGTTCGCGGGTAAATCTTGTGGAAGACAATTCCTGGGAAAGCGGTAAGCTTGGAAAATGGAAACTCAACGGTTCAGATACAGCCTGTTTTGTAGAAAATAACAAGAGCAATTCCCATACAGGAAAATGGACTTATAAATACTGGCTTGGTCAGGGTTTTAAGTCTGCTCTTACACAGGATTTTAAAGGAATTGATAACGGAACTTACGTGCTTACTCTTTGGGCCATGGGTGGTGGAGGAGAAAATGATATCCGCCTTTTTGCTGCAAACTTTGATGGAAGTAAAAAACAGCTTTCGGCAAAAATTGAAAATACCGGCTGGCTCAATTGGAAGCAGTATAAGGTCGAAGTTCCTGTTTCTAAAAATCAGGTTACTTTAGGTATTTATCTTGATACAAATGCAGGAAACTGGGGTAATTTTGATGATGTAGAGTTTTACCTGAAAGAGGATAAAGATGGGGCTGATCAAGATGGAAATGCGGCTTCTGGTGCAGGGGACGACGATACTTTTTATGTTGATTTATCTTCTGATTTGACAGAGGCAATTTCTGAACAAGCTCCTGCAGAAGGCGGCGGAAGCGGAAAAATGGCAAATGTTTTGCAAGGCTTGTGGGTAGAAGTAACCAGTAAAACAAATGCAATAATCCGCGATGTTGCGACAGGAGAAAAATCTGGTTATGAAATAGATAATCAGCATTTGCTGTCCAATGCAAACTGGTGGTTCTGGGGTGATATTTCAAAGACCTTCCATCTGGATGCAGAAATTGGTCTTTGGAAGTTTGATAAAATCCTTTATCAGGCAGACAGCTTTGGGGCAAATGTTCCTTTAATTACCTGGGGAGATGGATTCCAGGGGCTGGCTTCTATGATATTCAGTCCAATTTATAACTGGAATGATAATGGGGTAGGTGCTTTGAATAAACTTGGATTTGGTATTAATACACCATATTTAAATGTTAAATTTGGATATGGAAACTTGCAGGCTAACGGAATGAGCGAGTTCACTGGAATTTACAATGTTCTTGACCGCTGGCTTGATGTAGGAAAAGGCTTTACTGAAATTTCAAACGGTAAAAAGCTGCAAAGATTTGGAGATGTAAAAATCAATGCTCTTGCTGCTTTTTCTATGATGCGCGGAACTTATGGTATGTATGATTTGCTTGATTTTAGATTTGGTGAAGATTACCGTGCAGTTGCTTCGTTTGGAAGTAAAACTACAGCGGAAGAACTTTTCTACTATAATACAGACAATATAAATGCAGCTTCACTTTATTTTATTGCAAATCCTTTAACTGCCTTTAAGTTTGAAGTTCATGGACTTTCAACTTTTGGGACAGGCCTTGATTTTGATTCATCGGTTCTTGCTGGTGCTCTTCGTCTGACTTATCAGAATGATGTGATGGAGCTTGCTGTAAAAGGCAGCTGGGCAGGTAAAAATGTCAATTCAGTTTGGGGGTCTGACGGTCAGATTTACGATGATATTAATGCAGATACTCTTACCTCAAAAATTGACTTTATCTGCGAACCTAAGGATTTTATTTCCTTTGGTCTTGATGAAACGCTCACTTTCAATGAGGTTGAAAACCTTGCAGAGGGGTTGATGAATATCCGTACTCAACCGCTTTTAGATTTTATGCTTGAACCTCTTTGTGGTATAGATTTATCTGCTTCAACTTATGCAGTTTTGAATCTGGACAGATTGGCAAAAAGCACTTCTAGTGAGCGGGAATTGATTTTCAGCTTTAAGGAAGCTGGTTTAGAAATCACAGGAAAAGATTTGGCTCGTAACCTTAAAAAACTGACTTTTGATTATGCAATTACCTTTGATTTTGAAGATTGGAAATCTGGCAATAAATATGATCTTGCAGTTGCTTATAATTCATTTATGCTGGCGGCTGATATTACAGATAATTTTAGCTTACATGCTGGTTCAATCATAAGGTCAAAAGAAGAAAACGATGCAACTTTTGTTCCAGCGGGTTTTGCATTGGGTGTAAAATATAATACGGTTTCGCTTCCGGGAAATCCATCTTTGTGGCTGCATTTTTCTTATGGCATGAACCCGTATTCTGAAAATAATTACAGTCTTTACAGGGCAGACAACTGGATGAATAAGGCTCCACATCGAACCTATCTTTTAAATGATTTGTACACTGATTATACAAGCAGCCAGATTGGAATAGGACTTATCTGGAATCTTCAATAGGATTAAAAAAGAGGATGAATATGGAAAATATAAAAAAGAATAACAGAATCAGAAAAAACATTTTACCTGTTTGGGGGACAAGTCTTCTTCTTGCACTTGCACTGATCTTTGCCGTAGTTTTTACAGCCTGTGCAGATGCAAATGGCCTGCATAATCAGACAGCAGCGGATGTAACTTTTGTTTTTAAAAATTTTGGAAGTATAAGTGGCGACTATACAATTCCGGGAAATTTTAATAACTGGGATAACAGCAAATCTATGATTTCTATGAAGGATGGAAACGGCAGTTCGGCTCCAGTTACAATTTCTTCAGCGAATATAGAATTTACTCTGATTCAAACTGGCGATTCCGGCTGGCTCAGACCATGGTTTTCTGCAGGTGTTTTAGAAGGAAATGGTGTGGACCGTGGAACAGCGGGTAATCCTTATCAGAATTTTTATATCGACGGATTGGATTTAAATTCCGGAGAAATTACCCTTGTAATTGACGGTTCGGATGTTACGGCAACGCCTTTTGTTCAGTAATTTTATGGGAGTTATGGAATATGAAAGAAAGAGCAATCAAAAAAATATTTAAGATGATAAAATTGAGTTTATTCGCTTTGAGTATATTTTTACTTTCCGGCTGTGAGTTTTTGCAGGGAACCTTGAGTTCAGCTCAGCAGGAAAAACTGAAAAAGGCCACAGGTTCTCCTGTTTATGATTACAAGGTCTGGTATTACAATGGAATGAGCGGTGAAGATATGAGCCAGATTTCTTCGGGTGCCAGCGAGAATTATAGTGAGCAGACACTTTGTATTAATTTTGGTCAAAAGGTCGCCTTGAGTGCAGTTGCTCCAAGTGGAAAAATGATTGTAAATTATACAGATTCTGACGGAATTGCATCTTCAAAAACAATCACTTCTTTAAAGGGCCATTTTTCTTCAGATTATACATCATTTTATCTGGACATGAGTCCTGTTACAAAATTATTGGGTGGCTCAACTTTTTCTGCTACTGTGGATATAAAAATGAGTGGTTTTGTCTGTGCAGAAGGAGAGCAGGATGGCCGACCGGTAAATGCCTTTGAATTTTCCAGCCTGCAGGTAAGGCCTTTGTATGATTCAATTTCTTATGATTATTCAACAGTTGGTTTCAGCAAAGCTTCAAAATTCAAAATTCCGCTTAAGGGAAAAATCAGCTTGAAAGACGGGAATTATAAAATTACAGGAAAAGATTCACTTTCTAATGAATACAAATTTAATGTCTCTACAGACGGAAATAATCTTTTTCTTTCACCTGATTTTACAGAAAAACCTGCTAACCTTACAAATATAAAGCTTAAAATTTCAAATATTCTTGCAGAAGGTTCGGGAACTTCTTATTCAAAGGATTTTTCGCTTACCTTTATGGATCATCTGATTGTGATTGACGGACTTGAAGATTCCAATTGGACTTCTGATTCAGTTATTGCTGCCGAAGATAAAGAAGGCGACACAGCTGCCCTGGGTGCTGATGGCGTAATCTACAATACAGACTGCGATATAACAAAATTTGCAGTTGCAAATGATGACGATTATCTCTACCTCGCAATCTACGGTTCTTTGGCTTCTTCCTGGGGCGATGGTTTTGGCTTTATGATTTCTAAAGACCATTCATCCGATGCCGCCTATACAAGTGGAAAAGAAAAATTTGCCATTGCTGATACTGTTGGCTATGGTCGCGAAAGTCTGGCTCATGGGAAGGCTGATTTTTATATGTATCATAAACCGCAGGATGGTTCTATTGGCGCATGGGTAGAAGCAGCGGATTCGGGTGAAAACACTGCAAGAGAAATCTCAACGTCAGTTCTGGCCGCAAAAAATTCTTCAGGAACATTTATGGAATATGCAATTCCACTTACAGAGCTTGCTTCTGCAGGAATTTCAGCTGGAGCTACCGTTTATCTTGCAGGAATTTTCTCTGCCCACTGGGATGCAGGTATTTTTGCGGCAGATATAATTCCAGATTCAGCAGCAGCCACATTAAATGAAAGTCATAGCTCTGTAACATTTAATTTTCAGAACGCACTAAAATATACAATCAAATAGTGGAGACCAGTAATATGATAAAGACCAAAAATATGAATAAAATAAAAAATCGCAAAATAATAAAGCCAGCAAAAGTAATTTCAGAACTGATTATGACAGGATTGATTCTTTCCCTTTTTTCAGCCTGTTCAGATATTCCTTCTTATCCATTTAAGTCAAACTCAAAAGCAGGCGCGATAACCTGTACAATTGACGACAACACGGTTATTGTTAATCCTGTAGATACTGAACTTCCTTCTGATTTTATGAGGGGCTTTGATTCTTCCGCAGATACAGAAAGTGGCGTTTCCTATAAAAATATTGCCGGAAATGATTGTGAGCTTTATGAAACCTTAAAATCCTTTGGTATAAACTGGGTCAGACTTAGAGTTTGGAATAATCCATATTCAACAAAAAATCCATCAGTGCCGGGAAAATCCAATAAAGAAGTACTTGTCGGCCAAGCGGTGCGCGCAAAAAAAGCCGGATTAAAAGTTTTAGTGGATTTTCATTACAGCGATTATTGGGCAGATCCTGGAAAACAAGTGATTCCCGAAGACTGGCTGGATTGCTCAACTTCTGATCAGCTTGCTGCAAAACTTTCTGATTATACAAAAGAGGTTCTTAATGCATTAAAGGAAGCTGGAGTCGAACCAAATATGATTCAAATTGGGAACGAAATCAGCAGCGGAATGTTAAAGCATAAAGCTCTAGATTCCAGCGAAAATGCGACAAATGCCGATGATGCTGTTCGTGGTGATTTTTGCAGTGCAAATTATTTTAAGTATATGGTATCTGGAATTTCTGCTGCCCGCGAGACTTGTCCTTCTGCAAAAATAATGCTCCAGTTTACAGATATCAGCAGAAATAATCCTTTAAATTATCTTTCAAATTTTAAAACTGCTTTTGACTCTGCTGGTGTTGATTATGATGTAATTGGATTGTCCTGGTATAGTGAATGGTCAAGCCATGGAACACTTGCCGAATTGGGAGAAAAGATTGCCGCCTTAAAGAGCAGGTTCGCAAAGGATGTTTGCGTAGTTGAAACAAATGTTCACTGGAAATATGAAGAAGGCAGCGGTATTCTTACAGAACAGCATAAAAAGAATCTGGTAGGGGCAGATGGAAAAGTTTATCCAGGCATTCTTACCGATGATAAAGGAAACATAATTGCAAGCGTGCAGAATCAGGCTAACATTATTCGTGCAATAATCGAAGTTACAGCACAAAATGGTGGTTGCGGCGTTTTTGAATGGGGTGGAGAATACCTTGGAGCCTGGAATTCTATGTTTGCAGGAAGCGGAAAGCCTCTTGCAAGCTTAGCTGTTTATGGAGTTCAGTAAATAAAATCAATAAAAATAACCCGAAATTTAGAAAATTTGTTTGACAGCTATAAATTTCGGGTATAATATTAAAATGTAATCAACACGTGTAAATTACAAAAGTTGATTACATTTATTTTAGGAGTGAATCAACACGTGTAAACTGCACTTAAAATGGAAATCCTACGTTGTTGGTTGAAAATTAAAAACGTTGTTTCTAAGAGGAGGAAAAAATGAAAAGCGTTAAAAAAATTAAATGGGGGCTTCTCGCATTTGCTCTTGCATGTGGAGTTGTATTTACAGGTTGTCCAAAAGCTACTGATGACACGCCAGAATCACCGGTTATAGAACCTAAAGGTGATGATGAGAACGATGACAACGATGATGACGCAAAAGTTATTGCAGCAGGTGAAGAAATTACAATAAATGTTGGCGAGACAGTTAAAGTAAAAGCCGCAGGAAAAAGTGCAGCAGAATTTACACAGGAAGGTCTTACAATCACACACAAGGGAAACGGTATTTTTGAAATTACCGCAGCCGCTGACATGGATGATGCAACTGTAAGTGTAAACTTTAACGACGGCACAGATACCGACGATGGAATAGATGTTACTGTTTATGTTTATAATCCTTACTATACTTTGAATATCACTCTTGATGATGCCATAGCTGAAAAAGCAGCAAGTATCTCCATTTATATCGAAGGTAAAGAAGATGGAGAATCAAGTGCAGCGCTAAATCAGACTGTTGATGCAATTTATACAGCTGGTCAAAAAACAGCAAGTGCAAAACTTGCAAAAGACAAAGCAAATTCTTGGAAATATTATAATAATCTTGCAGTAACCGTAAAAGATGCAGCTGGAAATGAATTAAAAATAGAAGCAAGTCCTGAATATTTCTGCTATACAGATGAAAATTTTACAGGAATTACAATTTCTGCCGCAACAGAATCAAAAACTTTTACAATCAATTTTGAAGGCTTTGCAATTCCAGGAGGTTCAATTTCTGATATTACTTATGCAACAGCCTGGTCAGACAACGGTTCTTCATATACAGCAGATACAGCAGTTACCGTTAAGCCTACTATTTCAGAAGACGGAACTTCTGCAACATTTGAAGTAGCAAGTACCAACGAATTCTATATCAACTGGACAGTTGTCGTAGTAAAAGATAAGGATGGTAATGTGATTTCCCTTTCTGCTGGTAATACAGATAATAACAAATGGTATGGTTATACAGGCGAAACTTGGAGCAACACACTTACACATGTAAGCGGTGAGTATCAGACACTTGTAGTAGACAAAGCCTTTAGTGCCGCAGGAGATTATGTTCAGGTTCTTGAAGCATCAGATTTTTCTGCGCTTTCAATTTCAACCTTAGAAGTTATTGTAACAATAACAAGTGCAAGTGAATGGTGGGCATCTGCTTCTGCAGCTGCTTCTTGGGTTGAAGCAACATATCAGAGTCTTGCCTGGTCAGATGATGCAAAAGGTTATGCAGCAGTAATTACAGGTGAAGACTTTATCTCGGCTCTTGGAACAAACGGACTTTATTTGAATGTTCCTTCAGATGCAGTTGGCACAGTAACTGTAAAATACATTGCAAAATAAAAAAAATCAACTCGTGTAAACATTTTGTTGATTTTGGGTGTATAATAGCGGGTAATAAAGAAGGTAAACAATGCGAAAAACAGATGAAGAAAAAAAGAAAGTTACTCAAAATGATGTAGCAAAAGCAGCCGGTGTTACCCGCAGTATGGTAAGTTATGTTATCAGTGGAACTTCAGAACGTTCTGTGGCTCCAGAAACCCGAAAGCGTATACTCGATGTAATTCAACAATTAGGCTACAGACCCAACAAGGCGGCCCAGGCCCTTCAGCTTGGAGATGTAGCCTTTGCATCCAAGAATATCGGAGTAGTTCTTCCTAATTCCGATTTATTTCTGCGTCCTTTTTACACCGAAATCCTTGAAGGAATATTTACAGCGGCGCATGAGCATAACTACAACATAAAGTTCATCAGGTTTTTTAGAGAACTCAAAGATCCAGTTTTATTCAATGAACTTATTCACCCGGAATCAATTGGTTCTCTAATTCTGCTTGCAGTTAATCAGGCAGTCAAGGATGAAGAAGATGAAAAAATCCTGAAAAAGACTTGTGAACTCATTAAAAAGACAGTCTGTGTTGAATGGAAAAAGGACGGACTTACAAGCGTTCTTTTTGACCGTCAGGATGCCGCAAAAAAAGCCGCTGAACATCTTATTAAAAAAGGTTTTTCAGAAATAGCCTATATCGGCGAAAATGATGAACGCGTTTTTGGTGTTCAGCAGGTACTTCTGCAGCACAATCTTAATGCAGTACAAAAGTATTTCTATCTTGCAGAAGGTTTTGACATGCAGACTGGTTATGACGGAATGAAAAACATTGCAGAAAAAAATGCCGGCAAGTTTCCCCCTGCCATCGTGTGTGGTTCAGATGAGGTTGCCGTTGGTGCAATGTGCTATTTAAATCAGAATGGAATAAAAATCCCCGAGCAGGTAGCCCTAATCAGTATCGACAACATAGAACTGGCAGCGTATACAAATCCGCCTTTAACGACAATCAATGTTCAGAAAAAGGCAATGGGCTATAAGGCTGTGGAAATGATAATAAATGATTCTGTAGGGCAGGGGGATAAAGCTATCTGTATAACCCTCCCGTCAGAAATAATAGAAAGAAAATCCTGTTGATTTTTTTTCGCCTTATGAAAATGAAAAATTAAAAACATTAATACAAGTTTGTTTATTAGGAGGATAAAAATGAACAAAAAGATTATTGCTGTATTATTACTTGCTGGTTTTGTATTATCAATGGGCTTTACAAAACCTAAAAAATCAAAGTCAAAATCAAAGGGAGGAAAAGTTGTTCTTACAGTTTGGGAATCAACCAACGGCCCTGATGAGTTTATTCGAAAGGCTGGCGAAGCTTATACAAAAACACATCCAAATGTAACAATCAAATATGTAAATGTTGAGCTTGGAGATGCAGTTACACAGATTGCCCTGGATGGACCTGCAGGAGTTGGACCAGATTTATTCGCTGCTCCTCACGACAGATTGGGTTCACTTGTAACAGGTGGACATGTTCTTCCAACAGCAAATGCAGACAAGATTCGAAGTCAGGTTCTTGGTGCTTGTTCAACAGCTCTAACCTATAACGGTACAATGTACGGCTATCCTGTTTCAGCAGAAACCTATGCACTTTTCTATAATAAGAACTTAATTTCAGAAGATCAGGTTCCTACCACTTGGGAAGGACTTGCAGAATGGTCAAGAAAATTCAATAAGGCAAATCCAGGCAAATACGGTTTTGTAATGGATGTTGGAAGCGGATATTATACAATCGTATTTACAACAGCTGACGGAAACAGACTTTTTGGCCCAGATGGAACTGACACAACAAATACAAACATCAATTCAGCTTCCTCTATAAAGGGAATGAACTTTTTCCAGAGTTTGCGCTCTGCTTTGGATGTTCCTGCCGCTGATTTGGATACTTCTACAGCAGATGCCGCTTTCCAGGCAGGTTCCGCTGCAATGCACATTACTGGTCTTTGGAATGTAGTTCCATTTGAAAATGCCGGAATCGATTTTGGAGTAACAACACTTCCAGCACTTCCTGGTGATAATCAGCCATGCGCTTCCTTCTCTGGAACCCGCGCAATGTTTGTTTCAGCCTATTCTGATCACACAGAAGAAGCTAATGATTTTGCAGCCTTCCTTATCACACCAGAAATGCAGAAATTGCGCTTTGATTTGACAGGAACTGTTCCTTCAATCAGTGTAGAAGTTTCATCTCCTTACCTTGGCGGTTTTATGAAGCAGCTTGATTATGCTTTCCCTATGCCATCAATTCCAGAAATGGGTATGTACTGGGAAGCTATGAACAACGCTTCAAAAAACATCTGGGATGGTGCAGACGTAAAGGCAGAACTTGATGCCTGCAATGCTGCAATTCTTGGAAAATAAAAGATAAAAATAATATATGGGATGCCTGATTACAGGCGTCCCTCTTGCGAGGTATTATGAAAAATCTTCCCACTGACGGAAGTGCAGAAAGAAAAATAAAAACTACGGCCTGCTGTTTCATGGGGCTTTCTCATCTTCTTTTTCTGCACGATTTTGTAAAAGGTATTTTCTTTGCTTTGTGTGAACTTGTTTTCCTTATTTTTTCTCCTGCAATAGTACAGAAAATTATTGATTTAATAACTTTAGGCTCTCCTCATCCTGAGCTTCCAATAAAACAAAGAGATAATTCCATCTTCATGCTTATTGACGGAATCCTCATTCTTGCTTTAGTTGCAATTTTTGTAATTGTTTACGTGTTATCTGTAAAAAGTGCAAAAAAAGAGTATCAAGATTACTGCCGTAAAGGTAGCTTTAATACTCAAAAAGAATCTTTGAATAGTGCACTCGGAAAATCATTTCCAATTTTTGGACTTGCACCGAGTTTTATCATAGTAATTATATTTGTTGTCGTTCCTCTTCTTTTTTCTATTTGTGTTGCGTTTACAAATTATTCAGATCCGGGACATATTCCTCCTAACAATACGGTAGACTGGGTAGGTTTCCAGAACTTTAAAGAATTAATGGGAGAGCAGAAAACCTGGTCTCGTGGCTTCCTTAGGGTGGCAGTCTGGACTTTGGTATGGGCAGTTTTGTCTACCTTTACCTGTTATTTCGGCGGTTTGATTGTTGCAGTTCAGTTAAGAGAAATCAACGTAAAAATTGCCCCTATCTTCCGTTTTATTTTTATTCTTCCTTATGCAGTACCTTCTGTAGTAACAATGCTTGTATGGAAAAATCTGCTTAACGGAACCTTTGGAATTATAAATCGAACGCTGATGACAATAGGCTTTATAAGAAATCCTATTCCCTGGCTGGGAAGTCCTCATCTGGCACAGTTTGTTTGTGTTCTCATAAATCTCTGGGCAGGCTTTGGATATTTTATGCTGCTTACTATGGGTACTATGACGGCAATTCCACAGGATATGTATGAAGCCGCAACAATCGACGGAGCAGGGAAACTTCAGATTCTTAATAAAATCACCTTGCCTCTGGTACTTTATCAGACAATGCCGCTGATTATTATGTCCTTTGCCCACAATGTAAATAATTTTGGTGCAATCTTCTTTCTTACTGGCGGTGCTCCTACTGTGGCAGACAGTACTACAACTCTTGCTGGAAGTACAGATATTCTCGTCACCTGGATTTATAAACTCACAATCACACTTATGAAATACAATTATGCTTCTGTAATTGCAGTAATGATTTTCATTGTTCTTGCACCATTTGCAATTTTCCAGTTCAGACAGACAAAAGCATATAAGGAAGGTGAAGTATGAAAAATAATACACACACAATTCATATTGAAACAGCTTTAATTTATCTTATATTCCTGATTATATCATTTTTTGTAATTTATCCCCTTGTTTATGTTGTAAGTGCAGCCTTCAGCCCAGGAAACAGCATTGCATCGCTGAATATAGTTCCTTTTGCGGATGGATTCACATTCAAGCATTTCGTCCGCCTTTTTACAGAAACAAATTATGGCATCTGGTTTTTTAATACGCTGAAAATTGCAATCTTTACATCTTTGCTTACGGTTATAACTTCATCTCTGGGTGCTTATGTTTTTTCGCGATTTCATTTTACTTTTAAGAAATCTATGCTCATGTCACTTTTGATTCTACAGATTTTTCCTTCCTTTGTTGGAATGGTAGCTATTTATGTAATTCTTTATCGAATCGGCGGGCTCGATACTTTGTGGGGCTTGGTTCTTGTTTATACGGCAGGAAATATTCCCTACAACACCTGGATGGTAAAAAATTACATGGACACAATCAGCAAAAATCTTGATGAAGCCGCAAGAATTGACGGTGCAAGTCATTTCAGGGTTTTTACTACAATCACTTTGCCGGTTGCAAGACCAATAATAACATTCCTGGGAATTACAAGCTTTACTGCTCCCTGGATGGATTATATTTTCCCAAAAATGGTTTTGCGTTCCGTAGAAAAACAGACTCTGGCGCTTGGTTTGTTCAGCTTTGTTTCTGATAAGAAGAATGAGTTTACGACTTTTTCGGCAGGAGCCCTGATTGTTGCAATTCCTTTTGTAATCTTCTTCCTGATTACTCAGAAAACCCTGATTACCAGCTTTGGAAGTGCTGCTGTAAAAGAATAATTTAAGGATTAATTTATGTACGATTTTGATAATATCAGCCTCATAAAAGACGGAAAAAGATGGTTTCCGGTGATGGGGGAAATACACTATTCTCGTTATCCTAAGGAATACTGGCATGAAAGTCTTATGAAAATGAAGGCCGGTGGGGTAGATGTTGCTTCAACTTATGTTATCTGGATTCATCACGAAGAAATTGAAGGCCAGTATGATTTTTCAGGAGACAGAGATTTACATCTTTTTGTCAAAACCTGTAAGGAATGTGGAATAAAGCTTTGGCTTAGAATTGGTCCTTGGGTTCATGGCGAAGTCCGCAACGGTGGATTTCCAGACTGGCTTTTGAAAAAAGATTTTGAAGCGCGTACTAATGATGAAAGATATTTTGCTCTAGTCGAAAAGTGGTATAAGAGAATATTTAAAGAGGTTGAAGGCTACTTCTGGTCAGAAAATAATAGTGAAAACCCGATTATTGGCGTGCAGATTGAAAACGAGTTCGGCCATTGTGGCGGTCTTTATGATGAAAGTGGTGAAGTCCACATGCAGCGTCTAACAAAAATGGCAAAGGAAATTGGTTTTAATGTACCTTTTTATACTGCAACGGGCTGGGGCGGAGCAAGAACTGGCGGTTTAATTCCTGTTATGGGCGGGTATTGCGATGCTCCCTGGGATCCGCGGACGGTAGAAATTGAGGCAAGCGGAAATTACATTTTTACTTATGAAAGAAATGACCACAATATCGGCAGCGATTACGGGCTTGGAGAAGGAATAACCTTTGATTCATCTAAGTTTCCTTATCTTACCGCAGAGCTTGGTGGTGGTCTTCAAATGACAAAGCACCGCAGAACAGTGGCAAAAGCCAAAGATATAGGGGCGGTTTCTCTTGTAAAGCTTGGAAGCGGTGTGAATCTGCTGGGCTTTTATATGTATCATGGCGGAACAAATCCAGATGGAAAACTGACAAGCTTGCAGGAATCAAAAGAAACTGGTTATCCAAATGATTTGCCTGTAAAATCTTATGATTTTAATGCTCCAATCAGAGAATATGGACAAATTGCTCCTGTTTTTAAAGAATTAAAGCTTTTATTTTATTTTGTTCGTGATTTTGGTTCCGAGCTTTGCCAACTGCCTGCTTTAATTCCAGAAGAAAATCCATTAAAGCCAGATAACCTGAAGGATTTGCGTTATGCCTTTAGAACGGATGGCAAAAAGGGCTATGTTTTTGTAAATAATTATGTGCGTTTGAAGAATATGCCGGAACATAAGGAAGTAAGTATACTCCTGCCTGATAAAAAGGTTTGTCTTCCAGCTTTTAACCTGCTTTCAGGGGATTATTTCTTTTTACCTTTTAATATGGAATTCAATGGAATAAAGATTTTATTCTCAAAATGTTCAGTTTTGTGTACACTAAATGGCAAAAATACAGTTTTTTATCTTCCTGAATCAATGTATTCTGAATCAATAAATTCTGAATCAATAAATTCTGAATCAGCGGAAAAGGCACTTGCAACCGAGCCTTTCTTTCAATTTGAGCATGAAAAAATTGAGCAGGGAGAAAAAAAGCAGGATTTGCCATTCCTGCTTCTTTCAAAAAAGCAGGCCTTGAATACCTGGAAAATTACGGATGCTTCTAACCCGACTTCTCCGACAGAATATCTGATTATTTCTGAAAATCCTGTAATTCAGGACACGGATGGAAGTATAATCTTTTCTGGAAGAGGAAATGAAAAAAATACTTTTTATGTTTATCCTGATTTTTCTTTTTCAAAGGAAGCAGGAAAAAGCTTTTCAGAGAATTTTATAAAAACGGGAGAAAAAAATCTGAATTTAGCTGGAAAAAACTGTATTCCTTTCGTATTTACAAAATATGACTCTAGGAAAACTTTCCAAAATCCTCCTGAAAAAATAATAAAGTATTCGGAAATTCCTTCAGCAGATGAGAATAAGTTATTCAAACTGGACTTTTCATCTCTGCTGGAAGAGTTTTTACATCATTCCCCGGAAAGTCTTAACGACTGCTTTGTAAAGATTTTCTATCAGGGTGAATCTGCACGACTTTATGTTCCTTGTAAAGACAAAAAGCTTCTGATTGCAGATAATTTCTTTTCGGGAAAGGAAAACTACTGGGAAATTGGACTTAAACGTTTTATTAATTCTGATATAGATTTTTCCAATCTTCTTCTGGAAATTTCTCCTCTTCACAGAAATGATAAAATTTATTTTGAAAACGCTCCTGAATTTAATGGCGATAGTCTCTGTACTCTTGATTCAATCAGCGCAGAATATGAATGGATTCAGAAAATTCATCTTTGATGCTATTAAAAGAAACGTTTTCTTAGAATTTAATTGACAACAACATAAAAAATTAGGTAATATAATCTAACGACAAAGACGTCGTAGAAATTATTCTATTTTGGGCTTTCCCGAATGGAGCATTTTCTACGGCGTCTTTTTTTGTTTAACTCCGAAATGTGCGTAATGCAAAATGCGGTTAAAACCTACAGGGGGTCATAAAAAAATGAAAACTCTTTATGAGCAATCTTTTGAACACGATTCATGTGGAATTGGTGCAGTTGTAAATATTGATGGAAAAGCAGATCGTAAAATCATCGATAATGCACTGAGTATTGTAGAAAAACTTGAACACAGGGCAGGTAAGGATGCAAGTGGTGAAACTGGAGACGGCGTTGGAATCCTTTCTCAAATCTGCCACAAGTTTTTTACAAAAGCGGCAGCAAAAATCGGTATAACCCTTGGAGAAGAGCGAGATTATGGTATAGGAATGTTCTTTTTTCCTGCCGACAAACTGATTCGTGCTCAGGCAATGCGAATGATTGAAAACCTTAGCAAAAAGGAAAAACTCAAGTTTTTAGGTTGGCGCGAAGTTCCTGTGTGTGAAGAAGTTTTAGGTTCAAAAGCCCGCGAATGTATGCCTTGTATCATGCAGTGCTTTATTGAACGCCCTGAAAACTGCAAAAAAGGCCTTGAATTTGATCGATGCCTCTACATTCTCCGCCGTCAGTTTGAAAAAACTCAGCTTAATACCTATGTTGTTTCACTTTCAAGCCGCACGATTGTTTACAAAGGAATGTTCCTTGTTCATCAGTTGCGTTCATTTTATAAAGATTTGCAATCACCTGATTTTACATCATCCCTTGCAATTGTCCATTCACGATTTTCTACAAATACACAGCCAAGCTGGCAGCGCGCTCATCCTAACCGCCTGATTGCCCATAACGGAGAAATCAATACAATCCGCGGAAACGTTGACAGAATGTTAGCCCGCGAAGAAACAATGGATTCTCCATATTTGAATGATGAAGAAATGAAAAAGGTTCTTCCCACTGTAGATTCAACTGGTTCGGATTCAGCAATGCTTGATAATACACTTGAGTTTTTGATGATGAACGGAACTCCGCTTCCTCTTGCAGTTATGATGTGTATCCCAGAACCATGGAAGCATGATGAAGCAATGAGCGGTGAAAAGAGGGATTTTTATCATTATTGGGCAACAATGATGGAAAGTTGGGATGGCCCTGCTGCAATTTTGTTCAGTGATGGTGATATTCTTGGTGCAACTCTCGACAGAAACGGACTCCGCCCAAGTCGTTATTACATTACAAAAGACAATATGCTCATTCTTTCAAGTGAAGTAGGCGTACTTGATATTCCTGAAGAAAATATTGTAAAAAAATCCCGCCTTATGCCAGGAAGAATCTTGCTTGTAGATACAGTTCAGAAAAAAATCATTTCTGATGAAGAATGTAAAAACAATTATGCTAAGGAATATCCTTATGGCGAATGGCTTGATAAGAACCTTCTTCATCTTGCAGACCTTAAAATCCCAAACAAGAAGATTCCTGTTTATACTCAGACAGAACGCGATATTATGTACCGGGCTTTTGGTTGGAATTATGAAGATGTTAACGAAATGATACTTCCAATGGCAAAAATGGGCATAGAACCAACCGCGTCTATGGGAATAGACACTCCACTTGCAGTTTTATCAGACAAGCATCCGCCACTTTACAGCTATTTTAAGCAGTTATTTGCCCAGGTTACCAATCCTCCAATCGACAGCCTCCGCGAAAAAATTGTCACAGACACGACGGTTTATGTGGGTTCAGACGGCAATCTTCTGGAACCAAACAGCTCCAACTGTACCGTCCTGGAAATCAACAATCCAATCTTGACCGGCGTAGATATCTTAAAAATCAAAGCCCTTAATAAACCCGGCTACAAGGCAAGCACAATCCCAATTTTGTATTATAAAAATACTTCCCTTGAAGCCGCAATTGACAGCGTATTTAATGATATCGAAAAACAGTATTACGAAGGCAGCAATATTATGATTCTTTCTGACCGTGGAGTAGATGAAAGTCACGTTGCAATTCCTTCCTTGCTTGCCGTAAGTGCCGTCGAACAGTACTTAATCCGTACAAAAAAGCGTACAAAGATTTCAATCATTCTTGAAAGTGCCGAAGTTCGTGATGTTCATCAGGCTGCAATGTGTCTTGGTTTTGGTGCACGGGCTGTTAATCCATACCTGGCACACGAATGTATCGCCGAACTTATTGACCAGAAGCTTCTGGATAAGGATTATCACACAGCAATTGATGACTATAATAAGGCACTTTTAAACGGAATTGTAAAAATCGCGGCAAAAATGGGAATCAGCTGTATTCAATCTTACCAGTCAGCCCAGATTTTTGAAGCTGTCGGAATCAGCAAAGAAGTAATCGATAAATATTTTACAAATACAGTTAGTCGTGTAGGTGGAATTACTCTCAAAGAAATCGAAGAAGACGTAAACTTCCATCATAACAGAGCATTTGATCCTCTTGGATTAACGGTAAATACTCATCTCGATTCTGTCGGAAATCACAAAATGAGACGTGGACCAACCTGCGAAGACCATCTTTATTCACCAGAAACAATTATTGCCCTTCAGCAGGCAACAAAAAATGGTGATTATACCCGCTTTAAGGAATATACTGCTTTAGTTGATGATGAAAAACGTCCTCACACCTTGCGAAGTCTTTTTGAATTTAAGTTTGCAGAAGATGGTGGTATTCCAATTGAAGAAGTAGAAAGTGTAGATTTAATAGTAGAAAGATTCAAAACTGGTGCCATGTCCTATGGTTCAATCAGCGAAGAAGCCCATAAATGTATGGCAAAAGCAATGAATCATCTGCATGGAAAATCCAATTCTGGTGAAGGCGGTGAAAATCCTGAAAGACTTGGAACTGAATATAATTCTGCAATTAAACAGGTTGCTTCAGGTCGTTTTGGGGTTACCGAAGAATATCTGCTTAGTGCAAAAGAAATCCAAATTAAAATAGCACAGGGAGCAAAACCAGGAGAAGGCGGACATCTTCCTGGAAAAAAAGTTTATCCATGGATTGCCCGAACACGTTATGCAACTCCTGGGGTAGCCTTGATTTCGCCACCACCTCATCATGATATTTATTCTATAGAAGATTTAGCCCAGCTGATTTACGATTTGAAAAATGCAAACCGAAAAGCCAGAATCAGTGTAAAGCTTGTAAGTGAGGCTGGGGTAGGAACAATTGCTTCTGGAGTTGCAAAAGCTGGTGCACAGGTAATCTTAATTTCTGGTCATGACGGTGGAACTGGTGCGGCTCCAATTTCTTCAATTCATCATGCAGGCCTGCCTTGGGAGCTGGGACTTGCAGAGACTCATCAGACTTTAATTCAAAATGGGCTTAGAAGCCGTGTGCGAATTGAAACCGATGGAAAGCTTATGAGCGGACGTGATGTAATTATTGCAGCCTTGCTTGGAGCAGAGGAGTTTGGATTTGCAACCGCACCTCTTATTTCGATGGGTTGTGCAATGATGCGAGCCTGCCAGAAAGACACCTGTCCTTTTGGTGTTGCAACTCAAAATAGTGAACTTCGCAAACGATTTACAGGAAAACCAGAATATGTTGAAAACTTTATGAAGTTTATTGCTCAGGAAATGCGGGAATATATGGCAAAACTCGGTATACGAACTGTAGATGAGCTTGTTGGAAGAACCGATTTGCTGGGATTAAAGAAAAATCCTGCTGGTGGACACGCAAAACTGCTTGATTTGTCACGACTTCTTGCAAAAGCTCAGACAGAAAACGCAAAAACTCATTTTGAAGCTGAAGATGTTTTTGATTTTGGGCTTAAAAATACTCTTGATGAAAAAGTTCTTCTTAAAGAATGGAAAAGCGGTAAGTTTGACAAAATTAAGGTTAAGAGTACCGACCGTTCCTTTGGAACAATTCTTGGAAGTGAGATTCAAAAAGCTTTTGGTGGAAAAATCGAAGATGATACTTATTGTGTAAATGTAGAAGGTGGCGGAGGACAGTCATTCGGTGCTTTTATTCCAAAAGGATTAACCTTGAACCTTGAAGGGGATGCAAATGACTATTTTGGAAAAGGCTTGAGTGGCGGAAAACTGGTTATTCATCCTTCTACAACTTCAAATCTTGCTGCAGAAGAAAATATTATTATTGGAAACGTTGCTCTTTTTGGCGCAACCAGTGGAGAAGCCTATATAAACGGTGTAGCAGGTGAACGATTTGCTGTACGTAATTCAGGTGCGACTGCTGTTGTGGAAGGTTGCGGCGATCATGGTCTTGAATATATGACGGGCGGTCTGGTTGCGATTTTAGGACCAACAGGAAGAAATCTTGCTGCCGGAATGAGCGGAGGAATTGCCTTTGTTCTTGATGAGAGTCACAACTTGTATAAAAAAGTTAACAAAGAATTGGTTAGTATGGAAGATATTACGACTGTACATGATAAAGAACTTTTATTCCGCCTTATCAACAATCATTTTAAGGAAACAGGTTCAAAGGTTGCAGAACGAATCCTTTCCAATTTCGATGAATCACTTAGTAATTTTAAGAAAATCATACCAAACGACTACAAGAAAATGCTTGAAGAAATTGCAAAAAGTGAGCAAAAGGGTTCCAGCCACGAAGAAGCGGTAATGGAAGCATTTAAAATTGTTACAAATACAGCGTCCAGCGTGGCATAAAACAGGGGGCAGAATTATGGGAAAAAATACCGGATTTATGGAATATAAAAGAACAAATAACGTAGACATTCCTCCAAAAGAAAGAATCTGCAATTTTGAGGAGTTTCATCTTCCTTTGGATGAAAATGCACGTAGAACTCAGGCTGCCCGCTGTATGGATTGCGGCGTACCAATGTGTCAGAGCGCAATTCGATTAAAGGGGATGGTTACAGGTTGTCCTCTTCATAATTATATTCCTGAATGGAATGATGCGCTTTATAACGGTCAGTTTGATATGGCAGCCTGGAGACTTTTAAAAACTTCAAGTTTTCCTGAGTTTACCGGTCGTGTCTGTCCGGCTCTCTGTGAAAAGGCCTGTAATTGTGGCAGTAGGGAAGATGATGCAGTTACGATTCATGACAACGAATTATACATTATTGAACATGCTTTTGAATCAGGTTATATGCAGCCTCAGATTCCAAAAACTCGCAGTGAAAAAAGAGTTGCCGTTGTTGGTTCTGGTCCAAGCGGACTTGCCGTTGCAGATTTGCTCAATCGACGTGGCCATAATGTAACAGTTTTTGAACGGGATGACAGAATTGGCGGGCTTTTGATGTACGGTATTCCAAACATGAAGCTCGACAAAAAAATCATTGACCGTCGTGTAGAGCTGATGAAAAAAGAAGGCGTTGAGTTTGTTACAGGAAAAGATATACGCACAAAAGAAGACGCAGAAGAGCTTCTTTCACGTTTTGATGCCGTAGCCTTGTGTTGTGGCGCCAAAAAAGCAAGACCGTTATCAGCTGCAGGTACAGAAATCGATGGAAAAGCTGTTGATGGAATTATGTTTGCAGTTGACTGGCTTAAAAGTATTACAAAAAGCCTTTTAGATTCAAATCTCACCGACGCCGCTTTCATAACTGCAAAGGATAAACACGTCATCGTCCTGGGCGGAGGTGATACTGGAAACGACTGCACAGGAAGTGCAATCCGTCTTGGTTGCAAGAGCATTACCCAATTGGAAATGATGCCTTGTCCTCCTGTAAAACGCGCTGCCGACAATCCTTGGCCGGAGTGGCCTAAAGTTTTAAAAGTTGATTACGGTGCCGAAGAATCAATTTATAAATTTGGACATGACCCGCGGATTTACAAAACTACAATCAAGGAAGTTTACAGCAAGGATGGAAAAATTTGCGGTGTAAAGACAGTTCAGGTTGAGTTCCGAATGATTGAAGGGAAACGTACTCTTTGCGAAATCGAAGGCAGCGAAAAAGACTTGCCATGCGACTTACTTTTGATAGCCGCCGGATTCTTGGGAGCTGAAAATTACACTGCCCAAGCTTTTGGAGTCACTCTTACCCAAAGGAATACAGTTGAAACTCAAGAGGCTTGTTATAAAACCAATGTCGAAAAAGTCTTCACAGCCGGAGACATGCACCGTGGCCAGTCGCTTGTAGTCTGGGCAATTACAGAAGGCCGTGAATGTGCAAAACAGATTGATGAATACCTGATGGGTTATAGCAATGTTTGATAAGGATAATAATAGTTTTTTAGATAATAATTCAGACAAGCTTCAGGATAAATGCGGGGTAGTAGGGATTTTTAATTCTCCACGAGCCGCAAGCTTGTCTTATTTTGCTTTATATTCTCTACAGCACCGCGGACAGGAAAGCGCAGGAATTGCAGTCAGCGATGGAGAAAAAGTTCGCCTCCATAAGTCCATGGGTCTGGTTTCAGAAGTTTTTTCACCTTCAGAACTGTCTGCTTTGCCGGGAAATATTGCTGTAGCACATGTCCGCTATGCAACTGCCGGTGGAAAAACTGTAGAAAATGCTCAGCCAATGGTAAATAACTTTATTCTTGGAACTCTCGCCCTGGCTCATAACGGGCAGCTTACCAATTATGCTGAGATTGAAGAACAACTTGCCTTGAATGGAAGTACTTTTTCTTCTTCCAGTGATACAGAAGTTATTTTAAAACTGATTGCAAAAGATTATAAGCAGGGACTTGAGCAGGCTGTTAAAAATACCGTCCGCCAGATAAAAGGTTCTTTTGCCCTCACAATTATGACAAAAGATACATTAATCGGCGTTCGTGATCCTAATGGAATCAGACCGCTGGTTTTAGGAAAAATCCCTTCTGATAGTAATCTTGAGCAGGAAGAAAGTGAGCCTGCCTATATTCTTGCTTCTGAAACTTGTGCAATAGATGCTGTTAATGGCGAATATATCCGTGATATTGAGCCGGGAGAAATTGTCATAATCACAAAAGAGGGAATAAAATCCATTCCATCAGAAATACGGGCTCCAAAACGGACCTGCATTTTTGAATATGTTTATTTTGCCCGTCCAGACAGCGTAATTGATGGCATTCCAGTTCAAAAAGCCCGCGAAATGATGGGAGCTCAGCTTGCCCTTGAGGATACCGTCTCCGCAGATGTAGTAATTGGGGTTCCAGACAGTGGAATTGGAGCAGCTCTGGGCTATTCACGACAAAAAAAGATTCCTTATGTAATGGGAATTGTAAAAAACAAATATACAGGAAGAACTTTTATTGCTCCAACCCAAAAAGAACGGGAAAACATGGTTTTTGTCAAACTTAATGCAATCCGCTCAGATTTAGAAGGTAAGCGTGTAATTGTAATTGATGATTCAATTGTGCGTGGAACTACAAGCCGCCGTCTGGTTCAGATTTTAAGACGGGCAGGAGCAAAGGAAGTTCATTTTAGAGTCAGTTCACCACCGGTAAAGTTCCCCTGTCATCTTGGCATAGATACTCCTACAAAAGCAGAATTAATAAGTTCCGCTCATGATGTAGAAGAAATCCGTCAGGAAATAGGAGCAGATAGTCTTGCCTTTATAAGTCTTAAAGGAATGATTTCTGCTCTGAGTTCCTGCTGTCCTTCAAGTGACGGTTTTTGTGAAGGCTGCTTTAGTGGAGAATATCCAGTCCGTTAATTTCATTCTTTATATCTACAAGACTAAAGTTATCTTCTGAATAAGAACTCTTCAGACAGTCTGCAAGGGCATTTGCCGTATCAATTGCGGTAAGACATTCAATGTCTTTTTCTACTGCATGTCTACGAAACTTGACACTTTCAGAATCTGGATCACGACCTTTTGCTGAGGTTGAAAGCACATAAGTGATTTTTCCCGAATCCAGAAGAGTAATGATATTGTCATTTTGATTTTCGTGCACTTTATATACATGAGTTACAGGAAGTCCGGAGGCGGCAATTGTGTTTGCGTTTCTTTCGGTTCCATAAAGCTTGAATCCTAAATCATAAAAACGCTTTGCAAGGGCAGGAAGCTCCGGTAAATCCATCTTTTTAACACTGAACAAAATGCCATAATCCGAATTATCACTTTTTTCTGATTTTCTATCACTTTCTGGACGTATAAGCTTGATTTTTGCAGCTGTAAAGCCTTTGTACATAGCTTCAATTCTTGTTTCTGCAATTCCAAGAACTTCGCCGGTTGATTTCATCTCTGGACCAAGAGCTGTATCAACATCATTCAATTTTTCAAAGCTGAAAACCGGTACTTTTACGGCAAAATAATTTGGCGTTCGGTATAGACCAGTTCCAAATCCCATTTCTGTTATCTTTTCGCCCATCATTGCACGGGTAGCAAGCTCTACCATAGGGACGCCAGTTACTTTACTGATATAAGGCACGGTACGGCTTGAACGAGGATTTGCTTCAATAATATACAAATCATCCTTATAAATCAGATACTGAATGTTTACGATTCCTTTTGTTTTAAGGGCAAGAGCAAGATCTGTAGACTGGCGGACAATTTTTTCTTTCAACTCAGGAGTAATACTCCAGCTAGGGTAAGTTGCAATTGAATCCCCGGAATGAATACCAGTTCTTTCAACATGCTGCATAATTCCTGGAATAAGGACATTTTCTCCATCACAAATACAGTCAACTTCCAGTTCAAGACCTTCCATATATTTATCAATCAAAACCGGATTTTCGATTTTTTGTCTTAAAATGATTGCCATGTATTCTTTTACATCTGCGCTTGTATGGGCAATAATCATATTCTGTCCACCCAAAACATAACTTGGGCGCAATAATACCGGATATCCAATTCTTGCGGCGGCTTCCAGAGCCTGAACTTCTGTAAAAACGGTCATTCCACGGGGACGGTTGATTTTTAGACGGTCGCAAAGCTCTTCAAAACGTTCTCTGTCTTCTGCCAGGTCAATTGCATCTGCACTTGTACCAAAAATTGGAATGCCCTGCTGGTCAAGAAACTTAGTAAGATTTATGGCAGTCTGACCACCAAAGGCAACTACAACACCAATTGGTTTTTCGGTATTGATTACGTTCATTACATCTTTAGGGGTAAGGGGTTCAAAATAAAGTCTGTCGGCTGTATCAAAGTCTGTTGAAACGGTTTCGGGATTGTTATTTACAATGGCAACTTCATAGCCGAGTTTTTTTAAGGCCCAGACACATTGTACGGAAGCATAATCAAACTCAATTCCCTGGCCAATTCTGATTGGACCTGAACCAAGAACGATTACTGTGCCCTTTGACTTTTTCTGAGCTTCTTTTACTTCCTTCAAATAAGTTTCTGCTTCGTTTTCTCCATCACAGGTTGAATAAAAATATGGAGTTTCTGCGGCAAACTCTCCGGCACAAGTATCGACCATTTTAAAGGATTTAGGTTCAAAATGAAGGTTTTCTCTTGCGATACGTTCGATTTTCCACAAAAACCATCTGTCAATCTGGGTGATTTCGTGAACATCTTCAACAGTAAGAATCTGACGTTTTAAGGCTTCGTAAATTGCAAAAATGCGACGGTCAGAGCTTTCTCCAACTGCAAGAATTATATTGCGGTTAGATTCATTTTTAAAAGCAGGCAGTTCAAGGGAATCTGTCTTTAATTCTGCACCACGCACTGCTTTAAGAAGTGCTTCTTCAAAGTTTTGTCCAATTGCCATAACTTCGCCGGTTGCTTTCATCTGAGTTCCAAGAGTACGTTTTCCATAAACAAACTTATCAAAAGGGAACTTTGGCATTTTTACAACAACATAATCCAAAACCGGTTCAAAACAAGCCTTTGTCTTTTTTGTAACAAAGTTTGGAATCTCATCAAGTGTAAGTCCTACGGCAATAAAGGCAGCAACTTTTGCTATTGGATAGCCGGTTGCCTTACTTGCCAGAGCCGATGAACGGGAAACACGCGGATTTACTTCAATTACGGCATATTCAAAAGAATCCGGTTTAAGAGCAAACTGACAGTTACAGCCACCTTCAATCTTCAATTCACTGATTATGTTAAGGGCAGCGGTTCTGAGCATTTGGTATTCTTTGTCGGCAAGGGTAACGGTCGGAGCAACTACAATAGAATCTCCTGTATGAACACCAACCGGGTCAAGATTTTCCATAGAACAAACGGTAATTACGTTTCCCTGACTGTCGCGCATAACTTCAAACTCAATTTCCTTCCAGCCAGAAATACATTTTTCTACCAGAATCTGGTGGATAGGTGAGCGGTGAAGTCCATTTTTTACAATTTCGTCTAATTCGGCTTCTGTACGACAGATTCCGCCACCAGTTCCACCCAAAGTAAAGGCAGGTCTTATAATTGCAGGAAGACCAATTTCTTTATGTACAAAATCGATTGCAGCTTCGTAGGTGGTAACAACCTTTGACGGAATTACCGGCTCCCCAATTTTTTCCATTGTATCTTTGAATATCTGACGGTCTTCGGCTTTATCAATTGTTTCAGGATTTGCACCCAAAAGCTGAACTCCGTGGCTTTCCAAAAAGCCTGATTTTGCAAGCTCCATAGAAAGGGTAAGGGCCGTCTGACCACCAAGAGTCGAAAGCAGGGAATCGGGTTTTTCTTTTTCTATGATACGTTCAATTGTGCGTAAAGTGAGTGGCTCAATGTAGATTTTATCTGCCATGTGAGGGTCAGTCATCAAAGTTGCAGGATTTGAGTTTACAAGAACAACCTCAAGTCCAAGGCTTTTTAATGCCCGGCAAGCCTGGTTTCCCGCATAATCAAACTCTGCAGCCTGTCCAATTATAATAGGACCAGAACCAATAACCATAACCTTATGTATTTTTTTATTTAATGGCATATTTTTTCTCCATTGCATTCATCTTTATTCATTAGTTTGACAAAATCATCGAACAAAAAGTTTGTATCATGAGGACCGCCGCAGGCTTCTGGATGGAATTGCACGCTGAATGCAGGCATATCCTTATAATTTATACCTTCGCAGGTTCTGTCATTAACATTTATAAAGCTTTCTTTTGCATTTTGTGGAAGAGTAGAGCTTTCAACTGCATAACCATGATTCTGGCTGGTAATATAAACGCGCCCAGTTTCTAGATTTTTGACCGGATGATTTCCGCCACGGTGTCCGTATTTTAATTTTTTTGTCTGGGCTCCCTGCGAAAGGGCCAGCATCTGGTGTCCAAGACAGATTCCAAAAAGAGGGATTTTCTTTTCGCAGATTTTTTTAATTTGTTCTATTATTTCTGTGTTTTCTGCCGGGTCACCTGGTCCATTTGAAAGCATAACGCCATCTGGATTAAGAGAAAAAATCTGCTCAGCTTTTGTGTCGTAAGGAACAACGATTACTGAGCAATTTCGTTTTTCAAGTTCCCGCTGGATGTTTGCCTTTGCTCCAAAATCAAAAAGAACTACTTTTTTGCTTTGTGTATTTATTGGGCTCTCTTCTTGAATCTGAGAAGTCTTTCCAGTCTGTGCCTGTGAATTATCAAATGAACTTACGTGCTTTACAGCTTCTGTTATTTTGTAAGCTTTTATCTGTTCCAGTTCAGCAGAAAACTGTCCATCTGCAACTGCAAAATTTGCTTTATCAAGATTTTCAGCATATTTTCCACTTATAATCATGCCGTTCATTACGCCACTTTCACGGATTTTTTTTACAAGAGCACGGGTATCAATACCACAAATGCCTATAATTCCCTGGGCCTTCAAAAAATCATCAAGCTTTCCCTGACATCTGAAATTGGAAGGTTTATCACATTCTTCCCGGACAATATAACCCCGGACATAACTTTTTTTGCTTTCAAAATCTTCGTCGATAATGCCATAATTTCCAATCAGAGGAAAACTTTGTGTTACAATCTGTCCGTAATAACTGGGATCAGTCAAAGTCTCTATATAACCAGTCATTCCTGTGGTAAAGACAGTTTCGCCAATTGTTTTTCCTTTTGCACCAATGGCATTTCCTTCAAACACAGTACCGTCTGATAAAATTAAAAATGCCTTTTCTTTATTATCCATACCTTTCATATCAGCCTCAGATAAACCAGATAGAATAAAAAAAGGCGTTCATTCCACCTGCCGACAATAAGCCGGTAAATCGAATGAACGCCTTTGCTCATTTCGACTAGTATATTAAATTGCAAAAAAAAATGCAAATAGAGGAAAAATCGTGTATAATATTTTGTTATCTAGGAGGTTATTACAAAATGAATAAGTATTTAAAAAAGCCACTTGTCTTTGCAATTATTTCGACATTGGTTTCTTTGATTATCTTTCTTTGGTTTACGTTCTTGCCCGGAATGATTGGAACTTTTCACTGGCATACTTTAGTTCTCTCTGTCTGGCGGGGACTTCTGGCTCTGCTTTTTATTCCTGCAATTTTTGCAGTTATTTATCTGATTAAGCCAAATAAAGCAACAAAAATCATATCCTTTATAATGTCAGGCCTTATTTTGTTCTTGTGGTGTGCTATTTTCCTTGGTTTATCAGTTATGTCTTCGGCAAAGTTTGACAGAAGTGGTTTGGATATTATGAAGGTTGATGAACCTCTTCCTATAAATGCTGATAATCCTAATCCTTCAAATGAAAAAGGACTTATTGCCCATTATGCAGTAGCATCTGACCCTCACTGGGGTTCTGCAAGATCAAATGTAGAAGCAAGAAACAGTATTCTTGCTCAGATTGATGAATTAAATTATGACGGTTTCTTTATTCTTGGAGATGTTTCGGAAGTAGGACTTCTTGCTGGAAATTATAAAGAAGCAATTGAAGATTTAAGTGATAACCTCAAGCATACAAAAATCCGCGTACTTGCTGGAAATCATGATGCTTTAGTAAATGGATTACCTTTGTTCCGTTCCGCATTTATGGACAAAAAGGATAAATGGTATTATCGTATGGATAACGGTACAGTTCATTTTATTTTTATGAATATGCTTTGGGATACAGCTGAGTTCACTAAAAAAGAAGAAAAATGGTTGATTGACCAGCTTGAAAGTATTCCTCAAGAAGACACTGTAATTGTAATTTCCCATTGTTATATTCTGGGGTCCGGCTATTGGGATGAAATGGCTCAGAGAAACTGGGGTGATATTCCTGATGTTGTTGACCGTCTGTGTCCTATTCTTGAAAAATATAATGTTGATTTGTCTATGAGCGGTCATAATCATTTCTTTGAACATCTTACAAAAGACAGTGTTGATTATGCAATTTTGGGTGCAATGGGTGGAAAACTCGATGAAGATTTAATCTATTCATCTCCATACTCAAAATGGATTAACAATACAGATTTTGGCTGGCTGGATTTAAAGATTTATAATTCTTATATGGATTTGACCTTCTTAAATCAGTATGGAGAATCAATCTATAAAACCAGTATTAGAACAAGATAAACTTTAAGACATAAGACTGAGATACTGCTGCAAAAATCAGTTCAGTATAATCCGAAAAATGATAAAATCGGGAAAGACCGACATTGGTTTATTGTCAGCCGTATCTCATCAGTCTTTACAGGTTTATCTAATCTTATGATTTTTTTATAACCTATGACACTTCCCCTGTAGATGCACTCATAGTTACCTTTTATTTTTGCTTCAACCGTGTATTCTTCTATTCTCTGACTTTGACTTATATCTTCCATAATTACAATGTATTTTATAGCTTCTGTCCTTTTATCATCAAAAGAAAAAATATAGGTACTATTTGTGCAAGGGGATTGTGCTGGAGATGCTGGCACTGGATTAGTCTGCGAATAAAAAGGAGTGCTAAGATTTTTGCGAAGATAATCTCCAAGCTGCCGGAGCCTTTCAAGATCATTTTTATGAAAGAGACCGTTTGGCATAGGAGGGATATTCAAAAGAAAAGTCGCATTTCCACCAACAGAATTAATATAAATATTTACAAGCTCCTCCAGAGAGCGGACTTTATCATCTTCATAAGTGTGATAAAACCATCCCGGCCTTATTGAAGTATTTACTTCTGCAGGGTACCAGATTAAGTCGGGTTCATTCTCCAAGAGCTTTCTGCTGCCTAAATCCTGGTCGTAAGCTGATATTTTTCTCTGCCTGAACTCACTGGAATCTTCTTTCTGGCTTTTTTCTTTGATTATTTCTGTGTCTTTTGTTCTAAGAGGAACAACGCTCCATTCAGAAGGGCGGCAGTGACCAGCTTCGTTTCCACACCAGCGAACATCCGGACCACAGACAGAAATACAGGCATTGGGCTGCAGCCGGCGAATTACTTTGTAATATCTTTCAAAATCATATATCTGTTTTTTACCGTTAGGACCTTCTCCACAGGCACCGTCGAACCATACAGAAAAAATATCTCCATAGTCTGTAAGTAATTCTTCAAGCTGATTGCAGAAAAAATCATCATAAGCCTTCCCCTGACCATAAAGAGGGCAATTTCTATCCCAGGGAGAAAGATAGACACCAAACTTGAGCCCGTATTTTTTACAGGAAGCAGCGGCCTGGGCAACAATGTCGCCTTTGCCATTTTTGTAGGGACTGGCAGCTATTGTATGCTCTGTATATTTACTTGGCCAGAGACAGAAGCCGTCGTGGTGCTTGCAGGTAAGAATCAAGCCTGTCATTCCAGCACTTTTAATTGCATCTGCCCACTGGTCTGTATCAAGTTCCTTAGGATTAAAGATTGAAGGACTTTCTTTGCCGTCTCCCCATTCACGGTCTGTAAAGGTATTTACTGTAAAATGAACAAAGGCATAAAACTCCATTGCCTGATGAGACAGCTGTCTTTTACTTGGTCGTATTTGAATCAGTCTTTCTTCTAAGGTCATTTTTAATTCCTGCAAGCTTATTTATTATCGATAATCCTCGTATTTTTTAGGAAAAGCAGCATATTCACCGATTATTACAGGGCGGTTAATTCTTCTCTGCCACCTTGCGTACATGTCAAAATCATTTTTAAGGTCATATTCATGCTGCCATGGTGTCCATACTGCTGTCATAGTTGTCCAGGTGGCATTATTAAAGCAGAATCCTTGAGGAGTATAATTGTGAACCTCTATAATAAGATGATTTTCTGCTGGGTCGGTAACTTTGTCAAGAATCTGCATATCTCTGTCTGAACCACTGCAACCCCTTGGTGAAATTACAAGGTTTCTTTTTGCGTGGTTTCCACCTTGTGCACGAATTGTATCTACAAAAAGCTGGTTCCATTTATTTATGTATTCGATAGTTGACATGGGTGGAGCCCAGTTATCGGCTTCATCTGTAACTTCGTTCATACTGGCAAAAATAAGGCGTTCATCATAGTTTTCAAACTCCTTTGCAATCTGAGTCCACAGACTTTTGAAGCGTTCATTATATTTATTGTACATTCTCTCTGTTGCACAAACCCAGCCATCGTGATGAGTATTTAAAATGCAGTACATTCCTTCATCAATTACATAATCTACAACCTCATGTACACGAGCCATCCATTTCGGGTCAACAAGATTGTTTTCGTCAATATGTTCTGCCCAGGTACATGGAACTCTAACGGCATTAAAACCACATTCCTTTACATAGTGAATCATTTCTCTTGTAGTTACCGGCATTCCCCAGGCTGTTTCAAAGGCTTTTGTTGTAGTTTTGCCAGTAGCATCTTTTTCGCCCCACTGGATAATCCAGCCGATTTCATCAGTACCTTCTTTTTTCCAATCATAACTGGTGGCATCAAGGGTGTTGCCCAGATTCCAGCCTGTTTTCATGTTGTGAACAGCGGTAGCTGCATCTTCTTCTACAAAGCCCGGGGTTGCTTTTGAATAGGAAAAATCTTCTTCCGGGTAGTTTGCCATAATTGCATCTATGATTTGCTGGCGGCAGGTAAGATTTTTGCGATCAATTAAATCGTTACAATCCCACCAAAAGCCTGTGTAGCCCGCTTTTCTACAAAGAGAATGAAAAAAAGTGGCATATTGAGCGACATCGGCATCGTTCCAGCCAGTTTTTTCAGCAGCTTCTACAGGTTTTGAGTTGGATGAATCAGGATTTTGTGAAGTTTTACAGCCAGTTAGCGTAAGACATCCGGCAGTCATAATAGAAATAATAAAAATCAAGGATATAATTCTTTTCATACTTAGAGTTTATAGCAGATGATAAAATAAAATATGTATTTTTGTGCACTTTTTTATGACATTTTCTGCATTCCAGCCTTCTTTTTTGCTTTCTAATTTCTTGCTTTAAAAAAAGAAGGTGTTATAATTCTCAATAAGGAGATGATAACAAAATGTTGCAAAAAAAAGTCTGTAAATATATCTTTAATGTTTTTTCCTTCTTTTTAATCTTAACACAAGCTCTTTTAGTGCTTTCCTGTAAAACAGAGACAGAACCTGCTCTTACACAACCAATTGTAACGCTTACTCTTTCTGAAGATTCGCCCCAGACAAGTGTAATAATCAGCTGGACTCCTTCTGATGAAGTTATAGAAGAGCGTGTTAATTATTTTATTGAAAGAAGTATGATTCGTGATGATGTACTTGATACAAGAGTTTTTGATTGGGAAGCAGATACGCCTCTTTGTATAACAGATAATACTTGCGAAAGCGGGACAGAGTATACTTATATTGTAACAGCAAGTGTCGAAAGATTTTCGCTTTTTAACAGTAAAACTTATTCAAAAAAATCAGAAAAAAAATCAATCAAGACTGCTAAGGATTCAAGGGTAACTTTGGACTATCCTAAAAACCTTAAGGTTCTGGCAGACAGCAATAAACGAAATGCCCTTACAGTTACCTGGGATGCGGTTGAAAATGCAGACTCTTATGAGCTTTATTATACAAGTTACTTCTGGAGCAATTTTAATGAAGAATTCATCAAAATTGCAGAAATTGCAGATACAAATGAAACATCTTTTATAAAAAACTATCTTACAAATGAACAATCATATACCTTTATGGTAAAGGCAGTTAACGGTGACAAATGCAGTTTGTTTTCTGCAAAAGCGAGTGGGCGTGTTCCTGCTTTAGAAAATCTAAGCAAAGATAAAGCCATTATGCTTGAAAATGGAATAAGAGAATACTTTTATTCGAATGAAGATTCTTTATGGTTTAAATGCAAGCCCAACGAAGGTTTTCTGTCATTTTATTGCGAGGATTATAATCAGGAAACTTCCCTGTCAATCTTTCTGGAAGATGGAAGCCTTATTGCATCCGGGCTGCCTTTGTTTATACCTGCGGAAGGACAGGCTTCGGCTGAAAATCTTACTTTGTTAACTGTTTCAGATGACCAGACTTATGATTATGCAGTAAAACGCAATATTAGGGCTGATATAGCTGGTTTTTCGTCAGATACTACTTATTTATTACGGATAGTAAAATACTATAGCCGTAATTTTTCAATTTGCGTGGAGTAGGGATTATGGCTTTTAGAAAAAATATAATTGGTCGATTTTGTCTTCTTATTCTTTTGACTGCTCTTTCTGTCTTTTTTGCAGCTTGCAGCAACATTCTTTGGGGAATAAATCGGGAAGCTCCAAAAAATCTGAGAGTTTCTTCTATAACTGCTGACAGTGCGGTACTTTCCTGGGATGAGGTAAATAAAGCCAGCCAATATGAAATAATGTGGAAAACAGATAACGATGGAAATTATTGGAAAAGCGATATTGTTAATGCAGAAAGCGGGATAAACAGCTTTACGATAGACAATCTTATATATGAAAGGGAATATAAGGTTCAAATTGCAGCAATGTTTGAAAAAGGGAATAACCAATATGTTATGAGTAATTATGCTACAACAAGTTTTAAAACCCTGAAAGATATTCCTCCAAGCGGCGAATTAGCCAGACCAGGCAATGTAAAAGCAAGCTATAATCAAGATAAATCTGCCATAAATATTTCCTGGGATGGGGTAGAAGCTGCGGCCTATTATGATGTAAATCTTAAAAGTGATGAATTGTATTTTCATGCACCTAGGCTTAATGTGCTAAACACAGTTGCTGCTCCAAAAACAGAATATATTTATTCAGACTATTTACCCGAAGGCAGGATTGTGATTAAGGTTGCTGCCCGTAATTCTGATTTTTCTGATTCCTGCAGATGGTCTTATGAGGTTGAAGTCAAATAGCTATAGTTTTCTCCTATAACTTTCTATAAGTTTTTTGTATATAACTATATCTTGCAATAAATCACATAAACTCATAATATTTTTCTATAGCAAATTATAACAATAATTTATATGAGGTATTAACGATGGAACAAGAGACAAAATGTATTCAGGCTGGTTATACTCCAAAAAATGGTGAATCAAGAATGATTCCAATTATTCAGAGTACAACTTTTAAGTACGACACCAGCGAGGATATGGGTAAACTGTTTGATTTGGAAGCAAGCGGATATTTTTACACTCGACTTCAGAATCCTACAAACGATTATGTTGCTGCAAAACTTACTGCCCTTGAAGGTGGTACAGCCGGAATGTTGACTTCTTCTGGTCAGGCTGCAAACTTTTATTCTGTTTTTAATATTGCAAATGCCGGGGACCATGTTATTTCTTCGGCTTCTATTTATGGCGGAACCTTTAATCTTTTTAATGTAACCATGCGCAAAATGGGAATTGATTTTACTTTTGTTGATCCTGAATGCTCTGATGAAGAGCTGGAAGCAGCTTTTAAACCAAATACTAAGGCTGTTTTTGGAGAAACAATTGCAAATCCTGCTTTGACGGTTTTTGATATTGAACGTTTTGCAAAAGCCGCACATGCTCACGGAGTTCCTCTTATTGTTGATAATACTTTTGCAACTCCTATAAACTGCCGTCCTTTTGAATGGGGATGCGATATTGTAACTCATTCAACTACAAAATACCTGGATGGTCACGATGCTACTGTTGGCGGTGCTATTATTGACAGCGGTAAGTTTGACTGGATGGCTCATAAGGAAAAGTTCCCTGGTCTTTGTACTCCTGATGAATCTTATCATGGAATTACTTATGCAGAAAAGTTTGGCAAGGAAGGAGCTTTTATTACAAAATGTACCGCTCAGCTTATGCGTGATTTTGGTTCAATTCAGTCACCAATGAACGCTTATATGCTTAATCTGGGAATTGAATCTCTGGCAGTAAGGGTTCCGCGTCATTGTGAAAATGCTCTTAAAGTTGCCAAGTTCCTCGAAGCAAATCCAAATGTTACCTGGGTTAATTATCCTGGTCTTGAAAGCAACAAATATTATGCTCTGGCAAAAAAATATATGCCAAATGGAACTTGTGGTGTTGTTTCTTTTGGTGTAAAGGGTGGACGAAAGGCTGCAGAAGAGTTTATGAAACATCTTAAAGTTGCAATAATCGCTACCCATGTTGCAGATGCTCACACCTGCATTCTTCATCCGGCAAGTTCTACCCACAGACAGCTTACCGACAAGGAACTTGAAAACTGTGGAGTAGGGGCAGATTTAATCCGCCTTTCTGTTGGAATTGAGAATGTCAATGATATTATTGCTGACTTAAAGCAGGCTCTGGCAAGTATTTAGCGCACTATCACGCCGCCGCCAATAATTACATTATCTTTGTATAAAACGGCAGACTGGCCCGGAGTAATTGCAAACTGCCCCTGATTAAAGGTGATTTTCCAAGGTTGCCCCTTGTAATTGTGATTATCATCTGCATCAGGGGTATATTTTTCTATAGTTGCAATTGCAGATTTACTTCTCAGTCGGATTTTCACCATAGCTTCAAAAATATCGTTTGGTTCAAGGTCACCAGGCCATACAAAATCATCTGCAATCAAAGAGGTTGAATTGAGTTCTGATTTTTCAGCAAGTACAATCTGATTTGTTTCTGCTTTAATTTCCTTTACATAATATGGAACTGGGCCAGATACTCCAAGACCTCGGCGCTGACCTACAGTATAATGCTCAATTCCCTTGTGCTTACCCAAAACTTTTCCATTGATGTCGATAAAATCACCTGGAATAGAAGGTTTGTCGTCGAAAAGCTGGTCAAAATATCGTGAATCTATAAAATCCTGACTTTCTTTGCGGGTTGCAGCCTCTAGTCCGGCTTTTTTTGCAATTTCAAAAACCTCTGATTTTCGTACATTTGCCAGAGGAAAACGAACTTTTTCAAGGATTTCGGATGGAAGACGGTATAAAAAGTAAGTTTGATCTTTGGTTTCGTCGCTTGCACAGGCAATCATGCAAGGTTTTTTATCGCTTCCCCATAATCCTTCCTCAGGGCGAACTACCATTGCATAGTGGCCGGTACAGAAATAATCAAAATCAATATCGATTTTTTTTATGCCTTCCAAAAGAGCGCCAAATTTTATGAAGCGATTGCAGCGGATGCAGGGATTTGGAGTTCTTCCTGCACGATATTCTCTTTTAAAATAATCAAGTACTGTTTCGTTGAAGGTTTTGCTCAAATCAATCACATGATATTCTATGTCGTTTTCTGCGCAGAATCTTTTACATTCAGCAATATCGACATCTTCTTTTGGACCATAACAGGCATCAAAAAAAACTTTTTCGCCTTCCAGTTCTTTTATGTGACCGTCCCAGAGAGACATAGTTGCGCCAATTACCTTGCAGCCCTTCTGTTTAAGTAAAAGTGCGGTTAGGGTAGAATCAACTCCACCTGACATTCCTACTACTACGGTTGAACCGGCTGGCGGCATTTGCTCTTGTATATATTTCAAAGTTTTAATCCTCGTATAAAGTGTGGTGATTGTAATAATCGATTTAAATTAAAATATATTTTTGCGCGATTTGCAAGGGGATTATTATTTATTGTTTTGTATAAATTTTCGTTATTTTTAAGAATTTTAAGTGATTTTGTACAATGATTGTGCACAATTTTATTATATTATAGATATATGAAACTTAATACACAGCAAACTTTTTCGGGGGAGAGAGCAGAGTATTTTTCAAAAGACGTTCAGTATGATGACGTTGTGTTTTGCGATGGGGAATCTCCATTAAAGCATGCTAAAAATATAAGCGTAAACAAGGCTTCTTTTGAGTGGAAGTATCCTTTATGGAATACAAAAAATGCCAGTGTCAATAATTCTACCTTCAAGGAAATGTCACGCTCAGGCTTGTGGTATTCAGAAAACACTAAAATTGAAAATACGGTAATTGACGCACCAAAGGAATTCAGGCGGGCAAAAGGGATTTATCTTACCAATGTTGTCTTCAACAATGCGGCAGAAACCATGTGGAATTGCTCTGATATATCGCTTAAGGATGTAAAAATTAAGGCCGGTGATTATTTTGCCATGAATTCAAGCAATTTTTATGCTGAAAACCTTGATTTGAATGGAAATTATTTTTTAGACGGCGGAAAAAACATCGAAATTCATAATTCAAAGCTGCTTTCTAAAGATGCCTTCTGGAATTGCGAAAATGTAACGGTTTATGATTCCTATATAAACGGTGAATATCTGGGCTGGAATTCAAAAAATCTTAAATTTGTAAATTGTACAATCGAAAGCAATCAGGGCTTGTGTTATATAGATGGATTGACATTATTAAATTGTACACTAAATAATACAGATTTAGCCTTTGAATATGTTTCGAATATAAATGCTGAAATAAAAAACAAAATAATCAGCATAAAAAACCCATTTTCGGGTATAATAAAGGCAGAGGAAATTGGAACATTGATTATGAATCCAAAAAGAGTTGATGTTTCAAAAACGGAAATTATCTGTGACAAAATCGGGGAAAAATATACAGAAGATCCGAATCCAAATGAAAGAATATATTAAACAGCGTAGCAGGGGATTATTGAACTTTTGCTACGTTGCTTTAAGGAGCAGGAAATGAATGAATCTGAAAATTTAACTACCAGTGTTAATAGTGTTGCTGAAGCCGCTTCAAATGCAGGTGCCTCTTTTGTTGAAAAAACTTCTTCCTTTATTACCTGGTTAAAAAGCTTTGTTACCTGGGAAAATATTTTTAAGTTAATCGGAATCATCTTAATTGTTTTTGTATTCTGGATTATCTATCGGCTGATTTTGCGGGCAATTAAAAAAGTTCCTGCAAAGAAATTATCAGCCCAAAAATCTGATATTATACGGCGTTTTGTCAAATATACCTTTTATGTGCTTGTTGTAATGTTTATTTTAAGTTGCTTTGGAATAAAACTAAGCGCAATCTGGGGTGCTGCAGGAATTGCCGGAGTTGCAATTGGTTTTGCTGCCCAAACTTCCGTAAGTAACTTAATCAGCGGACTTTTTGTGATTACAGAGGGTTCAATTAAAATAGGCGATATGATTATTGTAAACGGAATTACGGGTGTTGTTGATTCCATCAATCTGATTTCGGTTCATGTTCATACCTTAGACAACGAAATGGTCCGTATTCCAAACTCGACAATAATAAATACAGATTTAATCAACAGGTCTTATCATTCAAAGCGAAGACTTACCTTAAAAACTTCTATCAGTTACAAAAATGATATGACCAAAGCTCTTGAAGCACTTAAAAAAGCCCCTGATTTATGTCCAACTGTTTTAAAAAACCCAGCTCCAGCAGTTTGGTTCGATGGATTTGGTGCCAGTGGAATAGATATGACGGTTGCAGCCTGGTTTAAGTCAGAAGATTTTTTGCAGACAAAAAACGATTTGTACATTGCAATCAAAAAAGTCTTTGATGAAGCTGGAATTGAAATACCGTATAATCAGCTGGATGTAAAGATTAAGGGAGAAAACGAATAAAAAAAGAGTAGGGAAAAAATGGAAACAATAAAAGATTTAGGAACTTATACTTTTGCAGGACTCCTTGATAATTCAGTCAGAAAGTTTGGAGAGCGACCGGCTCTTACTTTAATAGGAAAAACTCCTTATACTTACGCACAAATTGGTGAAAAAAGCCAGAATGTTGCAAAAATGCTTTCTGCACTTGGATTAAAAAAGGGAAGTAAGGTTGCAATTTATGGAACAGGACGCCCGGAATGGGGTATTGCCTATTTTGGAATTGTAAATTATGGAATGATTGCCGTTCCTTTACTGCCTGATTTTTCGAGCGAAGAGGTGTCTTCTGTTTTTGAGCACTGTGGTGTGGATGCAGTTTTTGCAGAAACTAAACTTTACAACAAAATTGAAAATCTGGGTGACAAATTACCGCCGATAGTCATTAAACTGGAAGATTATTCCATCATAAAAGATACGAATAACCCAGATAACTGTCTAAAAAATATTACAAGTTATGAATCAAATCCACCGCTTGAGAAGGTTTATGAAGAAGAAAATCTTGCTTCAATCATTTATACCTCAGGAACAACAGGACGTTCAAAAGGGGTAGAACTTACCCACAAAAACCTTGTCTGGACTTGTATACAGTGCCAGAACACTCATCGTGTCCACAAGCTCGACAGAACTCTTTCTTTTTTGCCGCTTTCACATGTTTATGAGTTTACAATCAGTTTTTCAATGCAGCTTTTGAATGGTGCCTGCGTTTATTACCTTGGAAAACCACCGACGGTAAGCGCCTTGATGCCGGCCTTCAAAATCGTAAAGCCAACGGTTGTACTTTCGGTTCCACTTATTATGGAAAAGATTTACAAAAACAAGGTTTTGCCGACTTTTGAAAAGAACGGACTTACAAAGTTCTTGTATAAGGTTCCTGCTACAAGAAAGCTTATATTCAAAATTGCTGGAAAAAAACTTAAAAAAACTTTTGGCGGTCATTTGATTTTCTTTGGAATTGGCGGTGCAATGCTCAATCCTGAAGTTGAAAAATTTATGAAAATCGCACATTTTCCTTATGCAATTGGCTATGGTCTTACAGAAACATCACCTTTGCTGGCTTCAAGTGGACCAAAAATCACAGTTCCTGGAACAATTGGCCTTGTAATGCCTGGTGTTGAGCTAAAAATTAACAATCCAGACCCGAAAACTGGTGTAGGTGAAATAGTTGCAAAGGGCGAAAACGTTATGCGAGGATATCACAAGGATCCTGAACTTACTGCTTCCGTATTTACTACAGAGCAAGATTCAGCTGGCCCGGGGTATTTTAAAACTGGAGATTTAGGTCTTTTTGAAACCCATCACAGAAAACCTTATCTTGTGCTGAAAGGCCGAAATAAAAATATGATTTTGGGTGCAAATGGTGAGAATATTTATCCTGAGGATATTGAATTTGTTCTTAATCAGCATCCACTTATTACTGAATCTCTTGTTGTTGAAGATGATGAAGGGCTTGTTGCTTTAGTTCAGCTTGATGAAGATAAATTTGAAAATGAAGCAGAAAAACGCATAAAAAAATCATTTCCTTCAGCGGTATTGGATGCTGTAGCTTATGAAAAAGAAGCTCTTATAAGTGAGATTCAGTTTTATGTTAACAAACGTGTAAATAAGAGTTCAAAAGTTGGCAAAGTCAAAACCGTGATTCAGTTTGAAAAAACCGCAACCCAGAAAATCAAACGATATCTTTATGATTTGCGAACTAAAAAGGACGAAAAAAAATAAATAGAAAATTAAAATCTTTTCTCAAACTTTTTGGTATACTTGCTATAATGTACGTTCTGTCTACCAGCAAGTATATTTTTTTAGTTGGTAAGCGTCAATTTTTAACCTCCTACGCGTCATTTTGTTATTTTTTTGCCCCTACACCTTGCGCTTGCATGTTTGTATTTTGATTTTGAATCAAATCCTTGATAATTTCGCTGGCAATAATGAGTCCTGCAACTGAAGGAACAAATGCATTGCTTCCCGGAATAGTCCGACGTTCTGTTTGCTCTGTACATTCTGTACATTCAATTGGACGCAGAACTTTTTCTGTGGAATAAACGACCTTTACATTCTTAATCTTACGCTTTTTACATTCCTGGCGCATTACACGGGCAAGAGGACAAACAGAAGTCTGGGAAATATCAGCTACTTTAAACTGAGTGGGATCCATTTTATTGCCGGCTCCCATGCTTGAAATGATTTTAGTTCCGGCTTCTTTTGCCTGTAAAATCAGATTGATTTTTGCGGTAACAGTATCAACGGCATCTACGACATAATCATATTTTGTAAAATCAAAAAGATTGCGGGTTTCTGGCAGATAAAAGCACTTGTGAACATTTACTTCAGCCTGAGGATTAATATCAAGAATCCTTTCTTTCATGACATCAACTTTATATTTTCCAATACTTGAATGGGTAGCAATAATCTGCCGGTTCAGATTTGTAAGACAGACTTTATCATTATCAATAATATCAATATGCTGAATTCCAGAACGTACCAGGGCTTCAACCGTATATCCCCCTACTCCACCAATTCCAAATACGGCAATATGAGCATTATTCAAAATCTCCATTGCCTCTTTACCCACAAGTAATTCTGTTCTCGAAAACTGATTTAACATCTGATTTTCCTATGTAAAAGATAGAAAATTATATCAAAAAGATGTTTTCTGCTCCACTAGCAGTTTTGCTGCTTATCTGTGTATAAAAAATCTTTTTCGTGTTATCATAAAATCAATATGGAATACTTATTTACAGAGCGTGCTCATTTAGCCTGTCCTAACATGTGTTTTGGGATTGCGGCTTGCATTAGAAAGGCTTATGATAGAGAGAGAATTGAAAAGGTCATAACAGGTTTGTCAGCGGCGCATCCTTTTTTGAAGTCGCGGCTTGGTTATGAAAAAGAAACAAACTCATATTTTTATGATGTGAAAGAGCAGTCGCAGGTTGAAGTGATTTTTTCGGGGGAAATTTGTGATAAGGGCGAAGAGGCTGTTGAATCTGAAGATAGCAGTGGAACTTCTACAGACGGAGATTCCATTGTTTCGCCAAAAATAATAAAAGAGTTTGAAAAACTCACTGCCGGCGATTGGAATCTTTTTAATGAAGGCTTTTTGAAAATTGTGGTCTGGGAGGAAGGAGCCAAAACTGTGCTTCTTTTTGTTTTTCATCACCTGCTGGCAGACGGGCGTGGCGCACTTGGACTTGTCCAGGAATTTGCGGATTTTTATGTTGACGGAATTGATCCTAAAGCTGTCCCAGAACATTTAATTACAAAAGAGGATTTGCCTGTAAACTCAAAGCTTTCTTTTATAAGCCGGGCACTTGTAAATTATGCTAACCGCCAGTGGAAAAAAGAAAAGCATCAGCTTTCTTATGAAGAATATCACACTTTTGCAGATAAGTTTCTGCAGGGGGATGATGTAGAGCATTCTATTTCGGTTGTTCATTTAGATAAACTTACAAAACTCTACGATCAATGCAAAGTTCACAATGTTTCCATAAACGATTATCTTCTTGCAAAGATGTTTACAGAAGAAAAAGCAAACAGCATTGTAATGGCCTGTGATTTACGAAAGCAGCTTGCCTGTTATAATCAGGGAGCACTTGGAAATTATGCAACAGCCTTTAGTGTAAGGCACAAGCAGGGAAAGCATACCGACTCAATGAAAACTGCCACCCCTTCAGAAATATTTTATCTTGCGCAAAAAGTTCATAATCAGATACAGAAAAAACTTGCCAGTCCAAAAGACCTATATCTCGTCTTGCAGTGTTACGCCTCCTTGGAACCAGGGCTTTTAGATGCCGCTATGATTTCAAGTCGCGGAGCTTTTGACAGCAAAGCCGCAAAGTTTATAGGCACGACCTTCTTCAATTACGACAAAGCCAAAGGTTATAGCATCACAAATCTTGGAAAAATTGAAAGCAAAAATATAGAGTCTGCATTTTTCATCCCGCCAGCGTCTCCTGCTATAAAGAAGACTCAGGGTGTACTTACCGTAAATGGAGTCATGCGGATTTGCACAAGCCAAAGAAAAAATATAGATTTTGAAAACACAAACTAAAAGGTAAAAAATCCGAGAGGTACTTACAAAATGCAGTTAGAAACACAACGCCTGATTTTACGCGAATACGCTATGGATGATTTTGACTCCCTCTATGAAATCATGTCCGATGCAGAAACCATGCAGCACTACCCCGCCCCATTTGACGAAGCCCGTACCCGCCGCTGGATTGAATGGAATCTTGAAAATTATCAGAAGTATGGCTGGGGACTTTGGGCAGTGGTTTTAAAAGAAACCGGCGAGTTTATAGGCGACTGCGGAATTACTCTTCAAAATATTGACAGCGAGTTGCTTCCAGAAATTGGTTATCACATTCACAAAAAATACTGGCACCGTGGTTTTGCAAAAGAAGCTGCCCGTGCCGTCCGCGACTGGTTTTTTGAAAACACAAAGTACGATACGATTTATTCTTACATGAAATATACAAATGTGGCTTCTTATTCGACGGCGCTTGCAAACGGCATGAAAAAAGTTAAGGAATATCCCGACCCCAAAAATGAAATATCTTATGCTTATGCGATTACACGCAGTGAGTGGAAGGAAATACTAAAATTCAAGCGGGCAACAAAAGATGATTTTGAAGAAATCTATCGGCTATACCAAAATGCAATAAAAAAAATGGACGAGCAGAATATTTCCCAGTGGGATGAATTTTACCCCGACCGGCAGACACTTCAAGAAGATTTGCAAAAAAATCAAATGTTCATTGGGAAGAAAAACGGTTCTATTGCGGTCTGTTTTGTTTTGAATGAAGAATGTGATGAAGAATACAAAAATGGAAAATGGATTTGTTCCCAGTCGCACTTTTGCGTAATTCACAGGCTTTGTGTAAATCCTGACTTTCAAAATCAGGGAATCGCCACTCAGACTATAAACCATATAGAAGATTTTTGCCGTTTTCAAAAGTATGAATCAATCCGGTTGGATTGTTTTACTCAAAATCCTTATTCGCGTCGTTTGTATGATAAGTGCGGCTATGTGATTACAGGTTATGCAGACTGGCGAAAAGGCCGTTTTGAACTTAGAGAAAAAAAATTGTTTGAGGAAAATCATTTTCACCCGAACTTTCTTTTTGACCTGGACCAGACCTTATTAAATTTTCACGCATCGGAATATATAGCTCTAAAGATTATTGTGACTCAAAATGGCTTTGATTTTTCTGACGAACTTTATGAATATTTTAAGACCCGCAACAAGGAGCTCTGGCTCGAGCTGGAAAAACAAAATATTACAAGGACCCAGCTTTTTGAAACACGCTTTAAGCTCTTATTTGAAAAGTGTGGTGCTGATACAAGCAAAATGGATCTGCTAAAAATCAACAGCGATTTTATAAAGGAGATGGCACGTAATGGAGTTCTTATGGATGGAGCTCTGGACTTTGTAAAAAAGCTTAGCAGCCAGATTAAGAATGCTCAGATTTACATTATTACAAATGGAGCTGTTATAAATGCGAAGGGACGCCTTGAATCTACTGGACTTAATCAGTATATAAAGGAAACTTTTGTAAGCGAAGCAATGGCTTATTCAAAACCTGCAAAAGAATATTTTGATATTGTCCTGAACAAAATTGCTGCGCCAAAGGAAAACTGTATTGTCATCGGCGACTCTCTTTCTTCGGATATGCTTGGTGCAAAAAATGCGGGGCTTACATCCTGCTGGTTTATGCCTCAGGGTGAAATTGAAAAATCGATGAAGGATTATGATATTGATTACAAGGCAGATAATTTTGAAGAATTGTTTGAGGTTCTGAAAGGCTGGGCGGAATTAAGATATAATAATCTATAATTGTTGTTTCTGCTGTAGATTCAATGACTTATGCAAAAATAAAAAAAGAGTGATATGAAAATGCAAAAGATTTCAAAAGAAGATGCAAGAAATTTTCTCGTAAATTATCAGGGTTTGAACGGAGCAGAAAAACGCAAAGGCCCCGACGGAGTTCTGGATTATTTTAATAAAGTCCGCTGCGTTCAGTTTGACCCGCTTGATGTTGTTGGCCGCAATGCAGATCTGGTTTTGCAGTCTCGCATAAGTAACTACCGTTCGGAAGTTTTGCAAGACCTGCTTTACAAAGATCGCTTCCTTTATGACGCTGCCGATAAAATGATTTCTATCATCCCTACGCAAGATTATCCTGCAATGGAAAGAATCCGGCAGAAAACCGTGGAGCAGCTGAAGGGTATTCTTACCTGGAGAAAATCGCTGGCAGCTCTGGATTTGCTTGATGAAATAAAAGAATACATCAGTAAAAATGGCCCTCTTCCAGCGAGTAAAATAAAGATAGGTCAGAGTGTAGATTCCGGCGCCTGGGGACACAAAAAACTTTCCAGCGCGGCTCTGGATTATCTTTATCATTCAGGCGTTCTTGGAATAAGCTGTAAGCAGAAAAATCACAAGGTCTATGATCTGGCAGAAAGGCTTTTTCCGGCTGAAATATTAAATGCAACTGACCCATTCAAAGACGACATGGATTTTGCCCGCTGGTATCTTAAGCGCCGAATAGGAGCCATTGGTCTTGTCTGGAATAAAAACGGCGGCACCTGGCTTGGCTTTTATGTTTCTGATAAAACCCTGCGAACACAAATAATCAGCGAGCTTGTTGCTTCCGGCAAACTTTTAGAACTGGCAATAGAAGATTCAAAGGAAAAGTTTTATATCCGCTCAGAAGATGCTGACCTACTTGGCAAGCCCGCTCGTAAAGATATCGCACAGTTCATAGCCCCGCTGGACAACCTTATCTGGGACCGCGGACTTATTGAAGAGCTTTTTGATTTTTCTTATTCCTGGGAAGTCTACACTCCTGCCGCAAAAAGGAAGTTTGGTTATTATGTTCTTCCTGTGCTTTATAAAAATAAGTTTATTGCACGTTTTGAGCCCGAGCCTAACCGTGGGAAAAATCCTTTACAAATCAAAAACTGGTGGTGGGAGCCGGGAGTCGAAATAAATGACCAGATGCTTGCCGCTATAGAAAATGCCTTTGTCCGCTTTAGTAATTTTCTTGAAGTTGATATGATGGAAGAAAAATACTGGAGAGAGAAACTAAAAATCCAGTAGAAAAAATGCTGCTGAAAAGCATTCCGCCAACAGTTTAAAGTTAGGGAAATAATTTTATGGAAAAAATTGAACTTAAAACAGATCGCCTTATCCTCCGCCCCATCAAGCCGGGCGATGAAAATCAGATTCACGAATATGCCGGCGACAAAGAAATAACAATGATGTTTTGGCTGCCTAACGACACTTTTGAAGAAACGGTTGACTTTGTAAAACGCAATGTAGAAGAATGGGAATCAGAGAATCAGACTGATTTTGAGTTTGTCATAATTTATGAAGGAAAAATAATTGGCGGTTGTGACTGCGACCTTGGACACAGTGAGGATCATTCTTATGCAACTCTAGGCTGGATTATAAATAAAAAATATCGCCAGCGTGGTTTTGCTTCTGAAGCCGCTGCTGCCTTGCTGGACTTTGCCTTTACCAGACTCAATGTTCAAAAGGTTTATGCCCAGTGTGATTGTAAAAATCAAGCATCGTTTGGAGTTATGAAAAAAATCGGAATGAAGCTGATTGATGATAAAGGCACACGTACCTATCCCAAAACTGGAATTACTTCGGGTGAATTTACCTGCCTGATAACAAAAGAGGAATGGAGAAATGAATAGTAATTTAATAATCCGCGAAGTCAATGTTTCGGATTCAAAAAGACTTGTAGAGATTTATGCACATTACGTTAAAAATACGGCAGTGTCTTTTGAATATAAAGCTCCGACTGTTGAAGAATTTGAAGAAAGAATCCGCCATATCAGGGAAAAATATCCATACATTGTCTGTCTGAAAGACGACAAGATTGTGGGTTATGCTTATGCAAGTGCCTACAGTTCAAGAGAAGCCTATAACTGGACGGCGACTTCTTCAATTTATGTTGATAAAGAATACCACAGAATGGGAGCTGGAGCCCTGCTTTATAAAGAACTCGAAGAAAGATTGCGAAAGCAGGGAATTGTGAATCTTCTTGCAGGCGTAGCTTATATAGAAACCGAAGATAAATACCTGACGAAGGACAGTTATTATTTTCATACAAAAATGGGTTATGAAAAAGTAGCCCACATGAAAGAAGTCGGAAAGAAATTTGACCACTGGTATGATTTACTCTGGCTGCAGAAAAAGTTACTTAGGCCCTGATAAATCATTCCAGAATTATGGTTTTATCTTCAAAACCTTGTGCGCTGATTGTTAGTCTGGTCTGACCTTTTTCATAAGTCGAACGCAAAACCGCACAGGCGTGTCCCCTATAGCTTACAGTCTGATTGTCTGTGTAGTCTTCATCGGTTATAGGATTGCCGGAACCAAAACCCGCAAGGTTTGCCGCTCCCTCCACTTTTGCAGTAAGCTTTATTTCTGCGTCCGGAACAAGCAGTCCCTGTGAATCTAGAATATCAATCATTACAAAAGCGGCATCGTGGCCATCCGGGCTCAAGTTTTTTTTGTTGCAGCTTAATTTTATCTGAGTCGGCTGACTTGCAGTGCAAAGTAAGTCACGACTGACTTCCTGGCCGCCTGAATAACTTATGGCTTCAATTTTTCCGGGCTGGTAAGTTGCTTCAAACTCGGTAAGGTTTGGCATTGGGGCCTCAAAAGAAACTTTTTTTCTGCCGATAGATTTTCCGTTTATTAAAACTTCAACTTCTTCTGCGCGGGAAAAAACTGCAATCTTTACAGACTTTCCTTCAAAGCCGGGGTAGGTCCAGTTTTTGTTGAATTGCGGGAAGCCCCAGAAAGTCATCATTTCAACTTTATCAAAAGCATCCGGGTGTCTTGTGTATAAATGAGTTTTTTGTGAGCCCCATACTACGCTGCGATATTCTCCCTGAGGAAGCAGCACACCTGTAATGTCATAGTCTGCATCCTGGGCAGTTCTGTATGGGAAATGAGAAGTCTGCTGAGGCATAATTTCCCAGGGCTTTCTATTTACAATAGGGTCGTCTTTGTCTGCATAAAAGGCTTTGCCAAGGCCTGCTTCTCCAAGATAGTCCCAGGCAGTCCAGGTAAAGTCGCCGATTACATAAGGGTGGTTTTCTATAAAAGGCCAGCGGTATCCAATCTGATTTGGGAAATTTTCTGAACCAAGAATTACACGCTCCGGGAACATCTGGTGGTCTTTTTCATACTGGTCTTCCATGTAGTTGTAGCCTACTATGTCCAGCCCGTTGGTAAAAGGTTCTGTTGCCCGTTCCCAAAGATTTTCATAAACTCCTATGTTTACATTCTGTGCCTGATACTGGCCTTTTGCAAGCTTGTCATCAAGACCGCTCCAGAGAGAACAGATTCCGTTGCTTACAGGACGACTTGCATCCAGTTCTTTGATAGTGCGGGCTAACAGAGTTGATCTTGTATAACCATTTGCAAGTCCACCGCGTTCAGGAATTTCATTTCCTGTAGACCAGATGATTACAGCAGGGCTGCTTCGGTCGCGTTTTATAAAGGCAGTTAAATCTTTTTTCCAGTTGGCTTCAAAATACTGACTGTAGTCTCCGGCGCGTTTTCCAATCCACCAGGCGTCAAAGGCTTCGTCAAAAATATACATGCCAAGTTTTTCACAGGCACGAACAAGGGCAGATGAAGGAGGATTGTGGGCTGTTCTTATTGCATTAAAACCAAGTTCCTTGAGCTTTTGGATTTTGCGTGCTTCTACTTCATAGAGGGAAACCGCTCCCAAAAGTCCATTGTCATGATGAAGACAGCCCCCCTTGAGTTTTACGCTTTTTCCGTTTATCAACAGTCCGCGTACAGCATCTGCAGAAATTGTGCGGACACCAAAAAGAATTTCAGCTTCGCTGGCTGGCATGTCCTCTTTTTCTTCAAGACGGGTGCGGTATTCTCCCTGACTTTTTACTCTGGCTTTGAGAGTATAAAGATTCGGATTTTCACTATCCCAAAGCTTTGGATTTTTTAGATTGATAGAAAGATATGCTTTTTCGCAGGAATTGGCGGTAACATAAATTGAAGTTTTTGCGCTGGCTGCAACCGCACCAGAGTCTTCTTCAAGCTCCACGCAAACTTCCACAACTCTATTTTCACCAGTATCATTAGCAACCTCAACCTGAGCCTGAATAAAAGCAAAGCCGTCGGCAACTTCGGAAGTGTATGCATAAATGCCATCATCAGGAATATAAACTTTTGGAGCTCTGCAAAGCTGAACCCCGCGATAAAGTCCAAGTCCCGTGTACCAGCGTGAATTACTTACAGAGCCGGTATTAAGGTTTACGGTAATTCTATTTTCTTGGCCAAAAGCAACATAGGAAGTAAGGTCTACATAAAAAGGAGCATATCCGTAATTTTGATGAGCAACTTTACAGCCGTTAATATCAACCGAAGCGTTCATCATGGCGCCGTCAAACTTAAGCCCGATTTTCTGGTCACGCCAATCCTCGGGAATAAAAAGAAATTTTGTATAATTGCAGATTCCGCCATTAAAAAATCCGCTGTCACAGCCTGCGGGACAATCCGCGGTAACGGCAGTTCCAATCATTGCATCGTGTGGAAGGTTTACAGTTTTTCCCGGGTCATTATCGAGTCCGCCTACAGAATCAAGATAACCCCATCTAAATGTCCAGTTCTGGTCAAGAGAAATTGTTTTCATAAATCAATTCTAATATGGAATATCTGCCATTTCAAGATTAAAACGCTTGCAAAATCACCACTTCTGTATTATAGTTTGTATACAAACTAATATGCAGGAGTGAAAAATTGAATATTAAAGACGTAGTAAAAATAATCCAAGCTTCTGAAAGCGCTCAAATAGCAACCTTTGGAAAAGACGAAACTGAAGGCTTTCCAGAAATCCGCGCACTTTTGAATCTTTCAAATCCTAAAAAATATCCAAAACTCAAAGAAAAAGCAATTTCTGTGGATGGCGAGACTCTTACAATTTATTTTACGACAAACACATCTTCACGAAAAATCCGTCAGATCAGGGAAAACAAAAATGTCTGCCTTTATTTTGTCCTTCCAAAAAAATTTAAGGGTGTGTCCGCAATTGGCACTATTGAAGAAGTTACTGATCAGTCTGTAAAGGAAGATTTCTGGCAGACAGGCTGGTATATTTATTATCACAAGGGAGCTACAGATCCTGATTACACTCTTCTTAAGTTTACGACTAAATTTATGCACTGCTGGGGAGGCGGAAAAATCCATAATTTTGGCGAACCGGTAAATCAAGCAACTCCCGGCAAAAAAGAAGACCAGAGACTAGAAACTTCGGTAAATTGAAAGGGAAATACCAGGATTTTACTTATGAAAAATGGCCGTACAGAAGGTGGAACTCTTATTTCTCAAATACATCAGGTGAGTCAGCGCGTTTGGTATGATGTCTTGAGTCGCAACGGACTCGAAGATTTAGCCGGCGCACGAGGTCGTGTGATTTTTGCCCTATGGAACGAAGATAATATTCCTATCAAAAAACTGGTAGAAAAAACAAGCCTGGACAAAGCAACCCTCACAGGAATTATCGACCGCCTTGAACGCGACGGTTACGTAAAGCGAATCCCAAGTCCAGACGACAAGCGCGCTACACTAATTTCCCGAACTGGCAAAGACGAAGTTTTCAAATCAAAAATCCCTGAAGTCTCAAAACAACAGAACGAACTTTTTTATAAAGGCTTCTCCCCCAGTGAAATCAAAGAGTTCGAAGAATATCTCAAGCGCATACTTCAAAATTGCAAAGAAGCGGAGGCACAAAAATGAAAGTCTTATTTTTTGACGTAGGTTACACACTTGTAAACGAAGACGCAGTCTGGGAAGCACGCTGCCATGAACAGTCCCAAACCGACAAAGCAAAAAAAATCGGTCTTTCTGCCACCGACATCTATCACGAAATAGAAATTGCTTCAATCTCACGCAAGCCGCAATTCCGCACTTTGATAGACAAATACAATTTTAAGGAAGTTGCTCCCTACCGCACAGAACTCGAAACACTATACAAAGAAGCTCCGGCTGTAATACAAGCTCTCTCCCAAAAATACGAACTTGGAATAATTGCAAATCAACTCGACGGCTTAAAAGAAAGGCTGCAAGCTTTTGATCTTCTGCAATATTTTAAATACATAATTTCTTCCTGGGACCTTAAAGTAATGAAGCCTGATATCCGCATTTTTGAATACGCATTAGATAAGACTAACTGCTCACCCCAAGAGACCTGTATGATCGGCGACCGTCTTGATAATGATATCCTTCCTGCAAAATCCCTTGGCATGAAAACAGTCTGGATAAAACAAGGCTTTGGTGCCCTGCAGAAACCCTTGTCAAAATCAGAAGAGCCGGATTACACCATAAAAAGTCTTACCGAGCTTTTGGAGATTTTTTAGTTATAGAAAAAGTTGGCAGTTCCGTGTTATCATATTCAAAAGGAAAATCAAATGAAAATCTTAGTAATTAATAACATGCTCGAACAAAAGCATTTTGACCAGATAAAATCGGCTGCCGGGCAAGTTGGAGCCCAGGTTTTCTTTTACAAAAACGAAGCCGAAATCCCCGAGGACAATTATGATGCAGACATCATATATGGTTTTGCCCCTTCAATTGTAAAAACCAGCAGAACCTTAAAATGGCTTTGTGTTCCCTGGGCGGGCGTGGACTCAATTATGGCTCCGGATTATTTTGCAAACGAAAACTGCCTGCTCACAAACTCAGCCGGTGCTTATGGTGTTTCAATTGCCGAGCACATGATTGCCGTTTCCCTTGTAATGATGCGCCGACTGGATGAATTTATGGCAGAAACAAAAAATGGGCAGTGGCTTTCTCCCCGCCCGCAAAAATCACTCAAAGACTGCCGCATTACAGTTTTGGGAACCGGGGACATTGGTACAACTTTTTCCAGCCGTGCCCGTGCCTTTGAACCAGCAGCCCTCATAGGAGTCTGTCGCAGTGGAAAAAGCAGCTCAAGAGTTTACGACAAAGTTCTTCCTGTAAGCGAGCTTGATTCAATTCTTCCAGAGACTGACCTTCTTGCAATGAGCCTGCCCGCTACGCCAGAAACAAAAGGCATCATCTCGCGCGAACGAATGGCTCTGCTTCCACAAGGCGCTTACATAGTAAACGTAGGCCGTGGTTCTGCAATTGACGAAGATGCCCTTGCAGATAATCTGGAAAACGAGCATCTTGCCGGAGCCGCTCTGGACGTTTTCCAGACTGAACCCCTCCCGGCCGGCCACAAACTTTGGAAAACAAAAAATCTTTTAATCACTCCACACGTTGCCGGAAATATGACTCTCCCATACACAAAGGACAAAAACGTTCAGATGTTCATAGAAGATTTGAAAAACTTTGTTCAGGGAAAAACTCTTCATTATCTTGTAGACAGAAAACTGGGGTACTAGAATGTGGAAGATTTCGAGGCTCTGGAAAGACAAAGCACTACGATATAGCTGTTTTATTTGATAAATATCCTCAATTAAAACTTCCTGCTTTAACAGACATAGATTAAGCAAACATTTCTTCATGGTTCCAGCCTAATAAAATACCTTAATAGAAAATAAATAGTTCCTGTGATATTATAAAAACATGAAAAAAATTCTTCTAAAGCTTTTGTTAAGTATAATCTTTATAACTTCTCTTTATTCTTTTGATATGACTCCCATCTAATATCGGGGCAGAAACGCCTTTTGAGATTGCAAAAAATGACATGTGGTTTACAAACCTGCTTACTGAATATAAAGAAATCTATAAACAAAACCAGAAAGGTTTTTCTATGAAAACACGACTATGGTCTGAGGTAGAGAGTCCCAGAGTTTACAAGAAATTTTTACTAATGCAACTGATTATAGAAATAAGTATCAATCCTCAAGCAGAGAAGAAGTAGTTTCTGAAGGGAAATTAAAGAAAACTCCAATTGTAAATTTCAATGATGTAGAAAACCGTTGGAACAACAGCTGGTCAAACTGGGAAACCGTCAAAAACGAAAAAGGACAGATAATCAAATACGTCCGCGATGACAATCTGATGCAGGTAATGGAATATGACGAAAAAGGAAACATTCTCTGGGTCGATGGGTGGGGTTTTGATGAATATTATGAAAACGAATATTACGACAACGGACAGTTGAAACGAATATCAAAATATAGTTATGGATATAACACCGGGGATTTGTAATTTTAGCAAAAGGTAAGCTATATGAAAAAAAGCTATAATTTTTTCGCTTTCAAAAATATTCACAGCATAGAAAAAATCCCGCACTCTTTCCCGCAACAATTATCTTTTTGCCATCAAATCGGATTTTGCCGCCGAAAGTGTAAATGGCATTTTCGAACAGGTTGGCAGAGTTTCCAGCCGCACCGCCCAGCTTTTTCAAATCACAAGAAAATGCCACTTCCTTTTCCGACGGATTTATAATCACAAGAATCTTTTCGCCACGCTGATTTTTGCCCGCACTGCTATTACCCCTACTTGTTCCACATGCTTCACAGCTCCTCACATACGCCAGCGGGTATTCATTTTTCTTTGCAAAAACAAACTCAATTTCGCCCCGACTCTGTAGTGCCTCGTGTTCCTGACGGATTTTTATGAGCTTTTGGATTTCGTGCCAGAGAGAATTGTTATCCTTCATCTGAGACTGAACCGTCGGTCGCTTTGGAGAAGGGTCCAGCGGAATATAAAGCTTGTCCGCTGGTGCAGAACTAAAGCCTGCGTTTGTAGAGGAATCCCACTGCATCGGCGACCGCGAACCAGTTCTTCCATATCCGCCTTCGACAGAAACAAGATTTTCTACATAGTTCATGCCAATCTCATCACCGTAATAAATAAAGGGAGCCCCTGGCATAGAAAGCAAAAAGGCAAAGGCAAGCTTAAGGTTGTCTCCCTTGATGTGGCGGGCAAGCCTGTCCATATCATGATTTCCCGATGGAATACAAATGAGACCCATGCGCTCAGGATTTGCACGTGCCTTTTCGTAGCTCTCCTTGTACTTCTCTACAAACTCAAAAACATCCCCTTTTCCACTGGCTGCAAAAAAAGGATTTTCACAGCGGAACAAATCGTTGTAATGAGATGGCCCAAAGTGCAAAAGAAAATCCATGTGAAAGCCGCCCTGCAAAGATTTATCTGGCTCGCCCCATTCAGAAACCATTGCGGCCTCAGGAAACTCCTTATCCAAAAATCCGCGAACATTTTGCCAGAGCTTAATTGTACCCTTGCCGTTTTCATCATGTTTTACAAGAGAGCCCGCCATATCTACGCGGAAACCATCACAGCCCATTCCAAGCCAGAAGCGCATAATGTTTTTCAACTCTTCAAGCGTTGCTTTAGGCCCCGATGCGTCCATAGGCTGCTGCCATTTTTTTGCAGGGTCCGGTTTATAAAAGCCATAATTCAAAGCCGGCTGATGAGAAAAAAAGTTTACTGCGCAGGAACCGTCTCTGTCTGAAATACCACGCAGGCTGGCCATGCCATCAGGCTCAACCCAAATTGAATCTGTCCAGACATAACGGTCGCTGTATTCATTTTTGCAAGCCTTCATAGATTCCTTAAACCACTTGTGTTCAGTAGAAGTATGACCCGGTACAAGATCCAGCAGAATATGCATGCCGCGCTTGTGAACTTCCTCAAAAAGCCGTCGCAAATCTTCATTAGTGCCATAGCGTGGAGCGGCAAGATAATAATCAGAAATATCATAACCCGCGTCACCAAAAGGAGAAGCAAAACAGGGATTCATCCAGATTGCATTACAGCCAAGCTCTTTGATGTAATCAAGCTTTTGAATTATTCCATTAAAGTCACCAATTCCGTCGCCATTTGAATCGCAAAAAGACTGGGGATAGATTTCGTAAAAAATTGCATTATCAAGCCATTTGGGATTTTTGTCTGTCATAAATATATCCTATTTTTTAATCGAGAGTACAAGACGCTCACACAAATCTTCGTAAGAAATACCGACAGCCCGTGCTTCCTGAGGCAAAAGGATGAACACAAAGTGCAAGATTCTGAGCCTCCTTTGTTTTTTCAGAAGAAAGAGGGGCTGGACAGATTTCTTCCGTTGCATCAGATTGATACTTGTTTTTGTAATCATAAAAGCCCTGCTTAGGCCGAATCTCAATTATACATCAACAAAAGCAACCTCGTGACCTTTACTTAAAAGAGCGTTTGCAATAAGACTTGCAGAACAAAGTGAAACATCACGTTCAGGACTAATGCCACCGGCTAAAACAACAATTTTCATAAAAACCTCTTTTTCAGTATGCTTTTTTTAATATATATAATACTTGGGTTTTCGTCAAAGCATGTTTCAAGCCTTTATGGCAATTAGTCCTGTAAAATCTTAATGCTCCTTAATCCTGCAAAGCCTCGTAGCCTTCTTCACCAGTACGAACCTTTACAACATTCTGAACATCGTATACGAAAATCTTTCCATCTCCGATGTTTCCAGTGTAAAGAACTTCCTTAGCAGCAGCAATAACCAGATCGACAGGAACTTCGCTTACGACAATATCTACCTTAATCTTAGGTAACAATGTCATATCCATTTCTACACCACGATACTTGTGAGTGCTTCCATGCTGAACTCCGCAACCAAGAACATTTGTCAAAGTCATACCAGTAACATTGATGTCGTTCATTGCAGCCTTAAGTTCATCAAACTTGCTTGCACGGGTGATGATTGAAACCATGTGGAACTCTGCATCTGGATGAGATGTTTCCTTGCTTACAGGAATTGCCTTTTCTACCGGAACAGCTGCAGAAGAAACTGACTTCTGAGGAGCAATTGCGCCTAATCCACCAACTCCAGCTTCTCCTTCAGTCATTACCTGTGGAGCCATAATAAAGCCTGCGTAACTTGAATCAATTCCGTGTTCAAGCTTATCAAGACCGATAATTTCTTCTTCCTTGCTGGCACGCAAACCATGAAGCTTCTTAATCAAACTGAAGGTAATAATCATACAAACTGTTGTCCAGGCAACAATTGTAAACTCGCCAAGACACTGAACACCAAAGTGCTTGAAGCCACCGCCGTAGAATACACCTGATTCAACATTGAACAAACCATCACTCAATGTACCCCAGATACCGTTTGCAAGGTGAACTGCAACTGCACCAACCGGGTCATCAATATGAAGCTTAAGATCAAGGAACTCAACAACTACAACTACGATAATACCAGAAACAATTCCGATTATACTTGCTCCCAGTGCGTCGACAGTTGCACAAGTTGGTGTGATTGCAACAAGACCTGCCAAAGAAGCGTTGAGTGTCATAGAAACATCAGGCTTTCCGTTTTTAACCCAGGTAAAAATCATCGTTGTAACTGCAGCAACTGCAGGAGCAATTGTAGTTGTTGTAAATACAGCAGCCAGACCACCTACTCCCAAAAGCTGTGTACAAGCAGCGCCGTTGAAGCCGTACCATCCGAACCAGAGAATAAATGTTCCCAAAGCACCAAGTGTCAAAGAGTGACCAGGAATAGCGTGTACCTTTGTAACCTTGCCATCCTTATCATAATCATACTTTCCGATACGTGGACCAAGGAAGATTGCACCAATCAAAGCAGCTGTACCACCAACTGAGTGAATGGCAGCACCACCGGCAAAGTCTACAAAACCAAGTTGAACCAGCCAGCCCTGTGGGTTCCATACCCAGCCAGCTTCAATAGGATAAACAACTGCAGAAATAACAGCCGAATAAATACAGTAAGCAGAAAACTTTGTACGTTCTGCCATAGAACCACTTACAATTGTAGCAGCGGTTGCACAGAATACCAGGTTGAATACAAAAGCAGACCAGTCACCCTCTGCAAAGTTTGTAAACAACTGCATATTTGGTTTTCCAATCAAACCAAAGAAATAATCCTCACTCATCATCAAGCCGAATCCAAGCAGCATAAACATTGGGGTTCCGATACAGAAATCCATTAAGTTTTTCATAATGATATTTCCAGCATTTTTGGCCCTTGTAAATCCAGTTTCAACCATTGCAAAGCCACACTGCATAAAAAATACAAGTGCGGCACCAATCAGGAACCATACGCTCCAAACTTCACTCATAATATTTCCTCCTGTTACCATAGAAAAAAAACGGCGATGATATCAGACATTGTGCACAAATGCCCGACACCATCGCCGCCTATAAAAAAGAGGTCGCAGGATTATTCCTGCGACCTCTTTGCCTTAGATGTTCTTTTTATACAACTTGCAGAAAAAAATGTCAATATAATTACATATACAATTTTACAAAAATAAAAAAAGCAAATAGAATAAAATAAAGAAGGGATTGGCCATGAACATTTATGAAAAACTTTTATCAGTTCAAGATATCGAATATAAAGAATTCCAAAGTAAGCTTGTACCAAATATTTCTCCAGATACAATGATTGGTGTAAGAACTCCACAAATGCGCTCAATTGCAAAAGAGGTCTTTGGAAGTCCAGAGGCAGAGGAGTTTCTTTCTCAGCTTCCTCATAAATATTATGAAGAAAACCTGCTTCATTTTTTTCTAATTGCCATGATAAAAGATTTTGACGAATGCCTTAAAGCCGTTGAAAAATTCCTTTCCTTTATTGACTGCTGGCCGGTATGTGATCAGTCCAGTCCAAAAACTTTTAAGAAAAATCACGAGAAAATTCTCCCCTACATAAAAAAATGGATAAATTCAGAACATATTTACACTTCCCGTTTTGGAATGCGAATGTTGATGAATGAATTTTTAGATGAAGATTTCAAACCGGAATATCTGGAATTGGTTGCTGCGAGACAGAATCAAACCAAAGTAAAAGTCCCCCTTGATTATGATGATTATTATCTTAAAATGATGATTGCCTGGTATTTTGCCACAGCCCTTGCAAAACAATATGACGCCACCCTTCCCTTTATCATAAATCATATCCTTGACCCCTGGACCCACAATAAGGCAATCCAAAAAGCCCTGGAAAGCTTCCGTGTTTCAGAAGAACACAAGGAAGAGCTGCGGACACTAAAAGTTTAAATTTTTTTAAATTTTTATTTTTTTCGTTGAATTTTAATTCAATAAACTTGACAACAATCTTTCTGTGTTGTATATTGAATATATATTCAATGAATATACGTTCAATCTCATATTTATCAATAATATCAGGAGAATAAAATGACAGCAGAAAGAAAAGAAAAAATAATCATCATAGGAGGCGGAATCTCAGGTTTATCCGCTGGAATCTATGCCTTACTTTCAGGTTTTGAAGCAGAAATATACGAAAAAAATTCAATTCCAGGCGGCGAATGTATAGGCTGGAACCGAAAAGGCTTTCATATCGACAACTGCATTCACTGGCTCACAGGAACAAAAAAAGGAACAGAGCTTTATCAAGTTTGGAAAACCTGTGGTGCCCTCAGCGATGACACAGAATATGCAAATGTAAATCAATTTTACACTTCAACTTATGACGGAAAAAGTGCTACTCTCTGGAATGATTTGGAGCGAACCCAAAAAGAACTGATTGAACTTTCCCCGGAAGATGAAGCCGAAATCCGAAAATTCATTCAACATGTGGAATATTCAAAGCAATGTCTTTTCCCGGCTGGCAAACCTATGGAAATGTGGGGCATAAAAGATTATATTTCTATGGGCAAAAACATGATGGACTTCCCAAAAGTTATGAAGGAGTTCGGACAAATTTCTCTTGAAGATTACAGCAAACGCTTCAAATCACCTCTTCTTCAAAAAATGATTTGCGATTATCTTCCTAAAGAATACACTGCCTATTCCTTCCTGGTTTCTTATGCAACCATGGCAGACGGCAACGGAAACATCCCGATGGGAGCCTCTTTGCAAATATCGCTCAGAATGGAAAAACGTTTTAAGGAATTGGGCGGAAAGATTTTCTATAATTCCGAAATTGAAAAAATCGAGCTCAGAAAGAAAATTGCAACGGGAATCAGCCTAAAAGATGGAACTTTTATTCCAGCAGACTACATAATTCCAACAACAGATACCCACATTCTTTTCAACAAATTGCTTCCGTCAAAATACATGCCAAAAGAACTGAAAAAAGCCTATAAATCACCAGAATCCTATCCTGCCTTAAGCGGATTTCAAATTGCATTTGCCGCAAGCAGGAATTATAATAGGGGTGAAACGGTTTTTATCGATGTTGCTCCAATCAAAATTGGCAACAGAAGCTTTAACAGAATGTATATAAAATCATACAGTTATGACCCAATTTTTGTTAAAGATAATCGTCAGGTTATTCAAACTTGCATCAGCCAGACTGATGAAGATTTTGAATATTGGAAAAGCCTGTCAGAAGATGAATATAAAAACGAAAAAGAGAGGCTTGTTTCTCAAGTCCGCGAAGAACTGGAAAAGAACTTTCCTGAATTAAAGGATGACCTGGAAGTTCTTGATTGCTGGACACCTCTGACATACGAAAGATATTGCAATGCCTATCACGGAGGTTACATGAGTTTTGTCACAACTCCAAAGGTAAAGCAACTGAAGATTAAGGGCAAAGTTAAAGGAATTGACAATCTTTATCTTGCAGGACAATGGACTAATTCACCGGGGGGACTTCCTGTTGCTGTTTCCAGCGGTAAGTTTGCAATTCAGCGGCTGCTTAAAAGTCTCAAAAAGGATATAAATATATGACACGAAAAGAACAAAAGGAAGAGCGTAAAAAACAGATTCTGATAACTGCCCTCTCTCTATTCGTCGAACGCGGTTATTACGATACAAAAATCACGGATATAGCAGCGGCAGTTCCAATGAGCGTAGGTTTAATGTTCCATTATTTTGAATCAAAAGAAGAGCTGCTGATTGAGCTGGTAAGAATGGGTGCAGAAGGAACAAAATCCATAAGTCAGCCCACAAACCTTGCGCCAGACCTTTTTCTAAAAGGATTTTTGAATCAGCTGTTTTCCTATGCAAAAGCTCAACCCTGGGTTTTCAATATGTTTGTTCTTATGGGACAGATTAGAAGAGTCGGAATGCCGGAAGAAGCAAGAAAAATCGCCCTATCAATCAATTCAATCGATTTTACGGCTGGTCTTATAAAAAAAGGACAGAAAGAAGGCATATTTCATCAAGGAGATGCAAATACCATGTCAAAATGCTTTTGGGCAGCAGTTCAGGGAATAATGGAAGAAATGGCTATGGATAAAAATATGAATCCCCCAGAGCCCGACTGGCTTGTATCAATTTTGAAATAATTCTCGTTGGGCAAATCGCTCTGTCTTGTACCCGATATCATCTGTCAGTAATGACTAACAACAATTGCCTATTTTTCTTCCATTGTTTATAATTTTATCATTATGGAAAACAATATACCTCTCTGGAGCTTAGACTCCTTATACAAAGACTTGCAGTGTTCAGAATATAAAAAAGATTTTGAATCTCTTAATAATTTGATTGCTGAAATGAACAAGATGTTCGACAGCATAAAGACCAAGAATCAGGCAAATGATTTTGATTTTAATTCATTTCTAAACGATTACATCAAGAAAGAAAATGAATTAGTCTATCTTGCAAAAACAATTTCGGCCTATGCCTACATAATTTATTCCACCGACACCACAAATACTCAGTATATGAACAATCTCAACGCCGTGGATGAGCTTTCGGTAAAACTGAACCAGCTTTCGGTTAAGTTCAGCACAATTCTTTTTGAAAACAGACAAAAACTCCCTGACTTCTTTGCTAAAAATCCAGATAAGATTGAATACAAATATCTTCTGGAAAAAGCAATTGAAGAAAAATCCCACCAAATGTCAGAAGCAGAAGAAGAGCTTGCATCTAAGCTTTCTCACACAGGAGGAAATGCCTGGAGTCTTTTGCAGGAACAGCTTATCAGTAATCTTCATGATGAAAATGGAAAAACTTTCAATGAGCTCCGGAATGACGCAAATGATGCTGATCCAATTTTGAGAAAGCAATCCTGGGAAAAGGAAGTTCAGCTTCTTTCACAAAATAAAATTGCATTTGCCGCTGCCTTCAACAATCTTAAAGGCGAAACTAACACTCTCAACAAAAAACGAAACTGGAATCAGGCTATAGACCGCTCGCTTTTTTCTGCCTGCCTGCAAAAAGAAACTCTGGATGCACTTATCGGCGCAATCGAAGATTCTCTTCCTGTTTGGCGCGAATATTTTAAAGCTAAAGCCCTTCTTTTGCGAAAAGCCGGCACAACCGCAAGCAAAACAGCCGGTACTCCAGAACACCCTGGAATTGCCTTTTATGATTTATTTGCTCCTGTCGAAAATCCTGCTGCAGACAAAAGCACCGGTAACGGCAATAACAACGATAGCAACAACACCGCCAACAACAATTCCACCAGCAGCAATTGCAACAACTCCCAGAATGAATCCCTCTTTTCCAAAAAATGGGGCTTCAGCGAGGCAAAAGATTATATTCTCAAAGAATATTATTCCTTCAGCAAGGATATGGGCGACTTTGCCACAAAAGCTTTCGAGCAAAACTGGATTGATGCAAAAGTCCGCGCAGGAAAAGTCGGCGGTGCTTATGATGAAGATTTCCCAAAAGGTCACCAGAGCCGAATCCTTTCAAACTTTACAGGTGTTTTCAGCGATATAATCACTCTCGCTCATGAACTTGGACACGCCTATCATTTCAGCTGCATGAAAAATAAACCTGCCCTCTTCTACGATTATCCTATGACACTTGCCGAAACTGCTTCCACCTTTGCCGAAACAATTGTCAAACAGGATATGCTCAAACAAAGCATAGGATTTGACCGCATTAAAATTCTTGACTTAGATTTGACTGATACAAGCCAGGTTCTGGTTGATATTTTATGCCGCTTTTATTTTGAACGCGCTGTTTTTGAGCAGAAAGAAAAGAACGAACTTAATGCTCAAGATTTCTGTCGCCTCATGCAGGAATCCCAGCAAAAAAGTTACGGTGACGGTCTAAACGACGAACGCACTCCTGATAATTCCAACTATACCGAACGTCATGATTTTATGTGGGCCGTAAAATGTCATTATTACATCACCGATTTGGATTTTTACAATTTCCCTTATGCCTTTGGACAACTTTTCGCCGCCGCTCTTTATCAGCGCAGTCGTAAAGAAGGACCGGATTTTGCTAAAACTTATGCCGAACTTCTGAGCAATACCGGCAATATGTCCTGTGAAGCTTTGTGTAAAATTGCAGGCTTTGACATCACTAAAAAAGATTTCTGGCAATCCGGCATAGAAATGTATAAAAAGGAAGTTGAAGAGTTCTGTAATTACGTTAAGCCGCTGTAAAACAATTTTCAGAAGGTCTAGAAGGTCTAAATACGAGCGACCATCAAAACACGGCGTCTAGTTATAGTTATAACCTATAACTAGACATACAAAACTAATATTAGACATATAACCTCTTATGATATATTCTAAAGTCAACCTAGGTAATTAAACAAACCAAAACCACAGAAGTGGTTAAAAACTTTAGAAATATAAAATAAGAGGTATAATTATGGCAGATATTAAAAATTCAAAGAACTGGAAATTCGAAACAAGACAACTTCATATCGGACAGGAAAAAGCTGATCCGGCAACAGATGCACGCGCAGTACCAATCTACGCAACATCATCTTTTGTATTCCACAATTCACAGCATGCAGCTGACCGCTTTGGTCTTCGTGACGCAGGAAATATTTACGGCCGTCTTACAAATCCTACTCAGGATATTTTTGAGCAAAGAATTGCCTCCCTTGAAGGTGGAGTTGCTGCATTGGCAACCGCCTCTGGAGCAGCCGCAATCAACTACACAATTCTTGCCCTTGCAAAAAATGGCGAGCACATTGTTTCTTCAAAAACAATCTATGGCGGAACTTACAACCTTTTAGCCCACACTCTTCCTCTCAACAACGGCGTAACAACAACCTTTGTAGATCCTGAAGAAAAAGACAGTTTTGAAAAAGCAATCCAGCCTAACACAAAAGCAATCTTTATCGAAACTTTGGGCAATCCTAACTCAAATATCATAGACATTGAAGAAGTAGCAAAAGTTGCCCACAAGCACAACATTCCACTTGTAATTGATTCAACCTTTGCAACACCATACATTATCAGACCAATTGAATACGGTGCAGATATCGTTATTCACTCGGCTACAAAGTTCATCGGAGGACACGGAACTGCAATCGGCGGTGTTATCGTTGATTCTGGAAAGTTTGACTGGAAAAAATCAGGAAAATATCCATGGATTTCAGAAGCAAACCCAAGCTACCATGGAATCAGCTTTGCAGACGCAGTTGGACCAGCAGCCTTTGTAACCTATATCCGCGCAATTCTTCTCCGCGATACAGGTTCAACTCTTTCTCCATTCCACGCCTTCCTTTTCCTCCAGGGATTAGAAACTCTCTCTTTAAGAGTTCAGCGCCATGTTGAAAATGCCTTGAAGATTGTTGATTTCCTTGCAAAACATCCTCAGGTAGAAGCTGTTCATCATCCTTCATTAAAGAGTGAACCAAGCCATGCTCTCTATAAAAAATATTTCCCTAAGGGAGCCGGCTCAATCTTTACTTTTGAAATTAAAGGTGATGCCGCAACTGCTCAGAAGTTTATTGATAATCTTGCAATCTTCTCTCTGCTTGCAAACGTTGCAGATGTAAAATCTCTTGTAATTCATCCAGCCAGTACAACACATTCACAACTTACCGAAGCAGAATTGCTTGATCAGGGAATTAAACCAAATACAATCCGTCTTTCAATCGGTATAGAAGATGCAGATGATTTGATTGCGGCACTTGATGAAGCATTCAAGGCAGTAAAATAAAAAAAGTCAGCTACAGCACAATTAACGCAACATAAAAAGTTATGTCATTTTTCTCCTAAAAGTTTTACTTCGTTACATTCGGTTTCACCAGATGTAACGAAGCATTCTTTTTCCCCCCAGTGTTGCTCTTGTCAAAAAAAAGTTTTTAGCTATAATAATTCCCCATACCATTTATGGAGAAATATTATGAATACTTTACCAAATACTGACATTCTTTTGCAGATTTTGCTTTCAATGGGGTTAATTGTAATCGTAGCAAAATACTTTGGTATCCTTGCAAGAAAAATCGGAATCCCGGAAGTTGCCGGAATGATTGTTGCAGGTTTGATTTTACGCTTTCTTCCCTGGTTTAGAAACTTCGGCGGACAAGATCCAAACCTTATTTATAACGAAACCAACCAGTTTATTTCCTACATGTCAGAAATTGGCGTAATCCTTATAATGTTCTCAGCAGGTTTAAGCACAAACTTAAAATCCCTTATAAAATCAGGGGTAAAATCCACAATTATAGCAGCATTCGGAGTTATCACCCCATTAATCATGGGAACAATAATGGCCTGCTGCTTCTGGGGCTTCAACAAGTTTGGCAGTCCTGAGTTTTTCAAATGTGTATTTATCGGAACAATCCTTACCGCAACGTCAGTGAGTATTACTGTAGCCGTATTAAAAGAGTTTGGCAAAATCAAAACAGATGTAGGTCAGGCAATCATAAGCGCAGCAATCATAGATGACGTATTTGGAATTATAGTTCTTACAATCGTTTTGGGTGTAAGCTCAGGTAGCGGCGGATACTTTATGGTAATCCTAAAAACCCTTTTGTTCTTTCTTTGCGCCTTTGTTGCAGGTTTTGTGATTTACAAATTATTCCAATGGTATGACAATCGCCATCCACGCTCTCACCGAATCCCAATCTATGCTTTGGGAGTTGCATTAATTTTTGCCTTCTGTGCCGAAAAGTTCTTTGGAATTGCTGATATCACTGGTGCATACATCGCGGGAATCGTTCTCTGCAACCTGCACGACGCTTCTTACATGGAATCAAAAATCGACATCAATTCCTACATGTTTTTCAGCCCAATTTTCTTTGCAAGCATAGGATTAAAGACCGATTTATCCGGCATGACTCTGGAAATCTTATTCTTTGCCATCGCTTTTGTAATTGTCGGCTGTATTTCAAAAATCATCGGCTGTGGCGGAATATCTAAAGCTTTAGGTTTTTCATGGAAAGAAAGCTATCAGATTGGCTTAGGAATGATGGTTCGCGGTGAAGTAGCTTTGATTGTTGCAACAAAGGGACTTTCAAGCGGATTAATTGATTCTCAGTATTTTACGGCTGTAATCCTGCTGATAATAACCTCGTCAATGCTTGTACCAATTTTACTGAAAAAGGCTTTTGCAGAAAAAATAAATTCACAAAAATAAATTGACAATTCAGCAAGTCGTTTTTAAACTATAAGTTGCGATATAATGTAATTCATAAAAGGAGCATTATTTTGGAACGGTTTATAAAAACGACTGCCGCTGAGCTGAGCGGTTCTCAAAAAGCAGCAATTCTTCTGGCAGAAATAGGTCCGCTATTAAATAATAATTATAACGAGTTATATAAGCATCTCAAACTTTCAACTTTAGAAATAGAAAAACTCCGTATTGCAATGGAGAATCTCACTCCCTACCTTAAAACCGAACCCAAAAATATTGATGAAATATATCGCGAACAGGCTGTTCTTGCAGAAGCAATTAACTTTGGAAGACAGCGGGGGATTTTTCATCCTATTCCAAAAGAGCAGCTTAAAAACACACATGTAAAAACAACACAAGCAGGCACTATTGCATCAATGGTAAATGAAAATCCAGAAGGCGTTGCCAAACTTGTCAGTCAATGGCTGGATGAATAGGAAAGACAATAATGAAAAAGAAAATTGCCGTTTTAACGTCGGGCTGGTCAGCTGATTACCTTATATCAATACTCCAGGGAATGAAAAAGGGCTGCGAATCAAAAAATGCAGATTTATACGTTTTCACCAGTTACAAATCCTTTGAGACAAGCGGTAAAGCAAATACAACTGGTTTCGCAATTTTTGATTTACTCAATCCAAAAGATTATGACGGCATTGTTCTCATGTCAAATCTCTTTAATGATCAGGAACGTGCCGATTTAGAATATAAAAAAATAATAGAATCAGGTGTGCCTGCAATCTCAATAAATCAACATCTTGATAATTTGCACTATGTCGGAAGCGATAATTTTGAAGTTTTCAAGGAATTGGTTTCTCATCTGATTGAAGAACATGATATAAATGATTTTGCCTTTATAGGCGGTCCTACAGGAAATGAAGGCGCAGATTCAAACTTAAAAGCATTTAAGGAAGCCTTGCAGGAACATAATATTCCTTTCCCAAGCAAAAATGTCTATCTTGACGGAGACTGGTCTTATAATTTTGGCTATGAAGCTGCTCAGAAGATTTTTTCAAACAATAAAAAACCACCAAAGGCTATAGTTTGTGTCAATGACTGGGCTGCCATGGCTGCAATTAAGGTCGCCTTTGAACATAATTTTAATGTTCCTAATGATATAAAAATTATAGGATTTGATGAAATCCCTTACACAACAAAAGTAATTCCTTCGATTACTTCAGTTAATATTCAATCAGAAAAAATGGGTGAAGAGGCTATAAACGTTCTTTTAGAAAAAAATAAAAATAAAGTTACAAAAATCATCAGAGCCATACCCCATTACAGACAAAGCTGTGGCTGCCAGAAAGAAATCAGCAAAGAACAGATTCAATTTAGTCAGTCTTACTCACAAAAAATAGACGGCTCCCAAAGATTCACAAGCCAGTTGCGACACATTGAAGATGTTTTTATTCGCAATGGAACCGTTGACAAACTTGAAGAAGCCCTGCAAGCCTACTTTGAATTGCGTAATCATTTTGAAGGTCAGGATTTTGCCGTCATGATTAAAGAGGAAGTTATCAAATCTCTGAGTAACAGTGATTACAGCTATGCGAGCAGCACAAGCTACGGCAAAAAAATGCAGATTCTTATAGACATTGAAAAAGGAAAACCTATTAAACTGGAAGGCAAAAATAAGTTAATTCCTACACAAAAACTTATTCCAGACTCCATGATAGATAGTAAATCATCAATGTTCCTCTTCATTCCTATTTTTAATCAAAAATATCTGCATGGATACTATGTTTCTAAAAATGAACTTTCGCTTTTATCAGATAAAATTGCCTATAACTGGAGCCGCAACTTTGGAGCAAGTATTGAAAAGTTCCGTCAGACCGTAAACTACAGATTGATGAGCGAACGATTGAAAATACTATCAACAACAGATGCACTAACCGGTATTCTTAACAGAACCGGTTTCGATACAATAGCAAGAGATTTATTCAACAAAAATAATGCAGGCAATAAAAAAACATTCATAATGTTCATTGATATAAACAATATGAAATATATCAACGACAAGCACGGTCATCTTCATGGAGATTTGGCAATAAAAACTGTAGCAGAATCCATAAAAAGCGTAATTCCCAAAAACTTCCTGGCAATACGCTATGGAGGAGATGAGTTTGTTGTGATTGGACCAAAAGCTACAAACAATAAGAATGATTATATGACCAAAATTAAGGAAGATTTAAAGCTTCGTACAAAAATAATGTCCCTGCCTTATGAACTTTCGGCAAGTATGGGAGCCAAGACCTTCCTTCCGAATGAAAAATCTGAGCTTTTACAGGCCATTGAAGAAGTTGACGAAATAATGTACAAAAATAAAACACAATTTCATAAGGAAAACAAATTATAAAAAATAAAATACAGGCAAATAAATCAAAATCATTTTAAACAGGAATTATAATATTATGAAACTTTCAAAAAAATATTCTACTCTGCTTGCAGCAAGTGCTTTTATGTTTCTTCTGCCCCTACAAAAGCTATCTGCTCAGGAAGCTTTAAAATCTTATGAAGAAGAATATTATGATTTTCTTTCATTACAGGGAAAATCAGAACGAAACTATTTGAATTACCGTACCCTTTCAGATTCTGTTTGGGAAATTGATGAAGATAATCCCTGGCAGAATAACCAGATGCGCTCACTGTTTACCTTATTCGAATTAAAAAATCCAAAAAGCAATTATTTTCTGGACGGAATATACCTTGGACTTACCACAGAAATCTACGGACCAGAATGGTTCAATAGTTATAATACAGAATATCCCTTTGGTGTAAATGACGGTGCTTTCTGGCAAGGCAGGGGCTACAACACAAGTATGACTGCCGGTGCAAGAGTAGAAGGCTTTGGTTTTGAACTTACAATTAAGCCTCAAGTTTCCTTCAGTCAGAATCTTGAATATGAAATTATGGCTTCAACACGAGGTAACGGTTTTGGTTCCTATTATGCAAACTGTGATGCCCCACAGCGTTTTGGAGACTCAAGCTTCTGGACTTATGATTGGGGTGATTCCGAAATCCGCTGGTCCTGGAGAGCCTTTACAATCGGTTTTGGAACTCAATCTGTCTGGCTTGGACCAAATTATCTTTATCCGCTTATGCTTTCCAACAATGCGGCAACCTTCCCAAAACTGGACATTGGAATCAGAAAAACTCCAGTCACAATTCCATGGATAAATTATTACCTTGGTGATTTTGAGTTACGCTTTATGCTTGGCCGTCTCACAGAATCTGATTATTTTGACACTGATGATTCAAACAATCACAATCAGTATGTTTTGTGGACAGCTTCTTACGCGCCATCTTTTATTCCAGGTCTTACTCTTGGGGTTAATAAAGTCTGTATAAGCAATGCTGATGACGATAAATGGTTATCTTACTTAAATCCATTTTACGCTAAAAACAGACTCAAGAAAAATCATGGAAACTACGGTGAAGATCAAAAAATCTCCTTTACCGCAGACTGGCTTCTTGAAAAGGTTGGCATGGAGTTTTATACCGAAATCGGCGTTGATGATTATCTTGACGGTGGCCTGGATTTTTATGAATATGCACGTTATCCCTTCCACACAATGTCATATACTGTAGGATTACAGCAGTGTATTACAATTTCCAAATCTAAAAATCTGTACGGAAAAATCAATTTTGAATGGAACAACACAGAGCCAAGTCAGGACTATCAGATGTGGGGAACTTATAATTTTGCAACACATAGCCAGATTATACAGGGCTACACAAACCGCGGTCAGTTTTTAGGTTCAGGAATCGGTTATGGTGGAAACAGTCAGCAGCTTTCATTTACCTTGTACAGCCCGCATGGTTATGACAGATTTTTTATTGGAAGAAATAATCCGGATAATGCCTATATTTTTGGAAAATGCACTACACTCGATACAGCAACTGTCGCAGGAAAATATTTTACCGCCTTTAAAGCAAACTTCTATGTAGGTGCAGAAACAATGTGGTTTGTCTGGAAAGGCTTTACCCTTGATGCTGCCTTTGCCTATAACCTTGTTATTAACCCAACCTATTCCCCTGGCTATTCTTACCCCGGATATTTTGGAAAAACTCTTGTAGACTGTTACAGGGAAAAATCCTATTTGAACAATTTTAACTTCAGGCTGGGATTAAAATACACATTCTAATGCACATAAAAAAGAAGCCGGAGTTTTTCTCCGGCCTGTACTGTGCACAAAATCAATCAAGTGATTTGCACTATAAATAATTCAGCATTAAGCAGCTGATGCTATGTTTTTAACGTTTATTAAATGCCACACATTTAGCCATGTGCTGGCATTCTATTTTTGTCGGAATCTGCATATTGCCTCCCTTACAAGCAGCCGGTTATCGTCCCCATCTCGATTTCCTAACCACAACTTAATACTAGCATAGAATTATAATAATGCAAGCAAAAAATTAAAAAAATTACAAAAAAATCAACAAAAGAACACAAAATAATCACTCTTGCAAGAACATTTTTTTTCTGATAATTTATGTGCATTCATTTATAGACAGTTCGAAGTCCTTCCTGTCGTTAAACAAAACCAGGTCAACCCTCATTGTATTTACGATTGGAATCTCCCTGTCATGGAGGTTCAAAAAATGAATGAATTATTTTTAATTATTACTCTTTTGGTATCGTTTGGTGCAACGATTCTCTTCCTCAAATTGTTTGGAAAAGGCGGTCTCTTTGCCTGGATTGGAATTGCAACAGTTTTTGCTAACATCGAAGTAACAATTGTTGTGCACGCATTCGGTATGGACCAGACCCTTGGAAACACATTGTTTGCCGCAACCTTTCTTGCCACTGATATTCTCAGCGAACTTTACGGAAAAAAAGAAGCAAACAAAGGTGTTCTTGCAGGAGTTCTTACAAGCCTCTGTTTTATCCTTTTAAGCTTTATGTGGGTTCACTACATTCCGGCAGAAAGCGACTGGTCCAGCGAGTTTGTACACGGTCTTTTCTCAAACACACCGCGTATGCTTTTCTCAAGCCTGATTGCTTATATCATTTCTGAGTTCGTTGATGTTTCTTTGTATCACGCCTGGTGGAATCTTACAGAAAAAAAGACTGGCAGTCACACAAAAATGCTCTGGTTTAGAAATAACTTTTCTACACTAATTTCTCAGTTTGTAAACATTGTTATTTTCAACTTTGGAGCCTTTTGGGGAATCTACCAGTTCAAAGAGCTTGTATCCATCACAGCTGCCTGCTATGTAATTTATGTAGCAACAAGTCTTCTTGATACACCTTTTGTCTATATTGCAAGAAAAATGGCTGTCAAAAAGACTGATGAGTAAATAGAAGCTTAAGCCTTATAAGCTTGTTCATGAACGCCCAAAATAGCACGTCCGCTTGGTTCATCCATATTTTTCCAGGCGGCATCCCATTCAAGTGCTTTTTGGGTAGAACAGGCAACTCCCGCTTCCTGTGGAACTACTTTTGCTGCACTGTCGCTTGGGAATAAACTGCTGTAGATTTCACGATAGTAATATTCTTCCTTAGTTTTAGGCGGATTGATTGGGAAGCGATTTTCACGTCGGGCAAACTCTGCATCACTGATTTTTTCTTCCGTCATCTTTTTCAAAGTATCAATCCAGTTGTAACCTACACCATCAGAGAACTGTTCCTTCTGTCGCCAGCAGATTTCGGCAGGAAGTAAATCTTCAAAGGCCTTTCTGATTATCCATTTTTCAATTCGCTGACTTCCATCCGGTAAAAGAATATTCATTTTATCTGACGGATTAAGATTCATGGCAATATCAATAAACTCCTTATCAAGGAAAGGAACACGACCTTCAACTCCCCAAGCCATCAGGGATTTATTAGCACGCAGACAATCATACAAATGAAGCTTTGACATCTTTCGTACAAGTTCTTCATGGAACTCCTGCGCATTTGGTGCCTTGTGGAAATAAAGATATCCACCAAAAAGTTCATCAGAACCTTCACCAGAAAGAACCATTTTAATTCCCATAGATTTAATTGCACGAGCCAAAAGATACATAGGTGTAGAGGCGCGAACAGTTGTTATATCATAAGTTTCAATATGATAAATTACATCAGGCAAAGCATCCAGGGCCTCCTGAATTGTAAAATGGATTTCGTGATGAACAGTACCAATATAATCAGCCGCTTTTTTTGCTGCAATCAAATCAGGAGAACCTTCCAGACCGACAGCAAAAGAATGTAACTGAGGCCACCAGGCAGCTTCTTTAGAGTCTGTTTCTATTCTTTTTTTAGAATACTTCTGCGTAATAGCCGCAATTATTGAAGAATCTAAACCTCCGCTTAACAGAACACCATAAGGAACATCAGACATCAGCTGTTTTCTAACAGCTTCTTCCAGGCCGTTACGAACTTTTTCAATTATTACAGGATTTATGATTTCACCCTTTTCGTCCGTTGCTTTAGGCATGGACTTTACATTTTCATAGTTTTCCCAGGAACGCTTATACCAGCGAACAGGCTCTTTATCTTTTGAATAATAATAGCAACCATTTGGAAACTCCTGAATACTTACACATTCGCCTTCCAGAGCTTTTAATTCAGAAGCAACATAATATCTTCCAGATTTATCCCAACCCTGATACAAAGGAATTACACCAATTTCATCACGGGCAATCAAATAAATGTCATTTTTTGAATCATAAAGAGCAAAGGCAAAAATACCACTGAGTTTTTCGATAAAATCTTTTCCATAAGCTTTATATAAAGGAATTATTACTTCACAATCTGACTGGGTTTTAAAATTATATTTTCCTTCAAACTCCTTTCTGATTTCTTTGTGGTTATAGATTTCACCATTTGCAGCAAGGATAATTGTACCATCATCCGAAATCAAAGGCTGTTTGCCGGAAAAAGGGTCTACAATTGAAAGTCTTTCGTGACTGATAATTGCATTATCGCCTGTGTAGATTCCACTCCAATCCGGACCTCTGTGCCGTATTTTTTTTGACATATCTAAAACTGAATTACGGAGCTGCTCTTTTAATCCCTCTGCAATAGGCTGACTTCCGCTATTCAAATCAAAACATCCGACAAATCCACACATATATAAACCTCCAATTTAACAAGCGTTAAAACAAAGAGGTCGTAGACACCATCTTGTGCAAGTTAAATACACAAAATATTATCTACGACCTCTTTGCCGCTTACCTTTTAATAATAGATGTTTTATAAGAATATTTCAAGTATATTTAAAATATATGTCAAATATAGAATCCTGCAAGCCACTATTTTTTTGCCAGATTCCAGCTATCCCGGGCGTTGAGTACTTTTATGTGACCACCTGTAACCTCAAGCTCTGTTCCTGTAATATAACTTGCTGCTGGACTTGAAAGGAATACAACTGGTTTGGCAATTTCCTCTGGCTCAGCCATTCTGTTAAGAATATTATTTCTCAATAAGTCATCAAGTGTCTGCTGAGAAAAGCCTTGAGAAAGAAGAGGTGTTCGTGTATATCCCGGCAAAACCGCATTAACCCGGATATTATAAGGTGCATACTCGCTGGCAGTCGTTTGGGTATAGGCAATTACGGCAGCCTTCATACTTGCATAAATATTGCTTCTAATAGCTGTTGCCGCATGAGCTGCAAGGGAAGAGATATTTACAATGCTTCCACCCTTTTCTTTCATGTATTTCACTGCTGCCTGAGTTCCAAACACACAGGATTTATAGTTTGCACTGATAATGTAATCCAGTTCTTCTTCTGTATAATACTCTCCTTCCCTCTTTTTATTTGTTCCGATATTATTTACCCAAACATCAATACTTCCGTTAATTGAAGCTGCCTGCTGTGCAAGAAAGTCCATTCCTTCTTCTTTTGTTCCATCCAGCGCATAAGCAAAAACTTTTCCCTTTGCTGGATATTTTTCAACAAGACTAGTAGAAGCCTTATCCAATTCATCTTTATTTCTGGCACAAATAAAAACTGCCGCTCCTTCCTTCAAAAACTCTTCTGCTATCGCATATCCTATTCCCTTGCTGGCCCCAGTTACTACAGCTATTTTATCTTTCAATTGTAAATCCATATAATCCATAATCCTCCTTTTTTATTACCTAGTATTATTATATGTTTTATATGTTATTCATGTCAATAATTATTCTCCCAGCAAAGGCAGATAGTGAAGACAGGTAGTAAATGCTAAATAAAATCAAAAGGCAAAAATATGAATCGACATAAAAGAAAGAAAATGGTAATGTGAAAGATATAAAACAAACATAAAATTATGGAGGAAACATGAAAGAATATATTAAAGGAGCAAATCCCTACATGCCGTTATGGGAGCACGTACCAGACGGTGAACCAAGAGTATTTGAATACAAAGGAGAAAAAAGAGTTTACGTTTACGGCTCGCATGACACCGCAAGAACTGAATACTGCGGACCAGATCAGGTTGTCTGGAGTGCCCCGGTTTCAGATTTAACAAACTGGACCTGTCACGGTGTATGTTACGAATCAGCTGACAAATCAATTTTATTTGCGCCAGATGTAGTTCAAAAAGGTGATACTTTCTACATGTATGCAGCAGAACGAAAAGGCTCCTGCATTGTAGTTGCCACAAGTAAAAACCCGGCAGGACCATTCACAAATCCTGTAAAAACAGAACTTGGTTTTGATCCAGGAATCCTTGTAGATGATGACGGAAGAGTATACGCTTATTGGGGCTTCTGCAAGCAGTATTGTGCAGAATTAAACGATGATATGGCAACCATAAAACCTGGAACTTTACGCGAAAATCCAATCAAACACTGCAAGGCAGAATGGGCTCCAGATGATGGTTGTGTCGATGAAAAGGATGCATTTTTCGAAGCCTCATCTCCACGCAAGGTTAACGGAAAATATGTTCTTATTTATTCCAAGCGTTATTTTACCAAGCAGCCTCAGTTCGGTGTTTACGAAGATTGCAATGGCTTCCTTTCCTATAAATACAGCGACACTCCACTCGACGGCTATAAAATGGGCGGAGACATAAGCTTGAACGGTGGCGAATTACTTACAAACGCGGACGGTACAAAAACGATGTCTTATCGCTGGGGAAACAACCACGGCAGTATCATGAATATCGAAGGTCAGTGGTATGTTTTCTATCACCGTCAGACCGGAACAGATGAATTTTCACGACAGGCAATGCTGGAACCTGTAGATGTTGCCCTCGATAAGGATGGAAAAGTTTTCATAGGTAAAATTACATACAAAGATGGGCAGCCAATTGCTTCTGAACCAGTAGAAATGACTTCCCAGGGAGCCCACATAAACGGTCTTGATGCAAGAAAAATAATTTCTGCCGGATATGCCTGTCATATTTTTGGAGGAGCAAAAGGCGGTCCAAACGGAGGAAACGGTGGTGCATATATTAAACCTGTATACGATAAGACCGATTCCTGTTCCGCACCAATTGTTGATATAACCAGCAATCTTTCTGTAGGTTTCAGATACTTACAGTTCGGTTCGCAAAGTGCAAAAACCCTCACACTTTCTCTCAAAGCCCTTGAAAATTTCAAAATCAATGTTCATGTGGATGATTATAAAGGTAAGATTGTTGCTGTTCTGGATGTTAAAAAAGGCGATTCAACAGTCACTGGTCAAATTCTGTCTGGTCTGATTGGAAAACGTGCAATTTATTTTGAGTTTCTTTCTGAATCAAAAAATATAATTGCCGAATTTGACACATTTACTTTTGATTAATTTTTGAAATAAGAACTTCGTAATGAAATTGAAGATGTCTGTGTAAAATATCCTTTTTTGTGTTATCGAACAAGATGATTCGTATTTAAAATAATTCGAAAATCTAATAGAATACAAACATATAAAAAGCATTTTTACACAGATTGTTTGGGCAAGAAATTATCCAGGAGTTTTAGAATGATTACAATTTTACCTCAAACTGACAGAGAACCTTTGAATACAATCGGATATTGTGCAGGTGTATGCTGGAACAGTCCTGTCGACGACAAGGAAAAAAATATAAAACGAGCAAAATCATGCATTTTGAGCGGTCACACAAGAACGGCAGAATATCCGGAAGTTTATTGCATTGTAGAAGGTTATTCTGCCCGTTGTATCAGGGAATTGTATACTCACATCATTGGAACAACCCGTCTTCAAAGTTCTACCCGTTATGTAGATGCAAAAAATATGGATGTTGAGCAGGATTTTTATTATCCTTTTGTGGCAAATCCTGAGGCAACAGAAGTTTATAAAGAAGGGCTTACCAATATAATGCAGACTTACGAAAAACTGGAAGAATTAGGTTATCCAAAAGAAGATGCAGCCAATATTCTTCCACTTGGAATGAATACAAAAATTGTATGGAAAATTAATCTGCGTGCCCTCATGCATTTTATGAATATGCGCCTTTGTTCCCGTGCCTACAAGGAAATCCGCCAGCTTTCTAATGAATTGAAGGCAGAATTACGGAAACTTTCTACAGAATGGGAATGGATTTGTGACAATCTTCTTGTGCCAAAATGTGAAGCAATGGGTTATTGTGATGAAGCAAAATCCTGTGGACGCAAAATTACAAAAGAACAGATGTTAGAAGCCGTAGAAGAGTGGAAGAAAAATCACAAAAAAGATTAAAACAACTTAAATCTTAAAAGCCTGTTTTAAAACGGCTTAGTGCTTCTTCAAGGATTTTACGCGGACATGCAAGATTAATTCTTACAAACTCTTCGCCAGTTTTTCCATATTCTGCACCGCCGTTTATAAAAAGCCCTGTTTTTTTCCGCAATTCTTCTGCAAACTTATCACCATTTTTAAAAACCCTCACCCACAAAAGATAAGTTGCCTTTCCCTTCACCACCGTAACTTTATCCTCGGGAATTGAACTAAGGATAGCTTCTGCATAACGGCGGTTTTCAAAAAGATACTCGTTCAACTGATTAAGCCAATCTTCTCCTTGAGTAAAAGCTGCTACAGTCGCAGCAACAGCAAAAGCATTGGGTTCTGCAATTTCATCTGTATTCAAAGCCCTCCAGACCTTATGTCGCAAGTGAGGATTAGGAACTACTACCGCCGCTGAATTGATTCCTGCAATATTAAAGCATTTTGTCGGAGCAAGACAGCTTACACTTATCTGGGCACATGTTTCCGATGCACCTGCAAATGGCGTATAGTTAAAACCAGGTTCTGTTATATCGCAATGAATCTCATCACTAATTACAGTAACACCATATTTTTTACACAAGTCCCCTATTCTCGCAAGTTCTTCCTTTGTCCAGATATTTCCCGTCGGATTCTGAGGATTGCACAAAATCATCAGAGAAACCTGAGGATCAGATAAATCCTTTTCAAGCCTTTCAAAATTGATTTTGTATTCCTTTCCGTCAAAATCAAGGGGACTTTCAACAACATATCGTCCATTATTTACTATTGAATTAAAGAAAATATTGTAGCAGGGCGTTTGAATCAAAACTTTTTCAGCAACACTTGTTAGTTTTCTCACACAACTCGAAATTGCCGGCACAACACCAGTAGAAAAAATCAAAGAATCCCTGTTGATTGTAAAATTATGACGTTTTTTCCACCAGTAAATGTAGCTATCAGCCCATTCAGGAGGAATTATCGAATAGCCGAAAATGCCGTGCTCAACCCGTTTTTGAAGTGCCTCTTTTACACAGGGAGCTGTTTCAAAATCCATATCAGCAACCCAAAGAGGAAGCTCTCCCTCTCTGCTCTCATCCCATTTTAATGAGCCTGTATTTCTTCGAGCAATTATTCTGTCAAAATCATACTTCATAGGATAATTCTATATAATTATTCAAATGTTTCTTTAAATATAATAATCAAAACCGTTAAATTCGCGGTTTTTCTCAACGAGCTGCTCCAGATTTATGCTATCCACATAATCATTTATAACTTTTTCAAAATCATTCCAGAAATAATCATTACCAACATTGCTTACAGAATTTCCTTCCGTATTGCTCCTTGGCGACAAATCCCCCTCGGTAGAACGTAAAATTTCTCCAATTGTATAATTTTCTGGACTCTTAACAAGCTTATATCCGCCGTTATTCCCCCTCAGTCCCATCACAAGACCGTCTTTACTCAATTGAATCAATATTTGTTCCAGATATTTTACAGAAAGATTGTGCCTGTGCGACAAAAGTTTTAATGGAACATATTTTTCAGGGTCAGATTCAGCCAAATCCGTCATAATTAATAAAGCGTATTTTTATAGGTTATATTTATTATAAACTATTTGATTTTTTTTTCAACATTTTCTGTAATAAATCCGCAAGAAAATAATATTTTTTTTGAAAAACCTATTGACATACTAGGTAATTCATTGTATTTTAATTATATAAAACCTACCGAAAAACTAGGTATATATTTTATAAACTAAAGAAAACATATTAAAAACTGCCGAAAGAAAAATCCGTCAGTTTAATCAGGAGGAAATTATGTCAAAAATTTACACAAGTGCAGATCAGCTTATTGGTCACACACCGCTTTTGGAACTTTCTAACATTGAGAAAGCTTTAGGTCTTCAGGCAAGAATTCTGGCTAAACTCGAATATTTTAATCCGGCAGGAAGTGTCAAAGACCGAATTGCAAAAGCCATGCTTGATGATGCAGAAAAAACAGGAAAATTAAAGCCAGGTGCAACAATCATCGAACCAACTTCCGGAAATACAGGTATTGGCTTAAGTTCTGTTGCAGCCGCTCGTGGATACAGAATTATAATCGTAATGCCAGAAACCATGTCAGTTGAACGTCGCCAGCTCATGAAAGCTTATGGTGCTGAACTTGTTCTTACTGAAGGTTCAAAAGGAATGAAGGGAGCAATTGCCAAGGCTGAAGAACTGGCTGCAAGTATTCCAGGAAGCTTTATTCCAGGTCAGTTTGTAAATCCTGCAAACCCAAAAACCCACCAGGAAACAACCGGCCCAGAAATTTGGGAAGACACAGACGGAAATGTTGATTATTTTGTAGCAGGTGTTGGAACAGGCGGAACATTAACAGGTGTTGGAAAATTCTTAAAATCAAAGAAAGGCGATGTAAAAATTGTTGCCGTTGAACCAGCTGATTCTCCAGTTCTGTCAAAAGGAACAGCAGGTGCCCATAAAATTCAGGGAATTGGAGCAGGTTTTGTACCGGACGTCCTCGATACCAAAATTTACGATGAAATTATTCCAGTTCAGAACGAAAGTGCTTTTGAAACAGGCAAATTAGTTGGTAAAAAAGAAGGCGTTTTAGTTGGAATTTCTTCTGGTGCCGCACTTTGGGCAGCAATTGAACTTGCAAAACGCCCAGAAAACAAAGGAAAGACAATAGTTGCCCTTCTCCCAGATACAGGCGACCGTTATCTTTCAACACCACTTTTTGCAGACTAAGACAGCGTCCGAGAAAGTAAAAAAGTGCCTCATTGACTATTATATCTAAAAAATTTAAAATCGTATAATGGATTTTGGTTTTATACAAAAAGTTACCCCCATGTATGTTGAAGCAGCGGGGGTAACTTTAAAATTAGCGCTCATTGGAATTCTTCTATCAATTCTGCTTGGCCTTTTCTGCGCCCTCATAAAATATTACAAGATTCCAGTTTTACGGCAAATTGTGAGCGTATATATAGAATTTTCACGCAATACTCCCCTTTTGATTCAATTATTTTTCTTATATTTTGCCTTTCCAAGAATGGGAATTAAATTAAGCTCCGTTCAGTGTGCCATAATCGGATTAACCTTTTTGGGCGGAAGCTACATGGAAGAAACCTTTCGTTCTGCCCTTGAATCCGTTTCTAAAATACAAATCGAAAGTGCCCAGTGCATAGGCTTAACAAAACGGCAGATTACCCAGTATGTAATCCTTCCTCAGGCAATTTCCGTTTCAATTCCGGGATTTTGCGCAAACATTATGTTCATGATAAAAGAAACTTCCGTTTTCAGTGCAGTTGCCCTTGCTGATTTGATGTACGTTGCAAAAGATTTAATCGGCCTTTACTATAAAACAGACGAAGCGCTTACAATGCTCTGTATTTCTTATTTAATTTTGCTGCTGCCTATTTCAATTTTAGCCTCTTTAGCAGAAAGGAGATTGCGTTATGCACAGTTCGGAAACCATTAATGCAATTTCCCAGGCCTTCAGCGTTCTTACAATGGGAATAAACTTCCAGCGCTTACTCGGCGGACTATGGGTTACAGTATGGATTGCCCTCGTTTCGGTACTTTTTTCAATTATACTGGGATTTTTGTTCGGAATGTTGATGACCGTAAAAAACAAGGCAATAAAAATCATCTGCAAAATCTACCTTGAAATTATGCGCATAATGCCCCAGCTGGTATTACTTTTTGTCGCATATTATGGTCTTACAAGAATGTTCAATATTTCCCTTAGTGGAGAAGCCGCTAGTATTTTGGTTTTTACCCTCTGGGGAACTGCCGAAATGGGAGATTTAGTTCGCGGGGCCTTAGAAAGCGTTCCAATTCATCAATACGAAAGCGGACGTGCCATAGGATTAACCGAAAAGCAGATTTTTACTTATATTATAATCCCTCAAACATTGCGCTCGTTGATTCCCTTAAGCATGAATCTCATCACCAGAATGATAAAAACAACCTCCCTGGTAGTTTTTGTCGGTGTAATAGAAGTTGTAAAAATTGGTCAACAGATTATCGAAGCAAACAGACTTACAATCCCAACCGCTTCGATTGCTGTATATTTTGTAATATTTATGATGTATTTTTTCGTCTGCTGGATTTTAAGCATGATAGCCCGCTATATCGAAAAAAAGCAGAAAGGATAAGGACAGGAAAATGGCTTTACTGGAAATAAAAAATATAAAAAAATCTTTTGATGACAATGTAATCTTAAAAAACGTCTCTTTAAATGTTGAAAAAGGTGATGTCATTGTCATTTTGGGACCATCTGGCTGTGGAAAATCCACTTTATTGCGCTGTATAAACGGACTTGAACAGATTCAAGATGGAGAAATCCTGCTTGATGGCGAAGTAATTTCAAACCGCAAGAAGGAAATGCACCTTATCCGCCAGAAAGTTGGCATGGTTTTCCAAAGTTATGATTTATTTCCTCATCTGAACGTTATGAAAAACATTCTTCTTGGTCCAAAACATGCCCAGCACCGGGATATAAAGGAAGTTGAGCAGGAAGCAGAGCTTTTACTTGAAAGAGTTGGCCTTGCAGATAAAAAATACGCTTATCCTCGTCAGCTTTCCGGCGGACAAAAACAGAGAGTTGCCATTGTAAGAATGCTCTGTATGCACCCGGAAGTTATGCTTTTTGATGAAGTTACAGCCGCTCTTGACCCGGAAATGGTTCGCGAAGTTCTCGATGTAATGATGAATCTTGCAAACGAAGGAAAAACAATGCTTATCGTCACTCATCAAATGCAGTTTGCACGAGCAGTTGCAGATAAAATTGTCTTTATGGATGATGGCGAAATCGTTGAAACCGGAGATCCGGAAGAGTTCTGGACAAATCCAAAAACAGAAAGGGCAAAACAATTCCTGCAAAACTTTGAGTTTACACGCCGCAAGTAATTATCTGATTTTTAATTTCTTCCAGAATTGCCAGAGTTTCCAAACCATTATCCAGGGTTGATTTCAATTGGGCTTTCCCTTCCAGAAAATCGACGGCATTCTGAACCATATTTGCAAAATAGCCGGTTTTCTTTATCTTTTTTACAGATTTATCAGGAACAAGGGAATAAAAACCGGTATAAAGCGATGATTCTTCCCTCTTATAAAAGTCAAATATTCCGTTCCCGATTTTTATGCGCCCCAAACTGCCAATTATTTCAATTTCAAAACCAAAATACTTACTCTGCCCTGAAATATTAAAATTGATATCATTGCAGACAGAATTGCAGGCATGAACATTAATATTCCGCACTACTTGGGGCTTTTCGTCATCGCGGGTCAGGCTGATTAGTTTTATATCCTGTAAACTATCATGCTTTTCAGAGACTTGCACCCCTCCACCAAGCAAAAATAAAACTATATCTACAAGATGAGTTCCATCGTGCAATAGAGAATACTCGCCTTTATCCTCTTTTTCTTTAAGATAAACACGCAGTCCGGAATCCAGGCGGGCATTCACAGTTAGGATTTTACCGATTTTAGAAAGATATTCGCGGGCAAAATTATAATCCAGGGCAAAACGTCGCTCATGATTTATCAAAAGAGGAACGTCAAACTCTTGGCTTTTCTGCTTTATAAGATTTCCCTCAGTTGTATTCAGAGCAACAGGTTTTTCAAGAATAATAAGCTTTGGCCTTCTTTCCAGGATTTTCAATGTAACAGATAAATGCGAATCTTCGTTGACAGCAATAACAATTATATCAGGAAGTTCTGTAAAAAAGTCTAAAAAATCAGACAAGTTGTTAAAAAATCTGGCATTTTCATTATACTTTTTTATGTATTTGCTAAAATTATTAAGATTTTCTTCATTTGTATCACAGCCGGCAACAATTTCTATCGAATTGTTTGTCAGCAAGGCCATTGTATGAGAAGCAGGCTGTTCCCTTTTTTTGTCAAAGCCTAAAGAAAAACCAATTCTCCCGGTTCCAATTATTGCCGCTGTATATTTTTTATAAAGAAGATTATATTTACTCATAGAATATTATGCAGAAATAAACTTATAACCTGCCTTTGTTATTGCCTTTTCAAAATCCTTATCTTTTACTTCCTTTGAAAGAATAACCTTTACTTCACCACTCGTATGGTCAGCAGAAGCAGATTCAACGCCCTTTATCTTTTCAAGAGCTTCTTTTACATGCATTTCGCAATGATTGCACATCATGCCTTCAACCTTCAATGTTTTTTCAATTTCAGCCATATCAGCCTCCTGTGATTTATTTTTTCTGTTAAAAATATTTTTACCAGATTTACGAATATTTACAAGATTCAATCTCAAAGCATTAGTTACTACACAAAAACTGGACAAACTCATTGCCGCCGCACCAAGCATTGGATTCATTTCAAGACCAAATGCATGATAATAAGCTCCTGCGGCAATAGGAATCAAAGCAATGTTATAGAAAAATGCCCAGAAAAGATTTTCATGTATATTTGTAAGGGTTTTTCTGCTAAGTCTGATTGCCGCACTTACATCATTCAAGCGGTTCTTCACAAGAACAAGATCCGCAGCATCAATTGCTACATCCGCCCCAGCCCCAATTGCAATACCTATATCGGCACTTGTAAGAGCCGGCGCATCATTCACCCCGTCACCTACCATGCAAACCTTGCCCTTCTGCTTTAATTTCTTTATTTCTGCTTCCTTTCCAGCTGGGAGAATATTTGCGACAACTTCATCCAGACCTACTTTTTCTGCAATTGCCCTGGCAGTAAGATTATTGTCACCGGTAAGCATAACAACCTTAATACCCATGTTTTTAAGCTCAGCAATAGCCTCAGGACTTTCCGGTTTGATTGTATCAGCAACCGCAATTATTCCCAAAAAAGTCGAATGCGGACTTGCGAGAGAAGCTTGTGAAGCAAAAAGCAGAGGCGTCTGTCCTTTTTTACTGATTTTATCGATTGAAACCTTTATTGCTTCCAGCAAATCAGGCTGGTTCTGTTGAATATCAAGGCAATTTTCAAGAATAAAAGTCAGATTTCCACCAAAATACTCGAAAACTGTGTTATCAACATGTCTACTTCCCTTAACACCCTTTCCGCTTACAATCTCAAAATTATCAAGTTCTTCCCCATTTATTCCTTTATCTTCTGCGTACTTTACAATCGCTTTTGCCAGAGGATGCTCACTTTTTACTTCCAGATTATATGCCACCTGTAAAAGTGCTTTTTCATCACCAAGCCCAAGAGAAGAATCAAAATCTACAACTTCCGGTTCACCTTTTGTAATTGTTCCAGTCTTATCCAATGCCACAATCTGAGTTTTTCCAGCATTTTCAAGACTTGCAGAAGTTTTAAATAAAATGCCGTTTTTGGCACCAACACCATTTCCAACCATAATTGCAACCGGCGTCGCCAGCCCCAGGGCACAAGGACAGCTCACTACAAGAACAGCAATAGCTCTGGACAAGGCAAATGATAATTCAGCTCCAAAAATCAGCCAGAGTGCAAAAGTAATTGCCGCAATAATTATAACCGCAGGAACAAAAACTCCAGAAACTTTATCTGCAATCTTGGCAATTGGAGCTTTTGTCGCTGCCGCATCACTGACCATCTGAATTATCTGTGAAATTGTCGTATCCTGACCAACCCGCTCTGCCCTGCATTTTATATATCCATTAATATTTGCCGTACCTGAATAAACACTGTCACCCGGTTTTTTATCAAGCGGAATAGATTCACCAGTCAAAGAAGATTCATTTATCGAAGTTTGCCCTTCAATTATTACACCATCAACAGGAAGATTCTGTCCCGGATAAACGACGAATATATCACCGACCTGAACTCTTTCAATATCAACCTCAGTTTCTATACCATCCCGTATGATAACTGCCTTTTTAGGAGCAAGCTTCATCAAACTTTTAAGCGCATTTGTTGTTTTACCCTTTGAAATTGATTCAAGAAGCTTTCCCACAGTAATCAGCGTCAGAATCATTGCGGCACTTTCAAAATAAAAACTATCCATAAAGTGCATGACTTTGCTTTCATCACCTTTCAAAACAGCATCCGTCATTCCAAAAAGCATAAAAACACTGTATAAAAAACTAACTCCAGAGCCCATTGCTACCAGAGTATCCATATTTGGAGCCCCGTGAATTAGACTTTTAAAACCGCTTATAAAAAACTTTTTATTAATTACAAGAATGATTGCCGCAAGAATCATCTGCAAAAGTCCCATTGCAACATGATTTCCATTAAACCAGGAAGGAAGCGGCCAATTCCACATCATGTGCCCCATGCTTACATACATCAGAATCAGCAAAAAAAGAGCGGAAGAAATAAGACGTTTTATAAGAAGAGGAGTTTCTTTATTTTCAAGCAGAGAATCGCTTTCAGATTTTATTGCAGAAGTCCCGGCAGAATCTGAAGCAGAATTAGAAGCAGGCTTTCCAATTAGGCTGGCACCATAACCGGCATTTTCCACTGCTTTTATAATTTCTGAAAAATCAGCAGAGCCTTCAACCCCCATTGAATTAGTTAGAAGACTTACAGAACATTCACTTACACCTTTTACCTTAGAAACAGCCTTTTCCACCCTAGCCTGGCAAGCTGCACAACTCATTCCAGTGATATTATATTTTTGCATTTAATTCTCCTGCCACTTTAAAAATATTAAAAAAAACTTTCTGTGACAAGAGAATATTTTATCTGCAAGGCTTTTGCCATGTTGTATGCTTTTTTCATGCCAACTGAAAATAAAACTGGCAGCAAAGTAATATACATTCTTATTCCCCTTTTCCCCTGACGAGCATACCAGGCTTTTTTTGACTGATTCCAAATAGAATAAACAAGCGGAATAAAATTAATGAAAAGAGAAATCGCATTAGAAACTGTTTTTTTGCAGGGAAGATGCAAAATCCTGCATATAAATATTTCTATTTTTTCACAACCTTCCCTAATTTCCAGCGAGGTTGAAGTTCTGTACAAAATTGAGGCAGTTTGCAAAAGACAGAATAATTTTATCAGCATAAAAATAGAAGCTCTGTCCATTCCAAAATTGATTTCCGATAAAGCAGAACCAGCCGAAAGACCCGCAATCAAAGAAGACAAAAGAGAATATAAAATCAGCAGAATTGAATAATAAAGGCCGGGTTTTAAATCTTTAAGCTGCTCACGGATAGTAAAATGCAGACAAAATGACAGGACAATCTGGAGAAAAAATATTGTAAGTGAAAAAAAAGGAGGAAGGGAAAAAATTGCAATGCTCATAAGAGGAAGAAAAATAATCTTTCCCCAGGCAGGCATTTTGTGAATCAGAGAATTACCGGCTTTATAGCTGAATGCTGAATATTTTTCCGACATAAATCACCTAAGCTACCATACCAAATCTTCAAAGCAATTATAGGAAGCAAGAGGTTTTCGTATATTCCATTCTTCCAGATTCTGCAGCAGACCATCTCTTGAAGAACCATCAAAAACTTTTTCACCACGAAAAAGAACTATAAAACGGTCAGAAAGGGCAAGGCATTTTTCTATTTCGTGAGTAAGGATGATTATTGTCTTTCCTTGAGCTTTCAGTTCTTTTATCAGTGCATTAACCTGCTTTACCCCACCGTAATCAAGATTTGCATAAGGTTCATCAAAAATAATTATTGATAAATCCATGGCAAGCATACAGGCAACTGCAAGGCGGCGTTTTTCACCACCCGAAAGAAAACGTGCAGGAAAATCTTTTTTTTCACTCAATCCAGTGATTTTGAGAACACGCAGAACAGATTCAGCAATTTTTTCTTTTTTCCAGCCAAGATTTTTGGGACCAAAAGCAATGTCTTCATATACAGTTTCACCAAGAATCTGAGTTTCTGCTTCCTGAAAAACCAGGCCGGGTCTTGAAAAAGCTTTTACATTTCCACTGTCTGCTTCTTCAAGACCAGCAATTATATTCATTAAAACTGTTTTTCCACTTCCATTTTCGCCGCCAATTACGACACATTCACCCTCATTTATTTCAAAGCTTACATTTTTAAGTGCCTTTGTTGACTGAAAGCTTTTAGAAACATTATTCACTATCAGACTTTTCATTTGGATACAAATATCTGGCAAGAAGCGGTCTAATTTTCAAAGCTACAGGAACCGCAACAATAATCTTCAATAAATCACCAGGAAGATAAGGAAGAACACAGGCAGATAAAGTAAAGGCCAAAGCAGTCTTATCGGCCGGAACCTTTTCCATTTTTCTTGCCCATCGTGCAAAATGAATTACACCAGGAACATAAAGGATAATCATTCCTGCAAATATTGCAATTGTAATGCGAACTGCATTCTTCCAAGTGATTTTGCTTTCATCTACATCAGGCTTACCGGCAATCAAACCTGCAAGAAGTGCCCCCAAAAGATAACCGGCAAGAAATCCTCCTGTAGGTCCAATCCAAACTGCTGGACCACTGCTTCCTCCAGAATAAACCGGCAGCCCCACAAGACCAGCAAGCAGAAACAAAGCCGTTGGAGCAGCAGATATTATTCCACCAAATAAAACTCCGGATAAAATGCAGAGAACATTCTGCAAAACAATTGGAACAAGACCCAAAGGGATTTTCATAAAAGCCCCCACACAGATAATTGCGGCAAACAAGGCTATAAATACAGATTTCAATTTTTTCATGATTCACTACAATACACAAAAACAAGACGATTGTAAACCCGTTGCGCATAATTAAGTTTACATTATTAAAAACATTTCCTCTCTCCCCCACACACACGCCTGTTTACACACGCCTGTCCGTCTTGAAGTTACGTATAATTACAAATATACTTTCTTTTATGAAGACCAAGGAACTTGTTTTAGAAGCACTTTCGGAAGCAAAAAAATCTCAGACAGCAATTTCAATTTCTGGGGAAGAGCTTGCAAAAAAATGTCAGGTAAGTCGGGCAGCCATCTGGAAAGCCGTTGATTCACTCAGAAAAGAAGGTTTTATAATTCAGGGAACTACAAACGGAGGTTATATTCTTGAAGAAAATAATGATGTTGTTTCCCCTGCTCTTTTTTACTCTTATATAAAAAATAATTATCCTGAGGAAAGTGATTTACACAAGGACTTTCACAAAATACAGGTTGAATGTTTCAAAGAAATTGATTCGACAAATCTTTATGCAAAAAAACTTTTGGCTGCAAGTCCCCGCCTGAACAAAAAAGTTATAATTGCAGAACATCAGACAGCTGGTCGCGGACGAATGGGAAGAACCTTTTATTCTCCTGCAAAAAGTGGAATCTATTTGAGCGCAATTTATTCTCCTGCAAATCCAATTACAAATCCGGCAAAAATAACAGCTTTTAGTGCAGTTGCTGTCTGCCGGGCAATTAAAAAGCTTTATGGAATTGAAACAAAAATCAAATGGATTAATGATATTTTTTACAAGGATAAAAAAATCTGCGGTATTCTGACAGAAGGCTTTACCAATTTTGAAACTTCCCTTATTGAATCTGCAATTATCGGAATCGGTATAAATATAGAAGAAAACAAGGAAGCCTTTCCAGAAGAAGTCAAAAAAATCGCTGGTTCAATTTTTTCAAACAACACAGACACTCTCAATACGCATGTAAGCCGATGTGAACTTGCGGCAGAAGTTTCCGTTCAGCTTTTTAAAATCCTTGAAGAAACTCCAGAAGCGGTCTTTAAAGAATATAAAGAATTATCTTTTCTTCTTGGCAAAACACTTACGGTTTACCCTGTAATTGGTGATGAAAAATCCTCGTATAAGGCAAAAGCTGTTGATATAGATGAAAATGCCAGTCTAATCGTAGAATTGAGCGATGGAAGCAGAAAATCACTTTTTTCCGGGGAAGTTTCCCTCAAATCTGCCAATTTTTAGTCATTAGAGTTTTTTAAAGTAGATTTTTATAAAAAATCATATATAATTATAAAGATTATTTATTATTTTTTATGGAGAAATAAAAATGTCTACACCACTTATTATTATTGCAATTGTTGTTTTAATTGTTCTTTGGGTAATCCTTACTTACAACAGCTTTATCAAGATGAAGACTGGCTGCGAAGAAGGATTCGCTACAATGGATGTTTATCTTAAAAAACGTTTTGACCTTATTCCTAACCTTGTAGCAACTGTAAAAGGTTATGCTAAACACGAAGCTGAAACCTTGGAAAAAGTAATCGCTGCTCGAAACGCAGGTGGACGTACTTCAATTGAAGACAAAATCGAAGATGAAAATCAGATTACTGGTGCTATCAGACAGATTTTTGCATTAAGCGAAAGCTATCCTGATTTGAAAGCCAATACAAACTTTCAGGAATTGCAGACTCAGTTATCATCTATCGAAGAAGACATTGCTAATTCACGAAAATATTACAATGCTGTTGTTAAAAATTACAACACAAAGTGTCAAACAATTCCTTCAAACATTATTGCCAAGATTTTCCACTTTGAAAAGCTTCCTATGTTCTCTGTTGATGATGAAGCAGAACGCAAAAATGTTAAAGTTGAGTTTTAATTAATTCTTTTAATAATTTGCAATTGTAATTTTAAAAAATTTATTTCTGAAGAGTCTAAAATGAAGAGAAAGTTTACTCTGTTATTCGCACTTATTATATTAATTGCGGCTCCTGTTTTTGCAGATAAAGCCGGCTATTATATAAATTATTATAATTTTGACGCTGTTCTGCATGAAAATAATGTTCTCACGGTCAATGAAGTTATTGATGTTGTTTTCACTGAACCTCGACATGGTATTTACAGGTCTTTACCTTTATATTATTACGTCACTAATTATGAAGATAAAAACAACCGTGAAATGACCTATGCTGAAAACTACCGCCACATATATACCGGAAGTGATCAAAACTCAACCAGTACAGAGGGCAACACATTTTTTATAAAAATTGGTAATCCTAACAAGGAAATCAGCGGAAGCCATACTTACACCATATCCTATGAATGTGTCATGCCGGATGACAGAATAAAATCCTATGACTTTTTCTATTATTCTCCTCTCGGTGCTTATTGGGAAACTACAATAAATCAATTTGATTTTAACATTCAATTTGAAAAGCCCTTACCTCCAGAGACAGAATTGCAATTTTACAGCGGAGATACAAGCTCTACATCAAACCTCTTAAATGTTGATTATAAATATGACTCAAATCATATAAAGGGAACAGCCTCAAGAATTTCTCCTAAACAGGCAATAACTATTTTTGCGAGGCTGCCAGAGGGATATACAATCGGAGCAAAAAAAGTTTCGCCTATTCCTGCCTGGATTCTTGCCATTGTAACTATTGCAATCCTTCTTTATTCTCTCTTCTTGTGCCTTACCTCATCAACAAAACGACCGGTTAAAACTGTAGAATTCTATCCGCCAAAAAACATTCCTCCTTCCGAAGTTGGATATATTATCGATAAATCTGCGGATGACAGCGATATTTTGGCCTTAATTCCCTATTGGGCACAAAAAGGATATATTTCAATTTCAGAAGAAAAGGCAAAAAAATATCTCAAGCAAAAAACTGTCGTAACAATTATTAAGAAAAAGAATCTTGAACACGATGAACCGGAATATCAGAAATTCTTTTTTAATTACCTTTTTTCAAAATCAGATAAATTCAAATTCTCTAATCTTTCCAGCAAATTTATAGATAAAATGGACAAGACAAGAGATAAATTGGCAGAAGAATATGAAGATGAAGATAGAATTCTTTACACAGGAGAATCAAAATCTCTTGTCTTGCTTTTTATTTCTTCACTTATGACCTTCCTGACCTTTGCTTTTTCAAGTCAGGTTTCTTTTGATGATAATCTTTTCCTCTCCCTGCTGATTATTCCAGTTTTCTTTATTGGACTTGCTTTTAATAAGACGATTTATACAAAATATTTCAGAAAAATTGGTAAAACTTTTAAATACTTTTTTTACGCGGCTGTTATCGCCTTTGCAATTTTCGCAACAATAAAGCTTACAAAAAATGACAATTCCCTTCCTATAGTTGTTTTTTATATTATTTCTGCACTTTACTCTCTGGTTGCGATTTTCAACGGAAGAATAATTCAGATGACTCCATATAATATTGAAATCACCGGCAAGCTTTTGGGCTTAAAAGAATTCATTAAAGTTGCAGAAGTTCCACGACTGGAGCTTTTACTGGAAGAAAATCCTTCATACTATTATGACATTCTTCCTTATGCCATGGTTTTTGGTCTTGCCGAAAAATGGGCTTCAAGATTTGCAAACATTACAATTAACGAACCATCCTGGTACTCTGGAATTATAGATCCGTCAATGCATTTCAGTTCCTTAAATCTGATAAACACCATCCAGAAGGATGTTATGAATCCTGTAAAAGCTACCCGCGCAGAAGTACAGAGTAAGAGCAAAAGTAGCAGTAGTGGTGGCAGCAGTCACAGCTTTGGTTCAGCCGGTGGCGGTGGAGGCGGCGGCGGTGGCGGAAGCTGGTAATCCATTTTGAGCTTTTACAGTTGGAGTTTTTTATGAATAAAAAACGCAATTTATATATTGTTCTATGCCTTCTTATCCTCTCGCTCGGATTTACCAGCTGTTACAAAGCAGACGAGCTTTACCTTTCAGAAATAGAAGCGCTCACTTCCGGCAATGATTTAGCCCTGATTCAAAAAACAATTACAAAGCCCTGGACCGCTCAAGGCTACGTCGATGGTAAAGTCAGCGGTACCTGGAACGACACAATCATCAATGACCCAAAAACTTTTAATCAGCTGATTGGAGAAAGAGACGGTCAAAGTGCGGGAATCATCAGTCATACTCTTGATTACCTTGTTGATTACGATGCCACCCTGCGAAAATGGACTGGACAGGCAGCTACCTTTGAAATAGAAACTGACGAAATAAACAATACATTAACAGTTCATTACAAACTCCGTGACAATCTTTACTGGACCTATTATGGCCGTGATGAAAAAATCCCTGTAACTTCTGACGATTTTGTTTTCTGGTACAATGAAATTGCAGGTGACCCGGATTTTAGTTCCAGCGGATATGGGCAGCAGTGGGTTATTCTTGAAAATGGAGAAGAAGCCCACATCGATTGTATCAAAATTGATGATAAACGCTTTGATTTTGTATTCCCTCGAATTGTTGCAGATCCCTTGCTCGCTACAAATATGGAACTCTGTCCTTCCTTTATCTACAAGCCAGCCAAAGAGAAAAATGGCATTGAAGGGGTAAAAAATCTTTTCAGTATTGATTGCGATCCTAAAAGTCTTCCTTCCTGCGGTAAGTTTTACATAACAGAATACATTCCAGGTCGCCGCCTTATTTTTACACGAAATCCTTATTACTGGGAAAAAGACAGTAATGGCGTTTCAATTCCATATTATGAACAGCTCGTCTGCCAGATAATTGGCGACCAGAATACCGACTATCTTTTATTCAAACAGGGACAGACCGAGGTTTATTCTCCACGCCCGGAAGAAGTAAGCGACGTAATAGAAAATCAAAAAGAAGATTACACTGTATTTAATGCGGAAGGTTCCATGGGTTCTTCTTTCTGGAGCTTCAATCAAAATCCTATAAACAAAGACAAGCCTTTTTATGAATGGTTTACAAAAAAAGAGTTCCGTCAGGCAATGAGTTGCATTTTAAATCGGGACAGAATTGCAAATCAGACCTACAGAGGCCTTGCTCAGGCAAAATATGATTTTTTTCCAGAAATAAATCCATATTACAATCCAGAAATCACACTTCAATATCGTTTTGACACAAAAAAAGCTGAAGCCTTACTCCAGAAAGCAGGCTTTACAAAAAAAGACGGTATTTTTTATGACAATCAAGGAAACCGTCTTGAGTTTGATCTTACAATTCCTTCTGGTAATACCGTTCAAAATGATATTGCGCAAATTATTGTAGACGAAGCTTCAAAAATCGGAATTAAAATAAATATCCGCCAGATTGATTTCCAGAAAATTGTAGAAATGCTCACCGCTACCTACGACTGGCAGAGTGTTTTCATTGGACTTGGCACTAATTCTTTTCCATCGCAGGGAAGCAATGTCTGGCCAAGTGATGGCAACCTGCATTTGTGGTATCCGCTTCAGGAAAAACCGGCAACTGACTGGGAAGCTCGCATAGATTATCTTTATAACGAGGGATGCTATACCAACGATTACGACAAAGCAAAACTTATCTGGGATGAATATCAGCAAATTATTCTTGAGCAATGCCCGATTATCTATCTTATGAGAAGCCGTTCCTTCTTTGCCATACGAAACCGCTGGGATTTAAGCAACGTTTATTACGACAACAAGAATGGTGCAATGATGAGTCACATCTTCTTAAAATAAGTGAATAAAGGTGGAAAAAATGAATGTCAAACAGTTTTTAAAAAAAACAACTGCTACAATTTCCGCACCATGGAATAACTTTCGTACAAAAGCTCCCCTCGCCTCATTTATTACCGGCCGAATCATCACTATGATTGTCCTGCTTTTTTTACTTGGTTTTGCCTTGTTTGGTCTTATGGAACTTGCACCCGGCGATGTTGTTGACCAGATGATGACCCAGCAGCTTATGCTTGGTGCAGACGGAAGCTCAACCAACGGTGGCATGAACGGAATAGGAAAAACAGCAGGAGGCAGTGGTACAAACGATGACCAGTTTTTTTCGCAAAAGCAAATGGAAGAACTGCGCGCTGAGTTTGGACTGGACAAACCCTTTTATGTCCAATATTTCAAATGGCTGAACAGAGTTTTAATCCATCACGATCTGGGAACAAGCCTTGTTTCCCGTGCCCCAGTTGGCTTCCTTATAAAAAGTCGCCTGTGGAACTCCGTTCTACTCAACCTGATTTCCCTGGTTTTTATAACCACCTTTTCCTTTATTCTGGGAGTCTATTTTTCCACAAAAGCCGGAACCCGCGTTGATACAGCTGCAACTTTTTTTGCCCTCTTTTTTCATGCCTTCCCGGGAATTCTTCTTTTAATCTTATTTCAGCTCTTTGCTTCAATTACAGGACTCTTCCCGGTAACCGCTTATCCAGACTTCACCTTTGCAGAAGCTCCTGTAAAATTTACCTTCAGTTATGCGCATCACATATTTCTGCCCCTGCTTACTTCTTTTTTAGGCGGAGTCGGCGGAACAATGAGAATGATTCGTTCAACCATGCTGGACCAGATGGGAATGCCTTACATCTTTGCTCTCAGAGCCCGCGGAATAAGTGAAAAACGCG
>CADCLG010000011.1:0-51191 GCA_902802305.1 uncultured Spirochaetaceae bacterium
GCATCACCAGACGAAGCTAACATGGTTCTTGCTACTGTTGATGAAGCATTGAAAAATGTAAACAAACAGAGAGCAGATCTTGGTGCTTATCAGAATCGTTTCGAAATGGCTGCAAAAGGTGTAAATATTGCTGCTGAAAACACCCAGGCTTCAGAGTCTCGTATCCGCGATACAGAAATGGCTTCTGAAATGGTTGAATTCACAAAGAACCAGATTCTCACACAAGCTGGTACTGCAATGCTTGCACAGTCAAACTCACAATCACAGACTGTACTTGCACTTTTGCAATAGTTTACGAAAGTCAGAGAGATTTCTGGATGTCATCTTTCTGGCAAAATAATTTAATTAGAAGGGGTTGCGCCCCCCTTCTGATTACTTTTTCAGGGAGGAAAAATATATCGTAAGATATATTATTACATAAGGAGGGAACCTATGAATACTATTAATCAGAGTTCAATGGTTCGAGTGGCAATGGATGGCCAGTCTCTCTATTCTTCAGCGGTAAAAGCTGCTGTAAATACAAATGTTAGTAACATAAGTTCAGCACCTGTAGCACCGACTGGAGCTCAAGTTGCCCAAAATATCGAACAGAATCTTGCTGAAATAAAAGCAGATTCTCAACAATTAGAAAAAATGTCTGAAATGGTGGATGGCAGAAAACTACAGTTCAACGTCAACAAGGAATTAGGAACTGTTGTCGTAAAAATTGTAGATTCAAATACTAACCAAGTATTGAAGGAGATTCCATCTGAAGATATGCAACGATTAAAGCTTAGGCTTAGAAAAGCAATCGGTAATTTGTTTGATGAAGTAATTTAATCTGTTGCACCTTTAGAGAATAAAATATGGCTGGAATAAATATACCGGGTGTAACAGATCAATACAAAACAAACGATACTGTCGAAAAACTTATGCAAGTCGAGAGGATTCCGTTAACAAGGGAACAGAATCAACTCGATGCGTATAAGAGCCAGAGAGATGCATGGCGCGAAATTAACTCTCAATTAACATCACTACGGGACAGCACAAAGACTCTCTATTCCTACGAAAACCCATTTAACAATAAATTAACAACATCAACAGACGAAATGGCAATCACTGCAACGGCTAACCGAAGTGCAGATTTACAGTCTTTTAAAATAGACGTTATCCAACCGGCCACAGCAGACCGTTTTCTTACAGAAGAATTACCTTCTGATTATACAGTTCCGTCAGGAATGTATACATTTAAAGTTGCAGATAAACAAATAAATATAAACTGGAAAGGCGGCTCTCTAAAAGATTTTTCAAATGCAATCAATAAAAGAAGCAATAACACAGTTAAATCTCTAATAATTGGAGCAAGTGCAGGTAAAAAAACACTGCTTATAGAATCACTTGTAACAGGTAAAGAAAACAGACTTATTTTTGAAGGAGCTGCAAAAGATTTCGCTCTTGAGTCAGGAATGATTTCTCCAATAAAATCCGAAAGTTACTCATTCGGACAAAGAGTTACAGAAATACAGCCTATTCCATCAAATAATGGACAAAATCCCCAGACAAAAACAAGAATGCCTGAACTTTCTATAACCCGAACAAAGTTTCTGGATAATTCTGTTTACGTTGAACCAAGGGGAGCATACAAGGTAGACATTCCTACAAATGTAAAAACAGCTCCAAATCTTCACATTACTTTTACAGCAAGTGCAATAGCAAGAGAAGATATTACAGAAGAAATCAATACCCAGCTTATCGAACCGGAAATCCCACAGGCAGGCTTTGCAGAGTTTGAAGGTATTGTAATTAAAAATATTGATTCAGAAACCTTATTGGAAAAACAGACTGTAAAACCAGAGCCTGTATTTCCTATTACCAATAAAAATATATTTTATGCAGTCTTTTCCGATGGCAGTGAAAAGCTGCTCCCTACTCCTGATATTTTTACAGGAGAAAAAGTTTCTTTTGATTTAGATTTATTAGAATATCAGGGGCTTTCGTCAATTGTGGTAAAAAATGAAAATACAGGTTATGCCCTTGAAGTTTCATCTTTTGCTACCTACGATTCATCACAAGGCTTGGGCTACAGTCCAAATCATGCAATTACAGAAGCTGGAGATGCAATTATAAAGTATGAAGGAATAACAATCACCCGTCCTACAAATACAATTGATGATGTAGTTCCAGAAATAACTCTCAATGTACATGAAAAAACAGAAAAAACTGCTACAATCTCGGTAAAATCTGATGTGGACGCTTCAAAGAATGCCCTGATTGATTTTGTAGGAAAATATAATCAGGCAGTTGCAAAAATAAACATTTTATCTCAAACAAAAAGCGAAATCATTGAAGAGCTTGACTATCTTTCTGAGGACGAAAAAACAAAGGCACGTGAACAGCTGGGACTTTTTGAAACCGATTTTTCTTTAACCAGCATAAAATCCAACATGCAGTCAATTCTTGTAACCGGCTACAAAGCCTCTGATGATGCCATAATTACAATGCTTTCTCAAATTGGAATTGCAACCAACGCTTCCGGTTATTCCGGCTCTTATGCACAAAGCCGCTTGAGAGGTTATCTTGAAATTGATGAAAAAAAATTGGATTCAGCCCTTGAAAATAATTTAAATGATATAAAAAATATTTTCGGTTATGATTCTGATGGCGATTTAATTATTGATGCAGGAATTGCCTACAGCCTTGATAAGCAACTTTCCGCTTACACTCAGACAGGTGGGATTCTTTCATTAAAAACATCAAATCTTGATTCAAAAATCAAAACTTCCGAAAATAAAATTGCTCGTCTTGAAGAACAAATGGACGACAAGGAAGCGGAATTAAGGCGAAAATACAGTTCCATGGAAGGTACTTTAAATAGTCTTGAAACCCAGCAGAATACAATCAATAATTTTACAAAACAACAAAATGGCAATAAATAAAGAGGTGAAAAATGATTAGTTTTTATATAAATGGTGACAAAGTTGAAGTTCAGCTTGAAAATGAAAAAACAGTAGGTGACGTTCTTCATTCTTTTGAATTAACCTGCGAAGAAAATAATGCTGCCGTAATTGGAATTACAGTTGATGGTAAAGCAATAACAGCAGAAAGCTTTGATGAAGAATCACAAAAGGAATTAGGAAAAGACACAAAGTTTGAGTTTTCTGTTGTAACGATTCAGTCAATAAAAGATGCTTTTGCCCAGTTATCTATTCTTTTTGATTCTCTGTCAGAAAGAATGGAAGGCGTTCCTCTTGATTTACAGGCAGGCAAAAATAACGATGTAAGCCAGTCTATAAAGGAACTTGCTGACAGTATAGACCAGTTCTGCCATGTTGCAGCCCTTGCAAGCTTATTTCCTCAAACCTTTAAAAACACGACAATAGATAATATGAATTTTAAAGATTTCTTTTCTGATTTTTCTCCAATTTTGCTGGATTTTGAGCAGGCCTTGCAGAACAATGACACAGTTTTAATAGGTGACTTATCTGAATATGAAATATGTCCGCGGCTCAGGTCCATTTCTGAAGCATTGAAAAATATTTAACTTTGGGGTAATCTTTATAAATATGAAGGTAGTAGAATTTAAGAATCTTCGTCGAGAAGAAGGTCAAATATTTTACATACGCAGATATTATTGTGTAACCGTTCTCGATTTACCGACAGGGATTTCTGAACATCCTACCAGATTCAGCATTGAGATGAATGGACTTGGTAACAAAACAATTGATATTTCAATTGAAAACCAGGTAAACTATCCACTCTTGCCGGTCAAAAAAGCAATTACAGAATATATTCTTACAGAAGATAGAGAAGGCAGATTACCTTGCTGACATTTATAACACATTCCGCAGAAGAAACAATTTCATTAGGATACAAAATAGGACAGAAACTCAAAAAAGGTGATATTATCGCCATGCAGGGAACTCTTGCAGCCGGTAAAACTACAATCACAAAAGGCATTGCTCAGGCTTTGGAGATTACAGATACAATCACCAGCCCTACTTTCTGTTTAATAAGTGAATATTATGGAAAAATGCCTTTATATCACATGGACGTTTACCGCCTTGATGGAGCAGAAGATTTTGTAAACCTTGGAACAGACGATATGCTTTATGGTGATGGTGTTTCCATAATCGAATGGAGCGAAAAAATAATGTCCGAGCTTCCAAAAAAGACTATTATTTTGAAAATTACACCAAAAGATGATGGAAGCAGATTTATAGAAATAGATAACTGGAATAATGGTGAAATAGAATGAAAGCACTTGCAATAGATTGTGCAGTTTCAAGATTAGTTATAGCTGCAAAAAATGATGACAAAAGTTGTACATCAATCTTTGATATAGGAATGAGACAGTCAGAAACCCTTATTCCCGCAATTGAATATGTTCTTACAAAAGCAGGACTCACATCTGCAGATTTAGATTATACAAGTCTAACAATTGGTCCCGGCAGTTTTACCGGCCTAAGACTTGCAATTTCTGCATTAAAAGCAATTGAACTTGCTTACAAGGTTCCAGTTTATGGTATTTCTTCGCTTAAAACTTATGAATACCCTTTTTTGAGCTTTAATCTTCCTGTAGTTTCAGTAATCGATGCCAATAAAGATAAGTTTTACGCAAGAATTGTTGACGGTGATAAAGTTCTTCTTGAAGACGGTGATTATGAGCTTGAAGAAATAACAAAAATCCTTGCAAAACTAGATAAGTTTATTATTGCCGGCCCAGACTCTTTTAAGTTTAAGAACCTGATACAAGAAACAATCACCAGCGATAAAATCATTACTGCAAATACCCTGCAGGTTACTACAGATGCCCTCTTTATTCTTGCCGAAAAAGAAATTAAGTTAAAAAATAAACCTTTACAAGACTACGATGGACCAGTTTATTTAAGGGCCAGCGAAGCAGAACTTGTAAAGGCTGCTAAAGATTCTCAAAATCAATAATTTTATTTTTTCAGCAACTTTGAAAGCGCACTAACAGCGTTTATTGCCTTTTTGTTTTCATTTTCCTCTACGGATGCAAGAGCCGCTTTGTTTTCACTCTGAATTGCATTAAAAACTTCCTGGCGGAAAACTTTTACATTTTTAGGTGCTTCAACACCAATTTTTACCTGGTCACCACGCACGTCAATAATAGTAATTGTAATGTCATTGCCAATTTTGATTTTTTCATCAATTTTTCTAGAAAGGATTAACATCATTCAACTCCTTTCTTGTTCAAAGACTCAATTATATTAACTTTAGTTGACCAGCGGTTATCATTAAGAATAACCTGCATACACTGTCGGTTATTCTTGTTTATTACAAGAGGTCCCTGAAAATTAGCTGTAATTGCAGAACCGTCCGCAGGAACTGTAACAATTGTCATTATGATTATATCTTCCGGATTTTTAATTCCAATTTTGGCAAGGGAATCGTCATCAATGTCCGTTTCATAAGAAGAGCAGATTAAAAATGGATCTACAATCAAAAAAGCAAGATTAGGTTCATCTGTAGATTGAAGCCAGATAAAAGGTTCATAATCAGAATCTATCAATGCAAAGTTTTTATAATCTTCAAATCCAAACAAACCTTCGGGTATAGTAAGCAGCCTTTCCTGAGAAACATCAACCAGCCCTTTAGCTTTTGTCATAACATCCATCTTAAAACTCCATCATAAAATATTTTTACATTTAAATATAATTATCGCCTATAAATAATCGCAAAAAAAATTATCGCATATAATTCAAAAGCGTTGAATTATACATTTTTCCAGCCTGACTCAAGGTTGCCTGATTTGTATAATCCAGCATCTTCAAATCTGTTACAGCTGTAGTAAAATCAAGGTCTCCTTCGCGAGATAAAGCGGAAGATACATCAAGAGCGACCTTAGAACTTCTGAGCGCATTTAACTGAGCCCGTTCATATTCTGCTCCAGATTTAGCGATTCTTGTTACGAGCCCGTTAATTCCCTGGTCCAAGCCACCAAGAACACGACTACCAATTGCTTCATGATCCCCAATCAGCAGGGCATTTCTAAGGGCAATAACTTCATCAAACATAGAACCACCAGAAACTCTAACGCCATCACCAAAATTATAAGGAGGTCTCTGAGAAGAATCTTTAATAATTCCAAGCTCATTCAAAGTTCCGCCAGAAAGGTCCTGCAGCCAGAGCTGACGGGCATCTGTAGTAGTAAGATTAAGACTGTTTCTTACAGGGTCTAAGCTTGCCTTTACAGCTGCCCCACTATTGTTAATCTTGCTGATTAAAGAATAAATATTATCACCCTGACTTACTTTAATTTCAACGCCATCAACAGAAATAACGTTATCACCTGCTGCCTGCCACTGACTTGCGTCACGAGCTCCAAAAACCTGCTGATTTTCTGCCCAGAAGGTTTTATTTCCGGCATTGTCGTTCAAAATATATTTATTTTCATCAACTTCAACTTTGTTTACATCGATATTTCCGTTGTATTTTACTTCCTGAATTAAAGGAACGCTTGAACCTTCAACATTTCCCATTTCAATATTAAAAGCGGTTGCCTTAGAGTTTGTTCCGGCAAAAATTGAATTACCGTCATAGTCGATTGCATTAGCATTCTGAACAAGGGCTTTTAAAAGTTCATCAACTTCGCTGGCCATATTCTGCATGTCATCTTTATTGTAAAGACCGTGGGCTCCCTGAACAGCAATTTCTCTGATTCTCTGCATAATATCAAGGGAATCAGTCATATAACCTTCACGAAGAGAAAACTCATCAGTAAGAGCCTTTGCATTTTTTTCAAAAGTATTTACACGTCCTAAATAAGACTGATAACGTACAACATGACCGGCAGCAATAGGATCATCACGCAGATTCAAAATCTTTCTCTGGCTGGTAATCTGATTATTTACACGGTTTAATTTTGATTCCTGTAATCTTAAACTGCTCTGAGTATTTGTATTATTCATCTGACTAGATATTCTATGCATAATTTATCTCCTTACACTCCAAGTCTGTTTATAATTGTATCCAACAAGCTGTCCCAAACCGTAATAAACTTAGCGGCAGCGTTATATCCATGCTGAAACTTCATGATTTCAGCAAGTTCTTCATCAATATTTACACCACTGATTGAATCACGCATATCACGTAAATCATTCATAATAGCTGTCTGACTTAAAAGATTTGTTTCTGCCTGTTCACCTTTTAATCCAACATTTGTAACAGTGTCAGCAAAGTAATCATCAAAGGTTTTCATGCTGCCAACCATAACAGAAGTATTTCTGATTGCTGCAATTTCTACAGCTGCGCGTCCATCACCAACTACAACTGCACCAGTTGCATCTGAGTAGCCGGCTGCAACATTCATAACATCATTTCTGATTGTTTTATTAACTTCGATATAGGCAGAAGGATTAAAATATGGAGAAACTGCAAACTGAGTATTCTGGGCAAGAGCATTTACGCTGTCTGCCTGGGCAAAATCATAAGCATTTTCCGGGCCAGTTCCGCGTAAAATACCAGAATATCCGGCAAGGAAATAACCAGAATCTTCAACATGGCGAATTACAAAATCAGGATTTTCTTCATTCTGAGCTGTAGTTGCCTTTAATACAAGATGATTATTCTTATCAAGATATGCTTTTACTTCACTTGTACTGTTGTTGATTCTTGCAATTACTGTTTCAACTGTATCTGTATGATAATAAGGAATCTCAACATCGCCTTGTGAACCTGAGAAGGTCATACTTCCTTCAATACCTACCTGCTGCTGCATATCCAGTTCGTTTGTACCTGTAAAGCGGAATACATAAGAAGTATCAAGCAATCCGTCTCCATCACGGTCAAAGTTTCCGTTGGCATTTTCTACAAAAGGATGCTGAACAAAGAAATCAAGTCCTGTAACACCGTTAGCACCCATAGCATTTCTATGAACATCGTTTACAAGATCTGAAAAGTTCATTGTAAGAGTATTCAAAGACTGGATTTCACTGCGGATATCTACGTCACGAAGTTCTACAAGAGCGCCAAGTTGTCCGCCGGAAAAATATGCATCATTTCTATTGTCTGACCAGACCAATTTGTTATAACCAGAACCATCATTTTTTGGAGCAAAATCTATTTGGCGAGGAAAACTTCCCTGAACAAGTACATGACCATCAACATGAACTAAAAACTCGTCATTATCGCGATAATCTGTACTTACATTTACCAATTTTGATAATTTATCAACGAGTAAATCACGACGGTCCATTAAATCATTAGGATTGTCTCCCATGGCTTTTGAGCGGACAATTTCTCCATTTATATCGGCAATCTGTTTTGCATAGGAATTTACCTGACGAACTGTTGCTTTTATATCACTATCTACAAGATTTGAAACTCCAGAAAGACTTTCCCATCTCTGCTTGATTGAATCTGTCAAAGTTTCACCGCGAGTTACAACAGACTGTCTTGCTGCCTGATTTTCAGGATGAATTGAAAGCTCCTGCCAGGCTTCCCAGAATTTATCCATATTTGAGCGGACAGAAACATCATCAGGCTCATTATAAATCTGTTCAAGCATCATGTAATATTTGCTGCGGGTATCCCAGTAGCCTTCCTGATTAGCCTGACCAACAATTCGCTGATCTAAGAATTCATCTCTTATTCGGTTGATACTTTCTACACTGATTCCCTGCCCTATCATGCCTGCATGTTCAGTTCTTGTAAGGTCAGGTCTGTAAAGAGGATCAAATTCCTTCATCTGAACTCTCTGACGAGAGTAGCCTTCTGTATTTGCATTGGAAATATTGTGACCTGCTGTTGTAATGGCATCTGTATTTGCCATTATACTGCGTTTACCAAGTTCTATTCCTGAAAATGTAGATCCCATATCTTCACCTCTTTTTTTTTACTTAAAACAATTGATTTACAACAAGGCTTTGTGGCTGTGGCTGAACTATAATACCTTTACTTGAATAAACTCTGTTACCTGACTGCGGTAATGCATTGTCGATAACTCCCTGCACAAAGTTTTTTGTAATATTTACATATTTTCCCAAAGCCTTGTTTTCTACCTTGCATTTCAACAATTTTGTTCTGAGTTTGCCCAACTGGTCAAAATAAGGTCGTAAATCTTTAACTGATAATTTGTCCTGAATATCTTCACGTTTTTTATCAACTTCCATAAAAGAATCACTAACTGAATTAATCTGAGAAACTACGTCTGTAAGTTTTTCCCAGTTTTTTTCTGTAACAGAAGCCCGCAAAAGAGCCTGTTTATCTGACAGCTGATCCAAAATAGAATCTTCAAGCTTCAAAATGTTTTCAAATTCAGCAAAAGTTTCCTTCATATTCAACCACCTTATTTTTCAATTATAAGATTTCACTTGATTATCGGGATTTGAAAAAATTAGTTTAGATATTTTTTTATTTATGATTTAACAAAATTGATTCTATAAACAAGGCCGAGAAAGTCAGAAATTTTAAATTATGTGACTTATGACGATTGACTATAATTTGTATATTTGTTATATTATTTTCACTTATGGTGCCTATAGTTCAGCGGTAGAGCGCCAGATTGTGGATCTGGTTGTCGTCGGTTCGATCCCGACTAGGCACCCTTAAGGTGTGAGCTTTGCTTACACCTTTTTTAATGCGCCTGTAGCTCATCTGGATAGAGCAACGGACTTCGAATCCGTAGGTAGCACGTTCGAATCGTGTCAGGCGCATGATGCTTTTTTCTTAAGATTTTTTTGCAATTTCTTAAAAAATAAGCACAAAAGCACTTGATACAAAACACGAGTTTTGATATTATTTGTTTCATCAAATTAAACATTTGATACGGGCCATTAGCTCAGCTGGTAGAGCAACAGACTCTTAATCTGTGGGTCGCAGGTTCGATCCCTGCATGGCTCAGAGGACTTGATCCTATTTCAAGCGAGAGTGGTGAAATTGGCATACACGCTAGACTTAGGATCTAGTGCTTCGGCGTGAGGGTTCAAGTCCCTCCTCTCGCAAGGAAAATCCTTGTAAAATATGCGGGAATAGCTCAGTGGTAGAGCGCCACCTTGCCAAGGTGGATGTCGCGGGTCCGACTCCCGTTTCCCGCTCTAAACGAAGAAAGCGATTCAGCTATTGTCTGAACCGCTTTTTTTTTAACTATTTTTTTATAAAGGGGATACCACAGTGAAACTTACTAAAGAATTCACAAAATTGGAGAAATCAGCAGTTAAATTAACTGTAACAATTGCAAAGAAAGACGTTGAAGACGGATACAACGCAACAATTTCAAAATACGTAAAAAATGCACAGATTCCAGGATTCAGAAAAGGACACGTTCCTGCTTCTGTATTGGAAAGAAAGTATGGTGACTCCCTCAAAGCTGACACAATCGGCGAATTAATTGATTCTTCTCTCAGCGAAATCTTTGATAAAGAAACAGAAAATCGTCCTCTTCCTTATGCACAGCCAGTTATGGAAAAATTACCGGAACTGGACATCACAAAAGATTTAGTTTATACAGTAACTTACGATGTTTTCCCTAAAGTAGAAGTTAAGAACTTCAGCGGAATTACAATCAAAGAACCACAGGTTACTATCGGTGCTGCAGAAATTGATGATGAAATCAAAGCAATGCAGGAACGCAATGCAATGGTTATCGATAAAAAAGACGGTACAGTTGCAAAAGATGACATCGTAACCATCAACTACTCTGAACTTGATGATGAAGGAAAAGAAATCGAAGGTTCAAAACGCCAGGACTTTGTATTCACAGTAGGTTCTGGTGAAAACATCTATAAAATCGATGACGAAATCATCGGTATGAAAAAAGATGAAACAAAGCAGATTACTAAAAAATACGCAAAGAACGATTCAGATCCAGAACTCGCAGGAAAGACAAAGAAAATCAGCGTAACTGTTACTGCAATCAAACTTCGCGATTTACCTGCTATTGATGATGATTTTGCTCAGGACTGCAACGAAAAATATAAGACTCTTGCAGACATGAAAGCAGATATCGAAAAGAATATGAACGTAGCAAAGGATAGAAGAGTTAGAGAACTTAAAAACAACTCCCTTCTCGAGCAGCTCGTAGAAAAGAATCCGTTTGAAATCCCACAGTCAATGTTAGATGCAGAACTTTCTGGCAGATGGAATATGATGGCTCAGCAGTTCCAGACAACACCAGAACAGCTCGAAAAAATGATTACAGCTTCTGGTCAGACAAAAGAAAATATGCTTAAAGAATGGACTGGAGACAGCGAAAAAATGCTTAAATCAAGAATTATCGTTGACGCTTTAATCCGTGAACGCAATATTTCTGTAACCCCAGAAGAAATCGAAGCTGAATATGCTAAAATCGCTGAACAGGGCGGAATCACAATCGAAGAAGTTAAAAAACACTATGAAGATGCCCGTTCAAAGGAATATCTTATTGACGATACAAAAGAAAACAAGCTTTATGACCTTCTTTACAAAGAAGTTAAGGTTACAAAGGGCGACAAAATGAGCTTCAAAGATTTATTTGCACAGAAATAAAATAAATCTTATATAACAAAAAGGCTGTCTAAAATGCAAATAAAATTGCTTTTTTGACAGCTTTTTTTTTATAAAAATATATTCTTTTTTCAAAATTATTAGTATATTAATTGTAATCAAGGTTTTATAAGGATTAATTATGAACGTACAAATGAATAATAATATCCCTAATGTTTGGGAACGCACGGGTAACGGAGAACGCGGTTACGATCTTTTTTCACGACTTTTAAAAGACAGGATTATTTTTATTGACGGTGAAATAAACGATTATACTGCAGATTTGGCAGTAGCACAGATTTTGTTTTTGGAATCTGAAAACCCTGAAAAAGATATAAGCATTTACATTAATACACCTGGTGGTTCTGTAACAGCTGGTCTTGCAATTTATGATACAATGCAGTACGTAAAATGCGATATCCAGACAATTTGTATGGGACAGGCAGCCAGCATGGGAGCAATTCTTCTTGCTGGAGGAACAAAAGGAAAAAGATATGCCCTTCCTTCTTCACGAGTAATGATTCATCAGCCTTGGGGTGGAGTTCAGGGACAGGAAAGTGATATTTCCATTCATGCAAAAGAAATTATAAGATTAAAGAAATTGTCAATTCAGTATCTTGCAAAACAGACAGGAAAAACCACAGAGCAGGTTGAAAAAGATATGGAAAGAGACTTCTTTATGTCAGCACAGGATGCCTTGGCTTATGGAATCGTAGACCAGGTAATGCCTGCCAGAAAATAATTTTATAGGAATAGTTGAGATAAATTATGAAACGATTTAATACGAATAATAATTGCTATTGTTTTTTCTGCGGAAAACCAGCTGATAAAGATAGAAGAATGATTGCCAGTCCTACAGGAGCTTTTATCTGCGACCGTTGTGTTTCTGCCTGTCAGGATAAGCTTGATATGGCAGCAGAAGACATTAAGCCTATTGAGCTTGCAGATGTGCCTACACCAAAAGAGTTCAAAGAATATCTTGATCAGTATGTAATAGGACAGGATGAAGCAAAAAAAGTATTATCTGTTGCTGTATATAATCATTATAAGAGAATGTCTTTGCCTAACTTTGGTCAGTTTGACGAAGATACAGTTAAGATTGAAAAATCTAACGTTCTTTTGATTGGACCTACAGGAAGCGGTAAAACTCTTCTTGCAAAAACTCTGGCTCAAAAGCTTAAGGTTCCTTTTGCAATTGCAGACGCAACTACCCTTACAGAAGCCGGTTATGTTGGTGAAGATGTAGAAAATGTTCTGCTCAAGCTTATAAATGCCGCTGACGGTAATATCGAAGCTGCACAAAGAGGAATTATCTTTATTGATGAAATTGATAAAATCTCAAGAAAGAGCGAAAACACTTCAATTACCCGTGATGTTAGCGGTGAAGGCGTTCAGCAGGCTTTATTAAAGATTATTGAAGGCACAAATGCCAGTGTTCCACCTCAGGGCGGAAGAAAACATCCTAACCAGGAAATGCTGCAGATTGATACAACAAACATCCTCTTTATTCTTGGTGGCGCTTTTGTTGGTCTTGATAAAATTATTGAACAGAGAGTCGCCGCTCATTCAATGGGTTTTGGTTCAAGTGTTGGCCAGATGACCGAAGAAGAAAGAATGAATCTTCTTAATCAGACTACACCAGATGATTTGGTTAAATTCGGCTTGATTCCAGAGCTTATTGGTCGTATGCCAATTACAGTTGCTTTGAAGGAACTTACCCGTGATGATTTGGTATGTGTTCTTACTGAACCTAAAAACGCCATCACAAAGCAGTTCCAGACTTCTTTTGAAATTGATGATACTAAGCTTGTATTTGATAAGGAAGCAATCGAAGAAATTGCAAATGAAGCCATCCGCCAGAAAACTGGTGCCCGTGGATTAAGAACAATTGTAGAAAAAATGCTCAACGATATTATGTTTGTAATTCCTGATATTAAGGGCAAAAAGCAGCTTACCATTACAAAAGATATGGTTCTTCAAAAGAAGCATGAGGATGTAAACAAGCTTATCATCAAGCTTCCAGATAACGAACCGCTTGAATTAAAGGCTTAAGCCGACATAAAAAAGGCTTGGCTTAATTACATAACAAATCAACGATTTGAAGGGTTTGAGAAACGGTGTCTTCCCAGTTGAATCTGGAAGCCCATTCCAAACCTTTTTTTGTACACTCTTTATATAAATCAGAATCTTCGACAATTTTCTGCATAAAATCAGCAATCTGATCGATATTATCCGAATCAAAAAACAAAGGAACATCGCCACCAATTTCTTTTAAGGCACCAGAATCTGAGCATAAAACAGGAATACCACAAGCCATTGCTTCTATAATAGGAAGCCCTACTCCTTCGTTTACAGCTGGAAAAATACAGGCAGTTGCTCCAGCATAAAGTTGAGAAAAACTTGAGTGTGGGAAAAAACCTGTTATAAAAATATCAGAGGCAAACTCACTGTTATAAACAGCCTGGTGAACAATTGAAGAATAATCCCCTTCACTACCTGATAAAACAAGGCGGTGAGGATAATTTGTACGTTTCTTAAAAAGAGTAAAAGCCTGTATTAAAGCTTCATGTTTTTTATCGGAATCTAGCAGACGGGAACCATAAATAAAATAAGGGCGCTTAATTGAAAATGGCTTTACATCAATATAATCTGCATCCAGCTGAATTGACGGAAAAAAGACTTTGTGGTCAATTCCATTATAAATTACAGATATTTTTTCCTGGGCAACGCCATTTTTTATCAAATCATTTTTTATATATTCAGAACCTGCAATAATATGGCTTACCTGTTTTAAGCCCTTATGCAAAAGCCTTCTGTCACGTTTTGATGAATTAAGAAGAACTTTTGAAAGAACACTGGAAAAAACAGCAATCCCCTTTGTTTTTAATTTTTTAGGAAGTATTTTTTCTGCCGCCGGGAAAAGGACAGCATCATAGCCATTTATTTTGAAAAATTTTCTTGATTTGCGTTTATGCCAGCGTTTAATTGCCTTTGGAGAATCTTTTATATCAATGGAAATAAACTTTAATCCGTTTTCGCCAGTGTAAACAAAACGGTCAATCTCATAGCCGAATAATTCAAACTGATATTGAGTATCTGATGGCAAATTAGAAAGAAAATTTAATATATAGGCCCCCTGGCCGGACTGGGAATGATTGCATCCAAAAGTATCAATACCAATTTTCATATATTTCATTATAGCAGATATTCCTACAGTATGCTATATTTAATTCATTATGAACAAAGATAATGTATTTGATTTACTTTCAGAAGAGATTAAAGAAAAGCTTAAGGAACAGGGAATTACAGAAGCTACAAAAGTGCAGGAAAAATTAATTCCTCAGATTCTGGAAGGAAAAAATATTGTATTCCAGTCAGAAACAGGTACGGGAAAAACCTTTGCATACCTTCTGCCACTTATAAATAAACTTGAATCCGACTCTGATACTACAAAAACAAGGGTTTTAATTATTGCGCCGACTTTTGAACTGGCGTCACAGATAAATGCAGCTGCAAAATCCATCACCAGTAGAAAAACTGCCCTCTTAATTGGAGGTGCACCTCTAAAAAGACAGATTGAGCTTTTAAAAGAGAAGCCTCAGATTATAAGTGGTACAACTGCCCGTATTATTGAATTAATCCGCTTAAAAAAATTAAAGCTCAATGATTTGTCGGCCTGTATTTTTGATGAATGTGACCGTCTTGTAAAAAAAGAATGTTTTGAAGACACAAACACTTTAAGGCTGCTTCTTCCAAAAGAAACTCAAATAATCGCCTGTTCTGCTACAATAAACAAGACTGTAAAAATCTTTTTTGCCGGCATAGAAAATGAAGTTCTTCCTCCTGAGGATATTTTACGTAAAAAAATCACTCATTGGGCAATTTACGCCGAATCAAGAGATAAAATTGAAACACTGAGAAAGTTTTTAAATATTGTAAAAAATGAAAAGATTTTGATTTTTACTTCCCGTGCTGATCAGGTTCAAAATATATATTCAAAATTACGTTACAATGGCTTTGAATGCATGGCTCTTCACGCTAAAGCCGATAAACAGGAAAGAAAAGCTGCAATCGACCGTTTCAGAAGCGGAAAAACAAATATTCTTATCACCAGTGATCTTTCAAGTCGTGGACTGGATATTCAAAATATTTCTTATGTAATTCAGATGGATTTACCTTCCGATGATGATTTCTTTATTCACAGAAGTGGAAGAACAGGAAGAGCAGGCAAAAGTGGAGTTAATGTTGTTATTGGTGATGAATATGAAATGCGTAAATATGCAGCTCTTGAAAAGAAGTTGGGAATAATCGTCTACCCTAAACAGATATACAACGGAAGAATTGTTGAACCAATTGATTTATAATTCAAAAACATTTCACAGTTTTGCCAGTCAAAACTGTGAACGAGCCTAGTTTCTATTGAAGTTATAATACCGATACAACGGGCTCGTAATTGATATATATTGCTGAAAACGTTATAATAGAAAAGTTAAATATTTTATTATTCTAAATTATTAGAGGAAATTTGTGTTTTTAAAAAGTCTTGATGTTTTTGGCTTTAAATCCTTTGCAGACCGTACTCATATTGATTTTGCCGAAGGAATTACCGCACTTTTAGGACCAAACGGCTGCGGAAAAAGTAATGTTGTAGATGCAATTAAATGGGTTTTAGCAGAAAACCGTTCAAAAAATCTTCGTGCAGAAAAAATGGAAGATGTCATTTTTAACGGTACAGAAAGACGACCAGCCTTGAATACTGCCGAAGTAACATTAACTTTAAGCAATGACAATGGACTTCTTCCTCTTGATGAATCTGAAATTGCAATAACCCGTCGAATCTACCGTTCAGGTGATCAGGAATATTTTATTAATAAACGTCAGGCTGGTCCTACAGAAATTAGACGTCTTTTTATGGATACTGGTGTTGGTAAAGCCGCTTATTCTGTAATGGAACAGGGAAAAATCGACCAGATTCTTTCAAGCAAACCGGAAGACAGACGTTATCTTTTTGAAGAAGCCGCTGGAATCAGCCGAAGTAAAGCAGAATGTGCCGAAGCAGAAAGAGAACTTGAACGCACACGCATAAACATGCAGCAGATTGAAGTTGCTCTAAACGAAATCAAGCGTCAGTATGATTCATTAAAAATTCAGTCTGAAAAAACAACAAAATGGCGAAAAATAAAGGAAGAAATCTACGGCTACGAGCTTGACATAACTCTTTTAAGGCTTAAAAACTTTGTTCAGGACAAAAGCCGTCACGAAGAAGAATTAAAAAATGTTCTTCAAAAACGTGACAAAGTTCGTAAAGAAATTGAAGACATCAACAATACAATTTCTGAAAATATGGATAAAGCAAAGGCCCTTAACGAAGAACTTTATGCAAAACAGTCAGAATTAATCGGAATTGGACAGGAAAAAAACGGTAAGCTTGAACTTATAAAACAGTTTAATCTGCGTTCTTCAGAAATTAAAGAAAAATTAAACAGCCTTGAAGTTAGAAAAAATGCAATTCAAGAGAGAATTGATAATATTCAGGAAGAAATTGACGAGCAGAAAGCTGTTCTCTACGAAAAAACAAAGCAGCTTAAAGATATAAAAAACAATATTGAAGCTTTCAGTAAAAATATAGACTCCTCAAGCTTAAAAATTACTGAAAATGACCGAAAAGCCGATTCCTTAAGGGATTACAGACAGGAACTTGAAGGCCAGCGTCAGAAATTACAGGAAGAGCTTGCGGCCATAACAGAAGATATTGTTTCTGAATTAGATGAAAAGCTTAAAAATGCAGGCTTCAGCGAAAATGCAATAAAAACAACAAAAGAAGCACTGGACACAAACCTCAATAAATTAAAAATTTATGTTGAGGGGCGTAAAAATATTTTCTCAGATTCATTAAATCAAAATCTTTCAGAGCAGAATCTGCGAAAAAATTTTGAAGAAGCTGTACAAGCCCTTGAAGAAATTCAAAATCATATTACAAATGTTGAAAGCTCTCTTAATGATTATCTTCAGGCCTCTCCTTCATTTATTACAGAATTCCTTTCGCCAGAAGGAATCATGACAAAAAAACGTAACATTGACCAGAAAATTTCAGAAAATCTTTTGAGTGTTGAAAAGACAAATCAGGAAATTCAAGAATTAAATTCTGAAAATGCCGGTTTAATTAAAAAGATTGACGAATATAAAAATACACTTAACAAGCTTGAAAAAAATGAAATTCAGATGAATGAACAGATTTCTTCTGCTCAGAATCAAATTTCATTACAAAACAGAACCCTCACATCAGAACAGAACAGTCTTAAAGATGTTGATGATGAAATTTATGCAGAAAATAAACATGCGGAAGATGTAAACGAGCAGATTAAAGTTGTTCAGGACGAGCTTGCAGAAATTGAATACAGGGGTACAAAATTAGCCCAGGAGCTGGCTAAAATTGATGAAGAAATCGAAAAATGCAATAAGAGTGTTTCCGGTAAAAATGATACCCTTTTGAAAAAACAGGAAGAACAGAATAAATATCAGGAACAGTATGAACGCCTTACTCTTTCTGTAAATTCATCTGAAAATGACATTCGTAATATAAAGCAGAATTTCCAGGACCAGTATTCCCGTGATTTAATGGAATTTGAAGAGAGAATGTACAAAATTACAAGGCCGGCAGCTGAAATTCGTGAAGATTTGTCAGAAGCAAAAAAGACCTTTGCATCTCTTGGTACAGTAAACTTAATGGCAGTTGAAGAATTTGCTGAAGTAAAAGAACGCTACGAACGCCAGAAAACAAATTTTGAAGACACCCAGAAGAGTCTTGAAAATCTTGTCCGCGTTTCTGAAGAAATTAAATCAAAATCTGCTGAAATGTTCCTGGATACTTACAATAAAATTAAAAAGAATTTCCATAACATGTTCCGCCGTCTTTTCAATGGTGGACGTGCAGAATTAAAGCTGGCAGATCCTGCAAATATTCTGACATCTGGAATTGATATTTACGCCCAGCCGCCTGGAAAAAAACTTGAAAACATCGCCCTTCTTTCTGGTGGTGAAAAAACCATGACCGCTGTAGCCCTTCTCTTTGCAACTTATCAGGTTCGCCCTTCTCCATTCTGTCTTTTGGATGAGATTGACGCTGCCCTTGACGATAAAAACGTTTCAAGCTTTGTAACAACTCTGGAAAGCTTTGCAAATGTAAGCCAGTATATTGTTATTACCCATAACAAAAAAACAGTAATGGGTGCAAGTACTATGCTTGGAATTACAATGGAAGAATCTGGTGTAAGTAAAGTAATTGCCCTGCGCCTTGATCAGGATATAAAACGTGGTGCAGAAATTGACCGTTCTCAATTAGATTTCAAGGAAGAAGAGGTTGAAGAGGAAGAAGGAATTGTAATTCCACCACGTCCTCCAAGAAGAACAAAAGAAGAACAGTAAAGAGATGTAAATGGATATTAAAAGCGTTTTTTCAAATGTAAAACAAAAAATAATTTCTCTTTTTGAAAAAATTGTTTCTTATTACCGAAATAATCGAAAACAAGCAGTAATAATCTCAGTTTTAATCTGTATGATTATACTGCTGCTTATAATCCTATGCGCATCTTTATCCAGTTCCGGCAAAAAATCAAAAAACAAGTCCAGTGAAGCAGCAATAATTCTCAGCGAAAAGCCCTTAATTCCTTCCAGTCCGGAAATACAGGAAAGCTACAGCCTTTCAAGAAAAACAAAAGACAAGTGGACAACAGAAGAAGCAGATGAATGGTTCACAGTTCCAGGTCAAAAAGATATTGATTCACTATCAAAAATGAATGAAAACTTAGTTTCTGATATTATAGAGGCTGCTCCATGAAAAAAAAGTTTATTGTATTTTTAATTGGCATATCTTTTTTAATTTTCTCTTGTGCTTCAACTGCGACAGAATCAGAGCCAATAGAAACAGATTCTACAGAGTTTATAGAGACAGACAATGAAAGGTCATCTGAAAATCAGGACGAATACAATAATATTGAAAGCTCAGATAATGAAGCCGATGCAGAAAATGAAGAGGAAGAAGAAGAAACTGAATATGAAGTTCCCGAGGATTTTGTCGAACCAGATGTTCAAGATTTAGAATTACCTTTGGAAACAGAAGAAGCTGAAATCATTGATTCAGAAAATACCGAAAGTGTTATTGAAGAGCCGATTTCGTCAGATGAAATTGAACTTTCACCTCTTCAAAAAGATTATCCCTATCTGGAAGAGGATGATTTAATTAATAATCTGGAAGAAGAAAATATTCCTGAATTGCCGGACGAAAATGCTCTTGAATCAGATGAAAACAATTCTGAAGATACAGATGCAAACGATTTAGCTGAAGAGCTCGCAGACAATCTTACAGATGAACTAGAAAATGAGTCAGAAGAAAAATCAGATTATGATTCAGACACAGAAAATGAAACAGAAGATGATTCATACGAACAGGAAATAGAAAATCCAGAAGGTCAGACTGAAGAACTCATAATAATGCCTTCCAGAAGCGTAACCTTAAAGCGTGGAGAAAATCTTGAGGTTGTATACCCTGGCTCCGGCTGGATTTATATGGGTTCACTTTCTGAATACAACAATCTTGCAAGCCGCGGAAGAAAGCTTGGAGCAACTGATACTAAATATACACTTTTAGCTAAAGAAGCCGGCACTCAGATTCATCATTTTTATAAGGTTGATAATCTTACAGGTGAATATATTGACGATTACCTTGAAGTTATCGTTCTTGATAAAAAAGGCTCATCAAAAACAACTGTTACAGCACCGGAATATCAAGCCTTCATTCCACCAAAAGCAGAAAGGCCAGCAAAAGCAAGTGTGTCTGAAAAAGACAATTCAACAGAAGCTGTAACTACAATAATTGAAAATACAGACGCTTCAGAAAAATCCGAAACAGAATCTGATTCACCAGTTATTGAACAAACTACTGGCAGAACTCTTGTTACAGAAGATTTATCAAACGACGTATCGACAAACTCAATCAGCACGGCTTCAGACGACACTTTTGCTTCTTCTTTGGACGATGTAATAAGCATTGATGAAGACTATTCAGAATACTCCCAGGAAAATAACCAGCAAAATGCTATAGACACAAACAGTCTTTTAGAAAATGCAATAATTCTGTATAATGATAAAAAATATCAGGAAGCGAACCTTCTTCTTTCTGAGTTTTTTGAATATTCAACAGACAGAATTGATGAAGGACTTTTCCTGCAGGGGCAGATTTACGAAGCTGAATCCCCTGTAAAAGACATCAAAAAGTCAATTGAAAATTATGAAGCACTAATTAAAAATTATCCATCCAGCGAATACTGGAATGATGCTAACAAAAGAATAAAATACTTGCGAAGGTTTTATTACCTCTCAAATTAAATAAATAATTTAAAGGCATGGGGGCCTAGAATGTTAGATTACAAATATATTAAAGACAATCTTGAAGCTGTAAAACAGAACATTATCAACAGAAACATGACAGCAGATGCTGATATAGTTGTTGAACTGTATGACAAGCGCACTGAACTTGTAACAAAATTACAGGCATTACAGCAGAAACGCAATGAAAATGCAGCTGCAATGAAACAGAAGCTCGACAACGACAAACGTCAGGAATTAATTGCAGCAGGAAAAGCAATAAAGGAAGAGATTTCCAAAGTTGAAACTGAAACAAAAGAAACCGAAGCAAAGCTTGAAGAAGCTGCAAGAAAAATCCCGAATATGGTTCACCCGGATGCGCCAATCGGTAAGCTTGATACAGAAAATCTTGAAGTTAAAAAGGTTGGTACACCACGCAAGTTCGACTTTGAGCCAAAAGACCATGTTGAGCTTGGTGAATCTCTTGATATAATTGATTTTGATCGTGGAACAAAGGTTTCTGGTCCAAAGTTCTATTATCTCAAAAATGAAGCTGTATTCTTAGAGCAGGCTTTGATTATGTATGCTTTGAACACTCTCCGTAAGCACGACTTTAAACTTTTTATTACACCTGATGTTGCAAAAGAAGATGTTCTTAAAGGAATTGGTTTTAATCCTCGCGGAAACGAATCAAACGTTTACTCTATTGAAGAAGAAGGAACCTGTCTTGTAGCAACTGCAGAAATCACTTTAGGCGGTTACCACCAGGATGAGATTCTTGATAAGGCAAAGCTTCCTTTACTTTACGGTGGACTTTCACATTGTTTTAGACGAGAAGCAGGAGCAGCAGGCCAGTTCTCAAAAGGTCTTTATCGTGTTCATCAGTTTGATAAGGTTGAAATGTTCGCCTACTCTACTCCAGAACAGTCAGATGAAATCCATGAAAAATTACGCCTGATAGAAGAGGAAATCTTTACAGGTCTTGGCCTTCCATTCCATGTTGTAGACACCTGTACCGGCGACCTTGGAGCCCCTGCCTACCGCAAGTGGGACCTTGAAGCCTGGATGCCTGGACGCAACGGTGGTGAATATGGTGAGGTTACTTCTACTTCTAACTGTACAGATTATCAGGCTCGCCGCTTGAACATTAAATACAAGGATGATGACGGCAAGAACAAATATGTTCATACTTTGAATGGAACTGCAATTGCTGTAGGAAGAGCTATGCTCGCAATTCTTGAAAATTATCAGAATCCAGATGGTTCAGTTACAATTCCAGAAGTTCTTGTACCATACTGCGGCTTTGATAAAATCATGCCTAAAAAATAGCAGTCATTATCGGAACAAACCCGATAATGACTGTTTAGGATTTATATTATGGAAGAAAAGGATTATTCAAAAGCGATTTTTTACATATTATTTTTTCTTGCAATAATTGCGCTTGGAACTTTATGTAAGCTCCTTTCTTCCGTAATTTTACCGGTTGTAGTTGCGGTTTTAATGACCTTCTCTTTTATGCCGGTAATCCTTAAATTAAACAGAAAACTAAAGATTCCCTGGATTCTTCTGGTTATTATAATTGATATAATTCTTTTATTTACAATTTTCGCCTTATCTTCTCTACTTGTATCAAGTCTATCTACAATTATTGCAGAATATCCAAAATATGAATCAAGATTTATGTCAATTTACAAATTAACGGCTGCTACCTTTAATTTGCAGTTTGATGACGGGAAAAGCTTTATTGACAACCTCTGGAGCGTTCTTCAGGTAAGAGAATATGTACAAAAGCTTGCTGTATTCCTTTCATCTGGTCTCTTTACTTTTGCTAAATATTTTCTTGTAATTATCCTGCTCTTTACCTTTCTTTTGATTGAGATTAAATCTACAGGAAAGAAAATCAACAGCGCCTTTCATTCTAAAACAAGAAGCAAGGTTTTCCGTATTATTCAGCAGGTTATTTCTGAAACAGTAAGATATCTTTCCATAAAGTTTTTTATTTCGCTGGCGACAGGTATTCTTGTATTTATAGGCACTTCAATTGTAGGAATGGACTTCCCTATCGTCTGGGGATTTCTTGCCTTTATAATGAACTTTATCCCAACTTTCGGTTCAATCATTTCTACACTGCTTACAACTCTTTTTGCAACCCTGCAATTCTATCCTGCATGGGGAAAAATAATTTATATTTTTATTCTGCTGCTTTCTATAAATATGATTTTAGGAAACATTCTGGAACCTAGAATTGAAGGTAATCACCTGGGACTTTCTCCTTTTGTTATTCTTGTAAGTCTTTCTTTATGGGGCTGGCTCTGGGGCTTTGTAGGAATGATTCTTGCAGTACCTATGACTGTAATTATAAAAATTGTATGTGAAAACTTCTCAATTTTAAATCCAATTGCAGTACTTTTGGGAAACGGAATTGCACGGAAAACGCCTCAATCAAAAACTACAGAAGCAAAGGCTCCTCTGCAAGAAGAAAGTGCAGAAGAAAAGCTTTCTAAATAAAAAGTCTCTTTGTTGCCTTTTCGTATAAAAAGCGCAGGTCTTCTTCCTGGAGATTTGTATAAAGGCAATCAAAACATTCTTTAGAAGAATCTTCATTTGTATAAATCTTATTAACTTTTGCTGTGATAAAAATATCTCGTGATAAAATTGGACTGTTTTTAATCAGAAAAGAAAACTTTATCCCATATTCATCATTTTCAAAAAGCTTTTCGCTGGTCTTTTTTGCACCGAGCACAATTCTTTCATGGTCAACATAAAGAATATAAAGCGGTGTTTTTCTATCTTCCATAGCCTGCACATTCTGAGCTTCCTGATAAGTAAGAAAATTACAAACTGGAATGAGCTGAAGACCATTACCAATATTTCTTTCAGTTTTTGCAATTTCTACAAAGGATTCAAGATAATCTTTGGCCTTATGCTGATTTTCCAGAGGAATTGATTTCCAGACAGGGCGGGTAAAAAGTTCTTCCTTATCCCAGGGAATAGCCTTAAAGTTTAATTCTTTTTTATTTTTAAACTCAAAATAAAGCTGGGCTGAAAAATCATATTCAGGTTCTTCAACAACTTCTTTAATGCGGCTTATGTTTTTTGGGATAAAAATTGTAAGATTATTTTTTTCCTGAGTAACTTTTGATATAAAGAAAAGTCCTACCCGATTAAAATAAAACTCTACCTTTACAGTCTTGTCTAAAAAACCAAGAACGGACTGTGGCGGATTATGAAGATTTATTTTTCCATTTTTATGCACTTTAAGATGATCAGGCTTTAAAGCAACAGGAAAAATCTGGGAAGGAATTGAATGAACTTTATTTTCCAGCTGAGATTCATCAATAGGAGTAAGAGTTACCGGAACATTTCCGTCCATCAAATACTGCAAAACTAAATCACGTTCGATTCCGGTTAAATCATAATTCTGATCATTTTTCGGCATAATTAACTTCCCAACCTATAATTTCTATTTGATTTATAAGATTTTTACCAAGCACATAAATAATAACGCAGATATCAATACTTCCCTTTTCGCAATACAATCTGACTGGAACCTGACTAATCTGCTGGGTTACAAAAGGTTCACCAATTAAATATTTTGAAAAGGCATTATTTTTTGGAAAATTGCTGCCAAAGGCCTCTTTATAGGCTGACTCTATATCAGAAATAAAAAATACATAGTTAAACAGGTATTTGGGATTGATTAATTCAGTATCCGCAGAATAAAGGTCTGTGTTAATCACTTCGTAAAGCTTTTCTATTACATAACGGTTACTCTGGGATAAATTATTAAGATTTAAGGTTGCAAAGTTTTCAATATAAGGATAGACCGGGTCGCAGGTGTTAGTAAAAGCATTCATAACCTCAGGATTAAGCTTTATACTGGTTACAATATTGTCCATAATGTCAATTCTCTTTTGAAGGCGACCATCTTCAAGAGGTTTTGACCAGTTTATTGAACTTTCCTTTGTTACGATTGCAGTCCTTAAAGTATCATCTTCCGAAGACAATAATTTTGCGTTCGGTGTATTTGAACACGAAAGGCTTATAAAGGCAAGGAGAGAGGAAATCAAAATTACAATCTTCGAAAAATAATGTTTTAACACAGTCTATATTTTAACACAAATATTTATTTTTTACAGTCTTTCTTTTATGGCTGCAATATATTCCCAAGAATTGAGAACTTTTTTAGCAGCAGGCTCAGCAATACGAGCGATATCGCCAGTCATATAGCCTTCTTCGATAGTCTGTAAAGTTGCTTTTTCAAGGCGTTTTGCAAAATCTACGAGTTCTGGTGTTCCATCAAGCTCGCCGCGTTTTGCAAGTGCTCCTGTCCAGGCAAAAATTGTTGCTACAGGGTTTGTAGATGTTTTTTCACCTTTAAGATAGCGGTAATAATGCTTTTGAACTGTTCCATGGCTTGCTTCATATTCGAAGTTTCCATCCGGGCTTACAAGAACAGAAGTCATCATAGCTAAAGAACCGCAGGCAGATGCAATCATATCAGACATAACATCACCGTCATAATTCTTTGTTGCCCACATAAAGCCGCCTTCGCTTCTCATAACACGGGCTACTGCATCATCAATTAAAGTATAGAAATATTCGATTCCAGCAGCATCAAACTTTGCCTTGTATTCTTGCTCAAAAACTCTCTGGAAAATTGCCTTAAAGTTTCCATCGTAAGTTTTAGAAATTGTATCTTTTGCGCCAAACCAAACGCTCATTTTGCGGTCGAGGGCGTAAGTAAAGCAGCAGCGTGCAAAACTTTCAATTGAAGCATCAAGATTGTGGATTCCCTGAATGATTCCAGGTCCCTTCATATCCATAATTGTTTTGCGGATTTCTTTTCCATCAACACCGGTAAATACCAGCTCGGCTTTTCCTGCTGTAGGACATTTGATTTCACAGTTTTTATAAACATCACCATAAGCGTGACGTCCAAGAACAATCGGCTTTTTCCAGCAGCTTACAGTTCCGTGAATATTGTTTACAAAGATTGGCTCACGGAAAACTGTTCCGTCCAATTCTGCACGGATAATTCCGTTAGGGCTAGGTGTGAGCTGTTTGAGATGATATTCTTCTACACGTGCCTGATTTGAAGTAATTGTTGCACACTTTACACCAACATGAAGACGTTTGATTGCGCTAGCTGCTTCATAAGTGATTTTGTCATCTGAATCATCACGGCTCTTTAAACCTAAATCATAATATTCTGTTTTTAAATCAACAAACGGTAAAATCAACTCGTCCTTGATAACCTTCCATAAAACCCTTGTCATTTCATCGCCGTCAAGTTCGGCGATTGCATTTTTCATCTGAATCTTTGCCATAATAAGACTATTATATAGAAAATTAAGCTTATTAGGAAGTAGCAGAAGAATTTAATATAAAAGAATTTAATGCAGAAGATTTTATGGATTCAATCAGCAGTAAAAATTTTTAAAATGTCCTTTTTGTCCACGCCAGACTGCATAAAAATCATCACGCTTCCCCCAGAAAAAAAGGCCTTCGGTATATCTGCACCAGTTATCCCCCTGGAGACCAGTTTTTAAATCAAAAAGAGCACTTGCAAGAATAATTACGTGACTGTCATGAGAACAGATTATATCAAGCTTGTCAGCGTCACTGTTTATGTCAAATATTGCGTCCAGAACAGGCTTTGCTTCCATTTCAAGTGAAATACCTTTTGTACTTTTTGTGTCACCTGTTTGAAGACAGTGAAAATATTCAAACCAGTCCAGTCCTCCATTTACCCTGCCAAAAGGATTTCCTGCAAGCTGATAAAAACCTTTTTTTACAATAATTTGCGGCATTTTCTCAGGCTTAAACTGTGGTTGGATTCCTTTATAGATTTCTCTTATAGTCTGCTGACAACGCTCCACCTTGCTGGCCCCAAGTAAGCCTATTTTTTTATCTATTGAGGCTCCAATTTTATTTGCAAGCTCTATTCCTTCAGGAGTTAATAATAATTTTGAATAATCTCCATCAGGAGGATTGTCGTATCTGATTGAATGACGTAAAAACAGCTTGATATTTTCATTTTCTGGAAGATTTTTTGCAGTTGCAACCATATCATCTAAAGGAGAATAGTAATTCATAATAAAATATATTTTATAATAAATCAGAAAAAAAAGGAATTAGACTTATTTTATAAAATCCTTTATACTGTTTTTGTCGTCAATATCAGAGGTATATGGATAATGAATAATTGCCTGCGAAGGATAAAAAGACTGGAAAAGCTTTTTTCAGACAATTTCTATAACGGAAGCGGAAAAACAGCCTTTAATATAGAAGAAGGAAATATACCGATTATGGTATCAGCTCCACATGCAATAAATCAATTCAGAGATGGAAAAGTAAAATACGCTGATATGTATACTGGCGGAATTGCTAAATATCTTCATGAAAAAACAGGCTGCCATGTAATTTATTCCTGCATGTATACCGAAAGTGACCCCAATTATGATGAATTTGAAGTAAATAAATACCAACAGGAATTGCTGGAATACGTGAATAAACACAATATTATCCTTCTGCTTGATATACATGGAGCTGCAAAAGAAAGAGAGTATGCGGTGGAAATGGGAACAGCGCCTACTATTGAACAGTTATCTGAAAACTCTCCTGAAAATCTCTTAAAACATCCAAATGCTGAGGACCCTTCCCTGCTTCAATATAAATTTATCGATGATATAATCAGAATTATTTTAGAAGATAAATTTAAAAATCATTCAATTACAAAAAAAAATATAGAAAAAAATATTTTATTTTATGCCGGAGATCAAAATACAGTAACAAAATCAATTTCTGAAAGAAGCAAGACAGCCTGTATTCAGCTTGAAATTAACGGTGAATATAGAAATCCTGATAATCAGAATGAATTTATAAGTCTTGTTGAATCTTTAATTGCTATCATTAATTTTTTTAGTAAAATTGACTGGAAAGAAAGACCGCAGAAAATTATAGAAGAATGTATTCGCAGTCAGGGATAAATTATGAAGTTACGTGGTTATATAATTGAAAAATACAACTGCATGAAAAACGCCTATACCTGTAACAGACTTGTTTTGGAAGCAGAAAAGGCAGGTATAGATTTGCAGATAATCGGAATACATGACACAGTAGTTACAGAAAAAGGACTTTTCAATAATGGCAGACAATTGCAGGCCTGTGACTTTGTAATCAACCGTTATAAATGGGGCCAGACAAAAAATGAAATCAACAAGCTGGCAAAAAAAACTTATAATTCTATAGACTCCTTTAATATTTATATAAATAAGTTTGAACAGATAAAAAATCTTCATTCCAAGGCTTTTCTTATTCCCAAAAACTGTATGGGAACAGCCCTTCTCTCTTACAATTTTCTGACGGATTATCTTGGGTCTTCCTTTGTAGCAAAAGGACTTGAAAGTTCCATGGGAAATGAAATCTTTTTGATTGAAAATGAAACAGCCTACAGGGAGCTTGAAAATAAATTTGGTAAAGATAAAGAATGGCTTTTTGAAGAATTTATCAGTTCAAGCTTTGGCCGGGACATTCGTTTTTATTCTATCCGAGGAAAGGTCATTGCCTGTATGCAGAGAAAATCAAAGGAAGATTTTAGGGCTAATGTTGCGCTTGGAGCCAGTGTTGAACCATACGAAATTACTCCACAAATTAAAGAAATTGCCCGTGATATCTATGAAGAAACAAAGCTTGATTTTTTAGGAATTGATTTACTTTTTGGTAATGATAAGCCCTATTTTTGTGAAATAAATGTAATGCCGGGACTGGAAGGAATCGAAAGCTCTTCTGGAATAAATATTGCAAAATTAATCATAGAAAGCATTAAGGGAGATTTTGCAGATGACCAAAAGTGAAGCAGAAGATTTTGTCTATAAATCTTATCTCAAGGCTGCAAAATATCAGGAATATAATCAAAAAGATTCTGAAAAAAGGCATCCGGAGCTAACAAAAAAGCTTATCAGAGAAAAAGCCGGAACTCCATGCACGGTCGTTACAGGAAGTAAGGGAAAAGGTTCTGTTGCGAATATGATTTCCCAGATTCTTCAAACAAAATACAAGGTCGGCTTGATGACGAGTCCCCACATTAGTGATTTTTGCGAAAGATTCAAAATTAACGGTAAAAATATTTCAGATGAAGCTTTTATAAAATACATAAGTCTTATTCAGCCTGAAATTGATAAAATCGATTCTGAAATCCCAGAGAATATTTGCATAAGTCCCATGGGAATCCAGACTCTTCTTGGACTTGAATATTTTAATGCAGAAAATACAGATTTTAATATTTTTGAATGTGGAAAAGGCGCAAAATTTGATGATGTAAACAATATTCTTCATCAATATGCAATCATAAACAGTATTTTTCTTGAGCATACAAGAGAATTAGGCGGAACTCTAGAAGCGATTGCCGAAGATAAAGCCCACGTAATCACAGGCGAACAGAAATGTGTTTTTACAGCAGAACAAAGAGCATCCGTTTTAGCAATAATACAAAAACGCGCAGAAGAATATAAAGTTCCTTTAAAAATTTACGGAAGGGATTTTTCTGCAAAAAATATACGATTCACTAATCAGGGAATGTGTTTTGATGTCGATATTGGCGGTCAAATCTATACAGACATAGTCATTCCACTCCTGGGAATTCATCAGGCAAAAAACTGTGCCCTTGCGATGGCTTTTTGTAAAGAAATCCTTGGAGATTTTGACTTTCTTGCAGTCAAAAAGAAATTAGCAGAATTAAACTGGCCTGGAAGAATGGAAATTATCGCAAAAGACCCGCTGATTATTTTAGACGCATGTATAAATTCTGCAAGTTGTAAAAATATAAAAGAAACACTTAAATTTATGAATATCGATAAAATCACTTGTGTAATCGGTATTCCAGATGATAAGGATTATGCCGGTGTCATAAGAGAAATGAATTCTCTTTCCAACAATATAATACTTACAAAATCAAATAATCCCCATTATGTGTTTACAGAAAAACAATGCAAAAAAATGACAGAAGAAGGAATAGAAACAATCTGGACAAATTCTGTAGAAGAAGCAATAGAAAAAGCTAAAAATGATTTACTACCCGTAGTGATACTTGGAACGACTTCTGTGATTTCTGATGTCAAACTTTTTTATTGACTTCACACATTTTCGGCTTTAAAATATTTAATATAAAAAGATAAAACGATTTACACAAAAAAGATATGAAAGCAAAAATAAAAAAAATACAGTTTCTCTCGATTGTGATTTTTATAATTACTGTCATTTTTCTCCTTGTTTTTATCCTTACAAAAAATACCAGCCCAAAAGTTTCTGAAACAAAAAAAAGCTCTGACAAATTGATTCTTGGTTTTTCCCAGATTGGTTCTGAAAGTGCCTGGAGAACCCGCAATACTCAATCTATTTTTGAAGCGGCCGCAGAAAACGACATTCAAATTATTTTTGATGATGCCCAGCAGAAACAGGAAAATCAGCTGAAGGCAATACGTTCCTTTATTGTTTACCAGGTTGACGTAATCGCTTTTGTACCGATCGTCGAAGATGGCTGGGATAACGTCCTTACAGAAGCAAAAGAAGCCGGAATCCCGGTAATTCTTGTTGACCGCCAGATAAATGCTGATCCATCGCTTTATGCAGGTTTTCTTGGGGAAGACGGGCTTGAAGAAGGCAGACGGGCTGCCCGTTTTCTTATAAATAAGTGCAGAAACAAAGCAGAAACCGTAACAATTTACGAAATGTCAGGTACAGAAAACTCTTCTGTAGTAAGAGACAGGGCAAAAGGTTTTAGGGAAATTATTGCAAAAGAACAAAAATTCCAAATCATTCATTCAGAAGACGGAGATTTTTTGCGTTCAAGAGGAAAAGAAATTGCTGAAAATCTTATATTAAACAGCTCAAAGTCAGCTGGCAGCTATAAAAAAGACGGTCTTTATTACAATAATCAAAAAATAGATGCAGTTTATTCTCATAATGATTCAATGACGCTTGGACTTTTGGATTCAATCGAAACTTACGGTGTAAATACCCGTGACACAATTATAATTTCTGTAGATGCTGAGCAAAAATCCATAGATGCTCTGAAAGAAGGAAAACTCAACTGTGTAGTAGAATGTAATCCCAATCTGGGACCAATGCTTATGGCCCTGGTAAAGCAGATTGCAGCTGGAAAAAGTATACCCCGCATAACATATAACAGCGAGACTCTTTTCACAGAAGACGATGATTTTTCGCAATATGAACCACGCGGCTACTAACTAGGAGAAAAATAAATGCAGACCAAGAGCCTGAGAAAAACCCTTCTCTTAACATATATTTTTCTCCTTTTTATCATGCTTATACCTTCGGTTTATTCTGTTCTTGTCTCTCAAATTCATACAAGAAAATACAATCAGATTATTTCAAACATAATAACTGCCAACAGAATAAATTCCATTGCTAAAGACGATATTCCATCAGAGCTTTGGGAAATAATCTGCGGTAAAAAAGAGATTTCCAATGGAAGTCAAAATAAAATGAGTGATGAAATTACCACGGGACTTACCCTCATGCTCATAACAAGCAAAAATGCTGAAAGTCGTGAAAAACTTGAAGTTGCAAACAGGGCAAACACAACCCTTCGCAGAAATATCGACAAGCTGATTTTCAACATGAAGAATGGAAGCACAGTAACTCAAAACGAAGCAGCCCTTGATGAAATTAGAACCATCACTGCCCTCTTTTCTGACCTGATGCAGGATTTTATTGTAAGCGAAATTGAATCAGCAAATGAAACAAACCGTTCCCTTAGAAATACTTCTATTATTCTCACAGCAATTCAGATATTAATAACAATCCTCGCGATTCTTACCTCCATCAACAGCTTTATTTCGGTTTCTGGTGCAATTCAAAAACCAATTTCTGATATGGAAAAGCTTTCTACAAAGGTTGCACACGGAGACCTTACCGCGCGAATAGACATTCCCCACGTTGATGAACTTGATACCCTTGCAGAAAACCTGAACACAATGACAGAACAGATTGATGTTTTGATTAAAAAAAATATGGAGGAACAAAAAAACTTCCAGAAAGCAGAAATGAAAGCCCTGCAGGCGCAAATTACCCCACACTTTCTGTATAATACCTTTGATACAATTGTCTGGCTTGCAGAAGAAGAACATACCGAAGAAGTTGTTAAAATCACCAAGGCCTTTTCTGACTTTTTGCGTATTTCATTAAGTCGCGGTCATGAATGGATTACAATTGCCCAGGAGCTTGACCATATCAAAAATTATCTCACAATCCAGAAAATCCGATACGCAGATATTTTAAATTATAAAATTGATGCTGACGAATCTCTGATGGAGCTTAAAATAATAAAACTTGTTCTTCAACCACTCGTCGAAAATGCAATATACCACGGAATAAAAAATAAACGCGGACGCGGAGAACTTATAGTGAGTGTTCATTACACAGATGAAAGTCATGCCTTTATCCAATTTACTGTTGAAGATAATGGCGCTGGTTTTACAGAAGAAAGACTTGGTCAAGTACGCAATGAGCTAAGAACTGGAGCCCAGGATTCTGAAAAACTTTCATCTGTTTATGGTTTATATAACGTTAATAAAAAATTAAAGCTTTACTATGGTGAGCAGACTCAAGGGATTTTAATTGAATCAGAAGCTGGAAAAGGCAGTAAGATTTCATTTACGATTCCAGCAGCCGCAGATTTTGCAGAGGAGACAAAAAATGTATAGCGTTTTTGCAGTTGATGATGAACCAATTGTTCTCGAAGGAATCCGTTCCAAAATTGACTGGGAAGGAAGTGGCTTTACATTTGCAGGTGAAGCAACCGACGGTGAGATTGCCCTGTCAATGATTCATGAATTAAAGCCGGATATTTTAATCACCGATATCAAAATGCCTTTTATGGACGGTCTCCAGCTTGCACAGGCAATTAAACAGACCCAGCCCTGGATCAAAATTATAATTTTAAGCGGACATGATGAGTTTGATTATGCTAAAAAAGCAATTTCAATTGGAATAGAAGATTATCTCTTAAAACCCTTTACCCCGGATGAATTGTTGAGCAGTCTAAATAAAACCGCCTCCCATATCGATAAGGAAAGAAAACAGCTGTCAGATATTTCAAAATTGAAGGAAGAATTAAAATCAAGCGCAGCCCTTCTAAAAAAAGAGTTTTTAAATAATCTTGTCCACGGTTCAGCAGAAATGAGCACAGTAATTCAAAAAAGCTCAGAACTTGGATTGAATCTGATTTCGCGTTATTACAAGGTGCTTATCAGCAGAATTGAAAGCCGTACTGAAAATCTGCAAAATCAGCAGGAAGCCTGTTCTCTTCTCAATTCATATTCAACGGCCATTAATGAAGCCGTGTCTTTTTTCCATCATTCAAACCTTTTAGTCTGCATTTTTAAAGGAAGTACCCAGGCAGAGCTTGATGACAATACCTTCCGCGCAGCAGAGACGATTGGTCATATTGCAACCAAAAATGAAGACTGTACAGTTCTTACAGCAATTGGAAAAACAGTAGAACATCTTTCGCAGCTAAGTTCTTCTTATGAAGATGCAAAAAATATTCTTTCGCTTAGTCCCAGCTTAAAAACTAGCACGGCTAATTCAAATGCAGCAGCAAGTCGAATTATCAGTTCTGATGATTTAGCGGAAAACGGTGAAAGTTTTGGAAGCAGCGACAATCAGCAGGGAAATAACGGCTCTGATTTTCTTGATATAAGTGAAAACGATCCTCTTGTAGACCGCTTAAAATATGCCGGTAAAAATGACATATCTGCAATCATTGAAGAATCAATGACTCTTATAAGAAATAATCCCGGACAATTTAAGGTTTTTGCTTCTTACATCCTTGTAGACCTTATTTTTGCCGTTTCCAAGCTTATTGAAAAACTAGGTGGAGATGTAAAAGAACTTAAGCCAGAAATACTTCAGCGTAAGTTTATTGATGATGCAGTCCGTGACGAACAAAACTTTACAAAGATTCTGGAAGAGGTTTTAGATTTTGCCCTTGAATACCGCAATTCAAAAATGACAGGAAAATACGGTGATGTAATTCTTAAGGCAAAAAGATATATTGAAGAAAATTATGCAGATCAAAATACAACGCTAACAAGTGTTGCAGAGGCTGTAGCCTTGAGTCCAAATCATTTTTCCACTATTTTCTCTCAGGAATGTAAAACTACCTTTATTGAATATCTGACTAATGTACGTCTTGAAAATGCAAAAAGGCTTATGAGAGAAACAGATATGAAAGGTTATGATATTGCCTATGAATGCGGATTTTCTGATCCACATTATTTCAGCTATATTTTCAAAAAAAATACGGGGCTTTCGCCCCGTGAATATAAGATGACCTTTTCATCTTAAGCTGCTATATTTCCTAGTTTTCTCTTTCTCTGCTCAAGAATTACACTCTGCAAAAGAATAAAGAAGGCAAGCATAAGACCGGTTGTAATACTCTGCCAGTATGGTTCGCGTAAACCAGAAGCAACAACAATATTGTTGATTGTCTTAAGCGACATAACGCCAAACAAGGTTCCTACTACACTTCCTACACCACCGCTGAGCAGGGTTCCTCCAATAATTGAAGAAGCAATTGCCTGCATTTCGGCACCAGTTGCATTGGAAGCATTTCCAGCTCCAGTATGAAGCAGATAGCAGAAACCGGCAATTCCAGCCAGAAGACCGCATAATACATAAGCAAAGAACTGAGTTCTCTGAACATTTATACCAAGCATAAGGGCACTTTCGCTGTTACCACCAACTGCATAAAGATTGCGACCAAAGCGAGTCCATTTGAGCATAGCCCACAAAAGCAAAACTACAAATAGGGCAATCACAACTCCAACTTCAATAGAAGAAGGAATCCAGTTGCCGTTACGGGCGTAAGTTCCCAGGAAAGGAATATTGATATAATGATCTTTTAGAGCAAGGAAAAGTTCATTGTTTGCAGTACGTGGAACCTTACTTACAATTGTTGTCATTCCTCGGGTAAAGAACATTCCAGCCAGAGTTACAATAAAAGGCTGGATTTTTAGATAAGCAACAAAATATCCCTGAACCAGGCCCATAGCAAGACCAATTCCAAGTGCAATTAAAATAGAACTGAAGATTCCGCCGCCATGATCTTCCATAAAAACAACAGAAGCCATTGTAATCAGGGCAACTGAACCACCTACAGAAATATCAATTCCGCCAGTAATCATAACAATTGTAAGACCACAAGCCGTAACAATCAGATAAGCATTGTTATTGAACAAATCCAGGAACTGCTGAGGATTTAAAAAACCACCGCCCCAGATAAGCATTGCTAAAAGGTACATTCCTACAAAAGTACAGATTGTAATTGTAAGAAGCAGTGTCGTATTAGAAAGCGGCTGCCTGTTTTCTTTTTTACCAAAAAGATTTGTAAATATGTTTGCCATAATTATTTTGCCCCCTTCTTTTCTACAATCTTATTTTTGAGCTGACCAATCCAGGATTTTACAACAGGTGAACCTGCAACAACGATTATGATAATTACAATTGCCTTGTAAGCCTTTACAGCTGTAGAAGAAACCTTCATTGCATATAAAGTGATTGTCAAAGCCTGAATTATATAAGCGCCAAGAATTGAACCTGAAAGCTTAAATTTACCGCCGCCCAATGAGTTACCACCAATAGCAACCGCAAGAATTGCATCCATTTCAATATCAAGCAAAATTGTTTCGTGATTGATAAGTCCAATTCGGCAGACATTGATTGAACCAGCCATTGTAACGCACACGCCAAGAATTACAAAAACAACCAGCTTCATCACTACAGGATTAATACCGTTGAGTTTTGCTGCCCTTTCATTAATTCCGACTGACTGAATATAAAGGCTGAGCGTTGTCTTTTTCAAAAGGAGATTTATCAGCACAATAAAAATTATTACAACAATAATTGGAGTTGGAATAGCAATATGAGGAATAAATCCACCAATATAGGTAAGGAGCGGACTTTCTACATTCGGAGTTGCACCACCATTAATCCAATAGGCAATTGGTCTTCCTGCTGTATAGAGAATCAAAGAAGCAATCATCGGCTGAATATTAAACTTTGCAATAAGAACACCGTTGAATAAACAGAAAATAATTGCAACTAAACAAGCAAGAATAAGACCTACAAGAATTGTGCCGCCATTGATACTCCAGGCTCTCAGAACTTTTACAAAAACAGAACCTGCAATTGCGGCGGCGGCACCAATAGAAATATCCTGTCCTTTTGTCGCAGAGGTTACCAGAGTCATTCCAATTGAAAGAATAACAAGCTCAGAAGCACCATTTAGGATACTGATAAGGTTTCCTGAAAGAACTGTGTTTCCAAAATTATTTTTCTTTATTACAATCGAAAAGAAAGATGGATCCCGAATAAGATTAAAAATAACCAGAATCAGCAGAGCAACAATAGGAATTGCAAGCTGAGACTGAAAAAGTTTTTTTATTTGATTAGTAATTTTATTAGCCATTTTGAGCCTTGCCTCCCGCAATAGTCTGCATGATTACATCCTGTCTTAGCATTGCATCTTTAAGTTCACCGACAATTTTACGGTCTCGCATAACAATAAGACGCTGACAAACAGAAAGCATTTCTTCAATCTCTGAAGAAATAAAGGTTACGCTTACCCCTTCTTCTGCAAGTTTAAGAACCTGCTTCTGGATTTCAAGCTTTGTTCCTACATCAATACCGCGTGTCGGTTCATCAAGAATAAGATACTGAGGATGTGTAAGAAGCCAGCGGGCAAGAATTACCTTCTGCTGATTTCCACCAGAAAGAGATTTTATAGGTGTTTCTTTAGAAGCAGTTTTTATTTGAAGCTTTTCAATAAATTCATCTGCAAGCTTTTCCTGTTCTGCGCGGGAAAGTGGTTTTGTAAATCCTTTTAGAACCTGCAAAGCAAGAATAAGATTTTCGCGTACAGACAAATCCTGAATAATTCCGTCTCCCTTGCGGTCTTCCGGCAGATAGCCTATTCCGTTTTCCATAGCATCTTTTGGTTTTGTGATTTTAACATCACGTCCGTTAACTTTAACTTTTCCACCTGTAACACGGTCAGCAGCAAAGATTGCTCGAACACTTTCACTTCGTCCTGAACCAAGCAGACCAGTAAAGCCGTTTACTTCACCTTTATTTATTCCAAAATCAAAAGGACGTACACCTTCTGAACTTGAAAGCCCCTTTGCTTCATAGACAACCTCGCCAGCTCCTGTGTAAGGCCTCTTTTGATTTTTAAGATTAGTCATATCTTCCATGTCTTTACCTAGCATGGCAGAAATGAGTTTTACACGAGGCAAATCAGCAATTGTATATTCGCCAACTAGTTCTCCATTACGCAAAACGGTAATTTTATCACAAACTTCATAAACCTGTTCAAGAAAGTGAGTAATAAAGATAATACCTACTCCACGTTCTTTTAAATCCCGCATAAGGCTAAAAAGAAGCTCAACCTCATGTTCATCAAGTGAAGATGTAGGCTCGTCAAGAATAAGAACCTTACAATCCATATCAACAGCCCTGGCAATTGCAACCATCTGTTGAACTGCAAGAGAACAAGTTCCAAGCTGCTGTTCTGCCTTTGCCGGAATATTAAGTTTATTTAAAAGCTCGTCTGCTTTTTTCTCCTGGGCTCGTCGCTTTACAAACTTATAGTTACCACGTCCTATATACATATTCTCTGCTACTGTAAGATTTGGGCAGAGAGTTATTTCCTGATACACTGTAGAAATACCCAGATTTTGGGCTTCCTGAGGGGAACGGATGGAAACAGGATTATCAAAACCTGCAATTCTTATTTCGCCGGAATCTTTTTCGTAAACACCGGTAAGAACTTTTACCAGAGTAGATTTTCCGGCACCATTTTCTCCCATTAAAGCATGGATTTCGCCTTTTCTTAGAGTAAAGTCTACATTCTGCAGGGCCTTTACACCAGGAAACTCTTTATTAATTCCATGCGCACTTAAAACAATTTTATCTTCCATATTTTTTCCCGAAGGCTGATTTTATTACCAGCAAATATTTTCAAAAAAACGGCGTAAAATATGCAGTTCATACATACTTTACGCCTGATTCAAAACGTTTTACAAAATATTAAGGAGTTTAGTCACCAAGACCGTATGTATCAATGTCAGACTGTGTGATTTTCTTTGCATCAAATCCTTTTTCGTCTGAAATGATCTTCTTTGAAGGTACTTTTCCAGTACTAATCATATTTTCAATAACAGCAGCCTGGAATGGAGAGCACTGTCCGTCATAGTTCCAGTTACCAGCTTTAAGTTCACGCAATGCCCATTTGTTGCAGTCAAATCCCATTACAACAACTTTTCCGTTTACACCGTGTGTAATACCAGCTTCGTCAAGAGCAGCAACTGCACCCTTAGCCATACCGTCGTTTTCTGCATAGATTACGTTGAAATCTTCTTTAGAATTGATAACTGATTCAACGATTTTCTTTGCTTCTGCTTCGTCCCATGTAGCTGTCTGCTGAACAACTTTTTTCATTGTTCCTTTTGCAAATTCAGCATCCAAAGCACCTGTACGTCCAATCTGAGCGTCAGATCCCATAGCTCCCTGAATATGAACTACATTGTATGTACCAAGATTCTGAGCTTTAAGCCAATTAACAGCTGTTTCGCCTTCTTTAGCCATATCAGAAACTACAGCAGCTTCATACAAATCTTCAGAAACGTTAATCATGCGGTCAAAGAGGAATACTTTAATTCCGTTCTGCTTTGCCTTTTTAAGAACTGATGTCCATCCGTCTGTAGCAGCGGCAGAAAGAAGAATGTAATCTACACCATCAGTAATGAACTGAGAAGCAGCATTCAACTGTTCATCATTTTTAAGGCTGTAGAAAGAAGAAACCTTGTAACCTTTTGCAGCTGTAAATACAGTTTCAAAATCCTTTACATTTGCAGCACGGTATCCAGATTCTGATGGTGGGTTGTTAATAATACCAATTTTTATAGTATTATCACCTTTTTTGTCTGCTTTTTTTGCCTTCTTTTTTGGAGCGGCAAACAACGAAACTGCACACAAAAGTGCAACAAGAACAATTACGCTTTTTTTCATCTAATTTTCCTCCTAATAGATGCTTTTTTTTATTACATGCTTATAATAAGCCCTGGAGACTTGCTTTTGAATGAAGATTTTTAGGAATTTTTGTTGAAAAATTTTGGAATAAAAAAAACAGCAGAAATAATCCTGCTGTTTTTATTCAATTAAGTGAAAAAATTTTATAATTTAAAAAGTTAATTTTTTTTCAGAAAAAAGTTTATTTTTTTATTTTCCACAGATGCGAGTCTGACATTCTTTATAAATTGCACTTGTCTTAGCAACAACCTCAGCAGGGATTTCCTTGATTGTAGGATCTCCAGCAAGATTGTGCTCTTTAAGCCAGTCGCGTACAAACTGCTTGTCATAGCTTGCAGGACTACCGCCAACCTGGTATTTTGATGCATCCCAGAAGCGTGAAGAATCTGGAGTAAGAACTTCATCACCAAGAACTAAATCACCATTTTCATCAAGGCCGAACTCAAATTTTGTATCAGCGATGATAATTCCATTTTTGTAAGCATGTTCATAGCATTTTTTGTAAATTGCAAGGGCAGCTTTTTCGATTTTTGTTCCAAGTTCTTCGCCAAGGTCATCTTTCATATACTGCAAGGTAACATTGATATCGTGGCCTTCTGCTGCTTTTGTAGAAGGAGTAACAATCGGCTCATCCAGTTTTTCAGCCTGTTTATATTCTTTATCAAATTTATGTCCAAGGAAAGGTTCACCCTTTTTGTAGGCTTCGTACATAGAACCAAACATATAACCGCGGACAATTACTTCATAAGGAATCATCTTTAATTTTTTAACAAGGATTGTACGTCCTTCAAACTCAGGCTTCTGGAATTCAGCAGGCATATCTTTTAAATCACTAGAAATCATATGATTTTTTACAATGTCTTTTGTGTAATCAAACCAGAAATTAGCAAGAGCATTTAATACCTTACCTTTGTCTGTAATCATAGTTGGAAGAATAACATCAAAAGCAGAAATTCTGTCTGTTGTGACGATTACCATTCGACCATCTTCCAAATCATAAACTTCCCTTACCTTACCAGAAATAATCTTTTTCATATTTAACTCCTATAGACTTAATGCCTAATTTTTTTCTATTTTATCAACTCTATTCCGTATTTTTCACAAATTAATTTATATTCCTCTTCATCCTTTTGTGCAGTAAAACCGCTTACAAAAAGTTTTGTTTTTTGTGGCAGCTGATTGTTATCAATTTTTACAACATCTAATGCACGGCGGGCAACTCCATCCCTTGAATCAACAACTTTTATATCTGGTGCAGAAATTTTTTCAAACAAATCTGCAAGATTCAAAAAATGAGTACAGCCCAGAATTATTACATCACAATTTTGTTCTTTGAAATATTCAATGGATGGCATTATTGCCTTTATTTTTTCTTCTTCGCTTGCCAAAAAAGATTTATGCTCTATAAAAGAAATAAGCTCAGGATCTCCACGCAAAACAAGTTCACAATCAGAAGCATATTTATTTTTTAATTCCTGATTATAAGGATGTCTGATTGTAGAATTAGTTGCAAGAAGACCAATACGTCGCTTTTTAGAAATTGCAGCGGCTAATTTTATGGCAGGAACAGTACCTACAAAAATCGTGTCTTTATAAGCCTTTCGCAATTGCTCAAGAGAATTAACTGAAATTGTATTGCAGGCTATCACAATTGCCCTTGGAGAAAACTTTTCAATTATTTTTTTACAGGTTTCAAGGGCACAGGCAACAACTTCTTCGTTTGTTTTTTCGCCATAAGGAAAATTAATTGTATCAGCATAATAAAGGCAGGAAGCAGCCGGACACATTTTTTTTAAATACAATAGATAAGGAAGACCGCCGGTTCCAGAATCCAGAAAAACAAAATCTACAGGCAAAGTCCGCCTCCAAATAATGCATTGAAAGCATCTCTTGCTGCCTTAGATTTATCATTTGTATTTTTATTTAAAAGTTCATCACCTGCAGGATAAAAGAAATCGCAGAAATTGGCTTTTTCTTTATCTGCTATCGGTTCTGAAATAGTTTCCTTGCAGTCAAAATGATTTCCGGGCATATAAAAACGGCAGCCTTTACAAGAATGTAAATCAGCATGACAAAAAGAACATTCTGACGAACGGAAAACCTTATCCAAGGCAATCTCTTTTTTACATTTCCAACAAATCATATTTTTAGTATACCTTTTTTACAATTATTTTGCATCACCTGGCTGATTTTTTTCAGTCGTATTTTTTTCAGCAGGATTCTTATCCTGATTATCTTCGTCTTCGATTTTCATGAGTTTCTGGGCACGTGTTTTATTTGCACTAGATTTTTTTTCATTTGCAATATTAAGAACATAAGCTTCAGCCTGTGAATAGCGCCCGTTTTTGTACAAATCCAGCCCTATTCCAACCGTAGTCGCATCCTTTGATTGGAGGAACTTACAGCAAACATTTTCAAATGAAGGCTTATAATATTTTACAAGCTCTTTTCCAATTGCATATCTTAAAGTTTTGCGTTTATCGTCTTCAAGAGTTTTTTCAGCCAGTTCCAGTACTTCCTTTTCACCAGCATGACCTTCTTTAAGCAGAACTTCAACAACTTTTGCTTTTGTATTATCACCTATTTTTTTATCTTCAAGCTGTTTGATTAAAAAATCGTTTCCTTCTTGGGTATTAAGTTTTGCAATTGAAGTGAAGCTTGCATCCTTTATAACTTTTTCGCTGTCGTTTGAAGCCCTGTAAATCAGATAAGGAACAGCTTCGGTCATTTTCATTTCTTCAACAGATTTTATTGATTCCTGTCTTACCTTCCAGTGCTCATCACGAACCCCCTGTAAAATAACAGCCTTTGCTTCTATAACATCAGGGAAATTAGACAGGCCTTTTATAACGTACTGACGCAAATTAGGATCTGTTGCATCGTAAGCCCTAACTAAAACAGGCACAGATTTATTTACCTGCATAAGTCCAAGAGATTCAGCGGCATACATTCTTACAAAAGTGTTTTCATCATCATTTTCGAGAATATCCACTAGCTTATCCCAGGTTTCAATTGCATGCATTTTTCCGCAGGTACGCATAAGGTTCTGCCTCTGAGCATCCGTCAAATCATCGCGGTCAAGATATTCGGCCAGAAACATTGCTTCTGAAGGACCGCCGATATCACCTAAGGTTGCAATTGCATCGGTAAAATAGTTTTCATTTTCAGATTCAATTAAGGTAATTACAGCAGGAACCGCTTCCTTTGTTTTTACAGCAGAAATATATTGAAAAACAGCCTTTACAACTTCATTTCTTTCATCATAAGGGTCATTAAGGATTTCTACTGCATAATCTTCAAGACAAGGATCTTCAAGCTTTGTAAAATATTTTAAAATTTTTTCTTTAATTGATGAAGTACGGGTTACTTGAAACAAATCGTAAATATCTTCGGTAAAACGAGGATCTTCATTTTTAATAAGGTCGTCAAGCAGAGTACCTATTTCAGAAGGAATACCATACTTTATTGTCTTGCGGTTATTTTCTTCATCAGCGTCACTTTCATCTTTTGCGGCTGCTGCTTCTGCTTTTTCTTTATCTATAGGCTTTGGACGCTTTGCAGGAGGAATCTCTGCTAGCCCGCCTTTTGAAGATTTTGTTTCTTCTTCAAGCTGCTCACTTTCACTTTCCTTGAGAGAATTCTCTGCTGATTGAGAAAAAAGTGAAAAAGACAGACTTGTGCATAAAAACAGGCAAATAATCTTCTTTCTATTTTTCATAAAGGCCTTATTCTCCTATATCGTACCAATATTTCACTTAATTAAACACTTTTCTTATGAAAACGTTCCAAAAAATCTTTTCTATACTGCTCAAATCTATTTTCTTCAATTGCCACTCTGATTTCTTTGAGCATATTGTTCAAAAAGTAAAGATTATGATAACTGGCAAGCATAGAACTTAAGATTTCCTGTTCCTTAAAAAGATGTCGCAGATAACTTCGGGTGTAAGTACGGCAAACTTTACAATTACATTCCTTATCTATTGGCTCATAAGAATGAATCCATCTTTCCTGTTTTATTGAAAGCATTCCATCATGAGTAAAATATGAACCGTTTCTGGCATTACGGGTTGGAAGAACACAGTCAAACATATCAATTCCAGCCTGAACTGCATCCAAAATATATTCTGGGGTTCCAATGCCCATTACATATTTAGGTTTGTCTTCAGGAAGATACTGAACAGTATAATTCATAAATCTGGTAAACTCTTCCGGAGTTTCGCCTACACTCAAGCCGCCGATTGCAATCCCCGGAAAATCAAGGGAAGAAACAAATTCTGCACTCTGCTTACGTAAATCTTCAAAAAAGTTTCCCTGAACAATTGGAAACAAAAGACCTTCATAACCCTTCTCCTTCTGGATTTCCCATTCTTTTTTTGCACGTAAGGTCCAATCCGAGGTAACTTTCAAGGCTTTTTCTGCGGCTTTGCGGCCTTCATCAGCGCCAGTACAAACATCTAACTGCATTTGAATATCAGAATTAAACTTGGTCTGGGTTTGAACAACATTTTCAGGAGTAAAAAAGTGATAGCTTCCGTCAATATTGCTCTGAAAACGTACACCTTCATCTGTAATTTTGCGCAATTGTGAAAGTGAAAAAACCTGAAAACCGCCCGAATCTGTCAGAAAGTTACGATTCCATTTTGAAAAGCCATGTAATCCGCCGGCTTCTTCAATTAAGTCTGCCCCCGGACGTAAATAAAGATGATAGGTATTTGCCAGAATAATTTCAAAACCAATTTCTTCCAGCCAGTCTTTTGTCATAGCTTTTACAGTGGCGTTAGTTCCTACCGGCATAAAAACAGGGGTTTGAACGTCCCCATGAGGCAGATGAAGGATACCAGTTCTGGACTTTCCATCCGTAGATTTATGCTTTATGTCAAAATATTTCAAAACTTCGCTCATTTTATACTCCAAAATTATTTATATGCTTGAATTATGTTCTGCTGAACTAAGTTCTACTGAACTTGAACAAAAGTATGGCCAAAAAAGTAAAGACAATATCAGGCATCCAGGCTCCCATAAAAGGTGTTATAACCTGTGTTTTTGCAAGAACCATTGTCACCATCTGGAAAACGTAAAACAAAACAACCGCAACAATTGAAAGCGACAAGCTTATAAGAAGAACATTTTTTCGTGTTTTACCTGTAAGTCCAACAGCAAGAAAAGCCGTAAGAAACAAAATGAAAGGAAAAGAAAACTTCTTGTAATAAACCGAAAGTGGCTCATAAAAAGGAAGTCCGGCTTTTTTCAAATGTTCAATGTATACTTTTGCATCTTTTGTATTAACGCTTTCAACATTTACAGTAGTTTTTCTAAATATTTCGTAAGATTCTGTCAGCTGGTCCGTATATTTTTTTAATACATTGGTCAATTCCAGCGAATCACCTTTGACTTCATATTGAATAGGATTCTGCAAATCCCAGACAGCAGAAGCTTCATTCCAGACTGCAATGGGAGCATAAAGAATTGCCTTTAAGTTTTTGTCATCATCTCTGAATACAAAATATACGGTTTCCAGGCGTTTTGTTGAATCCCGGTATTTTTTTGCCTTATAAATGATTTTTGAATTATCAGAAATTACAACGATATTATCATTATTTGCATTTTCAATTTCGCCCAGCAGAGTCTTTTGCAAAAGCTCTTTTTTTCCGAGAGTTTGAACTACAAGACGGTCTTCCAGAAAAAACATTCCAAAAGAACAAAGTGCGCCAAAAGCAAGAATTGGTAAAACAAACTTAAATAGAGATACGCCCGAAGCAAATAAGGCTGTAATTTCATTTTTTGCATATAAATCACTTAAAATATAAGTTACCGAAAAAAGATAGGCAATTGGTGCGCCATACCAGATTGTTTTAGGTACATAATAATACATGATTTTAAATACATCTTTGGCAGGTGCATTCTGTTCTAGATAGCGTGAAATATTCATGAACAAATCAACTAGATTTAATATTATTGCAATAAAAACGAGAGCGCCAAAGAAAAAAGGAATTATTTTTTTTAGAATATAACCTACAAACTTCATAGCCGTCTATTTCCTTATTAAACGTAAAGAGAGAATCACGGCAACAAAGGCAAGAAGAAAGTTCGGAATCCAGATACACAAGAAGGAATCCAGCTGAACTCTTGTTACTAATAGTTGTCCTGAAATCTGCATAGCCCAATACAAAACGCAGATTATAATTCCAATAAAGAGTCCCATTGTGAGACCATTATGTTTACCAAACAAAAACGCTATAGAAAAGGCAAGAAAGGCAAAAAATATTGAACCAAAGGGAATTGCAAACTTTTTATAGTATTCCATTCGCCAGGTATTAAGGCGGATTTCATCGGTATCTTCATCTGCAATCATTTTTTTAAGTTCATTCCGCAAATCTATAAAAGTCATTTCGCGGGGATTTTTACCATAGCGCCCGGTTATTGTTGAATCAAAAATATTAAGAACTGTCTTGGCAGATTGCATTACATCATAATTCTTTTTATTTTGAGTTTTGATTGTAGTCAGAAGAGCATTTTCCATATCAAGCTGAAGAAGAACACCTTCATTTTTTGCTCCCTGCAAAATTGAATTACCGGCTACAATTATTGTTTCTTCATTTTGCTTTTCACTGTTAAAAAAAATGATATCCGATACATTCTGTCCCTGAACATCTCCAATTACAACTGTAGATTTTCCTATCTGTTTTACGCTGTTTGGCTCAAGTACAACTGTCGGGTTTGACTTTGTAATTTTTCTGTAAAGCTGATTGAACTTTATTGTTCCAAGAGGAAGAAGATAGTCATTTACAAAAAATGAAACAAGAGAGATTGCGAGTCCAAGAACTAAGACTGGCACTAAAATGGAACGAAAGCTAAAACCAGATGCCCGGAAAATTAAGATTTCGTTATCGCTGCTCATTCTTCCCAGGCACATTAAAAAGCCAACAAGAGTTGCAAAAGGTGCAGACTGGGCAATAATTGCAGGCATACTGTAAATCATGATTTTAACTACATCAGAAAAAGGCGCGCGCTTGGAAAGCATATCTTCACCAATAAGAAGAATCTGATTTGCAAAAAAAACAACAAAGAGAAAAGCAAAGCAAATCAGAAAATAATACATGAGTTCTTTGTAAAGATATTTTTTTAAGATGTTTCTTCCAATGTCCTTTTTAAAAATCATTCAATCAAACTCCAGTAGAACCAAATCCACCTTCTCCCCTTTGTGTCTGAGATAAGGTCTGGCTTATTTCAAAAGCTGCTTGAATTACTGGCGCTACAATAATCTGAGCAATTCTTTCGCCATTATTTACAGTAAAAGCTTTTTCACCAAGATTAATAAGAATTACTTTTAATTCACCACGATAGTCGCTGTCAATTGTTCCAGGAGTATTAAGAACTGTTACGCCGTTTTTAGCAGCAAGTCCTGAACGCGGACGAACCTGGATTTCGTAGCCCTGAGGAATTTCAAAAAAAAGGCCGGTCGGTATTATTGCAACTTTTCCGCTTTCAATTTGGACTGATCCTTCAGGTAAATATGCACACACATCAGCCCCTGCCGCTCCAGAGGTTTTGTATTCAGGGAGGACGGTCCCCTGCTTAGAAAGAAGTTTTACATTTACATTTGACATAGTACTATTATACTACGCTTTACTAATAAATTCTACAAAGTCAGACTGTGGAAGAGGCGTTGAAAAATAATAGCCCTGTATATATTCGCAGGCCGGTGCATTTTTATGCTTGAGTTCATAAAAATAATCAAAAGTAGATTTGTTTTCGACACCTTCTACAAGGACCTTTTTATTCAAATTGTTTAGCATTTCGATTGTATCGTTTACGAGAATCTTAAGCTTTTGATTTTCAAGCTCATCAACAAAGGTTTTATCAAGCTTTACAACTTCTATTGGCAGAGAAAGAACCTTTTTTATGTTTGAATAACCTATTCCGTAATCATCCAAAGCAAAAAGAATTCCCATATTATGCAGGGCAGAAATATTTTTTTCAACTACCTGAGGATTAAAATCAGCAAAGCCCTCGGTAATTTCAAAACGAATCTGCTGAGGCAAAACATTGTATTTATTTAAAAGGGTGGAAACACTTTCCAAAAGTCTAGATTCTATGCACTGAGAAGCAGAAATATTTATCTCAACATAATCAAGATTCAAATTTTTAAAAGCTTCAGAAGCTACAAACTGAATAACTTTTTCTAAAACAATATATCCTATATCACTTATCTGCCCGTTTCTCTCTGCAAAGGGAATAAAAGATGACGGCGAAATATATCCGAAAGATTCATCTTTAAGGCGGAGCAAAGCTTCGGCAGCAACATAGCGGTTTTCACGCACACCAAAAATCGGATGATAAAATATTTCAAAAGAATCTTTATTGAGGGCATTTTTAAGAATATTATCAATTTCATTTTTAATTTTAAAATCAGCGGATTGCTTAAACTCCTTTAAATAAATGACCTTCTTTGTTTTTGGCATTATATGATGATAGTTTTTTGCAAAATATAAAAGATAATCATAATCGGCTATGTCAGTCTGAGATTCAACAACACACATTCTTGGATCTACAAAGAACTCATAATTATCAATTGAAAAGCTTTCTTTTAATATGTTTTCCAGCTCATTTGTTACTGATTGAATTTTCGATTTGTAAAGCTCGTCAACATGAATTACAAAGAGAGAATTATCCAGATAATATGGAATTGTATGAAGCTGCTTTTTTTTGCACATTGAAGAGAACCAGTCCGCAAGAATGCGCAGAAAGTTTTCATAATTATTATGACCTATATAAAGATTTATATTTTTATAATTTGTAATTTTTATAAAAATGTAGTAATCATTCTTTTTAAGTAAAAGATTTTTTCTTGCCCTGTTCTTAAAATAAAAAAAGCTTGCACAATTCAAACGTGAATCAATTTCTATCTCTGGTCTTTGGGTTGTAGAAGAAATAAAAAAAGAAGTAATTGCAATAAGGAACATTTGTAATTCAAGATTCTTTAAAAAGAAATTGGATATTGAAAAAACTATATTTACAAAACAAATTGATACTGCAATTTTAAATCCTGATTTTGAAATTATTTTTTTATAGTAAATGATAATAAACATGCTCATAATTAGAATTATGAGTGTAAAAGCAGGCAAAAGTAAAACAGCAGAATAATAAACATAATTGAGATTTTCATCAATATAAAAAAGTTTATCTGTAAATATGTTTGTTATAAGATAGACTACAGGAAAAAATGTAAGTATTTCCATAATAATACGGAGGAGATAATTCTTTCTGTAAATCTGAAGGATATCTATTGCAGAATACATATAAATAAACATAAGAGGAATTACAAAATTAAGGAAGAAGAAGGTGGCATACATAAAGATGTACATTATCTGTCGGCTTGATTCTGAAGGCTCAATATAATTTTCAAAAATCATGCTCATTATTCGGCAGGCAACTGTAAGCAGGGAGCAGACTAGACTACCTAAAAAAATAAGGTTTGTCGTTCCCTTATAGGTTTTTCTGAAAAAAACAGCAAAAACCATAGTTCCAATGATAGTGAATGCAGAAAAATCAAAAAAAAGATAATTATTCATAGAGACTCCACTTCTTCATTGTGAATCTTCAAAAACTCAATAAATTGCTCCTGAGGCAGCGGTTTAGAATAAAAATACCCCTGAATATAATCACAGCCAACCGACTCAAAATAATTTTTTGCCTCCAGACTTTCTACGCCTTCAATAAGTATTTCTTTGTTTATTTTTTTGAACATACTGATTGTACTTGCAATAACAACCTTCATATCATTATTTTGAAATTCATCTGCAAAACTCTTATCCAATTTTATGATTGAAAGTGGCAGCGACATTATCCGTTTTATATTTGAATACCCTGAACCATAATCATCAAGAGAAAAATTTATACTCATTTCGGAAAGGCGTTTGATGTTTATATCTGACGATTCATGATTTACATTCATAGCCGTTTCAGTAATTTCCAGATTTATAAAGGCTGGATTTACCTTGTATTTTTGAAGTGCTGTATTTACCTTGCTGTAAAAATTTGTTTCAATACACTGGGCAACAGACAGATTTATTTCAATATACTGAAGGCCTAAATCATGCAGTTTATTATCAGATACAAATCTACAGACATCATCAAAAACAAATTCACCAATCTGATGAATGGCACCGTTATTTTCGGCGGCAGGAATAAATAAACCTGGAGAAATCATTCCATACTCATCATCTTTCAAGCGGATAAGGGCTTCGGCTGTTGTAAATTTTTTTTCCTTGAGATTATAAATAGGCTGATAATACATTTCAAAAGAATGATTTTTAATTCCTTTTGCAATGATTGAATCAAGCTTATTTCGAATTTGGAAATTTTTATTGCGGGCTTCCTTTTCGAGAAAGATTAATCTGTTATCTTCTGAAAATGATTTTTCTATATTCTGAATATAATTAATCACAGAATTATAATCCGGTAAATCATCAGGACAACGGACATAACAAAGCTTTGTTTCTACCAGAGAATCTACACTATCATCATAAGTATAAGTATTCAAAAATTTACTGACTTCAAAAATTGTCTTTTCCCGTAATTTTGAAGTTTCATTTATGGAAAGAATCGCAATCAATCCATTCTGCAGATAATAAAGCTCTGTCCCCTGCTCTGCTACAATTGCATTCAGTTTTTGTAAAAGAGTCCTTACATAATTCTGGATTATATCATCTTTCAGTTTGCGTATAAGCAGCTCAAAATTTGAAATTTTTATAAGAATTATATTGACCGGATGCCTGGCCATGAAATTTAATTTAACTTCCTCGGAAAAGGCCTGAAAATTTAAGGTACCTGTAGAAATATCAACAAGCTCTTCAGGACGCTGCAAGACAAGAGAAATGATAAGCATTGGAAAAGTTGTAAAGAAAACTTCAACCAAGAGCTCGGGGTGAATCATTTGTATAAAAATCCCTATAATTGCTATAGGATACAAGGACATAACAGTTATAAATTTAGAGCGGGAAAGTCTTTTTCTATATAATAAAGAAATTGTGATTGAATAAATCAAACTGATAAAAGCAAATGCATATAAAAAATACATGCCACCTGTTCTGGTAAAAGACAAATCATCATTTATAATGAACATTTTATGACGGAAACAATCGACTGTGATTGCAAGAACTATAGCAAAAAGAATTGTAATCCAGCTGAAAAAAAGAGCCCGTCTTTTCTTAAAGTCATACCATAAGCCACAAATTGAAATAATATAGAGAGCATAAAGGGGGGTACTTAAATTTCTTGTAGTCAAATAAATGTAATGCGTTATGCGAACAATTATTTTACCTTCTTCTGTATGCTGCAGATAATTTGGCTCAGTAAAACGAAGGATATCAAATATACCGGAAATCAAAACAAAAAGAACCATTATAAAAAATAATTTATTTGAACGTCCAGCTGTTACCTTGCGAAAAATCAGTGAAAAAATCAGAAAAAAAAGAGTAATAACAGCGCAATAATCAAAGGTTACAATTCTTGCCATATCGACCAGTATAAAATGTATTAAAACTCAGCCCTGTTTAAAGTGTACATCATATATTTGTATTTTGCAAAAAATATTTTTACATGCTATAATTTTTATATGTTCAGCATTGCCCTTTGCGAAGATGAAAAAGTTTCCATGGATTATGAAAGTTCTCTAATAAATGAATGGTCTGCTACTTCCGGTAATAAAATCTCCCTTAAAACTTTTGTTTCTGCTGAACAGTTTCTTTTTGAAAGTGAAGATTTTCCTGCTTTTAATCTTTTGATTTTTGATATTCAGATGAAAAACATGAACGGTTTTGAGCTTGCAGAAAAATTACGTGCAAAAGGCTGCAAATCCAATCTGATTTTTATTACAGGCATTACAGATTATGCTATTCAGGGCTATGAAGTTGGTGCAGTCCGCTACATTCTTAAACCCGTAAAGAAAGATATTCTCTTTTCCCTTCTTGATGAAATATTTAAAAATAACCAAAAAGAAGAAGCAGAATGTTACATGCTTTCTCAGGGAAATGAAATTTTAAAAATTCCCTTTAATCAGATAATTTATATAGAAGCCCAGGAGCACTATGTCAGGTTGTGCGGAAGGCAAATAAACCGCCAGTGGAAATCCTCTTTTTCTGAAGTTTCAAAAGCTTTTGAAGGAAAAGGATTTTTTCTTCTTCGTCGGGGACTTATGGTAAACCTCAGTCATATAGAGCAGATTACAAGAACTGAATGCATTCTGG
>CADCLG010000011.1:51217-127069 GCA_902802305.1 uncultured Spirochaetaceae bacterium
ACAATGAGGAAAAAGTGCCTGTAGCCCGAAATTCATACAAGGAATTAAACGAGGCCTTTATCAAATATTATAAAAACTAAATTTATAAAGTGTATTTTTATGAAAAATCAGCAAGTGAATATTTCAATCAGTACAATAATTCTGGTCAAAATAATTTTTACACTGCTTATAATTGCAGCCGTTATAATCACATTTATAATTGTAAAGCATAAGGATGAAAAACGAATCGGTGACTTTCAGGATAGAATCTTAAAAAAGCAAAGGGATGAAGTTCAAAACGTTTACCAGACAATGAGGGCCTGGCGACATGATTATCACAATCACATGCAGTCTATTAAAGCCCTTTTAGCAATGAATCAAATAGCAGAACTTGAAAAATACCTTGATTCTCTTGAAGAGGATTTAGACAGTATTGATATTGCCATAAAAACAGGAAATATAGGACTGGATGCAATTTTAAGCAGTAAAGTTTCCATAGCAAGAAAAAATCAGATTGACGTAAACTGCAAGGCTACAGTTCCAAAAGATTTAGAGATAAGCGATGTACATTTATGTGCAATTGTCGGTAATCTTTTAGATAATGCAATTGAATCCTGTGAAAAAATAAAGGCAGATTCAAAGATTCTGCCATTTATCCGTATTTACATTGGAATATTCAAAAAGCAACTTTATATATCAATTACAAACTCGACGACAGAAACAAAGCGAAAAAAAATCAGTGAATTCATTACCTCAAAAAAAGGAGATCACGGTCTGGGACTTAAAAGAGTAGATAAACTTGTCGCAAAATATGACGGCTTTGTAAACAGAAAAAATGAGCCGGGAGTTTTTTCAACAGAAATCATGCTGCCCATGCTCTCGCAAGATAAAGTCAAATAAAATAAAAAATAACAAAAAAAATCCGGCAGACAAAGGCATTAGTTTTTTTAAACTGAAGACTCTGAATCTGCCGGACTATATAAAATCCTAATTATTTTTACTCTGTAGGGCGCTTTTTAAGACTCTTGCTTTCTGCAATAGCCTGACCTTCGCCAACCTGCTGCTCCATCATAGCGCGAACTTTTAATGGAAGTCCAAACAAAGTGATAAAGCCCTGAGCATCCTTATGATTGTAAAGCTCACCAGTTGTGAAAGAAGCAATTGATTCATTGTAAAGGCTGTATTTAGAGCCAGAACCTGCACCACGAATTGCACCTTTAATCAATTTAACCTTTGCCCAACCTGTAACAGTTTCTTCAGTCTTATCAACAAAAGCCATACAAGCGTCCATCAAGGTTGTGAACCATTTTCCGTCGTAAATCAATTCACCCATGCGGATTGAAATCTGCTGCTTGTAATGATAGGTCTCACGGTCAAGACAGATATGTTCCATCATTCGGTGAGCAAAATAAAGAATTGCTCCACCCGGAGTTTCGTAAACACCACGACTCTTCATACCTACGCAGCGGTTTTCACAAATATCAACAAGACCAACACCGTTGCGACCACCAATTACGTTCAATTCGTTGAGCAAATCAAGCGCATTCATTTTTTTGCCGTTTACAGCAACTGGAATACCCTTTTCAAACTCAATTGTAACATATTCGCCCTCATCTGGAGCTTCTTCTGGAACACAGGTATTTTTAAGCATGTGCTTGTAGTTTGGTTCATTTTCAGTTTTTTCAAGCTCAAGACCTTCGTGGCTAAGGTGCCAGATGTTCTCATCGCGTGAGTAAGACTGATCTTTTTTCATTGGAACTTCTAGTCCGCGGTCTTCCAGAAACTTAATTTCTGCTTCACGGCTGTCCATATTCCATTTGTCGTCGCGCCATGCTGCAATAACCTTGATATCAGGAGCAAAAGCTTTAATTGCAAGCTCAAAACGAACCTGGTCATTTCCTTTTCCAGTTGCACCATGACAAATTGCAACAGCCTTTTCCTGGCGGGCATATTCTACAAGAATCTTTCCAATTAAAGGACGAGCGGTAGAAGTTCCCAGAAGATATTCATCTTCGTAAACTGCATTTGCTTTAAGAGCAGGCCAGATGTATTCTTCAATATATTCCTGACGTGCATCTACAACATAGCAGGCAGCAGCACCAGTTTTAATAGCACGTGCTTTAATTGCAGCCCAGTCATCTCCCTGACCAACATCAACACAAACTGCAATTACATCATAATCATAATTTTCTTTAAGCCATGGAATGATAACAGTTGTATCAAGTCCACCTGAATAAGCCAAAATAACTTTATCTTTTGCCATATAAATCTCCTGACACTACACAACGCTTAAAAAGGTGTGTACGTCTAAAATTGCATAAATATACAAAAAATATACAACTTTATGCAAAAATATGCAATATTAAGATATGATTTATATGATTTAAAATAGAATATTAATTATCTTCTTCGTTGTCTTTGATTGTTACGCAGCCAAGATAAAGGGGAACGCTGGAGGTATTTGTATAATCATCATTTAAAGATAAGCCGACTGCAAATAGAGGAACATACCAGCGGTTGTCATCGTCAGAATCTGTGGAAGTAGGATTTTCCTGAACATCAGAATCGCCTTCTTTTGGAACAGCAGATTTTTCATCTTTTCTGTAACTTGCAAAATTAAAGTTAAGGCCATCTTCATCTCGCAGAGGTTTTCCGTAAGAAACACTTCCAATTCTAATTTCTGCTTTATAAGCATCAACAACATTACCATCACTACCAATATAATCAGTAAGCCTAATATATATTTCCTGATCCTCACGATCTGAATGTTCAATAAGAACACTGCCAGATAGGTTTTCTGCTTTTAGTGTTTTGAAATTGTAGGTAGAAGTCATTCGAGGAGCCGCATTTGCCTTGTTATCAGTAGAATTGATTAAAGATGTGATAGAACCAACTTCTGAATCCATTTTTGATTTGCTCTTATAGATTTTATAATAGATAGCGGTTCCTAAAAACTTTTTAACTTCAGTATTGTTGTTATTTTCATTTGTTCGGAATGAAAAATAACAGTTTGAAAACTCTGAATCATAATAAGGAGTATGAATACTATAGCTTGGTGCTTCAACAACATAATATACATCTAATCCACAGCCAGAGTTAAATAAAAAAAGACATATACACATTAAAACAACCTTAAACAAATGCTTTAATTTTCTTGTATATGTCTTTTTCATTAAAATATTCAACTGAAATTATTCAGCTTTTCCTTCAACTTTTAAATCAATGATTCTTGTTTTTGCAAGGTTTGCCCAGGTATCGCTAGGATTTTTATCATTTAATTCCTGATAAACCTTAACAGCCTCAGCATACTGACCTTTTGTTTCAAGAATGCGTCCATAGCTGAACATTGCATGAGTTCTTAAAACAAAATCTTCTACATCAACAGCAGCTTTGTAAGCGTCAGCGGCTTCATCCAATTTTCCCAACTGTTCATAGCAAACAGCCTTATTGTAATTTGCAAGAGGTGCAGTATAAGACTTTTTGCCCTTAGCAGCAGCGGCATCCCAATATGCAAGAGCAGCTTCATAATCTTTTTTCTGATAAGCAAGCTCAGCAGCAAGCATATTTGCTCTTACACCAGCTACACCACCCTTTTTGGTATATTTTTCAACTTTTTCAAGGGTAGAATCACGTCTAGCTGTTAATTCAGCTTCTTCAAGAGAAGAAGAATCATTAACAAGTTCATAAGTCAAAGCTTCTATAGCAGCAAGATTCTTGTCTTTTGCTTTAGAAGCGGCAATTTCAACAATAATAAAAGCTGCAACTGCTGCAATTACTGCTACAAAACAAGAAATTACTATCTTTCTGTTTTTTTCAAGCACAGTATTTAATTTTGAACTTGCAGTTTTTACTTCTTTTTCTTTTTTTTCTGCCATAATATTTACCTCAATTATTTACGAATCTGCAATTCATTTATAAGACGAATTACATAGGTTCGCTGTATTCCAAGAACTTTAGCGGTCTTAGTCTGATTCCAGTTATTTTCTTCCAGTATTTTTATCAGATATTCACGCTTGAATGTATCCAGAGCAGTTTTTAAGGTTTTATCTGCAAAGGAAGTTTCCAGAACATCATCAACAGAATCTTTTATGCTTTCGCCTTCTCCTAAAGCCATGTCATTAATTCTTATATATTCTGAATGACCGACTATAAAACAACGCTCAATAGCATTTCTTAATTCAGCGACGTTTCCGCCCCAGAAATAATTCATCATATAATTCTTGGCATTTTCAGAAAATCCCAGAAATTCTTTACCATAAATCTTATTATAGTATTTATAATAATAATCAGCAATTTCAGGAATATCTTCTTTGTGCTGCCTTAAAGGAATCATATTTACAAAAACATTGCTTATCTGAAAATACAAATCTTTTGAAAATCTCTGGGCTTCCATAAGCTCCTCAAGATTTTCACTGGAAGAAAAAATAAATCTTGTCTTTGACTGCTTAACTGCATCTTCTTTTAATAATAAACACAGTTTGTCCTGTTGATTAAGATTTAATTTTTCAACATTACTTACATAAACAGTTTTTTCTCGATTATTATCATCTTTAACAAATTTAGTTATAGAGTTTAGAATCTTTTCACCCTGAGTGTAAAAGAGTTTACAGTTTAATTCCAAAAAATCAGAGGGATTCTTTTTTCCTTCGATATGAACAACCCTGGCAAATAATTGTTTGCCTGTTCCAGCTTCGCCAGTAATTAATACAGATGCTGTATTTTGACAGACAGATAAAATAATTTTTCTTATTTCTTTAATGAACCCGCTGTTGCCGACAAAAGATTGAACTGAATAATTCATATCTGTTAAGCTCTTCCTCCCAAAATCTGTTAAACAAAACGCATTGCAGTCCTATTGCTAAAACATACAATGCGTTTAATCTTTAGAAAAAAATATTTAATATTTGCAAATAATATTAGTTATTTTTTTGTGTTTTTAAAAGATCGCCGAGTGTGTATGCTCCATCATCATTATTTTCTGAATCAGACATATACTGAGATATTTCATCACGCTGCTGCTTTCGCTTAAATTCACGAACAGAAAAAGCTACTTTTTCTTTACTAGTGTTTACGTCAACAACATAAACGTTGATTTTGTCACCAACCTTGTATTTAGCAACGGCTTCTTCAAAAGGAACATCTTTTTCATCGCTGAGGTTTGCTTTATTTACAAGACCTTCAATTCCATTTGGAGCTTTTACGAATACACCAAAGTCAGTAATAGAAGTAATTTCGCCTTCAAGTGTAGAACCTACTTTATATTCTTCTGCAAAAGCTTTCCAAGGATCATCAGTAAGCTGTTTCATACCAATTTTAATCTTGTGGGCTTCAGCATCACATTCAAGAACAACTGCTTCGATTTCCTGATCTACAGAAAGCTCGCTGCCTGGATGTTTAACCTTCTTTGTCCATGAAATATCATCGGCATGTAAGAATCCGTCGATTCCTTCTTCAAGAGCAACAAAAGCACCGATGTTAGTAATCTTAACGATTTTACCAGTAACTTTAGTTCCTACAGGATATTTTTCTTCGATTGTATCCCAAGGATTTTCTGTTGCCTGTTTAAGACCGAGAGAAACACGACCAGCCTGGATATCATATCCGAGGATGATTGCTTCAACTTCCTGTCCTAAAGAAACCATATCACCTGGCTTGTTAACTTTCTTTGTCCAAGAGAATTCAGAAATGTGAACAAGACCTTCAATACCCTTTTCAAGTTCAACAAAAGCACCAAACTCAGTAAGCTTTGTAACTTTTCCCTTAACTTTATCATTTACATGATATTTTTCTTCAAAATGTACCCAAGGATCTTCTGTAAAGTGCTTGAGAGAAAGATTGATTCTCTTTTCTACAGGGTCAAGTCTGATAACTTTAAGTTCAATTTCCTGACCTTTCTTTACAAAATCTTTTGGTCGAGCTACATGTCCCCAACTCATATCGTTGATATGAAGAAGACCATCAAAACCGCCAAGATCAATAAAAGCACCAAAGCTTGTGAAGCTCTTAACAGTTCCTTTTACAGTGTCACCAATTGCTGTATTTTCAAAGAATGCATCTCTGTTTTTATTGATTTCTTCTTCAAGATACTTTCTTCGGTTTACAACTGGATTCAACTTGTTATCTGAATAAAGACGTTCAATATAGAACTTAGACTTTACATCTATCAATGATTCCGGTTTTTCAACCTTTTCGCTATCAGCCTGGCTGATTGGTAAAAATGCCATACGGTCAATTCCCAAATCAACTTCATAACCGCTCTTTACAGCCTTAGCAATTACACCATCAACAGGCGTCTTATCTTTCCATGCTTGCTGGATTTCTTTTAAGAATCTTTTTGAATCAGCTTTTTTCTTAGAAAGAACGGGACCACTTGAATTATGTCCCATTAATAATGCCTGAACCTTATCCCCTTCCTTCGGCAGATTATCTGCGAACTCCTCTGCAGGGATTAACCCCTCTGACTTATCACCAATGTCCACATAAACATAGTCTTTTGTAACCTGAACAACTGTTCCTTCTACAAGATTACCAGTTTCTGGTGCACTGAATGTTTTCAGAGACTCCTCTAATTGTGTCTGGAAATCACTCTTGGAGTTCTGAGTTTCTTCCTTTTCCACTTCCATTTCGTCCATTATATAACCTTTTAATTATGAAATTTGTTTTAATATTATCGCACAAACATTGTCAATCGTCAAGTTAGAAGTATCGATATAGAGGGCATCTGGTGCAATTTTTAATGAACCTTCCTTCTTATTTTTGTCCATTTCGTCCCTTTTTTCTATAGATGCCTTAATTTCTTCCAAAGTCAGGTTACTTACCCCCTGATCAAAGCGTCTTTTTGCCCTAACTTCAGCAGACGCGTCAAGATAAATCTTGTATTCAGCATTAGGAAAAACTACAGTCGTCATATCGCGGCCTTCACAGACAATGCTTAAAGATTTTGTAATCTCCCGCATAAGATCATTTACAAGATGTCTGATTTCTACAATAGCACTTACCTGAGACGCATTGTTAGTTATGCGGTCATCATGAAGATGGGCAGTAACGTCTTTACCGTTTAAGATAAAATGCCCTTCTTTTGTATATTCAATTTTCTGCTTTTTGCAAAAATCAAGGGTTGCAGCTTCATCCTTATAATCAATTCCTGCATCCAGGACAGCCATAGTAAGAGTTCTGTAAAAACCGCCGCTATTCAAAAAAGTAATGTTTAATTTTTCTGAAAGCATTTTTGCAATAGTGCTTTTTCCAGTTCCTGCAGGTCCGTCAATTGCGATAATCATATTTCCTCCAGTGCAGGCTTGAGTTTTTAAAGGGGGAAGACTCCCCCTTCGTCCGCACTTCGTTGCGTCCTACCCTCTCTGCGGGCTCAATCGCCGCCCGCAACGCCTGCTATATTTCTTCATATAATTACTAATGCCTTGAAGTTAAATTTAACAATCCTTTAATTTCAAAATCCGTCAAATCCCGGGATTCACCAGGCTTCAAATCATCAATATTCACACAACCGATTCTTACACGAACAAGGGATTTTGTACCTATATTTTGAGCTTCCAGGACATTTCTGATTTCACGGTTTTTGCCTTCAATTAAAACTATGCTGAGCTTGCGCTGTTTTAGGATTGTACATTTTTTGCACTTGTAGAATACGTCGTCGACTCTTATGCCTTTCTGAAATTTTTCAGGAAAATCTTCTGGAATATTCTGACTGGTTTCTACAATATATTCCTTTTCCAGCTGACTTGAAGGATGGGACAGTTTGGCCGCAAAATCTCCGTCATTTGTAAAGATTATAAGACCCTTGCTGTACATATCAAGACGCCCTACGTTGTAAAGACGCTCCCTGTATTTTTCTTTCAGTAAATCAGCAGCAACAGAACGCCCTTTTTCGTCAGAAGAAGAACAGACAAATCCAGCAGGTTTATTTAACAAAACATAGCGTTTTTTTTCTTCAAGAAAGATTTTTTTACCATCAACAGTAATTTCATCCTTTTCAGAAACCTTTGTTCCCATTGAAGTAACTACCTGTCCATTAACAGAAACTCTTCCATCAAGAATTATCTGTTCACAGGCACGACGGCTTGCTACCCCGCTGTGAGCCAGATAAACCTGAAGTCTAACTTCTTTATTTTCATGCTTGAGAAAATCACTAGCGGGCAAGTTCGAACCTCTCTTCATCATCTTCATCAAGTTTAGGAAGCTCTGAAATGCTGTTTAATCTGAAAAGCTTTAAGAATTCTTTTGTAGTTCCAAAAAGAATAGGACGGCCTGGTGCTTCTTTTTTTCCAACTTCTTTAATAAGGTTTCTGTCCAAAAGAAGCCGAACCATATTATCTACGCCAACACCTCTGATTGATTCAATTTCCGCCCTTGTTATCGGCTGGGAATAAGCAATAATTGCAAGTGTTTCCATTGCAGATTTAGACAGATGCCCTTCCCTTTTTGAACCGTAAAGCTCTTTCAATACATCCCAATATTCTTTTTTAGGAGCCAGACACCATCCACCCGTAATCATAGTAAGTTCAACACCACTATCTTCTGAACTATATCTTTCCTTTAATTTTTCTAAACATTGTTCAACAACCTCTTCAGAAAGCTGTGATTTATTTGAAATCATCTTTACAGAAAGGGGTTCACTTTCCAAAAACAAAACAGCTTCAACCAAAGCTGTTTCTTTATTAAAATCCATAAAAATACCTTATATTCTAGTTTGTAGTTAATTCGTCTTCGCTAGGAATATAACCCTCGTTATCATTTCTGGCACATATTTTTATATCACTAAAAATCTTATTTTGGAAGATGGTTATCATTTTAAATTTTACAGCTTCCAGAATTGCCATAAATGCACAGATTACATCCATTTCGTTTCCGGGACGTGTAAGTAAATCCGTAAACATACATTCTTTTTTTTCTTCAAGAAACTCGTTCATCAAGGTAATTTTTTCGTTTACGGAAATTTCCTCGTACATATTCAAAATCTTTTCATTTGAATATTGTCCCATCATATTTTTGAACATGGTCTGCATACGCTGTAAAACATCCCATGTATCGATTTCTTCCCACATATCGTCAGATTCATCAAAAGGAAGGACTCTCTGAATCTTTTTGCGTTCAAAGTTCCATTCCGATTCATCTTCCTGCTCTTCCATAAGAGAAGATAGCTTCTTAAATTTCTGATATTCAATAAGTTTATCTACCAGTTCCTGTCTTGGATCTTCATCGTCATCATCCTCATAATTAAACTCAACAGGAAGAAGCATACGACTTTTTATATAAATTAATTTAGCTGCCCAACTGTAAAACTCAGATAAATCGCTTAAATCAGTTTGTACTGCATAATCCAGATACTCAAGATACTGCTCTGTAATCTGCGCAATCGGAATATCATAAATATTTACCTTACTTTCCCTGATTAAAGCCCACAATAAATCTAAAGGTCCTTCAAACTGGCCAACCTTATATTCATGTTTTTTGCTTTCAGTTGAAACATCAGATTTAGTAATTGCCTGCAGTGTTACAGTCTCACTCATTTTTTACCGCCTATAAAAAATCCTTAGAAGAAATATACTTATCAACGCGGTTTGCCTTATCATTCAAATCGATAGCTGACAAATATTTTAGAAATCTTTCTATAATTTTTTTATCGGCATTTTCTTTTAAAACTTCAATAGCAGGAATCAAAACAAAAGCCCTTTCCGAAAGTCTCGGATGAGGAATCTCAAGTTCAGCAGTCCTTACGGATTCATCTCCAAACAACTCAATATCGATATCAAGAGACCGAGGTCCAAATCTTATTTCTTTACTACGGTCTCTTCCATATTTTGCTTCTATCTCATTAACAAATCTAAGCAGTTCAACCGGTGTAATTTCATCAGCTATGTTTCCCAAAACAACCATATTGAAAAAATCATTCTGATTATCAACATACATTGCCTTGGTTACATAAACTGATGAATACACTGGATTTTTTAAATAGAGAGCCAATTCATGGCAAGCCCTTTTCAGTACTTCCAGAGAAGACAATTCACCAAAATCACTGTTAGAACCTAAACCTAATAAAACCTTTTTCATATCAGATTAAATTATTTCAGATTAGAAAAGTGCATTATCAGCCTTAGAATCATTTGCAGAACTTTCAGCTTCCTTTTTTGCTTTTTTTGCAGCTTTTTCTACAGGTTCACCTTCTTTATTTTTCAAAACCTGCCCCGGAAAAACTTCGGCACGGATTTTTGCTTCTATCTCTTTTGCAAGTTCTGCATTCTGTTCAATAAAGTTAACTGCATTTTCCTTGCCCTGACCAATCTTAGATTCGCCCATTGTATACCAGGCACCGCGTTTATCAATAATTCCATGTTTAACCGCAGAATCCAATAAACTGGCAGAAGAAGAAATTCCCTTACCAAAATAAATATCCAGCTCACACTTTCTGAATGGAGGCGCAACTTTATTCTTTACAACTTTTACTCTTACTCTGTTTCCAAGAGCATCTTCATCACCTTTTCCGTCTATTGTCTCTATACGTCTAATTTCAAGACGAACAGAAGAATAAAACTTCAAAGCCTGTCCACCGGTAGTAGTTTCAGGATTACCAAACATAATTCCAATTTTCATACGAATCTGATTAATGAAAATAACAATACAATTTGATTTTCCAATCACCGCTGTCAATTTTCTAAGAGCCTGACTCATAAGTCTTGCCTGCATACCCATAACAGCATCACCCATTTCTCCTTCAATTTCCTTTTCCGGAGTAAGAGCCGCAACAGAATCGACAACTACAATATCAACAGCACCACTTCTTACAAGATTCTCTGTTATTTCCAGAGCCTGTTCACCAGTATCAGGTTGAGATACCCACAATTCATCAATGTTCACACCAAGATTCTTGGCATAAACAGGATCCAAAGCATGTTCAGCATCAACAAAAGCAGCTACCCCACCCAATTTCTGAGCTTCTGCAATAGCGTGCAAAGCCAATGTAGTTTTTCCCGAGCTTTCAGGACCGTACATTTCAATCACACGACCACGCGGATAACCACCAATTCCAAGAGCTTCATCAAGAAGAATAGAACCAGAAGGAATGACATCAATTCCTGCCGCATCAGCCTTATCGCCTAACTTCATCAAAGCACCCTGACCAAACTGTTTTTCGATTTGCAGGCGGGCTGCTTCCAACGCTTTCATTTTTTCCGAATTATCCATCGGAGTAGAATTTGAATTTACCATGTATATTACTCCCTATGTATATATTAGATTTAATATGCAAAAAAAGACCATATTTTGAAAAAAAAATTAAAAAATCTTCAAATATAACAAATTTTTATATTCTTTTTCATCTTTATGACTTCATTCCCTCTTTTACGCTCTGATAAACTGCTCTTCCCTCAAGATAAACCTTATTATCCTCTGATGAAATCTTTCCTAAAATCTTTACAGGCTGATCAAAAGCGATATTTGGAGTAACCTTAAAAGTAACAGTAACAATGCCATCTACAACTTTACCAGATTCATAACCTACCAGCAGCTGACAGGTATAAGAACCATCATTATTCAAAAGGGCATTGCTGATTTTTCCTCCCCAGGCAACCCAGCAATCCATATAAAGTACAGGTTCTTTCTGAACAGCAGAATAATCAGGGGAATCAGACAAAGTATCAAAAGTAGGAACTTCCAGATAAGACATAAGGACCTGAGCCTTTTGCTTAATTGAAAAAGAAGCGTTAGAGTTCAAAATCCTATTTATTTCAACTTGAGCAGCATTATCCCTGTGGGACTGGAAATACATGAGTGCATCATTATAAGATTTTGCAATCTGCTTATCATTCAAAATATAAGAATAAGCATGTGAAGACAAATCCTTTTCCTGCGGATTATTTTTTTCTTCCGTGGTCAATGTCAATTCTGTAACATTTTGTCGTTTTCCTTCTGAATAATCCTTCTTAGGAACAAATACCATAACCAAAACAGTAACAAGAATGGCCGACAGCGAACCGATTATAATTTTTGAAACAGTATCAGGATTAACACCAAGCGGAGGATAAAACTGCTCTATACGCCCGGTATCCACCCAACGACAAATTGTATCATAATCACCACGAGTTCTTATAAACTCCATAGCTTTTTTTGCTATCTCATTTGCAGGATCATTATCCCGGACGTCCATGTAATATTGAAGAGCTCTATCAGTATCGCCACGTCGAAGAAAAATTACAGCCTGTCCAAGCAAAAGCCTTGTATCTGTAAGCTTTATATTTCTTGCCCTCTGATAATAAGTAACCGCTGAACCTATATCTCCAACATAAAGACACGCAGTTCCCAGCATGAGATAATATTCAAAATTGTTTTCATAAATCTCGAGCCTGTCTTCAAGAAGTTTTATAGCTGTAGCGAATTTTCTTTTTTTCATCAGCTGCCAGGCAACCGTCAAAACATCACGAGCCATAAATCTTACTTCCGTAAAGCCGCTAAAATTGCATCCAGCTCGGCATTCAGCTGCTGAAGCTCTTCCTTATTCAAAGAAACATCATCCTCTTCCAATGTTTCAATTCTGCTCAAAAGCTTGCGGATATATTCAGGAGAAAGCTGTTCCTGAGTGAGACTGTTTACATCAAATTTAACATAAGGAACATTTTTACCAGCTCCTTTTTCATCATTTTGAGAAGAATCGGCATTTTCTGAAGAAACCTGGTCAGTTGACTGTCCTTCTTCTGCATTTTCAACATTATTTTTTTCTGCCAGCAATACAGCATTATCAATAACACCATCCTGATGAGTGGCAAGATAATCTGCTCCACTTGGTTTTCTGTCACCAGATGAAAGCGACAGATACATTATTTCTGAATACTGCTGTTTTACAGAAAGAGGGTGCTCAGGCCAGATTACACCACAAGCAGAATTATTGTAGGACAAAACAGTATCAAAAGTTCTGTAAGTCAGTAAATCCGGCTCCCATGAACGTGTATTCAGTGTAGAATAATTAGCAAAAGCAAGTATTTCCGGCTGAGTAGTATCGGCCATATTAAAAATCATCTGTAATTGAGCGGAAACATTTTTTGAAATAAACCAAGGGTCATTTTCAAGAGAGCGCAAAGATAATTCATTCTTAACGGCCGAATCGCTGCTTGTATAAAAATGGTGGCGGTCAGTTTCACCGAGAACAGTATCAAAAATCGCCTTTACTGCAAAATTCATCTTTTTCTTTCCCATATTTGTAACGGCAATTCTTATTTTTACAGAATCAATATCAGACTCAACATTTGACTGAAAACAATCAAAATAAACCATAACATCAGCGACATTATCAAGTCTGTAACCTAAAACCATTCCATTATCAGTTTTCCAGCCGGTATATTTTACTCTGGAATCATTTATAAGATTAATCACCTTGTCGCCGGCTTTAAGAAAGAAACCAGAAGTCGTATATTCATCAGATGTTGCCAGGACAGGAATTGTCTTATAATTTTTTTCTTCCAGCAGGGCGATATTAAATGTTCCTTTTTTTGTTTTTGCCCTAAGTCTGACTGTGCCATAAGTTTCGTCAATAGAAAGACCGCGCTCCTTAGCCCAGCCACTATATATGTCTTCTTCCTTCTTTTTTTTGGATTTTTTCTTTTCTTTTTTTGCAGAGGCTTGAGTATTATCAGCTTCCACGGAATCTGCTGCAGGTTCTGTGGCCTCTACTCGAGAAGGATTTTCAGCCGGAGCAGTATCCTGAGAAAAACCATAAACCATAGATAATGCAAGGATAGAAAAACCTAAAATTACACTTTTCTTTTTCATACTAATCTCCATTTCATTAAGCAGGATATTTTTACTCGGTTTTACTCTGCTCGTTCATAAGCTGTTGGATTAAAAAGGCCTTTGCCTTCAAAATTTTTACAGCCTCATTTTCATTATAATCTCCATCAGCAGAATTACCTTCATCTGAAGAAGCTTTTTCTGTATTTTCTGCAGACTTTGACTCAACATTTGCCGAATCAGAAGAAGCCACAGTATTGTCCAAAGTTTCTGTTTCATCAGCAGACTTTAAGCCTCTCTGATACAAAAGCTGCTCAACTTTAAGTGTTTCAATCTGTGTTTCGAGATTTTTAATCTGTTCTTCCAAATCTCTGTTTTTCTGCTGAGTTTCTATAAGTTTATCACGGGTAGAATTGATTGCATCTGAATTATAAAGCTTTAACTGCTTTTCGTACTCTTCTTTTGCAGAAAGATATTCTTCACCAGTTTGTTTTAATAGATAAAGCAATTTTTCTTCGCGGGAACGCTGGGCGATATTCTCAATTCTATACTGGGCGGCATTTACCTTTTCACTTGACGGAAACTGAGTAACAATTCTTTCATAAATTGCTTCCGCTTCATCATATTTGTAATCGGTAAAAAGACATTCTGCTATATAAAACAAGGCAGAAGGATAAAGTTCATTATCTTCATTTCTGTGGCAAAAATCACTGAGAACAACAATGGCTTTTTCAAATTCACCAAGATTATATAAGAGCTTGCCCTTCATATATTGGATTCTTGGAACATAAATGGATTCTGGAAATACTCTTAAAAAATCTTCACAGTCATCAAGGGCATTTTTATAATCTTCTGCATATATTTCAGCAGAAATCAGCATGTAATGAGTATCAGGATTATCGTTTTCAGGATAAGAAGCTGCCTTTTTTAATAAAAATACAGCGGAATTCCATTCTCCGCGTGAAAAAGCCTTGCAGCCTTCAAGATAAGCCGCAGTTGCTGATTCGCTGGCAAAAAAATAAGAGCCCATCAGCATAATAATCAAGGGCAAGAAAAATAACCTGCAATTTTTTTTCATAATCATTTCTCCAAGTTCCATTTTAAATCATCATTAAAAAATGAAGAACCAGAAACGACAATATCAGTACCTGCATCAAGAACACTTTGCAAAGTAGCTGCATTTACTCCGCCGTCAACAGAAATCAGGAAATTATAGCCTTTTTCGTCTCTAATCCTTTTTAATTCGGAAACCTTATCCACACAGGAAGGAATGAGTTTTTGTCCACCCCAACCAGGATTAACTGTCATTATAAGAATAATATCGGCAATTTCTAATAATTCATTCAAAACAGAAATAGGAGTTCCCGGACAGATTGAAATTCCAGCCTTTTTTCCATTTTCATGAATCTGCTGGATTATTCTATGAGAATGGGCAGTGGCTTCGTAATGAAAGGTAATCCAATCTGCACCTGCCTTAATAAAGGAATCAATCTGGTTTTCGGGTTTTTCAACCATAAGGTGAACGTCAAAAGGTAAATCAGTAAGTTTTCTGATAGAGCGGATTACCGGCTGTCCGTAAGTTATTTCTGGAACAAACTGACCGTCCATAACATCAATGTGAACGGCAGAACCGTGATTATTTTTAATTTTTTCAATTGCACCCTGTAAATTTGCAAAATCAGCAGATAATAAGGATGGTGCCAAAATTTTAGTTTTCATTTGTTTCTATTTTAACAGAAAAAACAGATATTCACAATTCATAATTCATAATTCATAATGTATAATGCAGATTTTTTTAGATAAGAGAGCTTATAAAAATATATTTCTTAAAATTTTATTATTTTTAAATTTTTTACTTGACAGATTAAATCATTAAGTGTATAAATTTTGTCTCATTTTTTCTATTTTTTTAAATTATCCTTGATTAAAATTCCAAAGTTCTATATAGTTTTAAGTAGGCCATGGAAATTCAAATAGAAACCGAACTAAAAGAAGCACTTTCTTATCTGGAGCAGGGACAACCCTTCCAGGCTTATCAGATTATAAGTACTCTTTTTTTGCAGGATCTTGAGTGTAAGGAAATCAATTACACAAATAGATGCTGTACTTTTTGGATTGATACGGCCAAAGGTTTAAAGGATTTAGATGATTACGAACGCGGTCAGCAAATGCTTTCTGAATGGAAATCTTTCCGCAGCTTTCTTGCAAGGGAAAAATTTTCTTACGAACCTGCATTTTATGCCGTCCGCAAAGGATTTTTTAATTCCGCATTAAAAATCTACACCAAACTTATGGACGAAAAAGATGCATTGCATAAGGCAGAAATTTATCGCAATGCAGGTATCTGCTACAAAGAGCTTGGTGATTTTGAGAATGCAAAGAACTGTCTTTCGGAAGCAAACAGCATTTACCCTAACATACCGTCGGTACTTGCAGAGCTTGCTGACTGCTACGCTTTATGTGGAGAAGATAAATTCGGAAAGGTTCTTTTCAGGGAAGCATTTTACATAAACCCGGAAGCTATTGATCTGGATTTTCTAGACTCAGAGCTGATTAAATACCTGATTCTCAAAACAAAAGAAAAAGGCTATGAGGGAAAAGTTTTGTTGTACTGGATACCGGTTTACGGCATTCTATACAGCATTTTTAATATAAAAAGGGAACTGACTACGCAGGAAGTCTGCAGATTAAAGCAGAATATCTATGCGTTGGAAAGTGAATACAAAGATCCTAAGTGCAATACGGGGATTGTAGTTCCTAAACTGTTAAACAGTTATTTTTGGCTCATTGATCACTACGAACTGAAACATGAAAGTGTCAATAAAATCAATGAGATATTATTAAGAATAAAGATTTTGGATTCATCTGTTTACAATCAGTATGTAAAATAATCCACAACTTTTGAAAGTTAGACCGCAGGAGATTAAAATGGCAGAGACTTTAGTTCAATCAGTACAAGAAATGCTGAAAGAAGAAACATGGACAAGAGCGACAATCAGTAATTACACACAGAATAATTTGAAGGAACTGGCTGTAATTGTAGAAAAAGCTCATGAAGAAAATTGTACTGATGAAGTACTTGCAGTTTGCGAAGAACATCTGCAGCACACAAAAGACAGTATAATTGCTTTGTATATTTCGGGGATTCTCTCACTTCAGAAAGGTGTTCTTGATAATTCTGCCCTTGAAAACCTTGTTGATATCTTCCAGAAAAACCACAAGGAAAACATTGTAGTTTACCTTTGTGAAAATATCCTTAATGATGATTCTGCAAACAAATTTGCATTAAGAACTTTGGCAGCAATTTATGCCGCAGAAAACAACGATAAAGTTTGGGATTTGTATACAACACTTGTAAAAGTTGATTTTGAAGAAGCAAACCTTGCAAAAATTCTTGCAGAACACTATGAACAGCTTGGTGATGCAGATTCAGCAAAGGATTATTATAAAAAAGCAATTCTCCGCTATATCAACATTGGAAATTATGCTGCATGTAAAGACATCTGGTCAAAACTCGTTCAGGTAATTCCATCAGAAATTGACTTCTTCCAGCTTGTTTGCCGAAAGATTTCAAAAGCCTTTGGTGAATTAAAGACAACAACTTTAATGCAGGAGCTTTATACCTGGTATAAAGACAACCAGAAGTGGGATATCGCAATTGATATCTTAAAGCAGAACCTTACAATTGATCCAAAAGATACATGGGCAAGAAAAGAAATTACAGACTGCTATCGTGGAAAATATGCAAAACACAGTCATCTTGAAGAATACATTAAAACTTCAAACCTTACACAGACATACAGAAACGTATTCGAAGCTATCAACGATTTTGAAAAACACATCGCTTTCGATAAAGGAAGCTTTGTTTTCCACAGAAACTGGGGCGTTGGTATTATCCGCAAACTCGAACACGATACTCTTGTAATCAATTTTGGTAAAACAGCCGGAATCCATGAAATGTCATTAAAAATGGCAGTAAACGCTTTGAAACCTCTTGCTGATGACCACATTTGGGTATTAAAAGCAAAGAATACAAAAGATACACTTGCTCAGAAAGTAAAAGATGATAAAAAATGGGCATTAAAAACAATAATCAAGAGTTTTGACAACAACTGCGATTTCAAGAGAATCAAGGCAGAACTTGTACCTTCAATTCTTACTCCAAGTGAATGGACAGCATGGAATACAGCCGCTAAGAAAATCCTCAGTACAGATTCTGAGTTTGGCGTAAATGCAAACGATATCAACATGTACACCGTACGTGATCACAAAATCACAATTGAAGAAAAACTTTCAACTGAGTTCAAGGCTCAGAAGCAGTTCTTTGCAAGAATCGACATTCTTATGAAATATTTCAACAACGACCTTGCCGACAAATCAAGCGAACTCTTTGCAGAAATGTATTCATACTTCACAGGTTACTTAAAGAACATTCAGAAGGTTAATGAACAGGTAATTGCAGCTTATATCGTTGTAAGATACATTACCTCAGTTGATAAACAGTTTGCCTTCCCTATCAAAGAAACTTTTGCTGAACTTTACGAAAGACTTGAAAATCCAAAAGAAACTTACGAACTGCTTAAGGATTCAAAGAATACAACCCTCAGAAGAGATTTCATCGAATGTATCAGAACTCTTCTCCCGGACTGGAATAAACAATTCCTTATTCTTTTCCCAATTGTATTGGACAAATCACTTCTTACAGCCCTTATCGACAGCGGCTATACAGAAGACGTACAGAAGTTTATCAGAACAGCATTCGAAGCATACAAAGATTACAGAGAAACAGTTCTCTTCCTCTTCAAAGAATGTCAGAACGAACAGTGGTATAAAGATGCAGGCATTTCTTACGAAAAGCAGCTCATCACTCTTATTAATATCATTGAACTTACCTTCCGCGAAATTAACAACCACGTTAATTCAACAGAAAACAAGAAAATTAATAAGAATGCAACCCTTCTTCTTTTCAAAGACGATGCAGTATTCAACTATATGTTTGAAAATGATGAGAACACAGTTAAAAAGTTCTACACTCTCATTGATGATATCGTTGATATTGACCCTTCATACAAGCAGACAACCCGAAACAAGATTCTTGAAAAATATCCAAACTTCAAGTTCCGTGTTTCAGAAGAAAAGGCAACTCAGCCAAAAGGTATGCTCGTTACAGAAAAGAAACTTCGCGAAAAACGTGCAGAAGCAGAAAGAATCCAGAATGTCGATATTCCTGCAAACGCAAAGGATATTGCAGAAGCAAGAGAAAAAGGCGACTTGAAAGAAAACCAGGAATACAAATCTGCAAAAGAGCAGCAGCACTTCCTCAACCTTACACTTTCAAGACTCCAGGAAGAAATCAACCGTGCTACAGTATTTGACCAGACAACAATTACAACAGCAATTATTTCTTTTGCTACAGTAGTTACCCTGCATAACAACGAAGAAAACAAAGATGAAACTTATACAATCTTAGGACCTTGGGAATCAGATCCAGATAACAACATCATTTCTTACATGTCTCCATTTGGAAACGCTGTAATGGATAAAAAACTTGGTGAACAGTTTACCTTTACAGTTAATGAACACAAATATGATTACACTGTAAAAGAAATCAAGAAGGCAGATATCTAATTTTAAGGGGGAAGAAAGCACCGCTACTCGAAAGTGGATGTTTTCTTCCCCCTTATACCCCCATCATTCAACAGCACCGTTTAAGGGGTACCCCTTAAAAACCCCCTTCAGTTTTTTCTAATTCATGCCACTACCAATTTTCTTTTCTTCACATAAAGAAAACGTAACCAGACAGTGGCGGCACTTAAAAACCAGACTAGGCCAACCGACCACCAGATTCCCCACAAACCAATAAAAGAAACAGCAGTAAGAATAAAAGGCACCGTAAAACGTCCGACAATTTCGGTAATACCATTATATTAGCTTTCATACAAGGCAATTATATTACCGGGCAAAAAAATTAATTGTATGATTATGCTCAGAAATATAAAGAAATCTTTCAACAAAACATACTATAGGGCTCTGTTAGAACTCTGAAAAAAAAATATCAACTCGACAATTCGGAAAATAAATAATAAAATATTGTTATGACTTTAATAAAATATTCACTCGACCTTTTGGGGCTTTTATTTTGCGCAGAGCTCTTTTATATTGCTTTTGCCTATACAAACAGCCTCTTTATCAGTACTAAAAAAGAATACAATAAAAACAGCAAATATTTCCGCGGCCTCTTATATTCAGGCTCCTGGGAAATGATTTATTTTAGTGGTTCACGACCTCATGTAACAGGAAAAGAAAAGCTTCCTAAAGATTCCCGTTTCGTAATTGTCTGCAATCATCGTTCAAACTTTGACCCGGTAATAACCTGGTATGCTCTTAGAAAATATGATTTAGCCTATATTTCGAAACCAGAAAACTTTAAGGTATTTACTTACGGAAAAATCATCAGAAGATGCTGCTTTATTCCATTAATTCGCGGAAATCCAAGGCTTGCAATTCCTGTTTTTGACAGGGCTGTAAATCTAATCAATGACAATCAGGTTTCAATCGGTATTTACCCGGAAGGAACCCGTAGCAAAACCTGTGAACTGCTTCCATTTCATAACGGCGTATTTAAGATTGCCCAGCGTGCTCAGGTTCCAGTTGTAGTAGCCTGCATTCAGGGAACAGAAAAAATACACAAAAACTTCCCTTTTAAGAAAACACCTGTTCAGCTGGATATTCTGGATGTAATTCCAACAGAAAAAGTTCTTTCTCAAAGAACCTGCGAGCTGGGAGATTACTGCCGAACCCTTATGGAAAATCATTTGGCTGGCAAAAAAAGCTCCTGAAAAACATGCATTATGATATAGCAAACGTATTATGAATTGTGAATTATTAATGCATTGTTAAATCCTGCTTTTCATAGTAATATTAACCTATGGAACATAATATGATTTTATCGGCATCCGGATGGCGCAAAGTTTTTGCAGAATCTGGAAACGAACAGGACAATTCACCAAACATTAGTGAAAATGACAAGATTATCTCAATTACCGCTGCAAGTGTATTCCTAGATTATATTATTAATACATCAGGCCAGCAGATGCCTGTAATAGCAGTAGGAATTGATGCCCGCCCTACAGGACCTCAGATAGCAGACGCTATGCTCAGAATCCTTATCAAAAAAGGAGCAATAGTTCAGTACCTTGGGGTGACAGCCGCTCCAGAAATAATGGCATATTCTAAAAAGCTTGATGGTTTCATTTATATTTCAGCAAGTCATAACCCTATTGGACATAACGGAATTAAATTTGGAACAAATGATGGCGGGGTATTAAATGGCCAGGAAAACGCAAAAATCGTAAAAGACTTTACAGCACTTTTGGCCGACCAGAAAGCTCTTGATGCTCTTGTAGAATGTGCACAAAAATGCAAGCTGACTGAACTTAATGCTGTATACGCATCATCAGAAAGTGCAAAGTTCAACGCCCTTCATGCCTACGAAAACTTCATTACTCAGACAATCACTGGCTCAGAAGACCAGAAATATCAGGCTGATTTTATAAAAATGCTGGGAGCTTGCATTGAAGAAAATAAAATTGGCCTTGTATGCGATTTTAACGGAAGTGCCAGAGCAAAGAGTATAGACAGAGATTTCTTTACAAAAAATAAAATCGCTTTTTATTCAATTAACGATAGCAAAATTGTGCATGAAATTATTCCTGAAGCCGAAAACCTTGTACATGTCGCAGCCGAAATGGAAAGATTACATACCCAGGGACATTCCGAAGTAGTTCTTGGTTATATGCCGGACTGCGATGGCGACAGAGGAAATCTTGTTTATTGGGATGAAAAAACTAAAAAGGCTGTAATTCTTAAAGCACAGGAAGTATTTAGTCTTTCGGTGCTTGCTGAATTAACCTTCTCTATATGGAAGGATGGAAAAAATCCTGATTTTAAACCAGCGGTAGCAGTTAACTGCCCTACTTCAATGAGAATAGAAGAAATTGCCACAGCACTGGGAGCAAAGGTTTTCAGGGGTGAAGTTGGTGAAGCTAACATTGTAAATCTTGCCCGCGAAAAACGAGCAGATGGTTATAATGTGCGCATTTTGGGAGAAGGTTCAAACGGAGGAACAATCACCTATCCTGCTGCTGTACGCGACCCTATAAATACCATTTTTGCAATTCTCAAGCTGCTTCTTATAAAAGAAAATGGTTTGTTTAAGCTTTGGTGTGATAAGGCTGGAATTAAATATAAGCCTGATTTTACTCTTACAGATGTTCTTGCAAGTCTTCCAAAGTACACAACAACTGGAGTTTCAGAAGCAAGAGCAGTTTTAAAAGTAAAAACTACAGATCACGCTTTATTAAAAAAGAATTTCCAGAAGATTTTTGAAGAAGAATACAAAGCAAAAGAGAAAGAATTGAAAGAAAAATATGGAATTTGCTCTTATGAGGCTGTTATAACGAACGGTACAAAAGAGACTAGAAATGTTACAGATTTTTCTCTTTCTGGAAAAGGCGGCTTAAAGATTCTCTTTAAAGATAAGGATTCAAAAGCGATTGCCTTTATCTGGATGCGTGGCAGCGGAACCGAACCTGTATTCCGAATCATGTGCGATGTAAAAGGTGATAAAGCGGAAGAAGAAAAAGCTCTGCTCGAATGGGAAACTCAGATGATTCAAAAGGCAGATAAATAGGTTTTCTTACATTGTAAATGCATTCTAAATGCAGGTAAAAATCTTATTTTCACTTTTCTCTTCTTTTTAATTATAGTATATTAATATTAATTGAACAAAATATGGAGAAACAAAATGGATAAAGCAGAAATCTTAAAAAGAGCTAAAGCCTACATCGAAGCTGAACAGGATAAAAGATTCAGCAGCGAAGTAGAAGAACTTATTGCTAAAGAAGATTACAAAGAACTTGAAGACAGATTCTTCCAGACTCTTGAGTTTGGAACCGGCGGTTTGCGTGGCATCATGGGTGGTGGAACAAACCGTATGAACACACTTGAAATCAACCTTGCAACTCAGGGACTTGCAAATTATGTAATCAAGGCTTTCCCAAAAGAAGCAAAAGAAGGTACTCTCAAAGCTGTAATTGCTTATGACAGCCGCCTTAATTCAGATGTATTTGCAGAAGCAACTGCATTGATTTTTGCAGCAAACGGTATCAAGGCATATCTTTTCTCAAGTTTACGCCCTACTCCTGAATTGTCATTTGCAATCAGAACTTTAAAAGCACAGACTGGTGTTGTAGTAACAGCTTCTCATAATCCACGTATGTACAATGGTTATAAAGCTTATTGGGATAATGGAGCTCAGGTAATTGAACCTCATGATAAAGGTATTATCGAAGAAGTAAATAAGGTTACAGAAGTAAAAACAATGACAAGAGTTGAAGCAATTGCAACTCAGAAGCTTGTGATTATTGATAAAGAAATAGACGAAAAGTTCTGGGAAATGTGTAAAGCCCAGTTATTCAGACCAGAGCTTATCAAAGAAAAGGCAAAGGATGTAAGAATTGTTTACACTCCATTGCACGGAACAGGCGGAATGCATGTAGAAAAGGTTCTTGGTGACTTAGGATTAAAGGTAATTACAGTTCCAGAACAGAGAGAACCGGATGGCAACTTCCCTACTGTAGAAAAGCCAAATCCAGAAGAAAAACCAGCTCTTAAACTTGCAGTTGAACTTGCTAAAAAAGAAAAGGCAGACGGTTTAATGGCAACTGACCCTGATGCAGACCGATTTGGAACAGCTTTCCCTGATAAAGACGGAAACTGGGTTCTTTTAAGTGGAAATCAGATGGGTGCCCTTCTTATGGATTATATTCTTCTTTCAAGAAAAGAGTTTGGAAAAATGCCAGAAAATCCAGCTGTAATCCGCTCTATTGTAACTTCACCATTCGGCGATTACATCTGTAAAAAATACGGCGTAACAATGCTTGAATGTCTTACAGGATTTAAATGGATTGCTGCTATTGAAGATAAGTTCGAAGCAGACAAATCTCATAATTATGTATTCGGTCTCGAAGAAAGCTACGGTTACAAAGTAGAAAAAGAAGTAATGGATAAAGACGGTGTTTCTGCTGCTGCTATGTGTGCAGAAATGATTCTTTACTGGAGAAGTCAGGGTAAGAGTCTTCTTGAACACCTTGATGATCTCTATAAAGAGTTCGGATATTTTGAAGACCGTGCAATTTCACAGAACTTCCCTGGAATGTCTGGTGTTGAAACAATGAAAAACATGATGTCTTCACTCAGAGCAAATCCACCAAAAACTTTAGGCGGAGAAAAGGTCCTTAAGATTCGAGACTGTATGAATGATCCTTCACTTCCTAAGAGCAATGTTCTTCAGTTCTATCTTGAAAGCGGTACAATTGTAAGTGCACGTCCTTCTGGAACTGAGCCTAAGATTAAGTTCTACATCAATTCTATGATTCCAGCAGGTGATGGAAGCGATGCATGGTTAAAGGATGCAAGAGCAAAAGCTGCCCTTCTTTGTGATAATATTTCAAAGGATATTCAGGCAACGATTGACGCTGCTTCTAAATAATCCCCAACATTAGGATAAAAAAAGGCTGTCCGTTTTGAAAGTTTTGAACTTCAAGGGCAGCCTTTTTTTTATTTATTTTTGGTGTTTTATTTCATGTTGATTATTGATTTATCGTAATCAGCAGGTGGAATATAGCCCATAAGATTCATAAGAGTTGAAGGCCATGAAGAGATGCCAAGACCGTCATTGAGTTTTGTATTGTCGTATTCACCCTTATATTCTGGGTCGTAGATAATACCAGGAACTGGATTCAATGAGTGAGAAGTCTTTGCTTTTGGCTCACCGCTTGCCTTGTCCATCTTTACACTGCCGTCCTTAGCGTGCTCGTACATATCATCAGAGTTTCCGTGGTCAGCTGTAAGACAGAGGATTCCGCCAGCTTCTTCAATTGCAGCCTTAAGACGTCCAAGCTGCAAATCCATTCCTTCCATAGAACAAACTACAGCATTGAAAACACCAGTATGTCCAACCATATCACCATTTGGATAATTCAAACGGATGTGGTCGTATTTTCCAGATTTTATTGCTTCGATTACCTTGTCAGTAATTTCTGCACATTTCATCCAAGGGCGCTGCTCAAATGGTACAACATCAGATGGAACTTCAATATAATCTTCAAGCTTTTCATCAAACTTACCCTGCTTGTTTCCGTTGAAAAAGTAAGTTACGTGTCCATACTTCTGTGTTTCAGAAATTGCAAGAAGCTTTACACCAGTCTTTGTAAGATATTCGCCCATTGTGCGGTCAATGCTTGGTGGATTTACAAGGTACTGAGCAGGAACGTGAGCATCTCCATCGTATTCCATCATTCCGGCATATTCAACTGCAGGAACGCGAATACGGTCAAAAGGAAGGTCTCCGCCGGCAGGTGTTTCAAAAGCACGTGTCATTTCCAAAGCACGGTCACCACGGAAGTTGAAGTAGATAACAGAATCACCATCTTCGATTGTTCCAACCGGCTTTCCACTAGCATCTGCAATAACAAACTCGTGCATATCCTGATCAAGAACTCCAGGGATTTCTGCACGGTAAGTTTCAATTGCTTTTGTTGCGCTTTCAAACTTGCGGCCTTCTCCAAGAACGTGAGCCTTCCAGCCACGCTCTACCATGCTCCAGTCTGCATTGTAGCGGTCCATAGTCATATACATTCGTCCGCCACCGCTTGCAATCTTATAATCAACACCTGCAAATCCGGCAAGGAAGTCTTCAAGCGGAGTGATATAATTCAAAGCAGAAGTTGGGTCAACATCACGACCATCCAAAAGTGCATGTACGCGGAGTTTTTTAACTCCATCCTTATTTGCCTGTGTAATCATTGCCTTAAGGTGGTCAATGTGTGAATGAACGTTTCCGTCAGAAACCAATCCAATAAAGTGAAGAGTACTTCCCTTGTCATTTACATTCTTAACAAGCTTTTTCCAGGTATCGGCAGCAAACATAGAACCGTTTGCAATTGACTCTCCTACAAGCTTGGCACCTTGAGCAAAAACACGGCCACAACCCATAGCATTGTGACCAACCTCAGAGTTACCCATATCATCATCAGAAGGAAGACCAACTGCTGTACCGTGAGCCTTAAGCTTTGTGTGAGGACAGTTTGCTGTAAACCAGTCCAAATACTTCATGCGGCTTGCTTTTACTGCATCACCTTCTTCATATTTACCATATCCAACGCCGTCCATAATAACAAGGACAACTGGACCACGACGACCTTTCCAGTTTGGATTTTTCTCCAAAACGTGCATTGTGTCTGCCATAAAATATTGCTCCTATAAAATCAATTCTAAATAAAAATGATGAGTATAATAATAGTGAAAATACTGATTTTTTACAATTACGAGCCTGAAATATTACTAATTTCTCGGTGCTTTTGCAGGGTCTATTGGCTGTCCATTCTGGAATACAATAAAGGTAATCTGCGGATTTTTTGAAATAGGGTCTATGCCTGCGGTGCCGATTTCTGTTCCAAAGTTCAGATATTCGCTTTTTCTGACACTTACAGAACCTAAACCAGCATAAGCATAAATTATTCCAGTTTTTGACTGAACAAAAACAACTTGTCCAAATCCGCGGTAAAGGCCAACATACATTACGGTTCCTTCACGAATACAGGTAACTGCTTCATTTTTTTGAGCTGAAAGCTGAACCCCGGAAGCCTTTCCTTTTACTGTTGTAACTTTTGGATTTTTTACCGGCCAGATTGTTGAAGAATCTGAAGTAATTGTAATTCCATAGGTTCTTGTATCAGGAGTTTTGTCTTCTTTTGCAACTTCGCTTTTTGATGAAGTTTTATCAGAGTTAGTTTTGTCGGCTGTGCTTGTACTTGATGAAGTTGAAGTAGTTGATGTATTTGTTTTTTTCGTATCATTAGAATTAACAGCTGAAGTTGGAGTTGTCTGGGTAAGTGTTGGTGTTGCTTTAATCTTTAACTTCTGGCCAACTTTTATTACTGTAGAAGTGTCCATATTATTCAAAGAAACTAATTCAGCAACTGTAAGACCACATTTTCGTGCAATTGCATATAAGGTATCGCCTTTTTGAACAACATAGACTGAACTTGCATTTTCCAGGGCTTTAGCCTGATTTTCTTCTTTTTTTGTATTATCTGAAAGCAAAGCAGCGGCAGTTGAAATGTCTGCACTTGGAATTATCAGCTTCTGTCCGATTTTTATTATATCATTTTCTGAAAGATTATTTGCAGCCCGTAATTCTGCAACTGTAATCTGATATTTTCTGCTTATTGAATATAAAGTATCGCCCTTTTCTACCTTGTAACTGCTATCTGCAAAAAGAGAAAGGCTGAAAATCATAAAGATAAATAAGTTTATAAATAATTTACGGGCAAATTTCTTTTCCATAATTAGATTATCGGCAAAATATCTTAAATTTTGTATTCTTTTGTAAAATCTTTTTTATAGATTTTTATTGAAAATCAAATCAAGCTAAATCAAAAATCAAAAAGTCAGACAATCAAACTAGACTGTGAAAAAGTTCATTTACATTTATTCCGCTGATTATTTGTCCTTGCTTATAATGGGCAAGCATTCCTTCCCTTCCACTGGAAAGATGTGTTGAGGTAATTCCATGTTTGATTGAAATATCGGCTTCCATAAGGGCAGAAAGATGATCACAAATGCGGACTAGTTTGCCATCAACAGGATTAAATTCATCGGAATTGTATTTTTCATTCAATTCTTCATAGCTTACATTCTGGATTTTTCCGTCCTTTGTCATTATACGGTCAGAAAATTCATCAGAAGTATAATAAATTACTTCATCAACATAGGATTCGTCCATCAAAGGAACAAGCTCTTTGTTTACGATTTCATCTTCAATCTTTTTTACAATATTAGGCAAGGCATCCGTAGCCTGCTTAACAGGAGAAATTATATCGCGGGTAACGGCTTCTGGTAAATCATGAAAAAGAGCGCTGAAAAAATTGTTTACAACCCGGCGGGTGCTCATTTTGGGATTAGATTCTCTAGATAAAAGAAGGGTCATAATAGCCACAAAAAAACAATGTCCCAGAACTGTTGTCTGAGGAACACGTGGAGTTTGATTCCATCTGGTTTGAAAACGAAGCTGTTCAATTTTTAAGAGAAAATCGAATTCTTTCTGGCGGGTTATAAGCTTTTGCAGTGCTTCTAAATCTAAAAAAGGCTGTAATTCGGCTCGCAAGTCGCTGTCTATTTTAGCAAGACGCTCTTTTTCATTCACTACAGAAAGCATTTCCATTTCTCGGATGGTTGAATATTTATGTGCAGCAGTATAAACATGAACCGAAGTTTTCAAATGCTCAGGAATTGCAAAGGAACCAGCTTTTTGACCTATATAGATTGTAAAACGGGAGAATAAATCATCATCTTTTATAAGCTGTCGATATTGATTCAAAACCCATTCATTAAGCCTTAAATATTCTTTTGAATATTCACGTTTTAAAATCTGCTGAACTGGAGCTTTAATGTCACATAGGGCAATTTTTTTTAGTAAATCAAAAAGAGCGGCATAAATCATCCAACACCAGTCGATTTTTTTTCCTTTTTTTTCTTCATATTTGCCAATTATATAGGCCAGCACCATTTTTTCGCCAGCCTTGTCCATTTCGACTAAATCAAAAGGACGAATTAAATCATTCCATCGCTGAATTGAAAAGCCTTCGAATATTCTGAGAACGAGATTTTTATCCATTAGTTGCTTATACCTTTTTTGTGGTCTGCTTCCATCTTTTCTTTCCAGACCACAGCCTTTTTCTTAACTTCTTCCGCCTGTTCAGAATTGCGCATTACATGGTAAAGCTTACGTAGGGCAAGAAGGTATTTTATTCCGTTTCGCATATCATCTATGCGGCGAGTGGACAATTCATATTTATCGCGATAGCCAGTAGCAGAAGCATTCAAAAGCTTTATAAGCATATTAAAATACATAATCGTCATTTCGTAATTAGGAGAATGCAGGTCAATATAATCTTTTTCTGCAGCCTTCATATCGATGATATTTTTTGCAACGGTTGCAAAACGACCTTCCAGCTCAACAAAAGACCACTTCCACTTGCTGTTATCACCAAAGGCATCTTTCAATACTGTGATTTCGAGTCCAAGCTTACGGATTAAAGTATAACGCTGTCTTAGTGACATATTAGTGATTTTTTCGTAATAAGGAATTAAATCTGAATATGCAACATCAATCTGGTTTGTAACAATTTCTTCAAGATATATGATTGCCTTGTAAAGGATTTTTCGGGCATCGTTAAGGGCATCGTTATTCTTTACATCCAGCAGCTTTAAAGAAAGGGTATTTTGTGCAATATATAATGAAGCGGCGTAAATCATATCTTCACATAGAAGGATTTTTTTATACTCAACGCCAATATCGTTATCGTTCATTGAATTGCGCATATTTTTTTCTTTTTCAAGAAGGGCTGCAATCTTATCTTTATAAGGCTGTATTTCTTCTGAAAAATGAAGCCGCATTTCTTCTGTAATTTTTGACATCACATACCCCCGGAATATTTTTGCAGCATGGTTCTGGCATGTTCTAGAGACTGTTCATTATTAGAATCGCCTGATAACATTCTTGCAATTTCAATCACCCTTTTTTCACCAGAAAGGATAAAAACATTGGATGATGTAATTCCGCCAGAAACTGCTTTTTCTATCTTAATTTGATTATCGGCATAAACAGCGATACTGGCAAGATGGGTAATACAGAAAATCTGCTTATTTTTTGCAAGATTTTTCAAGTGAGAACCAACACTTACTGCAACTTCACCGCCGATTCCAGTATCAATTTCATCAAAAATAAGAGTTTCAACAGAATCATTCTGGGCAAAAATTGTTTTAAGGGCAAGCATAACTCTGGAAAGTTCACCACCAGAAGCAATCTTGGCAAGAGGCAAAAGTGGAGTTCCAGGATTGGCACTTATCATGAATTCGACATCGTCTTTTCCATAAGGACCGCACTTCTGTTCTATTTCGGAACCTGTTTTCTCTGTCAAGGAAACTTCAAAGTGAGTTCCTTTCATGCCAAGCTTTGCCAGAATTGCATCAACCTCACCAGAAAGCATTTTTGCAGTCTCTTTGCGGCGGGCAGAAATAGAATTTGCTTTGGAAAGAACAAGTTTTTCAAGTTCCTTTATTTCAGACTTGAGGACTGCTTCCTTATTATTGTCACCTGAATTTTCATTTAAGAAATTCTTTGCTTTTTCATAATAATCAAAAACTTCTGAAAGCGGTGCATTTACAGAAGAAGCATATTTTTTCTTCAAATTATAAATTAATGAAAGACGTTCCTGAACCTCGGTTAAACGATTTGGGTCAAAAACAAGCTTCTGCTGATAACTTGAAAATTCATCAGCCAAGTCAGACAGTTCATAAAAAGCAGATTCAATTCTTTCATCCAGGGCAGCAATTGATTTATCCATTTGGGCAAGAGCAGATGATTCACGTCTAATTTTCTTTAAGGAATTAACTGCCCCCTGTTCTGAATCCGATAGAAGACCGTTTATATTTTCTATTGAAGAATAAATTTTTTCAAAAGAAGAAAGACGGGCTTCTTCATCTTCCAGAAGAGAATCCTCATCTTTTTTTAATTTTGCATTTTCAATTTCCTGAATGGCAAAATTACACATATCAATTTTTCGCAGACGCTCACTTGAATTCTGCATGTATTCAGAAAGCTTCTTGCGTCTGGCAACAAGAGTAGCATAATATTTGGTAAATTCTGCAACTTCGTTTGTAAGCCCTGCCCTGCTGTCAAGAAATTTAATATGTTCAGAAACACGCATTAAAGACTGATGCTCATGTTGTCCATGAATATCAACTAAAAAGGAAGAAAACTGAGATAAATCAGCTCTTGTAACGGGAGTATCATTTATCCAGGCGCCAGATTTCCCTGTATCACGGATAAAGCGTCGTAACAATACACGGTTATTTTCAATTTCAATTCCATGGAGTTCAAGCCATTCAGCAGCATTTTGAGCTTCATCACTATCTTGAAGATTTTTTCTTACTGAATCTGTATTTATTGTAAAAAGTCCGCTTACACTGGCCTCTGATTTTCCGCTTCTTATTTGAGAAAGCTCGGCTTTTCCCCCAAGTAAAAAAGAAAGGGCTCCTATTAAAATGGATTTTCCAGCTCCAGTTTCACCAGACAAAACTGTTAATCCTTTTTCAAATTCCAGATAATCTGATTCAATGAGAGCAAAATCTTTAATATTCAATTCTTCAAGCATAAGGTTCTCCTCTCCAGTTTAATTTTGACCGTAATGAATTGTAGAATTTTTCTTCATCACAGAATAAAAGTTTTATTTTCCTGTCATTCTTTACTATACGAATTATATCTCCAGTCTGCAAACTTATTGGAGGCTGACCGTCTACAGTAAGATTGACAGATTTTGTTCTGCATGGCTGCAGATGGATTTCCAAAGTTCCTTCTGCATTAAGAACAATGGGCCTGGAAGATAAAGAAAAAGAATTAAGAGGTGTCATAACAAAGGCATCCATTGTTGGATCAACAATAGGACCACCTGCAGAAGCGGAATAAGCCGTTGAACCAGTGGGAGAACTGACTATCACACCGTCGGCCTTTAAGCGGCACAAAAGCTGATTGTCGTAGCGTACAAAAAGAAATACAGTTGCTGAAGATTCTTTTGAATTAATTACAATATCATTCAGCGAAAGATTTTTGCAGATAGTTTTTTCACCACGGATTAAAGTTGCCTTTAAAAGACTGCGTTCCTGAAAATATGATTTTCCCGCAAGATAAGCTTCCATATATTCTTTCCAGGCATTCGGCTGAATTGGAGCCATAAATCCAAACTGTCCAAGATTTATAGGAAAAATCGGAATATTATTATCAACACAATTTCTGGCAGCGTATAAAACAGTTCCATCGCCACCCAAGGTTACCACAAAATCATAGCCCTTAAAGACTTTGTTCTTACAGAAACCGTCAAAAGAGAAAAGTTCTACACTATAATCTCTTTCTTCAAGGTAGGAAGATATTTCATTTGCGAGTAAATTAGATTCTTCTTTTCCGACATTTACTATAATCAGAACTTTTTTCATATCCGCCTTATTGTTAAGAAATTAAGGAAGCGTTCCTAATACTTTTACAATCTTTGCAATTTCAGAATGAGTTAATCTAGAATATAAAGGAATATGGGCACATCTCAAAAGCAGAGATTTTGCATGAATGCATTTTTCAGCTACTTCTTCATTGAGGGCAACTACAGAGCCATCAAAAGCAGGCTGAATCTCAATTTCTTTTCTAGATGTATACTGCTTTACATCTTTAAAAGGACTTTCTAAAACAAGAGGAAAAGAGCTTGCTGTAGAAGCATCATCCATCTCCCGTGAAAGCATTTTATGTTTTCCAGACAGACAAGCATGCTGATAAGCATTATAGATTTCTTTTCTGCTGCTCTCATTTCGGGCATATTCCTTAATTTGAACAGAAGCCAGAGCACAGTTTATATCAGGCAGCAAATCTGTCTTTGGAGCATCATCTGTATATTTTTTTAGAACAAGCCATTCCCTTCGGTTTGGAGCAATTAAAACAGCTCCACCGCCGGAAGTAAGAACATCTCTTTCTTCCAATCCAAGAATTGCAAAGTTTCCGAACATTCCGACCGCTTTTTTTTCTGTCTCCTGGCCATTTTCATCTTTCAAAGAATAAAAAGCACCTGCACTTTGAGAAATATCCTCAATAACAGGAATGCCCAACTGCATTATGGAAGACAAATCTGGAATTATACCTTCACTTTCGTGCAATAATAAAAGCTTTCCGCCCTCTTCAATACCTTCCTTTACAATTTCTGCCGTTACCAAAGCAGAAGACGGGTCAACATCAAGAACTACAGGCTCCATTTCAAATGAAAGGATAGTCTGATATTGCCACGCAGGTGCAAGTGCGGAAATTAAGATTTTAGACTGACGCTCTATGCCAAGAGCTTGTAAAGCATATTTTAAAGCTATAGCAGGACTTCTTAAAGCCACTGCCCCATCACATTTTATAAAATCACGTACCTGCTGTATTAATCTTGTATTCAACTCGCCTGGCCCAATTTTTTCATCTACCATACAAGTTAATACAGCATCCATTTCTTTTCTACGAATAGTTGTACTGTATGTTTGTATCATTACTGAATTTCAATAATTTTCTGTAATTCTTTTGCATTAAATAATTTCCGTATATTAAGCATAATCAAATAACCAGAATCTTCCCTGATTACGCCTTCAATATATTCGGAACCAATTCCACTAAGCATCTGAGGCGGTTCTTTTACATCCTCACCTTTTATCGTAACTACTCTGGCAATTTTATCAATAATAATACCAATTTTACTGTTATCAATGTTAAGGATAATAAATCCACCTTCAAAATCTGAATCGTTTTTAGAAACGCTCTGGATTCTGAATCGCTTATGTAAATCAATGATAGGAATAATTTCACCACGAAGATTTATAATTCCTTCAACGTAATAAGGTGCATTTGGAATAACACGAACGTTCTGAAGCCTAACTATTTCTTTTACATCCATGATATTAACACCATATAACTCTTCTCCTAAATGAAAAGTTACTAATTGAAACTGAGATTCTTCTGTAGCCATATTCACTCCTATAAATCATCAATAAACAAGTGATACCACTTATACTTTTAATAATACCCTTAAAATCAAGGTTTTGCAACATAAAGGTTATTTTTAAAAGTTTTTTTCAATCTACTACAAAAAGTGTCACCCCCATAACATTTTTTATCCCGACTTTTTTAAGCAGGTAAGCACAGCTTTCTAAAGTTGCACCTGTTGTACAAACGTCATCCAAGATGCATACTTTAGACGGAAAAGTGCCTTGAAAGGGTTTTAAAAGTCTCCTGATTTGGGCATCGCTGCGAAGAAAGTAAGATTTGCCAATAGAATCAAGACGATTCTGCCTGTCAAGCTTCTTTTGCTCTTCAACAGAGTGACGTTCCAAAAGCGGAAAAATCTTAAAACCATAATGATATTTCAGTATTGTACACAATTCATCAATCTGATCCCAGCCATTTTTTTCGATTTTCCCCGGACGAGGGGGTACAGGCACAATCACATCCACATCAAGATCCCGTAAAACAAAAGACAGTATCCGCGCAAACAAAAAAGACAAAGTACGAATACCTTGAGATTTCCATTTGAACATCAGTTCCTTGTTCCATAAACGATAGGAAAACAAAGGAAAAACACAATCTGTATGCTTTAACACAGGGCTTTCGCGACACTGCAAACACAATTCATTCGTTGAAATAAGTTCTTTGCCACAAACTCTACACCTTTTTATTTCAGCTGATGATTTTACAGAGAGATTTTCATTTGCGCATTTTTTACACACAGGCAGAAGAAAAGTCCTCTTTTTACAGATGACACATTCCTCACCGCCATTAATGAAGCTGTATAAAAGGCGTAAAAGCAGTTTAATAAAACTTACACTTTCAAAATAAATTCTGTTCACACCTATATATTGTATTTAATATAAAAAAAAGTGCGGCTTTTCAGAAAAAAAAATATAATTTTCTGTTATAAATCAAAACTACCAGAAAATTAAAGCCCAGAAAGTTCCTTTTTCCAGCGTCCAATCGTTTTTAGTGCTTCAAGCGGAGTCATATTATCAGGATCAGCAGAAAGTATTTCAGAAATAATGATTTCTTCATCACTAAAAAGACCTGGAGCTGTAGTTGTATTTACCTTGCTGGCAGGTATTTCTTTTTCTTCCGGAAGTACAGGCTTATCAGCTGCGACTGCCTGAATATGAGCAAGAATTGTATTTGCCCGGTTAATCACTTCCTGAGGAAGACCTGCAAGCTTTGCAACATGAATTCCATAAGAATTTTCAGTAACACCTTCTATAACTTTACGCATAAAAACGACATTACCGTTCTGCTCAGATATTTCAAGACAAAGCTTTTTAAGCAGAGGATGCTCCATTCTTGTCAGTTCATGATAATGAGTTGCAAATAAAGTCTTACATTTTATAGTTTCAATTAAATATTCAGAGACAGCCCTTGCAATGGCAAGTCCATCCTCAGTAGAAGTTCCTCTTCCCACCTCATCCATGATTACTAAAGAACGGCTGGTTGCGGCACGAAGAATATTTGCAGTTTCAATCATTTCAACCAGGAAGGTAGATTCGCCTTTTGCAAGATTATCCGAAGCACCTACACGGCAGAAAATCCTATCAATGATTCCAATTCTAGCTTTTGAAGCCGGTACATACGAGCCAGTCTGAGCCAGCAAAGCTATCAAAGCATTTTGTCGCAGATAAGTGGATTTACCAGCCATATTAGGGCCTGTAATCAAATCAAAGGATGGAATAAGAGCGCCAGCGCCAGCCTCAAGTCCACTGCTAGTCCCCATTCCACCCGAACTTCCGGCAGCTATAAAACTATCATTTGGAACAAACTCTCCGGTCGGAAGATGGGCTTCTACAACTGGATGCCGCCCGTTTTCAATTTCAAAAATCGTAGAATCTTCAATTACAGGACAATTCCAGTTATTCTTTATTGCCGCAAAAGCAAGGGAAGCAATTACATCAGTATTGGCAACTTCATCAGCAATCTGAAGAAGATAATTTATATATTCATGAAACGTAGTTCTTATTTCGACAAACAAATCCCTTTCAAGTTCTAGAATCTTTGTAGAAGCTTCTGTAAGCTCGTGTTCCAGAGACTGTAATTTTTCTGTAGTATAACGGTCTCCATTAACAAGGGCACGCCTCATAATAAAATGAGTTGGAACTGAAGAAAGCTTTCCCTTTGAAACTTCAATAAAATAGCCAAAATTATTAGTATATTTAATTTTTAGCGTAGAGATTCCAGTATTTTCACGTTCTTCGGCTTCGTAATCACTCAATATTTTATTGAAGTTTTCACTGATTCCTCGCCAGTGATCCAATTCCTGAGACCAGCCTGGTTTGATAATTCCGCCATCAGTTAAAGAAGTAGACGGGTCATCCAGAATGGCATTTTTTATCATTTCGATAATTTTTATTGAATCATCAGAAGAAATAAAGGAAAAATCAACTGAATTAAGATATTCTTTTATATATACCCAGGATTCAAGACTGGCCCGTAAAGCCTGCAAATCTTTTGGATGAGCCCTATCCATTGCAATTCTACCGGACAGGCGTTCAATATCAAGAATGCCACTCAAATCATTGCGAAGTTTTTCAAGCAGAGGACGGTCATTATAAAAAACAGTAATTCTATTTTGGCGTTCAACAATCTGTTCTTTATTTGTAAGAGGAAACAAAAGCCAGTTACGAAGCAAACGGTTTCCCATTGCAGTTTTTGCAAAATTAACACATTCCAGCAGAGAATACTGAATTGTTCCGTCCCTCATATTTTCGGTGATTTCAAGATTTTGTCGGGAAGAATCATCCATCATCAAAAACTCGTTGTCAGAATAAACCTGAATACTTTTTATATGAGGCAGCTTTGTATTAGTAGTTTTATCAAGATAATCAAGAAGAAAACCAGCTGGCGCAATTTCAGCTGAATCATCTTCCAGTCCAAAGGATTTTAAAGTTACTGTTTCAAACTGGGCAGTAAGTTTTTTGAAAGAATAATCCAGCGAAAAATCCCAGTCAGGATAGTAAGAAACTGCAATATCCGTGTGAGCGCTAAGGGCCGACTGCAAATCAGAATTATTTTTTAAGGAAGCAGGCAGCAAAAACTCTCTTGGAGCAGAACGGTTCAACTCTTTTGAAAAGTTTTCATACATTCGGTTTGCCGGCCAGGAAGTTGCCTTAAAAGAAGAAGTCGTAACATCAATAAAAGCATAACCGACACGACCTTTTGAAATTGAAAGAGCGGCAAGATAATTTGCTTTATTTCCTTCAAGATATTCAGTTTCAACGGCAGTTCCAGGAGTGATGATTTCAACAACTTTTCTTTCTGCAATCCCCTTCCCGCCTTTTGGGATTTCACCAACCTGCTCGCAAATTACAATTTTTTTACCCAGTCTTAAAAGACGTGCGATATAAACTTTTGCCGCATGATAAGGAATACCGCACATGGGCTGGGATGCACGATGGGTTAAAGTCAGATTTAAAAGTCTAGAAACTTCTACGGCGTCCTCATTGAACATTTCGTAAAAGTCTCCAAGCCTGAAAAATAAAACTTCGTTTTGATACTGTTTTTTAATTGCCCGATATTGAACCATCATCGGGGTGAGGTTTTCTGATGAGTCTGCTTCCATTCTAAAGATTCCGCTTATAAGCCAAGTTCAGAAATCACCTGGTCAGTTATATCAACTGAACTGCTGTACCATAAAATTGCATTGGATTCCTGAAGACTGAGAATCATACTATAACCGTTACTTTCTGCAATTTTTGCAAGCGTATTATAAAGCTTCTTATAGAAATCATCTGAACTCTGAAGGGATTTCAGCATTGATTCAAGCTCTACATTTTTTGCGTTTGTATATTCAGTAAGATAATCCTTTTTCTTTGTGATTTCTGCTTCAATTCTCAGAAGTTGATTTTCATTTTCTGCTTTTTCGTATTCAAGCTTTTTCTGCTGAAGCTTTCGCAATTCTTCTGTGCGGACATTTATTTCTTCCTGAAATTCCTTCTTTTTATTTTCATAATTTCGGATTGGAGCAGAGTTTCTGAAATAAGCGGTATAAACTTTTGCAGTATCAACTACACCAAAGCGAGTAATCTGCTGGGCAAATGTAGCGGCAGAGAATAAAATAAAACACAAGCCAAAAGCAATTAAAATTTTAAAAAATCTATTCATATAAATCCCCTGAAAAAGATTATCTGTTTACAAGATTAAATGACAATACAAACTGGAAGGCATCATCATCAATATTCTTCAAGCCCCAGTAAGGATTTCCATCTTCAATTCTGTATCTCCATGTAAACATAAGATGCAGAGGGAACTGAGGAATAAGGAAGCGGATTCCAGGACCAAAACTGAAATAGAAGTCATTAAGCGAGGTTTCGTTGAAAAGTGAAGTCATAGAATCTTTGATAACAATGGCATCATGGAAAATGTCAAATCCTATGATTCCAGGCACAATCGGGAACCTTATTTCAACCTTGTTGCTCCACATCGCTTTTCCGCGTGCGCCATCATATTTATAGGCTTCAACCCATCCTCGTCCGTTAAACATACCGTCTATGTATGCTTTGTTTGAATCGCTGATATAAGAACCTGGTGTAGGGAAAATTGACGTAAGTCCCGTATAAGCCGCAAAAACAGCCTTAAAGTTATAATTATCAGTAACAGGAATATCAAATAAGGTCAAATATCCTTCAAGCTTTGTATCTGAACGCAGGAAGAACTCTTTTTCAAGAACAGGCATAAGTCCATACCAAGTGAGACGCTCACTGGCAAACCAGCCCTTTGACGGATCATAGTTAATATCACGGTCATCAATAGACAAGCTTGTGAATACCGAGTTAGAAAGTCCCCAGCGGTTGGCAAAAACAGAAAGTCCCAAATCAACAGGAGTATAAATATTTTCATCATAGTTATAATTTGAAAGGGAATTGTTCATACCGATTGCAGCAGTAAGAATTGCAAAATTAGGTGTCCATCTGCGGGAAAAAGCTGTTCCTAAGGAAGCTGTCCAGCCTTCATAAGACATATAATAATAATACTGATTCAAGGATAAATCCGGCAGGAACTGATTTGTCTGTGCATAAGTTTTTGTGTGAGACAGAGACAGGGATTCGCTGAATGCGATAGGAAGATTTCCCAACCAGCTCTGAGAGTAAGACAAGTCTATTGACTGCTCTGCTTTTGAAAGTGTTGTAGAAGCGGAAATTGATTTTCCTTCACCAAAAAGATTTGAATTTTCAAGCTTAAAATAAAGGGAAACAGGAATATCATCAGGATCTGAAACGCCAGAGAAGGTCATACCCATTTGAAGAGAAGTTGTAGACTGTTCTTCAACTGTATAAATCAAATCAACAAGGTTTTCTTCTGAACCAGGCTGAGCATCTGGAAGTACGTTTGAGAAATACTGAAGATTATAAAGATTTCTTAAACCGTTCATAACTTTATCACGGGAGAAAATATCACCTGATTCAATAGGAATTTCACGGCGGATTACATAATCCTTAGTTTTTGTATTTCCCTTGATTATGACGTTTTCGATGTGACTGCGCACATTTTCACGAATTGTAAGATTGTAGGCAATTTCCTTTTTCTCAGAATTTTTATCTGGAATGCGGTAGAATTCATTGGTCATGTAACCGTTTTCGTAATATTTTCCAGTGATTGCAGCAATTCCTTCTTCAAACTTAGTTGCATTAAAGATAGAACCAACACGCAGCTTCATAAGCGGCAGAAGAACTTCATTTGAGAAAATTTCGTTTCCGGTAAGAGTAAGTCCTGCAAAAGTATACTGATAGCCTTCCTGAATATAGAAAGTAATTATAAGCTCCTGACGCTGTTTATCGGCATTGTATTCATTGTCGATTTTTACATCCATGATTGTTGCATCTACATAACCGCGGTCCTGATAATAGCTTATGATAGTTCTTTTATCCATTTCGAGAGTGGTATTCTGGAAAGCACCATCCTTTAAAAAGCTTACTTCCTTGAGTTTTAATTTATTTTTCAAGACGCGCTCAGAAACGATTGTGTTGCCGGAAGTATGAATTTCCCTGATTACAGTATTTGAACCTTCAGAGATTACAAAAACAACATTAACACCATCATCTGTTGTCTCAATTCTGTGGCTTACCTTTACATCTGAATAACCTTTTTCAAGGTAATAATCGCGCAGAGAACGCTCGTCGATAAGAACTTTACTTTCAACATAAACATCAGAAGTTTTTATTTTAATTTTTTCCCTTAATTCACCGTTTCTTACCTTCTGATTTCCCCAGAAAGTAATTTTAGTGATTACAGGATGCTCTGTAACCTTAAATACCAGAAGAACGGAATCATTGTTTTTGGAATCATGTTTTGCATAAGGTTCAATATCTTCAAAAAGATCAAGAGCATATAATCTGTCAAGTAAATCATTGTAAGTGTCATCCGTAAACAATTCATCAATATAAGAACTTGTGATACCGTTCAAATCTGATTTTTTTACGTTTTTAAGCCCTTCAAAATCAATTTTTGTAATAGGTTTTTCCCAGAACCAGTCGCCCTCATCCTCCTGTGCAAATGCAGAAAAAATAAAAGCAAAAGTAATCAAAAGACCGCATAAAAAGCGTCTGCGCATAAAAAACTCCTCATTTTTTACTTAAAATCTCCAGAGAAGCGACATAGAAAGAGAAGGAACAAATTTTGCTGTATATTCAGCCTGTTCCTGCGGGTCAATTTTATTTCTATTTATATTCCACGCCATTCCAAGTCTAAAGTTTGCATCCATATCCTGAATAAAACGCCAGTTATGATTTGAAAAAGGAACTTCAAATTCAAAACCTAATTCAGGCTGAAGAAGTAAACTGCTTGCATCTGTAACGTCTGTAATGTTGTCATCCAGAGAAAGATTCAACATTGCATCTACATAAATTGCACTTCCCAGATATTTACCAATATAAACAGTTGAATTATCAAAAAAGTTACTAAATGTAATATTATCTGTACGTGATAAAGCATTCTGTAAAATATTAGCTCGTATTGAAAATATATCAAAATTCAAGGAATCACGCAACTTATTCTCAATCTGACGGGTAACTAAAGACTGGAGTGCATAATCACCTGCCGTATATAATAAATTCGTCATTGCCTTTGAACTGTCTTCCACTTCATTTAAGTCGGCTATGGCAACCTGTCCCAAGAGACGGTAAATCTCATTTTCTGATTTTGCAGGAACAGAACTGAACCATGGATTAAAATCAAGAAGATACTGATTTTCGGCGGAAAGAATAATTCTTACATTCTGACCACGGTCATCTTTTTCGCGGGTTTCTGCCCTTAGGGTAATCTGAGGATTTGTAATCATCTGAGGATTGAATTTGATTGCCCCTTTTTTGATGTAGAAAGATCTGTTTACGTAAGCCACATCACCGGATTTTATGTTTAATTCACCGTCAATCTCGTATTGCTGAGTGGCAGAATCAATTTTTAGTCCGATAACTGTATTTGGAACAAAAATACACCTTAAAAGCGGGTTAAAATTAAGCATGACATGAGTTCCAAGGAAAAGCTTTAGATTAGTTCTAAAATCAATATCTGCCATTGCAGCTGTATCCTTATCGGAATTATTCAGATTTTGAAGATTATTCAAGTAAGAAACAATATTTACCTTTTCACCGCCAAGACTTCCCGTCAAATCAAAGGCATTATCCTGCAGCTGCAAGAGGAGATTGCAGGTTATATCTCCCGAAAGATTTACCAGAGGACTGGTGAACTTTAATGGCAGGCTTTTCTTTTCCAGAGTTGCAAGCTTAAGCTCAGCATCATCCAGAACCCATTTATTCATTACAATTTTTCCACCCATGTTGAAAATCTTATTTTTTCCAATCAGATAGTCGCTGTCATTCAAGATGATTTCATTGTTGCTTGCTGTTACGCTAATTTTTTCGGTAGAAAGCTCACTGGCAAAAACCGTTGGCAGTACAAAAACAGGATTATCAATATCCAGCTGACCAAAAAACTCCGGCGTATCATTTGTTCCTGCCATCGCCACATTACCGCTCAACCTTCCACTCTTAATGCCAAAGAAATCATCAACGGCAAAATATTTTATAATGTTTTTCAAATCAGCAGAGACATTTTCAATATTTATGTTCAAATCATTTCCAGAAAAATGCCCCGTAATGTCCGCAGAAAAAAGATTTTCAGCCTTAAGCTGGGAAACAAGACCATCTGACGGTGTATAAGTTCCCACAAGGCCCAGATTTTCTGTAGAATAAAACGAAACAAAATCAGGCGTATACATTGCAGTGATTGTAAATGGCAAGGCTTCCTTCATCAAAGAACCGCCCAAACCATCAGAAGAAAGCTGAATCATCATACTTTCTGGTATTTTCTTTCCTTCAGGAATATAAGAATCTTCAACAGAAAGCTTCATTGGCAGCGAAATATTTTTTGCACCGACAGTTTCAAAAACAGCATCAAGCTCGCCGGTCATCTGAGACAGGGAAATATTTCCATTAACATTTTTTACAGCCCAGACAGATTGCTTTACAGCAAAATCATTAATGGTTATATTTGTATCTTCCATCGTTACTATACCGTTCGCATTTACCATTTCATTAGCCAGCAGGAACGAAACCTTTTTGATATCTGCAATGGCATAAGGATGAGACAAATTTCCTGACAAAGAAAGATTAGCCGAAACCTCATTATTGCTGTTTTTTACAGTCATAAAACGGTTGAGACTAAAATTACTTATTTCTGCAAGGGCACTGATATAAAGAGAATCCCTGGCAGACTGAAGATTCAGATGAGTCCGTTCAGGATTAGAAAGCGTAAGATCAAGAACAATCTGCTCACCTGAAAGCGAAGGATTTTTTAATGATACATTTGCACCTACAGAATCAAAAATCCCCTGCTCTACGTTTACGGCAACATCGGCATAACCTTCAAGAGAAGAATAAGTATCCGTATAAGAAAGAGAATTCAGCTGAATACCGTATTTTGTTCCAACGCCGGAAAAAGCAAGCTTTGGAGAAGAAGAAGTTGAAGCATCATTTTCTTCCACTGTGAATTTTACTATCTGAAGCTCAGGACCATCAGCAGGAGAATAATTAAAACTGGTATCTGTAGAAATGATGATTCCAATCTTATCAAAAACAAAAGGAATGTTTTCTAGGAAGGCATGACCACCCATGTTTTTATTTTTTGAAAAATTCACTTCAATATCTGTTCCGTAATCTCCTGCAATTTTTACAGAATCAGACGAAACCGCTCCCTGAAAATGATAAGGAATCGATGAAGAAACCGCATCTACAAAAAAATTAAGGGAATCAGGCTCTATTTCAAGACCGGCAGATGCATTCAAACCCATTTTTCCGTAAATCAAATCAAAACGGTCAATCTGTACAGTCTGATTATTTCCGTTAACCGCAAGCAGAAGGAGCTGATTTTCCTTACGGGTATTAGCCATAACTAGATAAGGAACATAATATGAAACAGAATCAAAATTCGTAGAAAAATAAACTTCACCGGTAAACATGTAAGGCTCGGTAAATTCAATTGGCTTATTAATTTTTCCCCTGTCTTTTTCTGGCATAAACTGGCTGGCAAATTCCAGGGCACTCTGAACATAAACCCGGTTCAAAAGTGAACTTATCTGCATATATTTTGAATTAATCAGATAACTACCATTAAAAGAAAGAATGCTTGGCTCATCTGCGGCACTTCTTGAATAATCAGAAACTTCCATTTCAAAATCAATTGAATCATTTCGGGGCATAACCTTTGCCTGCAAGGCTGTAAGATTTTTTTCACCAATAAAAATCTGAGGAGAAAATAATTCAAAGCCTCTTTCCAGAGGATCAATATAAACCTCACAGGAAAGCTCTGTTTTATTAGGAAGAACGTATTTGTCTAAAGTAAGAATTCCACCCAGCTGAAGGGATTTGAAGACAAAATCAAGATTGCCGTCAAAATAACAGTTTTGCCCTTCCATCTTTAATTTTGAAATATTAATTTTATTTTGATTTCCAGAAAGTGAATAAGAAGCCACACCTCCACCCGGAAAAATCTCAGCAGGAATTTTTACACTGCCCTTTGAATTGTAGAAAATTTTTCCAATCTTATAGTCCTCATCAAACTGAGCAGATGCACTTGCCGCCAGAGAAAGCCTCAAGTTTTTAAGTGATTTTATCAAATCAGATTTTCCACCAACAGAAACCACCGACCATGGATTCAAATTCTGAGTTTCCACCGAAGCAGAAACCTTTTTATTTTCAAAATCATAAGTGGCAGTAATTGACATTGGATAGACTGATTGAATTGTATGGACATCAATAGCCTTATTTTTATATTCAGCCAGAAGATTCAGCTTGTTTACCGTGTACATTCCCGAAGAAAAATCTGCCAGAGAAAGGAAAAGCTTTGAATTTTCAAAATCGCTCATTACAGAACCGTTTACATAAACTTTTCCCGTAATTTTCTGCTGATTATTTTTTAACAAAGCTTCTGCCTTACTGTCAAAAAAGAAATCAAGGGCACTTTTTTTCTGGGATTTTAAAAGACCAATTTCATTAATTCCAAAGACTGAAGAAAATAGGTCATTTTCATAATTAAGCGAAATATTTTTTACCTTTACGTTTGAAGGAATAAAATCAATGATTTTTTCAACATCAACCTTTCCATTAAAAGATTTTTGATTTCCCAGGTCAAAAGATAATATAAAATCAATAAGCTTTGCCAGATTTACATCGACACCATTAATATTGACCATTCTTATAATATGGGAAAAATTGCTCTTGAAAAGCTCAGTAATTCTATAATGAATCTTTACGTTTTTTATTACCCCGATAGTCTGCCCATCCTGGGTAGAAAGGCTTATATTTTTTACGCTTAAAAGTGACAAAACTGAAGGAGAAAGGGATTCGTAGGAAACAACAAGATTTGTAGAATCCGTAACAAGCTTGCAGACAGAATCAGTTAATGAATCAACGTTTTTTACCAGCTTTCTGTAGAGTGGCATAGTTAAAAAAAGCGCCAGCAGAATAAAAAACAAAAAGAGAAGACTACTAATTTTTGTCGCAAGAGACAGTTTTTTCATCAATTTTTATCAGTCTTTATCACACAGGAGTATTCTAATTTAGAGTATAGTACACCCAATTTTAGCCTATCTATTATAACAAAAAACTGTAAAAAAAGTAATGATTAATTTTTGTACCTTGCAGGCTTTCTATATTGTACCTCTTCTTCCTTGCGGATTATGAATTGTATAATCTCTTCTTTCGCTGTATAGTTTAATTATGCTTTTAAAAGATTTTATAGTTTTCGAAGGAATTGACGGAGCCGGAACCTCCACCCAGATAAAAAGATTAGTAGAAAGTAATCCAGAAAAATATTTTGCAACAGCAGAGCCAACCAACCGCCCTACAGGACTTTTTTTGAGAAAAATGCTGGCCGGTGATTTTTCTGTAGATGAAAAAACAAATGCTTATCTTTTTGCGGCTGACCGCTGCGAACACATTTACGGAAAAAACGGAGTTATAGAGCAGATTCAGAAAGGAAAAATTGTTATTTCTGACAGATATTTTTTCTCAAGTCTGGCCTATCAGTCTGTCTCCTGTGGAAAAGAACTTCCAAAGCTTATAAACTCTCCCTTCCCCCTTCCAGAATATCTCTTTTTCTTTGAAATTGACCCAAAAATCTCTTTGGCCCGCGTAAATCAGCGCAATGAAAAAAAAGAAATCTACGAAAAAATTGAACTTCAGGAAAAAATTGCAAAGCTTTACGACCAGGTAATTTCAGAATACGAAGCAAATCCACAGGGAATGAAAATCTTCCGTCTGGACGCCTCAAAATCAATAGAAGAAGTTGAAAACGACATCGTGAAGCAATTAACAATTGATAATTGACAATAGAAAATTACCAATTAAAAATTGTCTAAACGCTTTTTGTTTTTCTGCCGACATTTAGAAGGTGAAAAAGTTTAAGTTCTTATTCATTTTTACAATTATTTTTCTCTTTTTTCCTTTGCAGAAAGCAAATGCTTACATGGTAAAATACAAGGAAGATTTCTATAAATTATATCATGTTCATTACCAGCAGTACCCGGATGACTGTATGGAAAACATCTATTGGCTGGAAAAAGCAGTTCAGGCAGATTTCTGCAATCCTCAGTTTGTAGATTTTAAAATCACTAATGAAAAAGAATGGGAAAAATACCGCTATCTTTTCCAGATGCACCTTAATCTCAAATTAATTGAACAGCATTTACGTTTAGGCCGCATCTACGACAAAAAATGCATATATTTTTATGATGCCCCCTGGAAGGATGAATACCTGCGTAATATGGAAAAGGCCCTCAGCTGCTACAAGGCTGGCTTATATTACTGGCAGGAAACAAAAGTCTGGTACGAAAAAGCCGATGCACCTTCCTTCAACTGGCTTTTTATTACCGACAAGCAAAACTGGGAAGACGAACGGGAACGCATTAAAACAGGCGAACTCAATTACGAAAAAATGCTTAATCGCGAAATAGAACGTCTGGAAAAAAACATTCAGGAACTTAACCAAATGGACAAAAAGTATTAAACTGTTCCTGATTATGAAAAAGGATACTTTACAGATTTCTTATCTGCAGCCCTATAACGGGACAAAAAAGTCTAAATTATTTTTTTATGATGGCAGTCCTGATCTGGTTTCTGTATTCAAGCCGGGAAAAAGCTCTGCTAAAAAACGATTATTCATCACAGACGGAACAACAGCAAGTCTTAAAGCAATGCAGGATTTTTCAAATTGTTTTGATGATGGCTGTTGCGGCTCAGATTTTCTGCTTGTACTGGGTTCCGGTGAAGCCTATAAAAATATCGAATCTGTACTTACAATAGCCAAATATGCACTTGAAAACAATCTTTCACGTAATGACCTCTTTATAGCAATCGGTGGAGGCGTAATCTGTGACATAACAGCCTTTGCAGCTTCAATCTACAAAAGAGGAATAGAAGTCCATCTCGTACCGACCACCCTTCTTTCCATGACAGATGCCGCAATCGGAGGAAAAACCGGCTGCGATTTTAACAACCTCAAAAACCCAATTGGCACCTTCTACCCTGCAAAAACAATATATTACTGGACATCTTTTGTACAAAGCTTAAATGACGAGCAATATAATTCAGGTCTTGCAGCTGCCTTCAGGCTTTCACTAGTTGCAAACAAAGAGCTCTACGAAATATTTAAAAACCAAAGCCAACTCATAAAAAACAGAAATCAGGAAGTAATCAACAATATAATCAAAGCCTGCATTACGACAAAAGCAGAAATTGTAAAAAAAGATTTAACCGAAAAAAAAGAACGCTGGCTTCTCAATTATGCCAATACTTTTGCCTATGCTTATGAATCAATAGCAGGCACAGGTGTTGTAGCCCATGGACAGGCAATAGCATGGGGAATTGCTAGACAGGTAGAATTAAGCTTCAAAAAAGATTACTGCAAGGAAGCCCTAAAAAATGAAATCTTTTCAATTCTTGAAGACTTTGGCTGGGAAACAAATCCTATTCCATCAGAAGTTACAGGTGGTGGAATTACAGAAAGATTTATAAAAACCATAATGAGCAGTAAATCAGATAAAATACAGTTATTAATGCTCAAAGACATTCAAAACGCAAACATGGAGGACATTTCAACAGCTGACTTAGAAAGCGTGCTGAAATAATTTCCACACTATGAACACAGAACATTATTTTGACTGGGCAGCAACAAGCCCCTCTGATCAAGCAATTTTACGGGATGCCCTGGAGTGTTCCCTACAAAACTGGGGAAATCCATCAAGTACACATCAGCTTGGAAAGGAAGCTAAAAAAGCCATCACTCAAGCCCGTGAAAAAGCTGCCGAAGTTCTTGGCGTAAAAGCAGAAACAATTTATTTTACATCAGGGGGAACAGAAAGCGACCATATTCCACTTTTATCAGTACTGAATAAGCCTTCAAAAGGAAGAGTTTTAATCAGTTCAATTGAACACCCGGCTGTAAGGGAAGAAGCAAAAGAATTACAAAAATGCGGCTGGGAAGTAATTTCAATTCCTGCTGATGAAAAGGGAATAATCACTGCTGAAGCTGTAGAAAAGCTGCTCACAAAAGATACAATGCTTGTTTGCGTAATGGCTGTAAACAACGAAACAGGTTCAATTCAGCCTATATACGAAATTGCAGACATTATAAAAAAATATGCTGGAGAAGGACGTAAGCCTAAGTTCCATGTAGATTGCGTTCAGGCAGCAGGAAAAATCCCTTTAAATATTTCTTATGATGGAATTGATTCAGCTGCTTTCAGTGCCCACAAAATCTGCGGTCCAAGAGGAATTGGTATTTTATACTCAAAAGAACCCATTGATTCCTTTTTACGGGGTGGCGGACAGGAAAACGGAATAAGAAGTGGAACTGAAAATCTTTTTGGGATTATAGCCTTTGCAAAATGCCTTGAAAAATATTTTATCCGCAGAGAAAATCAAGCTGCCAGTCAGAGTTTTGAAGAACAGAAAAAAAATACTTCTGATTTTATAAAAGAACTTTCAGAAATAAAAGGCTGCACAATCATTCCGCCTGCTCGACTCCAGAACCAGGAACTTTTTTCTCCTTATGTTGTTCAGGCTTCCTTCAATAATATTCCGGGAAATGTAATGCTCCGTGCTCTGGATGCTCAGGGCTTTTATATTTCAACTGGCAGTGCCTGCTCTTCCAAAAAGCAGAATCGTCCTATTCTTGAAGCAATGCATGTATCAGCCCAGCTTAGAGAAAGCTCTGTAAGATTCAGTTTTGGACCGCAGACGACAAAAAAAGCCATGGATGAACTGATTCAGGCAGTTAAAGAAATAAATGCCACCTTTAACGGATAATTTTCTCTTTTAAAGTGATTTTAATTGTTTTTTTATCAATCTTAAAATAAAATTAAAAGTATGAAAAAAGAAAATGTTGAAGCATCAGTGAATACAGAAAAAAATAAAAAAAAGAGACCGGCAATAATTCATTTTTTCAGGTTCCTGTTAACCTTGATTTTAATTATTGTGATAGCCCTTACTGCATGGTTTTCATACTGTCTTATAAATAAAACGACAAGTCTTAAAGCAATTCCAACAGAGTATTCTCTCTATTTAAGAACAGATTCTCTATGGGAAGCAGTGAATCCACTTTTAGATTTAAAAGCAGCAGATTTACTTCTTGCTGATGAACCTTTCGTTCAGTTCCGTCAGACCTTTTTAGATTTGCGTGAATCAAAGCTTAGGGATAATTTTTTTGTATCTTATGCTCTTTCCCGTAGAATTGATGCTGCCCTTTACGAAGACAATTCTTTTATTGTAATTGCAGACATGGGTTTACTATCTGGACTAACAAGGCTTGCTCCACTTATTACACGCTTTTATTCAATAGAAAACCTAAAATACACTCTGGCGGGAAAAGATTCCTGCTTTGAATATCAAACTGAAGATATGACAGTCTATGCAAAACCTTATAAAAATCTTGTTATAGCTACAAACAGCAAGGCAATTCTTCATTCAGCTCTTTCTCAAAATAATGAGCTCTCATATACAAAAGCAGAATTAAAACTTCTTGAGCAAGCTCTTGAACAACCTTTTAGAGTAGCGGCAGATGGAAGAAAACTGATTGCCCTTCTGGAAGAAGAAAATCCCTACTTAAAGACAATTACAGACTGCCTTTCTACAAAAGAGCTGACAGAAATAAAGTTTGGTCTTACAGATGATAATATCGACGTAAGCATAAAGCTTCCTTTTGAAATCTCTAAGGAACTTGAAGATAATCCGGTTGCAAAGCTGCTTGATAAAAACTCCCAGATACCTCAGCTGATTACAAATCTTCCTGAATCTGTACAGTATTATACCTTTGTAACTGCCGGTAATCTTTCTGAATTAAAGGATGCTGCCTTTACTGTATTGACAGACAAACCGGAACTTGCAAAAAAATGGGCAGATGCAGACGGTATTTCAAAAATGGTTTTCAAAGAATCCCTTGAGGAAATTATTTTCTCCTGGACAGATGACGAATATGCGGTTTTAGGAATTGAAGGAAAATCTGAACCTGTTTTTGCCATTAAAATAAAGGACGAAGCAAAAAGACAATATATTTTTGAAACAATTCTTTCATCAATTATTTTCAAAACAGATAACAGCCTTTTGCTGGATGGAATCAGACTTCCTAAAATTGAGTTTCCTCAGTTTATTCAGTCGCTGCTTGAATCCTTTGGAATAAATCTTCCAAAACCTTATTACATGGTAAAGGATAATTTTGTTTATTTCTCACAGTCTCCAGAAAATCTGGCCTGTATAAACGCGGCAATAAAAGGCGGAGCAAAGCTGAGTAAAAACGAAAACTGGAAACAGGTTTCAGAAAAACAGAATGCCCAGTCATCTTTAAGTCTTTTTTACAATCTTGAACGCAGCATTCCTTTCTTCATAAAAAAACAGTCTCTTGTGTCTGATATTCTTCAACTCTACAACATTGGTCGCCTTGATGTGATGATAAAAGATACTACAATCTATCTGACGCTTCAGGCCTGTACCCAGCAGACAAAATCTACAAAATATATTCCAGGCTTCCCTCTGACCTTGGAGGGAAAAGCAAGTCCTCTTCTTTACAAGCTGAGTGATGATAAATACAAAACAATTTTCTGGCAGGAAGGCGCAAATACTGTAAAAACCCTTAATACGGGAACTCTGAAAATTAATTCCAAAGAAATTAATAATCTTGCCTATGTTACATCAAACTCTATTATATCAAAGCAAAAGGCAACTCTTTCAGAAAATGCAAATCAGATTTGGGCTCTTACTAAAGACGGCAATGTTTATTTATTTAATGAAAAGCTTGAAACAAAAGAGCAATTTCCTGTAATTACGGGAGAAAAACCTAGTTGTCAGCCTCAGGTATTCAATAATAATTTGATTTTCTTTACAGAAAGTGGAAGTTTTATTTCTGTTGACTCTAAGGGAAAGGTTTCAACTATGGATTTTGATTTAATGAATGAAATAAAATCCGCTCCAACAGTAAACGAAAATACAATTGCAGTTTACGAAAAGGGATTTATGGGAATAATTCATTTAATCAGGCAGAATTATAGTGAAAGTCTGCTTGATGTTGAAGGAATTGCCTTTGGTTCACCTTGTCTTGCCCAGATTAACGGAAAAAACTACACGGCCTTTATCACTCAGGCAGGTCAGCTTAATGTATGGGATGAATCAAATACTCCTCTAGCAGATTTTCCTCTTGAATTACCTGGTATTTTCTACCTTAATGTAAAGGCAACATCAAATTACTTCTTTGCTCTGGCCAGCGATGGAACTCTATACAGAATTTCCACAGATGGACAGGTTACAGCAGTTCAGATTCCTTATCTTTCTGCAAAATCAGGTTATATCACAATTTATGATTATGATGGTGACGGAAGAGACGAAATCTTCATCTGCGGTGATTCCAATACAATCTACGGATTTTCTGAAGATTTAGAATACTTGAACGGCTTCCCTCTTTCAGGTTACGGTGTTCCAGTTTTCATAGATGTTAATGGAGATAAAATCCCAGACTGTCTATCTCTTACAATCGACAATAAATTAAATGCATGGAAGGTTAATTAAATGAAAAAAGTATCTGTAAAAGCTTTTGCAAAAATTTGTCTTATCTCAACAGTCATAAGCTCGGCTTTCTTTATTTCATGTACAAGTACCCTGCAGGAAGATATTTTTGATTCAAGCGAAAGTTCCAGTCAGATTTTAAATGAACTTGCAGATTATGAAAAATCCTTTATAAAATATGATGCAGACTTTTTTTCAGGTTCAAAACCTTCTTCTTCAGAACTTTCTGACTTTCACACATCTATAGAATTAAAGCTTTCGCAAAGCAGAGAGCCTGGTCTACTTTCACAACTAAATGCGCTGGATGGTCTTGTTTATCTTATGGAAAATAAGACAAAAAAGGCCCAGGAAAGTTATAACGAGGCAAAAAAACAGCAGCAGAATAATACTTATATCCAGCTTTTAGCTTCCCGCCTGCAAAAAAATACAGAAGAAAGCCTTAATTATCTTGAGCAGGCTATAAAAATAGATTCAGAAAATGAAAGCCTGATTCTGGAAAAAGGAAAACTTTTATACAATCTTTCAGAATATGATAAGGCTATTGCTGCAATTGACCAGGCATTAATGATTTCTGACAGTAAGAATAAGCCTCAATTCAGAGAATATTACTCCAATTTCAGAAGTCAGGCCTGGCAGCTCTATAATTCACAGATAAGCAGCACAAAAAGCTCCAGGGATATAAATCTTTCTGCAAATCTTACTAAAGATTCTATGATTATCCTTACAAGCGAAAACTCATCTTTACTTAAAGATTTTACTGCTGGAAGTAAGATGAGCACTTCGGAGCTTACAAAAAAACTTACTGCTTATGGAGCATTTTCGTCAGCTCTGGATTCCGACAATTCTAATCATTCTGCTGACCAGATTTTAAAAGCTTCTGCAATTACCAGAATTATGGCTGCCCGCTTTTTATGGAATCTTTATGTAGAAAAAAAGTCTAAACCTGAATTAAAAAACCGCTACTCTACCCGCTATAACAAGCTTGGAAAAAGTCCTATAACTGATGTAGAAGTTTCTGACCCGGACTTTGACGCTGTAATGGGTAGCGTTGAAAATGAAATTATGGAGCTTCCAGACGGTAAATCATTTTATCCCCAGAATCTTCTTTCCAACCTGGACTTTATAACAATCCTTAAAAATATAGAAAAATAATCATTTGCCAAAAAATCTAATTTGTGATATTTTATTAAAGTTGTCTTAAAAAAATAGACAATTCAAATCACTAGGGAAGGTTCTTTTGTTGCATTCCCTATATATTTTAAGAGGAGCATTATGGGAGCACGTGGAGAACTTTTTACAACTCAAATCAATTTAGATAACCGTTCATATTTTTTTAATGTAAAAGAAAACCGCACAGGAGATGTTTTTCTCCAGATTGTTGAAAGCAAAAATAAAGACGGTGCAGACGCAGACCGCCGTCAGATTGCAGTTTTTGAAGAAGACATGCAGAAATTCTTACAGGGATTAACAAAATCTCTTGATTTTGTAGAAAAGAACAGAAAAGACCGTCAGAAGGCAAACAGAGAAAAGAAGGCTGCAAAAGAAGCTAAATACGGAAAAGGAGCTTCAGAAAGCGGAAAGAAGGTTTACAGAATCAAATCTGAAAAGAAATCCGAAAATCCAAATGATGGAATCAAGAGAACTGGAAGAGTTCATGTAATGAGCATAAAGCCGGAAACTAAAGAATAAAAAGCAGAATAAGACCTGAATTTTCTAATACTTAAAACTAAGCCGCTGGATTGGTGAAGGACCTAACTGGCGGCATATTTTTTTGTGTTCAGGGGTTGGATAACCCTTGTGTTTTGCGTATCCGTATTCAGGATAAAGATTGTCCAGTTCAATCATAAGCCGGTCACGGGCTGTTTTTGCAAGAATTGAAGCTGCCATTACGCAAGGATACTTTCCATCAGCCTTTGCTTCACACCTGCATTCAACCGGCACGTCAGGGCATTTTGTTCCGTCTGTAATTGCCGACACCTTTATCTTTGAAAAATCAATATTATAACGTCCACACCATTCTGCAAGCTTTTTTTCCATTTCAATATAAGCAAGACGCATTGCAAGCATGGAAGCCTGCAAAATATTTATCCTGTCAATTTCCCTGTGATCTACAAAGCTAATCCCCCAGCAGGCTCTTTCCTTAATAATTTTTTCAGCTTCATTGCGTTTTTTTTCTGAAAGTTTTTTTGAGTCATTTAATATTTCTATTGGAAAATCATCAGGAAGAATTACAGCCGCTGCAGAAACAGGTCCAGCAAGTGGGCCACGACCAGCTTCATCAAAACCAAGAGTCAAAATTATGGGCTTAAATTCATTCTGTGTATTATGAGTATTATGCATATTAAAATCCATAATACTCATTATTTGCTTCATTTAGAGACGATTTAGCATCCTTAAAGACAGGAAAAGAATTGTCCGTTTTTTCCAGCTGCCCTCTGAAAGAATTATCTGTAACAGAACCTTTTACGTCAAATAATTCACCAATTCTTCCCTTTTTGCCAATAATTTTAAGGGAATTATTTTTCATACTGATATCGCCTTCATTTAAGGAAAAAGCAACTGCCGTATCAGATGTAAGGTTGATCGAAGAATTTTGAACTTTAAGTTTTGTCTTAACTCCCGAAACACAAGAAGAATAGATTTTTGAACTGATTGCAATAATATCATTTTTCAGGTTCACTGATGAAGAAAAGCCGTCTATGAGAGTTCCATTTTTTCCGAATTGGGCGGAAAGCTGACAGTTTGTTAAATCAAGTACAGAATTTTCAAGCTTTATAAGGGGTGTAGACTGACGGAGCAAAGCTTCATCTGTACCAGAAAGCTCAATAAGACAATTATCAAGAGAAAAATTTGAATTTCTGATTACTAAAGAGCTTTTTGGAGGAAAAAGCAGCTTAGCATTTCCATTATTTATAATTGAACAGTTTGATGATAGCACAACCTGTTTTTGAGGCATGGTTATCTGGCCTTTTACATGAAGCCTTGCATAAGAGCCCTTGTTTACTGAATCTATACACTGCTCAAAAGAACTGTAAGGTTTTTCAATAGTTCCGTCAGCAAGCTGAGGATCAGCATTTTCATCTAAATAATAATTGTACTGGTCAATAATTACACTGTATTCAGAAACATTGCCAACATTTTCTCCGTTTACAGAATAAGCACGAACTTTAAAATAAACAGTTCCTTCCCCCTGAGGTTCCATTACAAAGCTTAAAGACGGGGAATCAGCCTTTTTATATGCCGACATTTTTACATTAGCAAATATTTCTGAATCAGCAGCATAACTCGCAGACATATCCCTCAAAACCAATGGAGAACTGGTAGAAACATACAAGTCACAATTTTTTTCACCCGAAATAGAAACTTTTACAGGTAAGCGTGAATAAAAGGATTTTGAAGTAGAAGTAATTACAGGATTTGAAGGAGGACGCTTTTTTATATCATAAGAAGCATCCATTTTTCCCTGATAGACAGAGTTTGAAAAAATACCTATATCAAGTTTTCCGGAAGCATTATCGCCATAAAAAGTGTCTGCGCCAATTGAAGAATACAATTCCTGATAAGAATTTTCTGTTTCAGACAAAATAGAAAAAGAATAAGATGAGTCACCATCAATTTCAAAAATTACGCAGCCATCATCCATGACTTTTTTATTAATAAGCGGCTTTGGCGGCAAAACAAAATATTCAATAGGATTTCCAAACTCATAATCAATACTCTGCCAGCTTATCATGTGGCTTACACTGCGGTCCAGATATTTGCTTGTTTTTGGAAGCTCCCAATATTCGCTGTCGATTTTATAAATTAAATCCTGATTTGTAAAAGTAATTTTATCCCAGTCGGTTATAAAAAAAGGAACGTCCCGTCTTGAATAAACCCCGGCACTCTGAGGAAAAGTTTTTACCATAAAGCGCCATTTTTTCTGAGTTTTTTTATCCCAGATTGTACAGGGAATATAGCGGATTAAAACAGATTTATCAGAAATTAGAAGTTCTCTTCCTTGTAAAAAAGAATCTGGAGGAAGCCCAAAACTAAAGTCCAGTTCAGAAGGAATTATAAATAGCGAACCAGAGGTATAATTATAAAGGCCGCCATCATAAAAAAGAGAAATAAAATCTGCATAAGAAGCTTCAAAAGCAGAATCAGGCTGAACTGAAAAATTAACGGTAGTTTCAGAGGAATGTCTGCCTGCTTTTTTTATTCTAAGGGTAATATCACCAATCAAATCAATTAAAACTGGTCCGTCATAAGCAAAGCCCATTGTTTCGGGGTCTGAACCATTTAGTGAATAAAAATAGTCTCCGCCATCAGACGTATCTATCAAAAGCAGCTGCTTGTTTAACCACTTACCTTCAATAGGACTGATAACCTTTATTTGAGAGGTCTGCGCATAAAAGGAAAAAGAAAAAAGAGATAAAATTAAAGCAAAAAGAAATGTTTTTTTCATATTACCTCTTGATTTGATTCACCAGTTTTACCCTGCTTAAATTACAAGCCCAAAAAAGGATCAAGAACATCTACTAATTCTGGATCCTTACTAAAATAATACTTTTGTAATTCGTCTTTTGTCAAACCAACAAGCTCATGACTCATATAATGAATCCAGCGGTTTTCTTCAGGAGTATTTATTTCAAACTTGCGGCAATAATAATCAGGCTGAATAGGAAGCTGCTCCTTGTAATATGTAAAATATTTATAATCATGAACAACAACCTTTATATCTTCACGCGGCATACCACGGGAGTTCATGAGGGTTTCTACAAGACAGTTTATCGTTCTTCCAGAATCAAAAATATCATCTACTAAAAGGATTTTATCACCAGGTCTGAGATTTTCTGGAGGATAAGTCCAGCCGTCAATAAATACATTTGAATGCTTAGAAACGTCTGTATAGGAACGGGCAACTACACCAGCATACAAAACCGGATGAAAATGATTTTTCTTTGCAAGAATTTTAAAATACTCACTGATTATATTTGCCATATAAGCTCCGCCCCTTAATGAGCAGTAAATTACATCTGGAATAAAACCGTCATTATATATTTTGTGGGCAAGTTTAAGAGCATTGTTTCTTACTGTTTCATATTCCAAAAATTCTTTAATCATCATAACCTCTATAATTTATCTATTCTAATAATAAAACGCGTATTTTATTATAATTGATTACTCCGTAATTGTTAAGCCGATATAATAAAAATCAGAATCTGGTAAAGCTTCGATTTTATCCTCTGGTAAAAACTGGGAATATAAGTTTAAAATTGCTTCAATTCTTGGCTGCATCAAATCATCCGAAATATATGTAAAATTCATTTTTGGGATTGCTTTAACTGCAATTCCACTGTCCAAGCCAAGCTTATATTTTTGACACATTTTTCCACCGTAAAGGGGATTTTTTCTTATTTGAGAAACAGCTTCCTGGTATGCTGAAAGAATTAAATCAAGGAAAAACTTATTATCTCTGACAAAATCACCATTTGCAATCATTACAGTTACCGGATACCCATCGTCATTTCCTGCAAAATAAGAATATTCCTCCTGCAAATCTATTGCTGTAATTATCTGTTTGTCTTTTTTATTTGCAATTGAAGCAAGAGGCTCCGTAACCACAGCATATTTTATTTTATCTGTTATAAGCTGAGGTATTATTTTTTCAACTGGAGTGGAATAAGAAATACTTACACCTGTTTTTTTATCAATTTCAATTTCATTTTTTTCAAGCAGAAATCTAAAGATGTAGTCACTTAAATTATCTTTAGCAGGAATATTTACACTTTTTCCAGGTAAATCCGAAAAGCGTTTTGAGTTTTTGTCTTTTGTGATTAAATACAGGCTTCCATTTCGGGTGATTGCACAGCACTTTATGCTTTTATTTGATGAATAATAAGCCTTTGCCGCTACATTTACATTTACAAAGGTAAGGTCAATCTGATTTGTAAGTAATTTTGTGAGCAGGCTTTCGGAATCAGAGGCTTCAATATAATCGACTTTTATATTGTTGATTACCTTATTTTTTTCCATCATATAAGCAAGAGGAATATAATCCGGTGACTTTAAAAATCCAACTTTGATTTGATTATCACAAAAAAGAGGAAAAAAAATCAGCAATGCAAAAATAAAACTAATGTGTTTTTTCATTAGCAAAATATCCCGTCAGACTCTTAATCACTTCCTCAATAAGTTTACCGGAACTTTTTCAGTCTCAGGAACTTCATCACTATTTTGCAGCTTTATGTTCAAATGTTCCTTTGAATAAGAAATTAGAACCCTGTCAAAGGATTTTCCGTGATTCTGAAGAATCTCCATAGCAAGAGGATTTTCAATTTCTTTTTGAATAAGCCGTCGCAAGGGTCTGGCTCCCATTGAAGGATTATAACCGTTTTCAATAAGAAAATTCCTGGCCTTGCTGGAAATTGAAATCTTCATTTTCTTTTCCGAAAGTCTTTCTGCCAGTTCTTCAAGCTGAATATCAAGTATTTTTGCAACTTCTTTCTTTGACAGGGCATTGAAAACAATTATATCATCTATTCTGTTTATAAGCTCAGGACTTAGAAGCTTTTTTAATTCGTTCAAAGCCCCTGATTTTATTTCTGCATAAGAAATAATACCGTCAGCGTTTCCAAAGCCTACCCTACCTTCGTTTGTAATCTGTCTTGCCCCGGCATTACTTGTCATAATTATTACAGTATTTCTAAAATTAACCGTATGACCAAGATTATCAGAAAGCTCGCCTTCTTCAAGAAGCTGAAGTAACAAATTGAATATATCTGGATGGGCCTTTTCAATTTCATCAAGAAGCACAACAGAATATGGATGGCGTCTTACTTTTTCCGTAAGAACTCCACCTTCTTCATAACCGACATATCCTGGAGGTGCTCCAACAAGTCGACTGGCTGTATGTTTTTCCATATAATCAGACATATCAATTCTAATCAGGGCATCTTCACTTCCAAAAAGATATTTAGCAAGGGCCTTTGCAAGCTGGGTTTTTCCTACTCCAGTCGGTCCAAGGAAAATAAAGGAGCCCAAAGGATGTTTTGGAGAAGAAATACCGGCCCTGCTTCGTCTTATTGAATCAGAAATAGTTTTTACAGCATCATTTTGGCCAATGACAATTTTATGGAGTTCCTTTTCCATATTCAAAATACGTTCAGTTTCTGAAGTTGTCATCTGTTCAACAGGAATACCTGTCATTTCACTGATAATTTTCTCAATATCGGCGGCAGTTACAATTCTTTCGCTACTGATTTTATTATTTTCCCAAAGCTCGGTGTAGGTTTTAAGTTTATTTTTTAATTCTATAACTTTTGCACGAATCATTGCGGCATTTTCGTAGCTTTGATTTTCTATTAATAGTTTTTTATCCCTTTCTAGCTCAGCCTTCATCATTTCAAGCTCGGCAAGTTCTGAAGGGTGTTCTTCTTCTTCAATCTTTTTTGAGGCACCTGCTTCATCCAGAATATCAATTGCTTTATCAGGAAGAACTTTTTCTGGAAGATAGCGCTTTGAAAGTTTTACAATAGTTTCAATTACATCATCTGCATATTTTACATGATGATATTTTTCGTATTTTGGCTTAATTCCTTCAAGAATATTTTTGGCATCATCACTTTCAGGTTCATCAACCTTAACTACTTGGAATCTTCTCTCCAGAGCCATGTCTCTTTCAATGTGCTTTGTATATTCTTTTGTAGTTGTCGCACCTATAATTTGAATCTCACCACGGGAAAGAGCCGGTTTCATAATATTTGAAGCATCCATTGTGCCTTCATTTCCACCTGCTCCAATGATTGAATGGACTTCATCAATAAAAAGAATTATATCCTTGTTTGTTTGAAGCTCTGTAAGAATGTTTTTCATTCGCTCTTCAAACTCACCGCGATATTTTGTTCCAGCAACGACAGCAGCCAAATCCAGAGAAAGAAGTTTCTTTTTTAACAAATCAGAAGGAACCTTTCCCCCTGCAATTCTCTGGGCAAGTCCCTCTACAATTGCAGTTTTTCCAACTCCCGGCTCGCCTGTCAAAACTGGATTATTTTTTGTTCGCCTGCAAAGAATCTGTATTACTCTGTGGATTTCTTTATTGCGGCCGACAACCGGATCCAGTTTATTTTCCAGAGCCATGCGGGTTAAATCACGACTATACTTGCTTAAAATTGATTCATTTTTCTGAGGCTTTGTTTTGTCTTCAGTTTCTGAAAGGTCTTTTTTTCTGTCATTTTCCCCACTATCCCAAACTGAAGACATATCAGTAAAAATTGACCTGAAAACTGCGTCCAAAATGCTTTCATTTTCCTGCTGATAGAAAGATGTTCTTTCCTCGTTCTGCAATTCCATTACAACAAAACGGACATCCATAATAGAATAATCAGAAATATTAAAAAATCTGTGAACTACACTATCCTCTTCCCTTACAGCTGCAAGAAGCAAATGCTCAGTTCCAATATATTCATTATGCAAGGCAGATGCTTCTATATCAGCAATATTCATAAGCTGGCGGTATCTGGGACTAAATGGAATTTTATTTAAATTAGGCGGATTTGAATCTTCACCAAGATATTTTTCGAGAATTTTTTTAAGGTCTCCAGCGGCCAGTAATAATTTTGGAAAAACATCACAACCTAATCCTTCTTTTGTTTTAAGCATTGCAAGAATCACATGTTCAGGAAGAAGCTGTTTACTTCCAAATTTTCGCGCTTCATCTTGTGCAAGAACTGTAAGAATTTTTTTTGCACGTGGTGAAAGATTTTTCATTTTCGCCTCAGATAATTGATAATTTAAAAATAGTATATTTAAATTATCGGCAGAGAGAGGGAAATTCGGCACATCAAGTTTTTTAATTTGCTCAAATTTTATGATTTACGTAGAATCTCTAATGGCTTTTCGCGACCGGCTTTTACAGACGGAATTATTGAAACAATAAGAGACAGAACGATTGTTGCCGCAACTATTAAAAAGAGCTGACCAAAAGGAATATCGACTGGAATTTCCTGCAAATAATAGGCGGGGTCCATTAGTTTGATGGCGCTCATTTGCGAAAGAGGGATTCCCCTTAGGGCATAAATAATTCTTGCACAGAAATTAACAATTTTTTCTACACCTTTTACCAGACTGTTTGCATTTACAGAACACAAAAGCCCGATTGGCAGACCAATTAAAATTCCTCCGCAGCCACACATCATTCCGGTAATCAAAAATGAAAGTGATATTCCGGCAGGACTGGCACCAATGCTTTTTAAAATTGCAATTTCCTTTTTTCGTTCCATTACCAGCATGATAATTGCAGAAGAAACATTTATTGAAGCAACAAGGACAATCAACATCATGATAAAAACAAGCATAACCTTTGTAGAAGCAAAATTTTCAAATTCGCTTGCATGCACCTGGTTCCAGCGGTAGAAATTTGCTATTCTGCTGTATTTTTGCTGCAATTCTCTTTGAATTCTTACTAAATCAGGGGAAAAAGCATTCTGAGTGTCAATCATGACCGTATAAGAAGCATTTGATAAAGATAAACCTGAATAAGCTGTTTCAATTGGAAGAAAAACCCAAAGAGCATCCAGTTCCTGATATCCTGAAGAAACAATTGCAGCAACCTTAAAAGAAGACATTTTTGGAGAAATTTTGCCATTTGTAGTTTTTGTTGTAATTATTCTAAAGGAATCACCGGCATGAAGGTTTAAGGTTTCGGCAATTTTCTGTCCTACAACTGCGGCTTTCACATTTTTTTCAGAATCAGCGCTTTTTGAATAATCTTCAAGCGAACCTTCAATTACAGTAAAAAGTTTTTTGAAAGACTCATTCCTTTCAAAAATATCATTTTCCATTGCACGGATTTGTATGCCCGTTCTTAAAGCCTTTCCTGCGGCAAGAGCTGTAATTCCAATTTCAGGATAAGCATTTTTCACACCTTCCACATTTTTTAACCCCTCTGAAAAATCCTTAAATTCTTCAAAACTTTTTACCTCCTGACAGGAAGTTGCAACATAAGCCTGAATGTGACTAGACGATAGCCCGATAATTCTTTCTGTCATACCTTCTATCATGCCGTTTGAAACTGAAAGAACAACAATCAAAGGGACAATACTCAGTCCTATACAAAGCAGGGCACCAAAAAGGCTCCTGCGTGCAGAAGATTTTCTTTCTGTTTTTGGGAAAATTAAGCTTTTTGCAAACATTAAGGAAGATTTTACAGTCATCAGCTTTTTACCTTATTCTCATTACTTATTATTTATTTTTACAGATTCAAGTTTTCCATTCACAATCTTATAACAGAACTCACCTTTTTCAGCCAGTTTCAAATCATGTGTTACAAGAATCAAAGTTTTATTATATTTTTCAACCATTGAAAAAAGCAGGTCGCCAATCATTACGGCATTATTTGGATCAAGATTTCCTGTAGGCTCATCCGCAAGAATTAAAAAAGGATTATTTATCAAGGAGCGGGCAACTGCGACCCTCTGACGTTCTCCACCAGAAAGCTGGGAAGGAAGATGAGATTTTCTGTCATAAACGCCAACATCATTCAAAAGCTGCTCTGCCCTTTCTATTGCTTCTTTTTTAGATACTCCTGCAATATAGGCCGGCATATAAACATTTTCAAGAGCGGAAAAATCTTTAAGAAGATAATGAAACTGGAAAATCAAGCCCAAAAAAGACGAACGATATTCAGCAAGATTATTTTCATTCAACTTTCCAACATTCCATTTTCCTGCAATAACACTGCCAGAAGTTGCAGAATCAATTCCACCAATAATATTTAGTAAAGTACTTTTACCGCTGCCACTTTCACCGACAATTACATTTTTACTTCCTTCCAGAACAGTTAAATCCAAATCTTTAAGGATTGTAAGCCTTTCACTGTCGGTTACATAAGTTTTTTCCAGATTTTTTATTTCAACAATATTATTCATCGTGCAGAACCTCCGCCACAGTCATTTTTAAAACATTTTTACTGGCTGCCCAGGATGCAAACAAGGGAGCAGCCAGCCCGAACAAGGCAATCATAACAATTTCGGAAAAGAACATTCTTGCGGGAATATTTGCATAAACCGCATAAGTTGAGTTTTCCTGAACAAACATAAGATTTTTTGGAGAAAAAAGGGCAGTAAAAAAATACTGAACCCAAAACATAATATCAGAAGCAAAATTAAAAACAAAATCTGTGTTTATACTAATCAAAATCCCCAGAATAACACCTGCAAAAGAGCCGATTACTCCAGTTGTAAAACCACGCATAATAAAGATTGATTTTATATCAGAGTTTTTTGCACCAATTGCAGACAGAATTGCAATTTCGCTCCGTCTCTCAAAAACAAGACGTCTCATACCGTTATAAATATTGATTCCAACGACAACAAAAATCAGGGCTACAAGAAGCAGAAGAATATTTTTTTCTATTCTCAAAGCCCCGAAAAATGTTTTGTTATAATCACGCCAGGATTGAAACTTTGCCGACTCCAAGCCTTTCTCCAGATAAGAAATTGTATGAACATCATCATTGCTGTTTTTCAATTTAATTCCATAGATTTTTGGAGAAGAAGAACCAAAATATTTTTTTCCGTCAGCAATATTTATAAAAGAAAAAGAAGAGTTTATTTCTGAATATCCTGTTGAAAAAATCCCTGTAACTTTAAAATATCTGTCATCCGAAAAAAGACTTACATCGCTTCCACCACTCAAAACAAGTAAATTGACTGTATCTCCCACAGAAACTCCAAGTTTTCTTGCAAGAGAAGAAGCAAGAACAATTGAATCCTGCTGGGAAAGATTAAATGAACCTGAAAGCATATTTATCTGTCCGTAGAAGCCCTTATCATTTATATAAACATCAGGTTGAATTGCCCTGATTATCGCTGCATTTTCCCTGCCTCTTTTTCCAGTCATTAGTGTCTGAGCTTCGTAAAAAGATGTAACAGAAAGAACATTTTTATTTTTTTTACATATATCATACAAAGTACTTTCATTTTCTTCAGAAACTTCTGTTGCGCGGATATGATATGAAGAGATTTCCATAATTGCATCAATAAAACTCATTTGAAAACCGTTCATTACGCTCATAACCACAATTAAAGTCATTACGCCAAAACAGATTCCCATAGTTGCAAGAATTGAAGTAGCCGCCGAACGACCTTTTCTATCAACGCGGGCAAAACGTTTTGAAACTGCATTTATCCATTTTAAGTTGGCAAAAAAGCTGCTGAAAATCTTTTTATTCATACTGTCTAGACCTTCTTTCCACTCCATCTACATAATACACATCACGGATTTTCTTATCATTTTCGTAATATGATGTAACAGAATAATTTCTTTCAAAATAAACTGACGTTGAATAAGAGTTCTCGCCACTATAAATGGTCTGAATTTTCAAATCCCCATCCTCATAATATTCATATTTTAAAAGATTTTCTTTTCCATCTTTATCTGTGTCTCTTTTATACTCATAAACTTCTTTTTTTGTAATTGATTTTATGATTTTTTCCCCGTCAAATTGATTTTCAAGTTTTTCTTCACTTATAAGCCTTTTATTTTTGTCATAGGTCCAGCTTGTACTTGAATTTAGAAGTTTATTTTCCTTATCAAGAATATAATTTTCAGCTTTAATTAAATTCCCTGCCTGGTCGTATTCGAGAACAGCACTTTTTTGATCAGAAATACTTTCTCTTTTTATAATATTTCCTGTTTTTTCATCATACAAATAGCTTTCTGAACTATCAATTTTTGAATTCTGTATGTCCGTAATTGTCCAGACTTCTTTTTTTACAAGTCTGCAGAAATTATCGTAAAAATATCTAACAGCCTTTTTTTCAAAGAAATGAACCATTACGGAATTCTTTTTATTTGAAAGAGGAAGAAAAATTTCTGAATTATATTCCATGATTTTCAGACGATTTTTTGCATCAAGGATTCGACTTTCTACCGGAGCAACTTCAGGAATCTTGTCAGAGCCAGCTGCTTCATCACTACCATCAACTTCACTGTTTTTATCTGTCTCAGCAGTTTCCTCTGCTCCTTCAGAAGCAGCAGAATCGTCGGCATTTTCTAAGATTTCTCTTTCTTCTATTGGAGAAGGAATCTCAAGTGTATTTTCCATTAAATCAAAGAGTTCAGCACCAAGTCTTTCTTCCTCTAGAGAAAAAACAGTCTCATCAACCCAGCTGCCGTCATCATAAATATTCCAGGAAAAAGACTCGCTGTCTATTAATCCCTTGAATTCCGGGACATAAAGTTCAATAAGATAGCACAATTCCCCGTTTTTCATGCTGTGTCTGAAAAAAAACTTATTTAAGGCCGGCGGATAATACAAATTATTTGACAGCGAAGCATCTTTTTTACCGGTTTTAGAATATCTTGCCTGAAAAAAAATCATTCTCTGAGCATCAGTTGTTTCCTTAGAAAATGAAATCTTTTTATGAGAACATGAAACTAGCAAAACTCCTGCAGAAATCAGCGCAAGAATATACAAACCGTATTTTTTCAAAAACTATAATCCTAAAAACTCATTGATATATTTTTCGGAATCAAAAAGTCCGATATCATCATATTTTTCACCCGTGCAAACAAAGGCAACCGGGATTTTAAGTTCCCTGCAAATTGAAACAGCAACACCACCTTTAGCAGTAGAATCATACTTTGTCATTACTACAGCATCTATTCCAACAGCCTCATTAAAAACCTCTGCCTGCCTCAAAGCATTTTGACCAGTTGTTGCATCTATAACGATAATCTTTTTATAACAGCCTTCATCCGCCTTATTTCTGCAAATCTTATCAATTTTCTGCAATTCACGGACAAGATTTTCCTTATTATGAAGACGGCCCGCAGTATCTGCAAGAACAAGTCCCGGACCTTTTGCCTTCAAGGCTTCGGCGGCATCAAAAACAACAGCTGAAGGATCTGAACCATGCTGATGACTTACAACACGAACACCAATTTTTTCACCATGCATTGCCAGCTGTTCAATTGCAGCCGCACGGAAGGTATCTGCACTGGCAAGCACCACGTTATTACATCCATGATTCATAAACCATTTTGCAAGTTTTGCTACAGAAGTAGTTTTTCCAACCCCGTTCACACCTAAAACCATCCAGACATTCTGTTTGTCAGCTTCTGGTTTTAATTCGACCTGCTGAACAGATGAAAGAAGCAGCTTCTTTAATTCAAGAATAATTCCCTCTTCTTCCCTGATTTTATTTTTTGAACAGATTTCTTCAAGCTGATCTACTATTTCAAAGGCAGTTTTTGCTCCTACATCACCTTCCACAAGCAAATCTGTAAGTTCTTCATAAAAGCTGTCTGTTGCACTTGATTTTTTTGAAAACAAGGCCTTAATTTTTTCACCGAAGGATTTCTTCATTTTTATTCTCCTCTACTTCTTCTATTACCATTTCTTCTTCTATCACCGTTACTTCTTCTGCGACATTCTTATCTTCAACCACAGGCGGTACATACCTGCCGATTACCTCCGCCTTTTGAGGAATAACACTATCTGCTGCCATAAAATATCTGACCATTTCATAAACAAACCAGATTCCACAGCCGATTGAAATACCAGCTGCAACTTTATTGCTTATATTCCAGATAAAAGCCTTATCATTTTCTCTGGCCGCCAGATGATTCTGATATTGTCCCTTTGTAACAAAATATGGAATCAAAGAAACGATAAGACCGCTGTAAGCAGTGTACATTCTTCTTCTGTGTTTTTCTATATAATCATTACGGTTGAATACCTCAGGTTTTACATATAAAAGTTGTTCTGAAATAGACTGATCCGGCATAATATAATAAAAACCCGACTCTCCATTTTCTGAAACGAACTGTCCTAATATTAAATCGCCGTTAATCTGGATTTTTGCTTTTCCATCATTTTCTTCTGTCTGAATACCGTTTGCATAAAAAGAAACATTTTCTTTTTCTAAATCAGGTTCAAATAATCCCCCAATTATTGACAGAAAATTATTTTTATTATCTGGAGCTTCAGTGGTAAGGTACATTTGCCCCTGGACAAGTTCTTTAAGATTAACTTCTATCAAATATTTTCTATTGCCTGTAAAGAAATATGAAGTTTCTGCTGATTTATAATTTGAAGCTGAAAATTGAATAAAATGAACTCCAGAATCAAGGTTCACTTCATTATTAAGATTCTGTATAAGATTTCCATCTATGTACATTTGTGCAGAAGAAGCTGCCTGAGGTGGATTTATTGTAACCTTCAAAGAAATTGGCATAGAATTAGTCAAAGACGGAATCAACTGCTGCCCAAGGCTTTCTGCAATAAAATCCAATTCATCTATTGTTCCTACTTCGGAAACAGTTGTAATATATTTTGCACCCGGGTAAACATAGAGGGAAACCGCAGTATAAATATATTCTTCATAGACCGTAATTTCCCCAGAAATAAGTCCATTTATTTTTGCATTCAGCATTTCTTTTTCAAAAGCATTACTCTTATAGCCATCAGCCCTTGCTTCATTTCCTGCCTCATAAAGAGAAGAAATGTCATTTTTATAAAAAGAAATCTCTTCTATAATTGCCTGGTCCTGTTTTTCATAAATAAATTTTTTAAAGAAGTTAGCATACTTTTCTAATTCACTCTCAGGTGTCTTTTCATTTATTTCCTGACCAGATTCCAAAAATTGTGCAAGAAGCTCATTTTCTTCTTTTTGTTTTGTGATATTTTCATCAAGTTTTTTTTTGATTTCGTTTATTTTTTCATCCTCTTTTTTTAATTCTGTTTTAAGCTTATGTTTATCATAATTTGAAAGTACAAGGGCATCCCTCTTTTTGATTTCACCAGATAATTGAAGAAAAAGAGAGCTTCTTTCATTTTTTAATGAATAGATATTGCGCTCATAGGATTCATCTACATAAACTGTTCTAAACAGATTACTTCCCGTACTACCTAAAATTCTTGTTGGCAAAAGGGAAGCTATAGCATCATAAAGAGAATCAACAGTTTTATTGGTATAGGTAAACTTTTCAGCTGCCAGTACCCATGAAGCCGTACTTTTATCAGCAGCTGAAAAAAAATTACTTACGAGAAAAAAAATTATTAATGCAGAAAAAAGCTTTTTATTTAAAAAGCTATACTTCTTCATCATCGGCAGAACCATCCATAGGAAGACCTTTCCATTTAGCCACAAGATACGCATTCATAAAATCGTCTAGTTCACCGTCCATTACAGCCTGAATGTTTCCAACAGAATATTTTGTTCTATGGTCTTTTACCATTGTGTAAGGACAGAAAACATAAGAACGAATCTGACTACCAAAAGAAATATCTTTCTTTTCTGCGGCAAACTTAGAGTTTTCCTTTTCCTTTTGTTCACGATAATATTCATAAAGCCGGGCTTTTAACATGCTCATACAAGCCTGTCTGTTAAAAATCTGGCTTCGTTCTGTCTGACAAGCAACAACAATACCTGTTGGAATATGAGTAAATCGAACAGCAGAGTCAGTTTTATTAACGTGCTGACCGCCCTTTCCACCTGCTCTGTAAGTATCAACTCTTAAATCTTCAGGTTTAATTTCAACTTCAATTGTATCATCCAGAACAGGATAAACATAAACAGAAGCAAAAGAAGTATGACGTCTGGCATTTGCATCAAAAGGACTGATTCTTACAAGTCTATGGATTCCACCTTCTCCTTTTAAGTAACCATAAACGAACTCACCCGAAACCTGAATAGTAATTGATTTTATTCCACCTTCAGCCTCAAGCTCATCCATAACTTCGGTTTTATAACCATGTCGTTCAGCCCAACGCAAATACATACGGCTAAGCATAAAGGCCCAGTCACAGGCTTCTGTTCCACCAGCCCCAGCATGAATTGTCAAAAAGGCATCGTTCTGGTCAACTTCTCCAGAAAGAAGATTGAGGATATTCAGTTTTTCAAAATTACTTTTGGCGGCTTCATACATCTGGCGAACTTCATCTTCGTCTGCCGGATCTCCTGATTCAGCAGCAAGTTCATACATTGCATCTATATCGTCTAAATCTGCAATGATTTTACGCCAAGGCTCTACCCTGTTCTTTAATCTTCTGATTTGAGCCATGACCTTTTCAGCAGCTTCATGGTCATCCCAAAAGCCAGGGGCTTCTGTCAGTTTGTTTTTTTCTTCGATTGATTTGTCAATGGAAGCGGAGTCAAAGACGCCCCCAAACATTCATAATTTCTTCACGCAACTCTTCGATTGGTATTTTTAATTCTTCTAACATAGGAATAGATTAACAGAAAAAGATAAAATAGTTAAGATACTTCGTTATTCTGTGTTCTAAACAAGCCCTGATACTGGAATCCATTGGATTTGTATACAAAAACTTCCCCTGATATTGTGTCTTCTTTTTTTATTCCGCCATTACATCTCTAATCATCTTGTAAGAAAAGCCTGCCTGCAGCATTGAAGCAATAAGTTTTTCCTCCTTTTTACCTTTTGAGATTTGTTTTTCCAGGGCTTTACGACAGATATCGTATTCGTCATTTTCGGTAAAAAAATCTGACACAGCAGCTTCGGCAGTAGCTTTATCAATTCCGCGAGCTTGAAGTTCAGCGCATAATTTTGAAGGGCCTTCATAATGATTGATTTTACGGGTGTTTAGCCAGGCTCGGGAAAAACGGCTGTCGGAAAGATAGTTTTTTTGCTCTAGAAAATCCAGGGCACTTTCAATATATTTTTTTTCGTATTTTTTCTGAAGAAGTTTGCGTAATAAACCAGAACGACTCTGTTCAGCACGTGAAAGATATTCAACAGCATTTAATTCTGCTGCGCAAGAAAGACCGGCATCCATCAATTGACCAGACAGCACTTCATCAAAAACAGAACCAGGAAGAATATCATAAATATTTATTTCCGGCAGATATTCATCGCGCACAAAAAAAGCAAGCTCTTCCTCATTTTCAACTGCCTGAATTTTAAACATTCCGTCATAAAAGGTTTCTTTAATGGATTTTATAGTCATACATTAAATATACAATGATTTTACCAGCTCCGACAATTCTAAAATAACTTGAGAGATAAAAAAAAGACAGCCAAAAATTGACTGTCTTTTGTAAAACGGAAGTATAAACTAACGTTTAGAGAACTGGAATCTTCTACGAGCACCGCGCTGACCGTACTTCTTACGTTCAACCATACGTGAATCTCGAGTAAGATATCCGTTTGCCTTCAATGAAGTTCTTGAATCCTGATCAATCTGAACAAGAGCACGAGAAATACCATGCAAGCAAGCAGCAGCCTGACCGTTCAAACCACCACCCTGTACGTTGATAAGGATATCATATTTATTATCCATTGAAGTAACAAGTAAAGGCTGACGAACAAGCTGAACCTGTGAATCAGTGTCGAAATAATCCTTTACATCTTTACCATTAACTACAATTTTTCCAGAACCATCGCGAACAAAAACGCGAGCAACAGCAGTCTTTCTTCTACCTGTTCCAATAGCAATATTTTTAACCATTACTCTACACTCCTAACCTTATACTTCAAGTGGCTGAGGGTTCTGACTAGCATGTGGATGCTCTGAACCAACATAAATCTTAACATTATCAAGCAACGCACGTCCTAAACGTCCATGTGGAAGCATTCCGGCTACAGCTTTTTTCAAAGGATCTGTAGGATGTTTTTCAACCAATTTCTCATAAGTCTGAGCACGAAGTCCGCCAACAAAACCTGTATGATGATAATAAATTTTCTTTGTTTCTTTACCACCAGTCAAAGCAACTTTGTCTGCATTAATAATTACTACGTAATCACCCATATTCTGGTTCTTTGTAAATGTAACCTTGTTTTTACCACGAACAACAGCTGCTGCTTTTGCTGCAACACGACCCATAGGTTTTCCAGCTGCATCAATTACATACCACTTACGAGGCTGTTCGTATTCTTTTACGAAAATAGTTTCCATGATATACCTTTCTATCAAAAAATATTAAAAGTTATTTGTGAGTCAAAGTCTCTGCATCTGACTTATTATCACTAAAAGATTTTAGATGAGCAGTCCAAAATCCTTTCACGGGGTAAATTATATTACCAATTTTTAGGATTCTGGTCAATACGAGCCCGAGGCATTTTCTTCGGCGGCTTCTTCTTCTTCTTTTGCTTCTTTTTTATCTTTTATATCAGCAGCACCAACAAAAAAGCATATAAATCCCATGAAAATCGCAAGAACAGGGGCACAGCCTTTCAAAAAAGAAATTACGTCTGCACCCCATGCTAAAGGTCCTGCCGGGATAACTGCAAAAACTGCAAAAGCAATGAATAATACACCTAAAACAATTGTAATCATACCAGACCAGATAGATTAGTTTTTAGCTCTTTCGAGGAATGAACCGTCACGTGTATCGATTACGATTTTGTCATCTGTATTGATGAACAATGGAACGCGAACTTCGATTCCTGTATCAAGTGTAGCTGGTTTCAAAGATTTTCCAGATGTATCACCTTTTACACCTGGTTCACAGTAAGTTACTGTTCTTGTAACGCGTACAGGAAGGTCAATACCTACTGGTTTTCCTTCGTAGAATGTAAGGTTAATTTCAAGGTCATCATCAGGAGTGATATATCCGGCATAGTCACCTAAATCATCTTTTCCAAGTTCAAACTGTTCGTAAGTATCCTGATCCATGAATACGAATGTGTCGCCGTCGATATAAGAAAGCTTTGTTACGTGTGGTTCAAGGTCTACTTCATCAAACTTTTCACCAGCATCAATACCAAGATCCATTGTTGAACCTGTTACAAGATTCTTTACACGGAAGCTTGTTACCATTCCTGCACGACCAGAGCGCTGACCTAACATTTTCTGTACGATAAGAGCATTTCCTTCATAAATAAATGCTGTTCCAACTTTTAACTGTGATGTCATTAACATAATATAAAACCTCTAAAAATAAATTAATTCAAAGTATATTAGTGCTCATTATAATATTTTTCTCAATAAAAGTCATCAGGTTAGAGACTAAGTCACCATTTTTTTGAAGACTGATGGCAAAATCCGAAAAACCTTTCTGCAAATCATCAAGATTATTAAGAAAGTCTAAGGTTGCCTGCTTTAATTCCATTGAAGAAATCTGATTTTCAGGAGAATTAAAATCCAGCCAGACGCGTTTTATAAGTGAAAAAAGGCTGTCAGAAAAATATTCTTTCATTCTTCCAAGAAGAGCATTTACCTTCACCAGCTGATATTCATCACTCTGAGGATAAGCGTGCCAGACAAAAGGAATCCCCGAAAGACAGGCGCGACTCATGCTTTCTTCACCACGAATAAAAAGTACAGAGCATTTTTTTAAGGTTTTGTCCCAATCATTCTGATTAAGATAAGGCAATTCCACAAGCTTTTCAGGTGATTTTTTACACTTTTCCAACCATGCTTTCTTAAAAGAATCAAAGCCCCTGCCTTGAGCAAGAAGAACCTGTTTTTCTGGAGACTTTTTACACCATTCTTCAAGTGCAGAAGCAAGCCCCTGCCAATTTCTTTCATAAGTAAATACAAAAGCCGGACCTTTTTTATTGTATTCAGAAAGGACTTTCCACTTATCATCTATAATTAATCCGCCAGTTTTGGAAGTAAAGCCAGGCATAAAATTAACCTTCTGTACTTTTGCACTTCGAGTAAGGGATTTTAAACAATGGAATGTTTCTGCGTAATCTTCTGCGGTAAGATAATCAATCATTACAACATTTACTGTGCGATTTAATTTGTCTTCAAAAAGGATTTTTTCCATCCAGTCAGGACGGCCACATTGAAAACATTCTAAGATTATCGAAAGTTTTTCACCATCATTCTGTCTGAAACAATTGTAACAATAATCATAATCATTCCAATCATAAACATTAATATTTTCTACAGCCTGACAAGGAATTTTAATTTTTACGGAATCATTGATTTTATTAAAAACTTCAAGATTATCTGTGATAAGATTTACTGTACAATCAGGCCTGATTTTTTTTAGTTGTCTGCAAAGACGCCAGACAACACCAATATCACCAAAATTATCAACAACCTTACAAAGAAGAGTTATTTCTAAAAGAGAAGCATCCATAACCAGGATATGATAACGTAAATGTAAGATTTAATCTATTTTGCTGTAAACGGAACTTAATTCATCACGCCATTCAGAATTACGTTCTTTATCTTCCCATTCAATGATTTTTTTGATTTGAAAATGCTTTTGATCACGGATATTTTCATAATAAAGAACACCAAAACGTCCCTGACCTATATATGCTATTTTTTCGTTCTGTCCTATGCTTTCGTTTTTTTCAATTTCTGCAAGCACACATTCAAAATGAACCGGTGCACCTGTATTTTTATCTGCCATTGCACTAGCTACATCTAAAATAACCTGTCCACATTTTGGGCAGATAACTTCTCTTGCTTTTATCTCCTGAATAACCCTCTGTCTTTCTTTTCGGGCTTTTTCGTCTTCATAAAAAGTATGATTAAACTGTAGGTTCTTTTTTGGTTCCTGATTTTTTTGATTCTGCTGATTATTATTATTTTTCTGGTTGTTCCAGTTTGAATATTTTTTATTTCGACGATTTTTATCCATAATAATTCACCTCTAAAGCTTAATAAACATCCCTAAACTTTAATTCTTCGGGATTTTCAACAAGCTTATTACTGATTACCTGTGCAATCCTTTGAATAGCATTGTTGAGATAATCCTCGTTGTATATTTTTTTCCTTAATTCTAAAATACGCGGAGATAACTGTTCTTCTTCCGTTTTTTCAAGAACTAATGTTGTTGAAGAACTAGCACTAGAAACCATAAAGACCCCATCCCATTATTCCATAAAAGCATTTTCAATATGATACACTGGAGGATACCCCGGCATATCAATAACAATCACATCGTATCGGATGTAACTCTCATTATATTGTCGATGATTTAACAGAAAACGTTTAGACGTTTTTAAAATTCTTTGCTGTTTCTCTTGATTTAATTCCCTCAAAAGCATGTCACTTGTGCCCTTTGGTAAGGTTTTTACTTCAAAAAACACAAGATAATCATCCTTTTCTGCTATTATATCAATTTCTCCGCTTCTTGTCCGCCATTTTCGGGCAATTATTTTAAATCCTTTCTCTTCAAGATACAAGGCTGCCCTATCTTCACCTGCATCACCTTTTGTTTTTGTATTCATTTTTTCTCCGAATCCTTCAAAATAAAAGCAAATAAGATTGCGACAGCTTCCCAGACATTTTCGGGAATCATACTTCCAGGCTCCTGACTGTCCAGCAGATTTATTATATTCTGATCTTCCTTGACGGGAATTTTATTTTCTTTGGCGGCTTCTAGGATTTTTTCTGCCAGATAGCCTGAACCCTTGGCAGTTATAAAAGGGGCCTCTACTCCATCAGGATATTTTAAGGCAAGAGCTTTTTTTTCTTTTTCAGCAGACATCAGGCTTCCCCCTCAACAGAAAAAATTGATTCAAATCCGCAGGCTGAACCTTCCAGTTTTTCTTTATCTGCCCAGAATACGTCAAGCTTTACATTTTTTTTCAAAAAGGCCTCTTTTAATTTGCTGATAATGATTTCTCTTTCATTCGCTTCTACAGGATTTATGTTTACGGCAAGTGAAGTGATTTTATTTCCAGCTTGAGTCGGTTCAAAAAAGAGGTTGAAAAGATAATTTTTGTTGTTATATGTACAGTCAAGATTGGTCATTAAAAGCTTTGAATTATCTCCATTGTAAAGCAGCTTAATCAGGCCTTTCCCAAGATTTTGATTTGCAAGCTGCGAGAGATTAATTATTTCAAATGGAAGAAAATACCACTTTCCTTTTTTTGAATTAAAGTCATTTAAAAGTTCATAATCATTTTTTTTCTCTTTTTCGACTTTTTGATGATTGTTTTCCTGCTGTGACATCAGGTTCTTTTGTGCATTTTGATGATTACTTTGATTTTCTTCCTTTTCATAATCTCCAAAAAGTTCATTGAGCAATTTTTCAAGGCTTTCTTTATCGGCTTCAAGACCTTTTTCTGCAAGAATCATAAGCAATTGGGAGGCAAGTTTTTCTTTTCCTTTAATTCGCAGGGCAAGATTACGGATTTTCCCCAAAAGAGAAAGATCAAACTTCATTTCAAGCTGCTGCATCTGCTGAAGAAGATTTACAGAAAGAGAATCAGCTGGTAACCCCAGTGAGCTGAGTAAAGACGCAAGATTTTCATTTTGCAGGATGTTATTCTGTAATTGAAATTGATTCTGGAGCGGATTCTGCTGATTTTGTGGCTGAATTGAGCCAGTCTGCTTAGGAACCAATTGTATTACACCATTTTTTGCAAGGACATTTGCGGTAAAAGAAGAGCCAGGAAGCAGGGGTTTATTTGAAGAAAAATTTATTCTTACGCCGGCTACAGAACCTTCGTATTTTCCATTCGGAAGCTGGCTAAGAACACGAACTAAAACCTGGCTTCCATTTTTTAAAAACTGAGATTTTATTCCGTTTGTGAGTAATTGATTTGTGCGGACTATAATACCGTTAGCGTTCACAGATAAATTGTACAAAAAAAAATCGGATAGCAAAAGATTTGCTGTCCGATTTTTACAAAATTCTAATTAAAAAGTTTTATTTTAGTTTGAAGCGTTCTGATTTTCAGCTGCGGCTGCTGCTGCGAGTGCTGCTTCTTCCTTAGCCTTAGCTGCAGCTGCTGCACGTGCGTTACGAGCTTCCATTTCAGCCTTAACTTTTCCACCAACACGTGTCTTAACTTTAGCATCCTTACCGATCTTATCGCGTAAGTAGTAAAGCTTAGCGCGGCGTACTTTACCAGGACGAACAACGTCAACCTTTACAATACGAGGGCTGTTATAAGGGAATACACGTTCAACACCTACGCCGTAAGAAATCTTGCGAACAGTAAATGTCTGGCGGGCACCTTCATTCTTTTTACAGATTACAATACCTTCGTAAACCTGGATACGTTCTGTTTTACCTTCAATAATTTTGAAGTAAACTTTTACTGTATCACCAATATTAAAATCCTGAGCACCAGGACGTCTCTGGGTTTCTTCAATAGTTTTAATCAAATCCATGACAATTCTCCTAACCGTTACTCTTTTTAGAACGCTTCTTTTTTTTCTGCGTCTTCAAAAAGACAGTCTCTGTTATTTCCTCAATCATCTTTTCGGCTTCTTCAGATAGTTGACCTTTCAGGCGGGCAGAACTAATTAAATCAGGTCTGTTTGCCATAGTTTTCATCAATCTTTTTCTAAGCCGCCACTTTCGGATTTCCTCATGGTTTCCGCTCAGTAAAACCGGCGGTACTTTCATACCCTTCCATTCTTCAGGATGAGTATATTGGGGGTACTCCAAAAGTCCGTCACAATAAGACTCTTCTTCAAGTGATTCATGTGAAATAACACCGTCTACAAGTCTGTACACTGTATCAATCACAACTGTTGCCGCAACTTCACCGGAAGACATTACATAATCCCCGATAGAGATTTCAGCGTCAACATAAGAATCGATAATCCTCTGGTCAATACCTTCGTATCTTCCGCAGATAAAAACAAGCTCGTCTTTGTGACTAAGTTCTTCAGCAACCTTCTGTGTAAGCTGTTTTCCGCTCGGTGTAACATAAATAACAAACTTCTTGCGGGCATTTACACTATCAAGTGCTTTTCCAAGGGGCTCTGGCATCATCAACTGGCCAGCTCCACCTCCGTACGTTCCGTCATCACAGGTATGGTGTTTATCAGTCGCAAAATCCCTGATGTTCACCAGATCGTAAGCAATAATTTCCTTTTCTACTGCCTTGGCCATGATTGAGTTTTCAAAAAAAGCCTTAACAATATCTGGAAATAAGGTCAGCACAGTAAATTTCATGGAATTACTCCAGAATCCAGAGGTGCATCAATTGCACCGT
>CADCLG010000012.1 GCA_902802305.1 uncultured Spirochaetaceae bacterium
TTTGGATTTGTCATGCCGCTTTCAACACCGTTGTATGTGATTGTGTATGCATGTAGAGTCCATTTTGCCTTCAGAGTGATTTTCTCTGTGACTGGCTTTGTAAAATCAAATGCAGAAGTTCCATTATACCAGCCTCCAAAATCATAGCCGGCCTTGGTCGGGTCTGTAGGCTTATCAGCTGTCTTTCCACTTTCAACATTTTGTGCCTCAACCGAGCTTCCACCATCAGAATCAAATGTAACTGTGTAATAAACAGGCTTTTCCGGCTCATCTACATTGTTCTTGCACGAAACAATTCCAAACATCAGTGCAAATACCGCCACCAGAGCGACAATTTTACCTGTCATTGCTGTGCTCGATACGGCAATCTTTTCAAACTTTCTCATTCAACACACCTCCGTCCGAATGATTTAAAATATTTAAAGCCCGTACTGAAATGAAATGTACTTCATAACAATGCAGGCTTGTTTGCGAGAAAAATCATCATTTTTTGGTGGCAGAAAAATCGCCATATAAAAATTATAACATGGGAATCTGCATTTTTGTAAAAAAATTATTTACCGAGAATCGTAATAAAATCCATTGGTTCAATTGCTTTTACTGGAGAAATGCTAGCTGAACAGAATCAAAGGACCCATTAAAAAAAGGCTGTCGGTTTTGCAGTATATCGATAATAATATTTGTATCAATAAGAACTCTCATTTAGACAGCCTTCGTTCATCTAATAATTTATCAGTATCAACATCAGAAGGAATTATGCCCACCACAGCATTAAGAGCATCAAGTTTTTTCTGTGCCCTATGTGAAAACTTTTTTTCTTTCTTTTTGGGCAGAATTTTTATGCCAAAAAGTTCTGCTTTTTTTTGTATGGAATCGCAATCATTTTCTGCCTCCTGCTTATAATATACCACACTTTAATAAAAATGTGTAAAAAAAGCAGTCCACTTTGACATTTAGGGACTGCTTTTCGGGCGAATAAAGCTTCGATACAGTTTGTGCTTATTCTTTCACCGTGAAGTACCCCGGAGAATCAGTACCACCGTCTACACGGGCGTAAGTTTTGTCGGTATTGTTGCTGTCGAATTTTGTGCCTGCACCGCCGGTGAGACTAGCACAGTATAACATATATCCGCTGTCTGTAAGAGTTTCGGAAGCTGACCAATCCGTGCCAGGTGCGACATAGATTGTGGTAAGATTATAGCAAAAGAAGAACATGTTTAACATAGTAGTAACATTGTTTATGTTAAAACTGCTTAAATCGAGCGATGTGAGAGCATAGCAATAATTAAACATGTAGGACATATTCGTAACCTTGCCTGTATCGAAATTACTCAAATCAAGCGAAGCGAGAGCATTACATTCGTTGAACATTTTGGACATGTTAGTAACACTATTTGTGTCAAAGTTGTTCAAATCAAGTGAAGTAAGTGCATTGCAATAGTTGAACATTCCAGTCATATCAGTAACACTGCTTGTGTCAAAGTTGCTCAAATCAAGTGAAGAAAGGGCCTTACATCCAGATACCAGCCGACTCATATCCTTTACATTACTTGTGTTAAAGTTACTCAAATCGAGAGATGTGAGGGCATTGCTTCCTGCGAACATACCAGACATATTCGTTACCTTACTTGTATTAAAACTGCTCAAATCAAGAGATGTGAGAGAGCTACAGCTGCTAAACATTTCAGACATATTCGTAACTTTGCTTGTGTCAAAGTTACTCAAATCAAGAGAAGTGAGAGCGGTACAACAGTCGAACATTCTATTCATATTCGTGACATTGCTTGTGTCAAAATCAGAAAGCTCTATATATTCCAATTCTCTCATATAGCCGAACATTTCATTCGAATTTGCATTCAGACAAAGTTTTCCTCCTTCCTGAACATAATAATAGATAGTATAGCTTTCTGCATCGTACCATACGGGAACAAGTTTTGTTTCGTCAAGATAAAAGCTTGCACTTTCAGGTTCGGTGTCGTTTTTTCTGAATGATGTCGCATTTTGTGCATTCAGGTCGTTTCTGAGTATGGAATTTATATCATATCCTCTTTGTAAAGAAATCTTGCTGATAACAATTTCATGTGCGGTTGCAGTTATGTTTTGACAAATTTGTATATTGTCTTTACCTGCATACAGGGTAGAGTCATAATAGGTATAATTGAGTTCCCACCAGTAGACTTTATCATCGCTCGTCGGGCGCACAAGGCGTATCGGCAGGTCATCGACGGTGAATGTGGTTACGGTGTTAGGGTTCTCCACTCCGTTTGGAAGCCCCTCGTAGGTGATGGTATATGTGTTCAGATTCCATCGTACCCAGAATATCTTGTCGCCGGTATCGTGCTCGATTTTATATGTATACTGGTTATTGGAAGAAATCAGATTGTTTCCGTTTGTTTCCGCGTCGTACATTCCATTTAATTCTGCGCCATCTTTATTGAAGCTACTTTTAAAAAATTATTGTGTACTCTATCGCCGTCCATCTTGCCCAAAGTGTTTTTACGCCAGTAGAGCCTTTTGTAATCTTTGTGATAACATTTCCGCCTTCCGCAGCATCATACCAGGCAAAGTCATAACCTTCTTTTTCGATTTCCACAAGCGTGATTTCGTCCTCTACCGTGTAGTTTGCAGGATTTGGGTTTGTCAGGCCGCTTCCAATATTGTTGTAGGTGATAGTATAAGAGATTAGACTCCACTTGGCGTAGAAAACCTTGTTTCCAGTGTCTGTTGCGGTAATTTCGGTTACAGCATCACCTGTGAGCGTTGTTCCGTTATCGTTCGAAGTAAACCATCCTTCAAACTTATAACCAGTTCTCGTAATGTCGTCTGCAGTTGGGAGAGTTGCTGCTGTGCCATAAGTGTAGGTCGTAACATTTTTACCTTCTGTAATCGTTCCGCCATTTACGTTGAGCGTTACATCGTATGTTGCCAAATCCCACTTTGCAGTAAGCGTTAAGTCACCTGTTGTTCCTTTAGCAATCTTAGTGACTTTTGTATTCTCGTTGAACCATCCGCTGAACATTCTGCCTGTTTTTTCTCCATTCTTTAGTGTAATTTCATCTTCAATCGTGTAGGTTGCGGGGTTTTCACTGTTGTTTGTTCCACCGTCAAGATTGTATGTGATTGTGAATGTATGTAGAGTCCATTTTGCCTTCAGAGTGATTTTCTCTGTGACTGGCTTTGTAAAATCAAATACAGAAGCTCCATTATACCAGCCTCCAAAATCATAGCCGGCCTTGGTCGGGTCTGTAGGCTTATCAGCTGTCTTTCCACTTTCAATATTTTGTGCCTCAACCGAGCTTCCACCATCAGAATCAAATGTAACTGTGTAATAAACAGGCTTTTCTGGCTCATCTACATTGTTCTTGCACGAAACAATTCCAAACATCAGTGCAAATACTGCCAACAGAGCGACAAGTTTACCTGTCATTGCTGTGCTCGATATGGCAATCTTCTCAAACTTTCTCATTCAACATACCTCCGTCCGAATGATTTAAAATATTTAAAGCCCGTGCAGTAATGAAGTGTACTTCATAATAACACGGGCTTGCTTGCGAGAAAAATCATAATTTTTTGGTGGCAGAAAAATCGCCATATAAAAATTATAACACTGAAAATGCAGAATTCAATATAAAACGCCAAAGGAAGCAAAGAAGTATTTCTATGTATAATTTAAAAATTCAAAATAAATTTTTCTTCATCATTTTTGAAGAATTCAGCCGTATTTCTATAATGTATATACGAACATCCACAGAATGAAGGTACATTTTCGCCCGAATAAATGACAGTACCTGTCTTTTCAGTATTTTCATTAAACTCAGGGAAATGCTGCCAGAAATTTTTCATGTTGTTACCGTACTTCTTGTCCATGCTTTTTCCGCTTTTTATCTCAAACAAATCCAAGAAATTCCTTCGTTTACGGATAAGATCTACTTCAAGACCGTTGCTGTTCCTGAAAAAGTATAAGTCGGCTTTCCGTCCTTCATTATAACACTGCTTAACCGCTTCCATCACAACCATATTCTCAAACAGATTGCCGAGCAAAGGATCCCGCGTCATTTGCGCTGGAGTTTCTATTCCCAAAAGATTAGCGGCAATACCGGTGTCACAAAAATAAATCTTTGGAGTTTTCACAATCTGACTTGTTCTTGAAGTGTACCAAGGTTGAAGCTTATAAATAATATGAGATGCTTCCAGAATCGAAAGCCAGGAATTTATTGTCGTGCTGCTTACTCCCACATCAACGGAAAGAGCAGAATTGTTCACCAACTGCCCGATTCGCCCTGCAAGCAATTTCAGGAAACTGATAAACTTGCTCATATCCTGAACCGCCTGTATTCCCGCAACATCACGCTCAAGATAGGTGTCTATATAGCTCCTGTAAAAAGTTTCCGGCGAATGACCTTTTTCCTTGAACAGAAACGGCATGAAGCCTGCAACAAGCTGAACATCACGTTCCAAATCTATCCCAGCAGAATGAAGCTCTGGCAGTGAAAGAGGCAACATTTGAATAATTGCAGTTCTCCCTGCCAGAGACTGTGCAACGGCTTTTTTTAATGGAACTTGCTGGCTTCCTGTAATAAGAAACTGCCCTGCCTTGTGATTTTTGTCTATATGCACCTGAACGGTACTCAGCAAATCGGGAACACGCTGAATTTCGTCAATTATTACCGGCTCTGGGAATTTTACGAAAAACTCTTCAGGGTCAGTTTGTGCCAAAAGGCGGGTCTGTGTTTCTTCAAGGTTTGCATAGGAATATGAAGGAAATAAATTCTGCACCAGTGTAGTTTTTCCACACTGGCGTGGTCCATAAAGCGTTACAGCCGGATATTCTGACATGGCCTTCTTTATTTCAGAAGCAATTTCTCTTTGAATCATGCTGTAATAATATTACAAAAGTACGGAGATTTCAAGTCTAATCTTTAATCTCCGTGCTTTTATTTAAAGTAAAAAATTAATCCTCACGCATGGAAGCAAACGGGTCAACTGTTCTGTACTTTTCACGTAATTTTGGCTTCTCAATCTTGCCGGTTGGATTACGTGGAACTGGAGCAAAAATCAGCTTTCGTGGTCGTTTGTAACGTGGTAATTCAAGGCAGAAATCGTTTACTTCTTCTTCTGTAAGAGTAAAGCCTTCTTTTACTTCAATTACGGCAGCAGCAATTTCACCAAGACGTTTATCTGCAAGGCCAATAACGGCAACATCCTTAATCTGATTCATCTTGCGCAGATAGTCTTCAATCTGAACTGGATAAATATTTTCTCCACCAGAAATGATAACATCCTTTTTGCGGTCAACCAGCCAGATAAAGCCGTCTTCGTCCTGCATTGCAACGTCACCAGTATAGAGCCAGCCTTCATCATCAAGTACTTCTGCTGTAGCTTCCGGATTCTTGTAGTATTTGCACATAACGCCAGGACCAAATACAGCAAGCTCACCAACTTCGCCCTGCTTAACATCCTTGCGGTTTTCATCAACAATACGGGTTTTCCAGCCATAACCAGGAATACCGATTGCACCAACCTTGTTAATATTTCCAACACCAAGGTGTACACAGCCTGGTCCGATTGATTCAGAAAGACCATAGTTTGTATCATAATCATGATTAGGGAAGTATTTGAGCCAGTCTTCAACAAGCTTTTTAGGAATTGGCTGGGCTCCCATGTGAGTAAGACGCCACTGATCCAACTTGTAATCTGCAATTTTAACTTCACCGCGGTCAAGGGCATTCAAAATATCCTGAGCCCAAGGTACAAGCAGCCAGACGATTGTACAACCTTCATCACTTACAGCTTTAAGAACGTGTTCAGGTTTTGTACCACGCAAAAGAACAGCCTTACCGCCACTAATCAGAGAGCCGAACCAGTGCATTTTTGCACCTGTATGATAGAGCGGTGGAATACAAAGGAAACAGTCATCCTTTTTCTGTCCGTGATGATTCTGTTCGCAGGCAGCTGAATGCATGAGGGCACGGTGCTTGTGAAGAATTGCCTTTGGGAATCCAGTTGTACCTGAACTAAAATAAATAGCCGCATAATCATCATCAGTAATATCAAAATCAGGATTTTCGGAAGAATAGTTCATTGCAGACATAAAATAGTCTTCTGCAAAAGATGGACATTCACCTTCGCCAACATAAATTAAAAGGCGGTGGGCAATAATCTTTTCGTAAATTGCTTCAATTCGGCCAATAAACTTTGGACCAAACATCAAAACAGAAACATCAGCAAGATTTACACAATATTCAATTTCATCACTTGCATAACGGAAATTAAGAGGAACAGCCAGAGCGCCAATCTTAAGAATACCAAAATAAATTGGCAGCCATTCAAGACAATTCATAAGAAGGATTCCAACCTTATCACCTTTTCGTACACCACGCTCCAAAAGATAGTGAGCACAGCGGTTTGCTTTTTCATTAAAGATTTTCCAGGTAATTTCTCTTCGGTATGGAAGATGTGGTTCCGACTGGGTTAAATCGTATTCCTTCCAGATTTTGCGGAATGAATCTTTTTCTTCCGGGTTTAATTCTACAAGTGCACAGTCTTTTCCATAAAGTTCTGCGTTTCTTTCAAGATATTTGGTAATCGGCATTTTTTATTTATCCTTAAAAAGTTAATTATTTATAAAGTCATATTATAAAGCAAAAGGTTTAATTTTTAAAGATAATATTTTATAATCAATAATAAAAGAGAGGTTTCAAGTATGAATAAAAAAGAAGGCGTGAAAAAAAAAAGAAGGCGTGAAAAAAAAAGAAGGCGTGAATAAAAAAACTTTTAATGAAAATTATATGGGGCTGTCTCAGACAAAAAACATTCTTGGACTTTTTTCTCTTTTGATTATCCTGCATCATATAGCCCTAAAAATGCCTGCGCACCCTGCAAATATTCTTTTACCTTTTAAAAGCATTGGTTATCTTTTTGTTTCCTACTTTTTCTTCTGTTCTGGTTATGGTTTATACAAAAGCTTTATTTCTAAAACCAATTACCTTGAGGGCTTTTTAAGCAAGCACATAATTCCAATTGCAATCAGTTTTTTTATAACAGATTTGCTTTTTCAGTTTGCACGACTTTCAAGGGGAGAACCAGGCTTTCCTGCAAGCACCTACAGCTGGTTTATTTTTGTAATAGTTGCATTATATTGCGCCTTTTATTTTTGCTTTAAACATATAAAAAAATCCCCTGAAATTGTCCTGCTTTGCCTCACTCTTTTATACTGTCTTCTATGCCGCCTTCTTTATGCAGAAACCTATCTTTATAACAGCATAATCGCTTTCCCAATAGGAATCTTTTTTGCTAAATATGATGAAAAGATTTGCAGCCTTACTAAAAAGCACTGGCTGCCGGTATTTTTAATCACTACAATCATTCTGGCACTTCTGCTTATTATTTGCCTTGATGAAAAAAGACACTACACAGACTTTCATACAATCACGCAGATTATAAGCACTATATTTTTCTGCCTGACCATTACTTTTTTAAGCATGAAAGTAAAGTTTGAAAATAAAGTTTTCTCTTTTCTTGGGGGAATGACGCTTGAAATCTATTTGGTTCATGTGCTTTTTGTAGAAATATTTGCAGCAAAGTTTATAGGATATCTTGAACCAATATTCTATATTAAAAATCCAATTTTATACTCGGCTGCAATTTTTATTCTCACAATTCCGCTTGCTTATGGAATAAAGCTTTTAAGAGCAAAGCTTCCGCAATTTATTATTGGAAAATCATATACACAATACATTGGAAAGTTTCTTAAACGCCTTTTGAAAATCATAATAATTCTTTTTGTCCTGGCAGCAGGATATTTTTCTATTACAAGCCATATCAAAACAAAGAAAAGTGCAGAAAGCATAAAAAAATACAGCGATGATTTTATCAGCTACACAAATATTGACGGCAAAAATATGGCTTCCTATATCACGGGAGAAGGAGAAGATACAATTCTGATTCTTGGAGATTTGGAAGATCCTTCTCCTACACTTTCTTTAAGACCACTTGCAGATCATCTGGCAGAAAATTATAAAGTGATTGTAATAGATTATTTTGGACAGGGCTTTAGTGACAATACAAAAGAGGAACGTACAGTTGAAAATATTATTTCGGAGCTTCATTCTTTTGTTACTCAGAATAAACTTGCAGATAAAGAGAATAAAGGCGATAAAGGTGTCTCTGAATCAGATTCTTCCTTTATTTTAATGAGCATTGCTGCCTCTGGACTTTACGCCGCTTCATATTTAAATAATTACCCGGAAGAAGTAAAGGCACTTATAGGCTTTGATATGATTACCCCAGCTCTGATAAGCGAATATTATGACAATGCAGATTTTACCGAAAAGCAGAGTTATCTTGTTGCAAAAATGTATGAAAATCAAAAAAGACTTTTACATAAGTTTATGTCGATTAGCGGTTTTATACGGATGGAGCTTGTAATGTATGAGCAGCTTTTTGCAACAGATGTGATGAGTAATTATTTTGATGTAGTTGAAGAAAAACTCATTGCAAGAAGATATGGAAAAGAAGAAATTGAATCAGAGGCAAACTTATGCAGGGGTGCAAGAAATATGGATTTTGCAAGACTTCCGTCAAAGCTGCCTGTTCTTTTAATGACCAGACAAAAGGAAATGCTGGATTCATATACAAAAATGATTACAGCTTCTTCAATTCAATCTTGCGTAAAAATGACAAACGAAAATTATCAGTTGATTTACAGGCCGCTTTCAATTGTCACACAGATAAATGACTTTTTTGCTAATAATTGATTTAGTGTCAAAATTATTCTATTATACAATGTAGATAAACATTGTTTTTTTTTAATAAATTGCTAGCAGTTGCATAAGTGTATATACAGGAGAATAAAATGGATAAATTAAAAATATTATTGGCAAAAGGAAGAATCTACGAATCTGTTTATGAATTGTTGAATGACGTAGGGATTTCTATCTATCTTCCTGACAGACAGTATTTTCCAACAACAAACCAGAAAGATTTAGCTTTTCAGGTTGTAAAACCACAGATTACAAGCCTTCTTTTGGCAAACAATAAAGCTGATGTAGGTTTCAGCGGTAAAGACTGGGTTTACGAAAACGGTGTTCAGGACCAGGTTGTAGAAATTATGGATTTGGGCTTTGACCCGGTAAGAATTGTTGCCGCTATTCCAGAAGCTCGTGATTTTGAAAAAATCCTCAAAGGCAAGGTTACAATCGCAACTGAATATCAGAACCTCAGCAAGCAGTGGGTAGAAAATAAGAAGATTGACGGAACAATTTTCAGAACCTGGGGAACTTCGGAAGGATTTGTTCAGGACACAGACGACGCAATCGCTCAGGTTTTGATTGATAATACTTCTACAGGCTCATCTTTGAAAGCAAATAGACTTAAAATCGTTGATACTTTGATGGAATCTTCTACAAGAATGTATGCCAGCAAAGAAGCAATGGCTGACCCGGAAAAAAAGCAGAAAATCATGGAATTGAAAATGCTTTTTGAAACAGTTTTGAACGCACGCAGTCGGGTTATGCTTGAAATGAACGTAAGCGAAAAAGATTTTGAAGGTCTTATCAAAGGTATTCCAAGTATGAAGAGCCCGACTGTTTCTCCTCTTTTTGGCGGAAACGGTTATGCAGTAAAAATCGCAGTAAAAAAATCAGAAGTACCTACTCTGCTTCCTCAGTTGCAGAAGCTGGGTGCCTCTGACATCGTTGAATATGAATTACGAAAGGTTATGCTTTAATTCTGGAGGCTTTTATGAGAACGGCTACTGTAAAACGAATTACTGGTGAAACTCAGATTGAACTTACTCTGAATCTTGATGGAAGCGGAAAATGCACTGTTGAAAATCCAATCGGATTTTTTGATCACATGTTAAAATCCTTCTGCAAGCACGGCCTTTTTGATTTGTCAGGTTCAATTAAAGGCGATTTGAACGTTGACCAGCACCACACTATAGAAGATACAGGAATTGTTTTGGGACAGTGCTTTAAGGAAGCCTTGGGAGACTGTGCCGGCATCTACCGCAGTGGATTTTTTATTTATCCTATGGATGAAGCTTTGGTTCAGGCTGCCGTTGATTTTGGTGGACGACCTTATCTGGTTTGCAATTCTAATTTGAGCGGCATGCCTCTGGTTTCTGTCAGCGGTGGAAAAGAAGCTTCCTTCCAGACAGACTGCTTTGAAGATTTCTGGCAGAGCTTTACAAATGCTGCTTTATGCAACCTGCACATTGATGTTATTCGTGGACGCAGTGACCACCACAAAATCGAAGCAGCATTTAAGGCAGTTTCAAGGGCAATCAGAGGGGCTGTAGAAATTGACCAGCGAAGAAATGGCAGCATTCCAAGCACAAAGGGTGTGATTGTATAAATGAATACATCGAATGACGGAATTGCAAGAAGTAGAATGGCAACAGACGAAATTGCAACAAGTGATGAAATTATAGTTTATACAGACGGCGGTTGCAGTGGAAATCCTGGGGCTGGCGGCTGGGGCATTGTAATCATCGCTGACGGAATCGCAAAACAGCTCAGCGGTGGGGAAGCGATGACCACAAACAATAAGATGGAGCTTTCTGCCGCAATTGCTGCCCTATCTGTAATAAAAAACACACCTTCTTTTGCAGGCAGACACGTTACAGTGAACATCGACAGTCAGTATGTAAAAAATGGAATCACAGTCTGGATTCACAGCTGGAAAAAGAAAGGCTGGGTTACCGCTGACAAAAAGCCTGTAAAAAACAAGGAGCTCTGGCTTCAGCTGGATGAACTTAATTCTGCGCTGGATGTTACCTGGAACTGGGTAAAAGGTCACGTAGGAATTGAATACAACGAAGTTTGTGACCAGCTTTGTCAGGCAGAAATCAAAAAATATAAATAATATTTGTTAAAATCATAGGGTTGTCTAATCAGTACGAATTATGTCATTTAGAGATTGTCGCATCAAGTGCGACAATGACATTTTGGACTTATCAGGCAGCCCTATGTTTTTTTTTATTTTTTTTCAAGAAAATGGTCTTTTTTCTTCATTTTTTTACTAATAATAGGTATGAAGAAAAATATCTTTTATTTGACTTTTTTACTTGCTATTGCGGTATTGTCAGCAGGCTGTCTGATTATTTTAGGCAGTTCGATTATTCTGGGCTGTTCGATTGACAATAAATTAGATAGTTATGAAAAAATCAGCATAAAGATTCCTGTCTGGCCGCCTTTTGAAGATGCCTTTCAAAGCCAGGCAGAAACAGGGCCCTGTCAATCCACTTATCCCGAGCTTGCAAAATGGATTGTCAGAATCCGCGGTGAGGATGTTGATGAAAAAATGGAAGTTTTTGTTGACGGATTAGACGGCAGTGAAACTAACACGTTTGGATTAAATGAAAATAGCTGCAATATCAGCGGAAAAGAGATTTCAATCAATCTGGAAGTTGCAAAAAACAAACCGCTTTCTATAACCGCTACTCCAATCACTCTGAATAAAAATAATCAGCCTGTAGAGTTTTTTAAGTGTGCAGGAGCAATATATCCGCAAAACTTTGAAGTCCTGAAGAATAAAGGAAAGTTCTGGCAGGGCAATAAGGGGAATGTACAGATGACCTGGGAAAACGGGTTTTCAGCACAGCTTATGCAGACCTTGTATGATTCGGCGGCACAGAGCAGTTACGACGAGCAGATAATTCAGGATTTTATTGCAGGCTTTAACTGGAAAAAATTGCAGCAATATATTCAGGGGCAGATTGATTCTTTTGAAGAAAATATGCAGGCAGAAATGAATATACAGACAAACGAGAATACACAGGCGACTTCGCTCCCCATGTTCTACAATCCCTGGCTTTTGGACATGCAGACGGTTTTGGAAAAAATTGCAATGCAGGGGTTTACAGCAACGGCTTTGAATCTAAAAAGCTCATTTCAAATCAGCCTGAAAGACAAATTGCACAGAGATAACAGCGAGTTGATTGCAGTGATGTCATCTTTTGTGCCAGAAAATCAGATTATTCAAAAATACGGGACAATCAGTCTGGCAAAAGATAAGGCAAGTCTTTTTTCTCTGGATAATTTATACGGTGTAATTTTTACGGGAACTTCTGCAAAGAATGTATCAATTGAATATGTTTTTTTGCCGATATTTATAAATGATGAAAAGTAGTAGAAAATCAGTTTTTAATATAAATCCTTTATCTTTCACACTTATTGCACGACTCCTTATGGGACTTGCCCTTTTTAGCTTGAGTATGACTTGTATTTCCTGCAAAAAGAAGGGACCGGAACAAAAGCTTGCTGAAGAAATTAAGCCCATAAAAAGCGATCATAAATGGTATTATTTTGATGATTCGAATATTCTTCCTGTAGATAAACCGCAGAATGTTCCTATAAAACAGTTTCTTCCCTGGACAGAGGCAGTGCGTATTTCATCAGCAAATAATTCAAGTTCTGCTTCCTATGCGATTGTGAACAGACTTGGGATTTTGTGCTTTAACGGAGATAGATTTTCACTGGAAAAAGATATATCGCTTTTCAGCGAAAGAACTGCGCAGAATCTTGTCTTTTTTAATGATACACCAATTTTTTCTGTTTATAAGAGCGCCTTTTTTAACAATACCATTTTGCAGCCTTCATATTCAGAGGATGATTCCCTGCATTATTTTTTAGTGCAGTTCGATGAAAAAACAAAGATTTCTTATCCGCTGATTAACAGTACAAATTTAACTGATTTACGGAACACAGAAGTTGTAGATTATATCTGGGATGGAAAAACCTTCACCTGCTGCTTAAAGTCGCTGGGCAAAGAAAAAACTGATTTTTCTTATGTGCGCTGGAGTCCGGTTGTGCCAATTCTTTCTTTAAGCCCGGTAAATGCTTCAGAAAATATTATAAAGACAGCCGCGGACGTAAAATCTTTCCGCGATGCAAAGGCACAGATTGATTATGCTGCTGCACCAGAAAGAATAAAAAAGATGCTTGCAGGTTTTTCTGATACGATTCCTTTTTCGCTGGAAGTAAAAACTGCTGGCGGATACTCTACCAGAAAATATTTGAATCAGATTAATACAAAAAGCACGGTTGGTACACAAGGCGTTGGTTCATCAACATCAAACGTTGGTACACAGGGCGTGCAGGAATTGAAAGCCTCTGCGATTCTGGCAGAAAGCTGGAGTGCTGTTCTTTTTGAGGATGGAACCTTCTTTATAGAAGGAGCCCTGCCCGGCAAACATATTTTGAGGGGCGGTAAGACGGTTGCCATTCGTTTGCCAAAGTTGCCACCCCAGTTCGTATATTCAGATTTTGTTATTTCCGGCACAAGCTTATATGCCGCATGGGAAGAAAGCGCCTTTTTCAAAACCAGCCGCAGCGGTTTTTTAAGCGTAGACTTGGATTCGACACTGTATAAGGTGCTGAGGTAGAAAGGAAGAATCAGAATCAAAAACATGCGTCAACCTTACTTAATCTATAAAAAAAATACAGATTAAGTAAAGTTGAAGTGCATTTTTGCTTCTTTCTTATAATGTAATCATCTTATACATTTAATAAAATCTTTTCTTGTTTTTTGGAAACATTAAGTTTTGGATATGTAATAATTTTTAATCCCATTCCAAGACTATCAAGGTAATCGATTAAAGTAGAAATCTTCATATCCTTTCGTTTTTCAATTTTTGAAACAGAAGATTGTGTAAAATTAGCCATTTCGGATTGTTTTACATTCTGTTCTTCTCTAAGCTCTGCAAGACGAATTGCCATAATATCCTGTTCAGCTTTTATATGTGCACGTCTAACAGCTTCTTCAGACATGTTATTTTCCATCATTTTTATTGCATCCTTCATTTTCCAACTCCTTTTCATGCTTTTCAATGATTACTTCAGATTCAGAAATCAAATCCTTGTAAAACTTATCCTGATCTTTTCCTTTCTTATCTCCTCCAGTAAGAAGGAATGCTTTTCTATCAATATCAAAATAATAGGAAACTCTTAAAATATGCTGCTGAGTTTGATTTCTAAGTTCCTTAAGATTTTTATATTTTTTCGAGCCATGAAGAACATCAGCATAAGGGCGCGGAAGATTTGGACCATATTGTTTAAGTAAAAGAACTCGTTGCAATACAGCTTCCTTACATTCTTCCTCCAAAGTCAAGAACCAAGAATCATACTCTTCTGATGAATCAACATTCCACATAAGAATAGTATATGAACTAAAGTGAATATTTGTCAAGCGAATAATAAGACAAACTTATCTTACATACGGTTTGGCATCTTTTAGAATATTATAAATGTGCTTTATGTACTTATTTATGCTTTTAGGATTCTTAAGCGTAGATTTAGATTCGACAGTGTATAAGATGTTGAGGTAAGGATACAAAACACGCTTCAACTCTACTTAATCTATAAAAAAAATGCAGATTAAGTAGAGTTGAAATGCATTTTTGTGTTTTTGACAAAAATGAGCGATTTTGACTTGTTTTTTTGACAAAACTTGCTATTTTTCGCTTGTATTTTTGACAGAATCAAGATTTATAAGAAAACAACGAAAAATATGATGATTAATCGTTGTTTTCTTCACATACCGTTTATCTTACATACGATTTGGCATTTTTTTAAAATATAGATGAAATTGGATTTCCAATTATTCCTAATATTTCTCTGCATTTTATATGCCTTTCCTGCAATGGCTTATAGTCACCTGGAGTTATATATTCCAAATTGATTGATTCATACTTATCTGTTGATAATTTCTGTTTAAGAATATTTTTATACTCATCTTTTGTTTTTTGTTTAAGTTTTTCCTTTTTTGCATCGTCTGTTATTTTATCGTAATTATTATAGGGAATTGGAAAAGAAAGTGCATTAATCAGAAAATCTGCATTATAATTTATTGCAAAGTCTATTCCGTCTTTGATATATTTCCATGCAGCTTTCTCTTTTTCATCTGCCTCATCTCCAATACTATAAATAGCAATAATTTTGCAGTTCCATACGAGAACAGATTTGAAATCTTCAAAATATGCACCTATCTGCTCATAAAACAGAATATTTGCTCCTGCTTGTTTCAATGAATCATAAACAAATTTTATTAATGTAGTCTTTCCTGTATTGTTTTCTCCAGTGACTGTTATAATTTTGGGTAGTTTCTTTTTATTATCTTTCAAAATATTTTATCTCCATAAATTATAGTTTTCTATGAAAGTGCTGATTTACGTCTTATTACACAACACTTTCTTAACATTTTATATAATTATCCTAATTGCTTTGTTTAATGAAATATGAACTAGAATAACCCCGTAATAAAGCTGCATTGGCTTGTGTGTCTGTAGCTGACATTGGACCAATAGTAGCACCAGATCTACTCCAATTACTAGTTGTATCCTCAAAAACAACACTAGTAAGTTCAGTACAACCATCGAAAGCTTTAGAATAAATATTCCTCACATCATTCCCAATAATTACGCTAGTAAGCATTGAACATTTATAGAAAGCACCCTCTGAAATGTTTCCTCTTGTGATTTTAACTTTTTTAAGAGATGAAGGAATATAATAATAATAATAATTTTTATACAAAGCTGTCATCCCCGGCTCTGTTATCGGTTCTGTCGGATTTGAATAAAAATCAGTCCTATCCGAACTATATGCTTGTGATTGTGAATAGCTGTTATATCCAAAAATTACTCCAAATACGCTCTCATAACTGCGAGAATTCTGAGTAAGACCTATAAATGGTATTGAAAGTTCCTCAAGAGAAGTACAATGAAGGAAACAACCAACGCCTATACTAGTTACACTATCAGGAATTATTACTTTTGTAAGACTTGAACAGTTTCCAAATGCATACCCACCAATGCTTTCGATACTTCCATCAATACTTATATCAGCAAGTGATGTACAACCATAGAATGCATACTTTCCAATACTCGTAACTTCATTAGGAATCTCAATTTCTTCCAAAGCAGTACATTCTGCAAAAGCATAATCTCCAATACTTGTAGCATCCGAAGGAATCTGAATAGATTCAAGTGATGAACAACCATAGAAAGTATAATCGTTTATAACTTCAATAGTATTTGGCAAGGTAATCTCTTCAGCAGAAGAACAACCACAAAATGCATATTCTCCAATTGTTGCAACAGAACCAGGTACAGAAATGCCTTCAAGCGATTTACAATTATAAAATGCATATTTTCCAATAGAAAGAACTGTTTCTGGAATTGAAATTGACTTTAATGATGAACAATAAGCAAATGTGTAAGCACTGATAGCTGAGGATGCGGAAGAAATAATAATTGAATAATTGGAACAATCTTTGAATAACGGGTTTGTAAACGAGGATGATATTGATGTAGGTGCAAAACTAGTCAAAAGTCCATTCTTTATTGTGATTTCAATATTGCTGGTTTCTTTGAATGCATATTCTCCAATTGTAGTAACAGAATCTGGAATTACGATTCTAGAAAGTTTGACACATTTTTCGAATGCATAAGTACCGATTGTTTGTAATGTATTAGACAAAGTTAAGTTAGCTAAATTAGAACATGCAGAGAAAACGTGACTACCAATACTAGTAACTGTATTAGGTAAAGAAAGAACTGTAAATCCATCACACTTTGCAAAAGCATAATCACCTATTGATGTCAATCCATTCGGCAAAGACAAAGCAGATAATCCTGTACAATTATAGAAACAATAAGCTCCAATCTCTCTTAAATTAGAAGGGAATGTTATTGACTTTAATTCCGTACAATCATAAAAGCAGTATGCAGCCAAAGTTGTTGTTCCACCAATAACTGTAATTGTGTAGTTTTTGCATTCTGCAAGAAGAGTGTTTTCTTTGCTTGTAGAGTCTGCAGCAGGAGTTATAGAATTGAGAAGAGTATTGTTAATTGTTATGGCAATATCTTTACATCCCTTGAAAACATAGCTACCAATTGTTGTTACATTATCTGGAATAACAAGGCTTGTAAGTTTTCCGCAGTTTTCAAAAGCGTTATTGTCTATTGAAACTACAGTTTCTGGAATTGTAAGTTCAGAAAGTTCAGTACAACCTTCAAATGCATTTTTACCAATATTTTCCAATGCAGCAGAGAGAGTTACTGTAGTAAGTTTCTTACAATCTGCGAATGCATTACTTGAAATAACCACAACATTATCGCTCATTGTTATAGAAGTAAGTTTTGAACAACCAGAAAAACAATATGAATTAATTGTAGTAACATTTTCGCCAATTTCTATACTTTCCAATTCTGAACAACCAGTGAATACACGTTCACCCAAAGATGTTACACTATCAGGTACCTCAATTGAAGTAAGAGAAGAACAATTTTCAAATGCACCATAACCAATTGACCTTACACCTGTTCCAAGATTCAATGTTGTTATAGCACTACAACCAGAGAAAGCCTGTTTTCCAATGCTCAGAACTGCATTTGGAATTACAATCGAAGTTATAATCCTATTATTCATAAAAGCAGAATCTGCAATTGAAGTTAATGAAGAAGGAAGAGTAATTCCAGCAAGGTTTGCACAATTAGCAAATGTTCGTTCTGGGATTGCAGTCAGACTTGTACATTCAGACAAATCCAGGTCTACCTTTACACCAGTTGAATCAAGAGCTGTTCTTATATAACTCATTGACGGATTTGTATCTGTGATTTTTACAGTAACAGTACCATTATTATATCCTTCGAAGGCTGAATAAAACTCCGCAGCAGAACATGTTAATTCAGTAATCCATTTTGCATAATAAGTTTTATTTCCATCGGTTCCTAACGGTATTTTAGTTACTCTCTGACCTGTAAGTTCTGCATTATCAAACCAACCGGCAAAAACAGCACCATTCTTAGACAAAGTAACAGGTAATGTAATTGTCGTGTAATTTGTATAAGAAAGTGGTATATAAATATCATCATCCCAAGTTCCTTCATTTAATTCATAAGTGATGGAATAAACTGTATTTAATTTTTCAATTTCTTCTGCACCTGTGGTAGTGCAACCAGGAGCTACGCGAACTATTACGCTGTAAGTATTTATATATGTTGAATCTGAAGCATTTTGATATAAATAAAAACGAAGAATATATGAACCTTTTGCAACAGAAGTTTTATTGTATGTTACAGTTGACACTCCATTAGTTGTAGTAGCTGTAAGATTTTGAGCAGCGTAACCAGTTACTGCGGTTCCTGCTAAATCAAAAAGACCTGCCGTAACCTTTGCAATACCATTTTCAGGATAACTTAAACTAACATTCAAACTACCGTTTCCTGTGGAAGTTTCATTAAGTGTAAATGATAAGCTGTTATTACCATAGCTTATTGATTTTGAAATAGTAGAAGTAAGAACTACATTATCATCTTTTGATGCTTCTAAGGTAAAATACCAATCACCAGTAGTCAATTCAATTTTTGTCATACTTTGTAAAGCTGCATAATTTGCCCACGAACCAAGCTGTGTCATAGCACTTTCAGAAGCTTTTCTTCCTTTCAAAACATAAGAAAGTTCATCGCGAGTAAGTGCTGTTGGAAGAACCGTTCTTGCAGATTCATCTGATATACCGACCGTAATAAAGGCGCGGTTTTCATAATCAAAAGCAACATTTTCATTGTTATTACTACATCCATTAAAAAGAGCAAATAACAATAACGTTCCAACAACAATAATTAAGTTTTTAATTTTCATATAATTCTCCTTCTTCTATGAATTACTAATAAATTGCTACTTCAGCAGTAGAGGAATACACATCACCATCAACAGATTGAACAACAAGCATAAGGGTGTGATTTCCTTTACTAAGATTACCAATACTAAATCTCTTTCCTTCCTGTGATGTTTTTACATCATCAAGCCACCAGGTATAAGTTGAAAAACCATTTTTTGCATGGAAAAGAGAATCTTCATAAATCAACAAATCTTCAATTTCTTGATATTTTGGAAGAATCACATAAATAACAGAGTTTGTGCAATTTGTGTCTGTATAAGCCCCAGAAATTGTTAAGATTTTTGATGCAGAATATGTATTTCCTGATGAATCCGTTACAACAAGCATTACAGTATGATTACCTATTGAATAATCAGCTTCTTTTAATATGAATGATTTATTTGTTTCGTTTATTTTGTTACCATCAATCCACCAAGAATATGTTACATATCCATTCTTAGCAGTAAACTTTTGATTTTCACTATCATATATCATCAAATCAGTGGTATCAGCAAAATCAGGAAAACTTATATAAATCTTTGTTGTATAACTGCTATTACCCAACTGCAAGTTTTCTGCCGAAACATAAAAACTTCTTGTCGATGAAAAATAATTACCATCTGAATCTTGAACTACAATTACAATTGTATGATTGCCTGCATTGATTTTATCAGTGATTTCATAATAATTCTTTATTTCAGTCTGTTTTGTGCCATCAATCCACCAGACATAATTTGAATATCCTTTTTTTGCTATAAAACGCTGCGAAATATCATCAAACGATAACAAATCATCGATATCTTGATAATCAATCAATTTGACTATAACTTTTGTATTGATTTCATCATCTAATTGAAGATTGTCTTTTGTAATTGAAATTGTTTTTGTTTCTGAAAAATAATTATTATCATCATCTTTCACAATTACTGTCACGGTATGATGGCCAGGAGTAAGATTATCTGGTAAAACAAACTTTTCTCCACTTGCAGACTGTTTTATATCATCAAGCCACCAAACATACATAGTATATCCAGACTTTGTGGTAAAAGAAGTTTCATCAAACGATAATAGGTCTGAAACTTCCTTTATGTTTTCTATTGAAACCTTGAATAATAACCAAGAGTTTTCATAAATTACAAACTCGGAAGCAGCAGAATATCGTTTTCCAGTATTATCTTCAACTACAAGCATAAGATTATGATTACCTGGCGATAATATTGATGAATCAATTTCAAAATAGCGTGTTTTATTATCCAGTTTTTCTCCATCAAGCCACCATTCATAAGTAGAAAAACCATATCCAGCTGTAAAAATATCTTTGCTATTTGAATCTTTTCTTAAATAAAGTAGTCCTTCTATATCCTGCTCAACAGACGGGACAGTCACATAAAGGCCACCAAGAGTATTTGGCATTACTGTTATTTCAAAAGAAGTTGTAAACTCTCCATAGACAACAGTGACAACTGTATCTGCTTGAGCAAGTTCGGTTCCTTCTTCTATTGAAGTTGTATAGTTCGTTATTCTTTCTTTTCTTCCATCTTTATAACAGGCATTTACTAGCAGACCAGCAAGAGAAAGTTTCTGCTCAGCATAATAAACTGTAGTGTTTGGTTTCTTTGCAACTTCTATATGGTCAAGCGATATGGAAAACTCATGCAAGTTTTGTGCTGAATCAATTTCTTCAATTCCATAACTCGTAAAGCATGGTTCAATGCGAGCAAAAGTATTATAAACGGCAGAATAATTAACATCAGTTTCATTTTTATAAAGGTAAAAACGGACTAAATAATAGCCTTTGGGAATATTAGTTAATTGATAGATTGCCTTACTTTTATCTTTTGACGAATCATATTCAATGGGCAGAACTGTACTTTTATATCCTATTGAAAAACCAGTTTCATCAAGAAGGACTGCCTCAATTTTTTGTGCTATAGTTTCTGAAAAATATAACTCAATAAATAAGTTTCCATTACCGTATGATGATTCTGTTAACGTGAATGAAACTTTATTTTCCCCTAATTGAATATTTACAGAGGCGATTCCTAACAATGCAATTTCAGAGTTTTTTATGGCATGAAGTTCGAAAATCCAATCTCCAGGTTTTATTTTAACTTTTGAGGAAATCATACTGTTATAATTTGTCCAATTCTGCAACAAACTTTGTTTACCATTTGAATCCGTGCCATATAGTTTGTATTGAAAATCTGAATAATTATATTTTTCAGGCAGAATAGTTCTTGATGACAAATCCTGTAATGTAACACTTAAAAAAGAATCTGAACTATCCAATTCAACATTTTCTTCCATCATATTCGAAGCTGTTTGCTTACAAGAAAGAATCAGAAAACTTAGTAATATAATAGAAAAAAAGTACTTTTTACTCTTCATTTTTATCTCTCCTCTCTCATAATATTTATGGTAGCTGTTGCAGAATACCTTTCATAATCAGAAGTTTTTACAACAATCATTATTGAATGATAACCTGAGGAAAGATTTGCTATATTTAAAGTATATGATGAAGTTTGATTTGAAAGCTTTTCTGAATCAAGCCACCATGTATATGATGCAAAACCATTTTTTGCGGTAAATGTTTTTTTAGTTTCATCATACGACAATAATCCTTCTATATCAGAGTGTTCTGGTAATGTAACTTGAACAACACTAACCTGATTAGGACGTATTTCTATATCAAATGCTGTAGAAAATCCATTAAATTGAATATTTACGGTAAATGTCTGTTCTTTAGCAAGAACAGTTCCTTCTTCCAAAGAAAGTGTGTAATCCGTAATTTCTTCTTCATGCCCATCGGAATATACTGAAATTACCTGTAGTCCAGTATAATCTATAGATTCACTTACATAATAAACAGTTTTTTCAGGTAATGATGAGATTTTTATTTCTGTTATAACAGGTAAGACTTCAATACTAAAAGTTTGTGAAAAACCATTATACTTAATTTCTACAGTGTGTTTTCCTTCCTTTGTAAGTGTAGTTCCAGCTTCTAAAGAAATCGTATAATCCATAATTTCCTTTTCACTTCCATCCGAATATGCTGCAGTTACATTCAAACCAGTATAATCAATTCTTTCCCCAACATAATAAACTGTTTTTTCAGGAAGTGATGTTATTTTTATACCTGTAATAACTGGCGGTGAAGAGGTTTCTATTTTACAAGAACACACTAAAATAAAGGATAATAAACATAAAACAAACAAATTCGTAATATGTCTTATGTTTTTTTGTAATCTATTTATCAAGTATTTCCTCCAAAAAGCGTAGTAATATACCGTTATCAAGGTATATATTTTATCACATTACTCTTTATAAGGCAAATTTATAAAATTATTACCCTAAAAAGAGTATTATTTAAAAATGGGATTCAGAGAAAACTTAAAGGAAGAGATGGAATATCAAGGTCTCACAACGAAAGAACTTGCGGAAAAATCAGGAGTTGGGAAACGAACTTTGGATCATTATCTCATGGTAAATCCCCAAGAACCCGGCGTCTACAACGCACAGAAAATCGCAAAGGCTCTTAAGGTTTCTGTTGAATATCTTGTAACGGGAAAGGAATATAAAAGCACCGTTACTATCACCGGTGAAAAGCTTGATTTTCTCAACTCCTTCCAAAAGTTACCGGTAGACGAACGACTGCTGATTCTGAATCTTATAAAAAAACTGGAGAAATAACCTTTAAATCTTCACCAATCGTACATCAAACGAAAACTCGTGAACTTCGGCCACAAATATTTTTTTGTAATCTTCATGCAAGGGGTTTAGAATCAGATTAAACTCGTGGTCGTATTCATAAGGAAGAATTACAGAGGGAACTTTGAGCATCAAGGCGGATTTTTCTTTGAGCCATTTTGTTCCGTAAACAACAGGTTCTTCATCATTTTCCAGCCGCAAGATTTTTAGAGAAAACATTTCATCGGGAACATAGATTTTGGCATAAGCCATATTTACAGGTGGCAAGGATTTGTCTGTGTGTACAAGGATTTCCAGGGCAGCAAGCGATAAAGAAGATGAAGTGTAAAGTGCGGGAGTGCCTTTTTCGTTCCAGCGACCACCGAATAATTCTGCACCGCGACCAGACAAATCCTCTATGTGTTCTTTTCGGGCAATTCTAAAAACGACCATCTTTGCAGACCATTAGGAGTAAACACCGTATTCAATGCGACCAAGCATATCCATAACTTCTTCAGCGCCAAAACGAGAGCTCAGAGCCTGAACTGGAGTTATATTCCCCAAAACAGAATTAGGAGTTTTCAGCCATTTTACGGCATTTTCCTGTGAACCAAAAATCTCACTTGCCTTACTGTAAGCCCTCATAAGGGAAATTGTAACTTCGGCAGCCTGAGGAGGAATATTCTGATTGGATTTAAGTCGTGAAAGTGTACGCGCGCTTGTTCCTGCAATTACAGCAAACTCTTTGTCAGTAAAATTGAATATTTCGTGTACAAAACTATTGTATTCGTTTTTTGGAACACCTTTCAAAGCCAATGTTCTGCATTTTATAGGTGTATAAGTTCTTTCTGCATACATACGCACCTCCTTGGCAGGCAACAATAAATGTTTTCTATTCCGCCATCTGTCTATTATTATATCGCCATTTGGCGTTCTATACAACCATTATTTTCTCATTTATTGAACTTTTCCTCTATATTATGTTAGAATAGCGCATTATGGATTTGATAAAGAAACTTGACGAATGTGAAAAACGCTTTGCTCTTGTAAGCGAAATGGTAATGGACCCAAACCTGGTCAAAGATGCAAAAAAATACAAGGACACAATGCGTGAACACGGTTATTTGAGTGAAGTTTGCGCGCTTTATGATGAATACAAAAAGGTTCTTACAGGCATTCAAGATGCAAAAGAAATGATTACCAACGAAGATGATGCCGAAATGCGCGAAATGGCCCGCGAAGAATTAAAGGAACTTGAAGAAAGACAGCCAAAGCTTGAAGAAGATATTAAATTAAAATTAGTTCCGCCTGATCCACTTGATGAAAAGAACATCATTCTTGAAATCCGTTCTGCTGCCGGTGGTGATGAAGCTTCACTTTTTGTACGTGACCTTTGGGAAATGTACTGTCATCTTGCTGACCGCAAAGGCTGGAAAACAGAAACGATGGAAGCCCAGGAAACTGAGGTTGGCGGTTTTAACAAGATTGTTACTTCAATCAGTGGAAAGTTTGTTTATGGAACCTTGCGTTGGGAATCTGGTGTTCATCGTGTTCAGCGAGTACCGGAGACAGAAAGCCAGGGAAGATTGCAGACTTCTACAGCGACAGTTGCCGTTCTTCCAGAAGCCGAAGAAACTGAAATTGAAATTAAAGACAGTGATGTTCGTGTTGATGTTATGCGCGCCGGTGGTCCAGGTGGACAGTGTGTTAATACTACCGACTCAGCAGTTCGCTTGACTCATATTCCAACTGGAATTGTAGTTATTCAGCAGGATGAAAAATCTCAGATTAAGAATAAGGCAAAGGCTTTCCGAGTTTTGCGTGCCCGTCTTTTTGATTTGGAAGAAAGCAAAAAACAGGCAGAAAGAGCCGCAGCCCGTTCAAGTATGGTTGGTTCCGGTGCCCGTTCTGAAAAAATCCGTACTTACAACTTCCCTCAGGACCGCGTAACAGATCACCGAATCAATCTTTCGCTCCACAATCTTCCTGGCTTTATGATGGGAAATATGGACGAGATGCTCGATGCTTTAAACGTTTACGCTAAGGAAGAACAGCTCAAGGCTGATATTTCTGAATTATAATTGAACATCAGTTAGTATAATTCTATGACGATTTTTCAGGCAAAGTCACAGTTTGCTAAAGACTTATCCCACTTCTCGCCTAGTCCTCAGCTTGATGTTGAAGTGATTTTTTCTCATTTTTTGCAGATGGATAAAACTGCACTTTTGCTAAACCGTGACAAAGCCCTGACAGACGACCAGTTTTCTGAACTGCAAGCTGCAATTGAAAAAAGAAAGACCGGCCTCCCTGTTGCCTACATTACAGGTCACCGTGAGTTTTTTGGTTACGATTTTTTGGTGAACCCGTCCGTTTTAATTCCTAAGCCTGATACTGAGATTCTTGTAGAAAAGGCAATCAAAATCATAAAAGAAAAATACCAGGCCGAAAAATCAGATATTGAAGGGGTGAATGACCGAATCCTTACTGTCTGCGATATGTGTACCGGAAGTGGCTGCATTGGCATTTCCGTGCTTAAGTCGCTTTCAGAGGACGGTGTTATTCCTCCTGACAGGCTTCCAAAGTTTACCCTTGCTGATATAAGTGCAAAGGCTCTGGAAACCGCCCGGCTAAATGCAGAACACATTTTATCAAAAGCCGAACGCGAAAGAATCCGTTTTATTCAATCAAATCTTTTTGAACAACTTCCAATGCAGTTTGACATCATCCTTACAAATCCGCCTTATATTCCTCACAAAATGGTTGATGAACTTTTGCAGGACGGACGGAATGAACCAAGGCTTGCATTGGATGGTGATATTTCGCCGGATTCAGGAAACAGCAGCCAGACTGATGACGGACTTGAAATCATCAGAAATCTTATTCCTCAAATGCAGGAACATCTTTCTCCTAACGGCTATTTTTTAATGGAAGCCGGCGAATACAATGCAAAAGCCGCCGAGCGCCTTGCCCAACGCTTTGCTTTTAAAACAAGTATAATCAAGGATTTGGAAGGGCAAGACCGAGTCGTTTCTGGACATAACTAAGGCTTTCCAGATATTCCTCATCGCTGAAAAAGTACCTGTTCGGAGAAGTAATCATATCCACTGCCATATCCCAGGTTTCTTTGCTGAAGTTCTATCTGTAGCCTCCATCCCAGCGAGGTCCATGAGGAGTACCTACAACATTTACGCAGCATTTTGCTCCGATTTTGTCTGCCATTTTAAGCTGATTTACCGCGTAATCAATCCATTTAGTACGCTCATTCAAATCTGAGGCAAGCGTATTTCGCCAAACGCCAACTTCTGCAATCACAAGCTTATATTTATCTGCCGCCGCCTTATAAGAAGCGACAACTTCTTCGCCAGCTGTATAATCAACAGGAAAAACTACTGCCCTTGCTCCTAACTTTGCCATGCGGGCTGCCCACTCTTCTGCTGATGAATGTTTTAATGAAGATGAAAGTCCTAAAATCATTTTTATTCTCCTAAAGTCTCACGCCCTTGCTGAGCTGCGCATCTGTATCAATCAGTTAAAAATCTCTTTTATGAATAACAGACGAATCCATATCACGCAAGGTAGCTACACCCGTCCTAGACATAATTCCCGCAAGTTCAGCGTTCATCTCGTTAATTCGCTCACTCACCTTATCGCTTCCTTCTTTTAAGAGCGGCATAAGATGACGACCAACACTCACCGCAGTCGCCCCAAGAGCCAGAGCCTTATACACATCCATTCCGCTCGCAAAACCGCAGTCTACAAAAACCGGAATCTCATTACTTACGGCTGATAAAATGTCCGGGAGTACTAAAAGCGGAGGAAGCGAATAATCCACCATACCGTGATGATGAGAAATTTGAATACCGGCAACTCCCGCTTTAAGGCATTTTACTGCATCCTTTACACTCGTTACCCCCTTAACAATAAAAGGCAGGGTCGTAGCCTGAACAAATTCTGCAATTTCTTCCGTAGATTTTGCCTTCATCGGAAGTCCGAGAACTTCATCATAACCACCCCGCCCGTTAAAAGCATGGTCAATATCCATTCCCACGGCAAAACATCCGCATTTTTCTGCATGTTCAATTTTATGGAAAATCACCTCATTATTCTCATGAGGCTTGATGATTTTTACAGTTCTCGCCCCAGTTGCAACAATCTCTTCCAGTTCTGAATCTTCCCCCATTCCAACCCAATGAACAGCCCCAGACTTTTTTGCTGCCTCAGCATAAATTGTCATTCCCTTTGGAGCAGTATTTCCAAGATGTGAAAGAGCAGCTGTCATAATCGGCGTATCAAAAGTTTCTCCGTAAAGCTCCATTTTTGTTGATGGAATTACGGAATCAATATAACGGGTTTCAATCAAAAGCGAATCAAAATAATCACGCGTAATTTTATCTGAATTATTAGTATAATCGGACATTTTTCTCCTCCTGCCAAACTATCAGCTAATTTTAATTGTAACTCCAATTTCCAGAAATATATGAAAAAATACAATCATTAATTGTACGTAACCATTTTTTATTTAATCTTTTTTATTTAAAACTTTCTTTTACACAACTTTCATATTATACTGAGAGGACAGGGCTTTTTTTATATGTTATTCGGGCATAAAATATTAGTTTTTTGTACCACCAAAATTTATGAAGACCGCTTTTGTGATTTTATTTCTACTCTTAATGAGGAGTTAATCAATTATAACTGGCGGATTATGGTTTTCTGTACAGAATCTGATCTGGCCAAGGATAACAAAAACAACAAGGGCGAAAAAAATATTTTTGAACTGATTAATTTCAAAATTGCCGATGCCCTGTTGATAGAAGAAGATAAAATTCATGCTGCTGATGTAAAAGAAAAGCTCATAGAAAAAGCCCAGAAGAATAATATTCCTGTAATTTCGATTGAAGGTCAGAATAAAAACTGTTTTAACATAAGTTTTGATCAAACAAAGGGATTTGAACGGGTATGCCGGCACATAATTGAACAGCACCACATAAGGGATTTGCATTTCATTGCTGGACCAAAGGATTCCGAAGTTTCAAATGAGCGTCTAAACGTCTTTAAGAGCGTCCTGGCAGAAAATAACATTGCTTTTAATCAGTCCATGCTCAGTTACGGTGATTTTTGGGACATGCCGACACAAAATGCCATAAAAAAGCTTGTTGATGAAAACCGTGTTCCCCGGGCAATTATCTGCGCAAATGACACCATGGCCATTGCAGCTACAGCAGCCTTAAAGCAATACGGATATTACTGTCCCGAAGATGTCTTTGTCACCGGTTTTGACGGAATCAATTCTATTTTCTTTGCAACCCCAAAAATCACCTCAGTAATTTGTGATTTAAAAAGCATGGGAAGACAAACCGCAGCCTTAATACGCAAAATAACAGAAGAAAAATATTCACCTTATAATATAAAAATTCAGCCGACTCTGTATGTTTCAGAATCCTGTGGCTGCACTGCAAAACGTCCGTCAAATACAATCGACTTTTTTACAAAAATCACCCAGAATTTCGCCCAATTCCGAGCAGAAAATACCTCACTGAATAATCTTGCTGTTGTAATTCATGATTGTAAATGTATAAATGAAGTAATTGCCCGACTCAAACACAAGCTTTTATATAACATGACTTTTATGGTAAAGGCAGAATGTATCGACTCAAGTCTTGAACCAAGTAGATCTCATACCCGTTCTGCATACGGTAACCGAATGTTTATTCTTGCTGATTCCGATTCTCCTTATGAACCGACAGAAAGATTTATCCACACAAAAGAACTTATACCTCGAATGAAGGAAATTCTTGACGAGCATACCCACCCACTTATATTTGCTCCTGTCAATAATACAGATTTACCCTTGGGATATGTCTGTTTTGCCTTCAATAATTATGACCAGCTGAATTACACAAAGGTTTCTCAGATTGCATCCTGGCTTGGAAATGCAATTTCGGGTTATCGCAACGCTCAGTACCTGCTTTACTTACAATCAAAACTCGAAGAAAGCTACCGTTATGATTTGCTCACAGGACTTTACAACCGCAACGGCTTTATCCGCATTTACAATCAGTATTATGAAGATGACAGAATTCAGATGCTTACAATGGCCATGTGTGATTTGGATAATTTAAAATACATCAATGATAATTTCAGCCATTTTGAAGGTGACAATGCAATCTATATTGTAGGAAAAGCTCTTTCTGCCGCAGTAGAAGACGGAACCTACTGCCGTTATGGTGGAGATGAAATTCTGGGACTTTATAAGGGCGAAATTCCTGCAGAAGTGATTAAAAGTAAATTTCAGAATTACCTTGATGACTACAATAATAAATCCCAAAAGCCTTATAAAGTGAGCGCAAGCATTGGAGTTTATTCCGCTTCCAAAATTTCATTTGAAAACCTCTTTGCAAAAGCCGACAGCCTCATGTACCAAGAAAAACTTGCAAAAAAGGGCTCTTTCAGATGATAAAAAATAGGAATTGTGTTAAAATAATTTAAGTATGAGAAAAATATTTATCGCTTCATTATTAGCTATATCTGCGCTTTTAATTATTTCCTGTGCAAGTACCGACAATACAAAAGAAAAACAAACACCCCAGACACAGGAACCTGTTGAAAGCAAAGAGGAAAAGCCTGTAATTCCACGTTTTGATGATTGGGAATACAGAGGATTTGGAAAAGATCTCCCAGATTGGGCAGAAGCAGCCGTTGATTTAGATTATCAAACCTTGCAAAAAGCTTTCCCTGGTAAAGACCTTCTTATAATCCAGGGATTTGGTTCAAACCCGGATATGTGCGAAAGTGATTCCTATCAAAAAGCACCCTACCCAGAAGAAGCAGAGTTTTTAGACGCCCTTTGGGTCCGCATAAATGCTGAATACGAGCAAATGGATAAACCATACATTTCTATCAGATTATTCAGTAAATTAACAGAGCAAACAAACTTAGGAGAATAAAATGAAAGTATTAGTTATTGGTGGCGCCGGATATATCGGAAGCCACGTTGTAAAAGAAATGATGAAGGCCGGACATGAAGTTACGGTTTTTGATAATTTAAGCAGCGGATTAAGATGTAATCTTTTCCCTCAGAATGATTTTATTTATGGAAACATCCTCATCCCAGCAGATTTGGAGGAGGCTTTTTCCCGCGGTTTTGATGCTTTTGTTCATCTTGCAGCTTTCAAGGCAGCAGGAGAATCCATGGTAAAACCAGAAAAATATTCTGTAAACAACATCACCGGAACATTAAATATCATGAATGCCGCAGTTAAATACAACTGCCTTAAAATGATTTTCAGTTCTTCTGCCGCAACCTTTGGAGAACCACAATATCTTCCAATGGACGAAAATCATCCTCAAAAACCAATTAATTATTACGGCTTTACAAAACTTAAGATTGAAGAGTTCATGGACTGGTATGATCAGCTTAAAAACATGAAGTTTGCCGCATTACGCTATTTCAATGCAGCAGGTTATGATCCTGACGGCGAAATCCGTGGACTTGAACAAAAGCCAGAAAATCTTCTTCCACGAATTATGGAAGCCGCCCTTGGACAGCGTGAATTAAAAGTTTTTGGAACAGATTATGATACCCGCGACGGAACCTGTATCCGCGATTATGTTCACGTAACGGATTTGGCACGCGCTCACGTAATGGCCCTAGATTATATTTCAAAAAATAATAAGAGCATTAAATTAAATCTTGGAACAGAAAAGGGAACCACCGTAAAAGAACTTATAGATGCAGCCCGCAAAATTACAGGAAAAGCAATTCCTGCAGAAGACGCACCACGTCGACCGGGAGATCCTGCAAGCTTATACACAACCTCTAAACTTGCAAAAGAGCTTTTAGGCTGGGAACCAAAATATTCTGACGTAGACACCCTTGTAAAAACAACCTGGGAAGTTTACAAATAAACAATTCTGCCGGATTAATTAACTGGTCCGGCAAAGCTCAAAACATTAAGGAATTATAAAATGAACAATTCAAATCCTCATAACTTTTTAGTCGAAAATGAACGAAATATGGTTGCATTGGAAAAGCTTTTGACTTCTATTCCTGCAATTGCCCCTGAAGGTGGTGGAGACGGCGAATACAAAAAATGTGCCGCTTTAGAAAACTGGCTTCGTCAAAATGGATTTACAAATATTGAACGCTACGAAACCCCAGATTCCAGAGTAAGTGATGGAGTACGCCCTAGCCTTGTAGTTACAATTCCCGGACAAAATGATGATTATAATATCTGGGTTATGGCCCATATTGATGTCGTTCCAACAGGTGATTTATCTCTCTGGAAATCGGATCCATGGACTGTAGTTGAAAAGGACGGCAAGCTTATTGGCCGCGGAGTTGAAGATAATCAGCAGGGATTAGTTTCTGCTGCCTTTGCAGGTTTATACTTTATTAAAAATAATATTAAGCCTGCCCATACTGTAAAGCTGCTTTTTGTTGCTGATGAAGAAAATGGAAGTGAATACGGCATAATCTATCTGATGAAAAACCACAAGCTTTTCAAAAAATCTGATTTGATTCTTATACCGGATGGAGGGGATTCCAAGGGTGAGACTATAGAAATTGCAGAAAAAAACATTCTCTGGCTGAAAGTACATGTAATTGGAAAACAAACCCATGGTTCCCGCCCAGACAGTGGTGCAAACGCCTGTCTTGCTGCCTGTGATTTAAGTCTTCGCCTGCACAATCTGGAAAAAACATTCAATAAAACTGATGATTTATTTGAACCAAATTATTCGACTTTCCAGCCGACCAAACGAGCTAAAAATGTTGACAGCATAAATATTATTCCTGGTGAAGATACTTTTTATATGGACTGCCGCATTCTTCCTTGCTATACACTGGCAGAAGTTCTTAAAGAAGTTGACTCTCTCTGCAGACAGGTAGAAAAAGAGCATAATGTAAAAATTGAATATGAATGTCCACAGAAATCAGAATCACCGGCAACTCCAGTTTCTGCCCCTGTAGCACAAAAACTCGCCGCTGCCTTAAAAAAGGTACACGGTATTGAAGCAAAGTTTATTGGAATTGGTGGCGGAACTGTAGGTGCAGAATTAAGACGTGAAGGTATAGATGCCGTTGTCTGGAGTACCCTTGATGATCAGGCACACCAGCCCAACGAATATTGCCTTGTCGAAAATATAATCAAAGATGCAGAAACTCTGGCCGGATTCTTTTTAGAATCTTAAGAGAATCTAAAAAGTCGTCGTTTTTGAGTTTTTTTTATTTTTTATCGAACCTTAAGGAAGATTCCCAGAATTGCACAGGTAATCAAAAGCTGAATAATCATAAACTTCAGCAGTACCTGTGTAGGGGACCATCCGTGATTTTTGCGCATGTGGTCGTGCAAAGGAAAACGGATATTTTCAAAAATCTTAATCTTGAAAAATCTAAGCAGGAAAACCTTTAACAAGCCCATTCCACCATTTACAAAAATAATAGAAGAAGTTGCAATAAAAATAAAAGGGTTTCCTGTTGCCATTACGCAAACACCAATAAAATATCCAAGAGCACGGCTTCCTGCATCTCCCATAAGACATTTACTTGGATAAGCATTATGCCATAAGTAGCCCATTACAACCCCAGACATTGCAAACAAAAGAATAGCCCAGTTAGCACCACTGCTCAAATGAGGAAGAAGAAGATAAGCCGCAATATCCTTATGTCCAAGAATAAAATAAAAGAGAATACCAAGGGTAAGAAGGGCAATCAGTACTAAAGAAGAAGACAAGCCGTCTACACCATCAGTACAGTTTGTTGTATTTATGGAAGCCCACAAAAGAATTGTACAAATAGCAATATATACAGCCGGATGAACTGCGATTTCATTTGAAATAAAAGGAAGCCAGAAGCTTACAATTCCCTCTGGAGAATTGGCTTTAAATCCATAGTACAGAATAGTTGCCGTAACCACACTGATTATTAAATCCAGAGCACCTTTTAAATATTCTCCCCAGCTTGTAACACTGCGGTCATCTAAAAATCCAGTAAGCATTGTACACCAGGTAAGCAGTACAATCAGAGCTCTAGTTATAGACATAGGTGCAATCAAAAAGGAGATTACAACAAAAATTGTAATAAAAACTATTCCTGCTCCAGTAGGTTTGCCTTTTGCTGCTTCTGCATTTTCTTTTAAGGTAAACTCGCGTCCACGGTCATGTGGCAAACGGTTATAGAATAAAGGAATTAGTTTATAAGCCAGAAAAAAGCCCAGGTAAAGTGCCAGGGTAATCAATACAGCATAAGAAGATAAAAGACGAGCAGGTCCCCAAAACTGCTGCAGATACTGTCCTAAATAATAAAGCATATTTTTCTCCAAATAAAATTATATTTAATATGTAATGTGTGTCATACCGGTAAAGACCATGACGACATTTCTTTCATCACAATACTGAATAAACTCTTCATCATTTTCGCTTCCACCAGTCTGAATGATTGTAGTAACACCTCTTGAAATAAGCTCCTTTACAGCTGGACAAAGTTTTATTTCTGTATCACAAACCAGAAGCTCTCCTAAAGGTTCATCAAGAGGTAAACCATTTCTTGTCTGATAATCAATTGCTTCTGTAAGCACAGAGGTAACTGCTTTTTCTGCTGATTTACAGGCCTGCGAAATCCCCACAATCGAATTGCCTTTTAATACAACAGCAGAATAAGTTCTTGAAGCCATAGCAAGCATCATTCCAAAAATCATCTGGTCGGCCATATACTGATTAGGGCGATTTTTTGTTTTTACATACCATTTGTCAAAAATCAGGGCATCCTTATCCTGAACAAGCAGACCGCCACTAAAAAGTTCCATATCATAATGAGAAGTAATAATAAGAGAAACAGGAATCAATTTTATTTTTTTATTGGCAGAAAGAGTTTCCTTGGCTTTTGGAGTAAAACCAGGCGCAATGATGGCACTTAAATTGCTCTTTACAATTTCTTTTGCGGCGGCTTCATCAACAACAGAACTGCAACCGACAGTAACATCTGAAATATTGGAAATATCATAGGTATAAGTATTCTTAAATGATTTAACAACATTTGAAGCAAGAGAAGCACCTATGATTGATTTATATTTGATTGCAATTGTAAAAACTGTTCCTTTAAGTGGCGTAAATTGAGTAATAAATGAATAACCGTCCCTAGTCTTGCTTTTTACAGTAAACTGATTTTTAAGGTAGGTAAAAAGCATACAAATCTCTTCCCAAGCCAGAGAAGCATCGGTAATTATGTTATAGTTTAAATCATGAGTCGGTAATTTCTGAAGTGCAGACATTGGCCCTGATTGAACAGGAATTGTATATAAACAAGCTGACTGATGGGGATTTGCACCATTTTTTAGATTCTGATACCGCTTAAAAGGAAAAGTCATATAATTTACAAAGGAATCTTTGTTTTTAGAAGAAAACAAAAGGGTATCAGCAATTCCACTATCATAAGCAGAAATCATATTCAAAGCTTTTGCCGCCAGATAAAGACGGAAATCTTCACTTATATTATCTGTTTTAAGCTGAATTATTGCTTCTTTATAATCAGCTGGATCAGTAAGAATAAGAAGGTTTCTAAAGTTTGCAGCAGAGTTTCGTAATAAAGTTGAAATATAATAATTTGGAGGAACTACAGGTTCTTTATAGATTTGTTCAGAAGCCCCTAATGACACAGAAGGAATCAAGTTTATGCAGAGAATGTAAATATCAGTATCACTACTCTGATTTAGTCCAGAGCTTTCGTCCTCAGGATAACGCGAACTCATTATGTACTGAATTAATTTTGAAGTATCCGCAATAAAAATATTTCTTTCAACTAATGCAGGTTCGCGAACAAAAGGAATTTTTTCACGTCTAAGCAATTCTTCTGTTTTGTTTGCAGTTAGAATTGTCCAGCCTGCTCCCACCAGATATCTGGTAAAATCCAAAACACCTTCAGTATTTTCAACATGTATTATTGCTCTCTTTGTCATTTTATTATTCTACCACATAAATTAATAAGTTTACAGACAAAAAACATGATTTTACCGTTCGTAACCATGGTTACGATTTGTAACCATGGTTATTTTTTTAGTAACCTTGGTTATTTCGTATTGCAAATAATTGACTTATGAGCATTTTATAAAATAAAATTGTGACATAAACAAAGTTTAAGTACCTGAAAGTCAATGAAAAAAGTTTTTTGAATAAAAGACTTTTACAACATATTCTTTACGGATATGCCTGAAAGCATTGGAGATGTGTCAGGGGAGAATCCTTCTTTATTGGACTGTCTTGAGTAGAGATGACTAAGAAGATTTTGGTTGTCTTTTGCTTTTGACAGTCTTTTTTTTATTTTTCTACCAGATATTGCAGAAGAAGCATGTGAAGCTCTTCTATTTTGCTTACCTCAAAAACCTTGAAAATGTATGCAAACTCTTTTTTTACCAGTGAAATACTCATATAATATTTGTCACTCAATTCTTTATATGAAAGGTTATTGTGAAGATTATCAAGAATCAACTGCATCTGTCTCTCTGACAGGTTATAATCTGACAGATGAATTAATGAACCGACTTTTTTATTCTTCAGACATTTATTTTCACTTATAGTTGTAGGAATAATGCAGGAAAACTTTGCTTTAAGCAGAGAAAAAAGCCAGAGATATAATGTACACATAAAGGCCGAGGTGCCTAAAGTAATTATTGTTCTTGACCAGCCATGAGTGTACATCAACAAAATGTTAATTACATGAAGAATAAATATAATTGTCATATTAACTGGACGTTTATTCTTCATAAAATCCATAATTTTGATTTCTGCAAGGGCACTATAAAAAAACATTACCCCCAGCATCTCATAATTTGTTAAGATGAGAAGAATACTTTCGATAAAGAAAACAATTACATGTAATTTTGTAGAAGGCTTGAAAATTGTAAAAATTGTTAAAAGTGTACAAATTGTATGAACTGTAACAATGACCTGCTTGCTGTATGGAATAATAGAGTCAGGATCACCATTAAGAATGATTGCACTCCACAAAGCAGTACCAATAAACAATAAACCTACGATAGATACAACTCTCTCAAGACTAATCTTGAGTTTCATTCTTAAAATTATAACATAGATACCATAAATGTAAACTTATGAAATATGCATTTAATTATAATTTTTTGTTATCCATTTGTAATTACAAGTCATAAATTGCAATTACAAATTGAAAAGCCTCTGTTTTATCATTTCTGCAGCTTTTATACCGTCCATTGCACTTGAGACAATTCCTCCAGCATAACCACTACCTTCGCCAGCAGGATAAAGATTTTTTAAGTTAAGACATTCTAAAGTTTCTTTATCACGCAAAATACGGACAGGTGTACTGGTTCTGGTTTCTGGTGCAATCAAGACAGCCTGCGGACAAATAAATCCTTTCATGTTCTTGTTTATTTCTTTAAATCCCTTGTGTAGTTTTGACGAAATAATTTCGGGCAACCATTCGTTAAGATTTGAAGAAACAATACCAGGCGTATAACTGCTTTTAGGCAACTCTTCAGATTTTTTATCATTAAGAAAATCTTCCATCATTTGGGCTGGAGCCGCCTGTCCCTTTCCTTCTTCTTTTGCTTTCTGTTCTATTTCTGTACGGAAATAAAGTCCAGCAAGTGCCTGACAACCATTTTTTCTTGCCTTTTCTACAAAGCTTTGCGGAATATCTTCTGTTCTGACTTCTACAACAATTGCCGCATTAGACCATTTGGAGTTTCTGGCGGCTGTGGACATTCCGTTTACAACAATTCCATCATCTTCAGAAGCAGAAGGAACTACAAATCCACCTGGGCACATACAGAAAGAATAAACTCCACGACCGTCAATTTGAGTTACAACTCTGTATTCAGCAGCCGGCATATTTTCTGTATTTCCGTGATATTGAATTGAATCTATCATTTCGCGAGGATGCTCTACACGTACACCAACTGCAAAAGATTTTGCTTCAAGACTTTGGGGAGAGATTTTGCTTATAAGATTGTAAATACCAGAAGAAGAATGCCCTGTTGCAAGAATAACTGCGTCTCCTGTAAAGGTTTCTTCTTGGCCTGTTTGTGTATTTTTTGTAACAACGCCTTTTACTATTTTGGAACCCTTGTTTTCACGGCTTTCTTCAATTACAAAATCAACAAGTCTTGTGTCAAAATGAACTTCCCCACCCTTTTCAATGATTTTATTGCGGATATTGTTTATTACCTGGGGCAATCTGTCTGTTCCAATATGAGGATGAGCATCTGTAAGAATCTTTTTGTCAGCACCAAAATAGACAAAGGTATTCAATACACCGCCTATATTACCGCGCTTATTGCTCCTAGTATAAAGCTTTCCGTCAGAAAAAGTTCCAGCGCCACCCTCACCATAACAATAATTACTGTCATCGTTTACAATGCCTTTTGTGCTTATCTGAGCAATATCAACTCTGCGTTCAGGTGTTTTTCTCCCGCGTTCAATTACGACCGGCTTTATACCGTCTTCAAGTAATTTTAGCGCAGCCAAAAGCCCGGCTGGTCCTGAACCTACAACAATAACTCTTTTATTTGGATCAGCAGTTTTCCATTCAGGAATAGTATTTTCGGACTCCTGCGGTTTTTCGCCGATATAGACTTTATATTTTAAATGTAATTTTATATGCCCGTGCCTTGCATCTATAGATTTTTTCTGAAAGACACTAATAAGCTCCTGCTTGCGAAACTGAATACCAGCCTTTTTTATTTCCTGACAAATCAGGTGATTTATGAGACTGGTATTCTTTTCATCCTCAGGTTTTATCGTAATTGAAAGGTCTTTTACCATATTCTCCACAAAAGGTTTTGCTTGTTATTTTATTACGACCTTTTTGAGGTGCCAGATGTCGCGAACATAATCTTCTATTGTTCGGTCAGAAGAGAACTTTCCGCAATTTGCAATGTTTTTAAGAGCCATCTTTGCCCACTGCTTTTTGTTTCCGTATACTTCTGCAATTTTTTCTCGGGTCTGTGTGTAGGACTCAAAATCAGCAAGAACATAATAAACATCCGGGCGCTGACCTTCTACACCATAAATCAAAGAATCATGAAGTTCCTTGAATAGCTGATGAGATGGGTCATAAGTACCATCAACAAGCTGCTCAACAACCTTTGCAAGGGCTGGATTACAGTCAAGATACTGCTGTGGATTGTATGAATGATTTGCTTCCATTTCTTTTATTTCTGCTGTAGACAAACCAAATACAAATCCATTTTCTTTTCCTGCTTCTTCAAAAATCTCAATATTTGCACCGTCCATTGTTCCCAAGGTAAGCGCACCGTTGAGCATGAACTTCATGTTTGATGTACCTGATGCCTCAAGACCTGCTGTTGAAATCTGTTCTGAAACATCGGCTGCAGGGAAAATCTTTTCTGCTACACTTACGCGGTAATTTTCAATAAATACAACGCGAAGTTTACCACGTACGCGGCGGTCATTGTTTACACGGTCTGCAACAGTATTTATAAGCTTGATAATCTGCTTTGCGCGGCGATAACCAGAAGCAGCCTTTGCTCCAAAAATAAAGGTTCTTGCAGGAGGATTATATGAAGGATCTTCAATAATTCGGTTGTAAAGATACATTACGTTCAAAATATTGAGGAACTGGCGTTTATACTCATGAAGGCGTTTTACCTGAACATCAAAAATGGATTCGGAATCAAGGAATTCATTCTGTGTATGCTTGAGGTAATCTGCAAGGGCCTGCTTGTTTTCCATTTTGATTTTAATCAGTTCATCAAGGGAAGCGTCATCATCAAGATATTTTTCAAGTCCCTTGAGAAGAGTCAAATCCTTTTCCCAACCATGACCAATTCGGTCTGTAATGAATTTTGATAATTTTGGATTTGCATTGAGACACCAGCGGCGCTGGGTAATTCCGTTTGTCTTATTATTGAACTTTTCAGGGTAGATTGCGTACCAATCTTTTAATTCAGCAGTTTTAAGAAGCTCTGTATGAAGGGCAGCTACACCATTTACACTAAAACAAGCGTGAATTGCCATCCAGGCCATGTAAACCATATTGTTATGGATGATTGCCATGTGTTCATGCTTATAATAATCATTAGGGAATTTCTGACGAAGTTCAATTACAAGACGGCGGTTGATTTCTTCTACAATCTGATAAATACGAGGAAGCAGTCCCTGGAAAATTGAAATAGGCCATTTTTCAAGAGCTTCTGCAAGGATTGTATGGTTTGTATAAGCAAAAGTATGTGTAACTACATCCCAGGCTTCATCCCAACCAACATTGTAATCATCAATCAAAATACGCATAAGCTCAGGGATTGCAACTACAGGGTGAGTGTCGTTCAACTGAATTACATGCAAATCTGCAAACTTTGAAAAATCTGTTCCATAATCAGCAACATAATGACGAACCAAATCCTGTAAAGAAGCAGAACTAAAGAAATACTGCTGCTTTAATCTCAATGCCTTTCCGCTTGGACCATTATCATTAGGATAAAGAACGCGGCTGATGTTTTCTGCATTATTCTGGCGTTCAACAGCGCGATTGTATTCCATATTATTGAAAAGCTGCAAATCAAAACCATTAGGACTTGAAGCCTGCCACAAACGCAAGGTATTTACAGTTTTTGTATCGTAACCAATAATCGGCATATCATAAGGAGTTGCAGTAACTTCTTCGGCATTTTCAATATAAAAACGCGGTTGCCCGTCTGGAGTTCTTCCATAAGCGATATTTCCACCGAACTTAACTGTAACAGAAAGGTCACTTCGCTTTACTTCCCAAGGGTCACGGTGAGCAAGCCAGTTGTCAGGATATTCTACCTGATAACCATCTTCAATTTTCTGCTCGAACATTCCGTATTCATAGCGGATTCCGTAGCCGTGTCCAGGATAATCCAGAGTTGCAAGGGAATCCAGGAAGCAGGCAGCAAGTCGTCCTAAACCACCGTTTCCCAAACCTGCATCAGGCTCTTCATCTTCTATCATGTTGAAGTCGATATTCATATCTTTTAATACAGCTTCAACTGCATCTTTAATTCCGGCATTTATAAGGTTGTTGCTTAAGGCACGCCCCATCAAAAACTCAGCTGACAAATAATAAAGCTGCTTTGTTGGCTTTTTTTCGTATTCGGCACGTGTTGCCATCCAATTTGGCATAATTATTTCAAATGCAGAAGCTGAAACTGCATCAAACAAATCGTGTTTATTTGCCTGAGAAATGTCTTTTCCATACTGGCGACGTAATCTTGCAGACAGATTTTCCTTAAACTCTTCTACGTTAAATTCCATAAGTTCCTGAATAAAAACCAGCTTATTCTACCGGCTCTTATTTTTCCTCCAAAAAATGTATTACAAACTTTAAGAAATAATTGCTATTATTCTAATGATTTTTGAACTTGTTTTCAATGATGGGATAGATGGAAGTTACCAGTGTCCATTTATACAGGCGGCGGAAATATGCCTTGCCCTGAATTGTACAAAACAGCCGCAATCCGCACACGTCATGCCAGCTATAAGCTTAGGACAGGACCCGCAGATTTTTAAGCGGCGGCTGTAAACCTCATCTCCAGCATAATCAGGACAAGGCTCATTTTCTACCATTTCGGCAATCAATTCCGGGCTCATGTCCATTGCTGCGAGAGAAGTCTTATTTTCGCAAACCGGGCAAGGTATTTTTTCCATAAAAAATTATTTTACAGTAATTGTTACTAGAGAACGGGCCGGCATTTCTACAAGAACCGTATTCCCCTCAGTTTTTACAGACAAATCCTTTTCTACAACCTGATTTGGGTTGTCAAAAGTATTCATACTGTTCATATTTTCTCCGGCAATAACTACTGCACTTGCTGATTTTATGCTTCCCTTGAAATTATCAAGCACAAGATTTACACTGCGGGCCTTGTTCAAATCAGCATTTGTAAGAGTAATTGTGTATACATCGTCCTTACGGCTGGCAGAAGCAGTAATTGCATCAAGTTTTGCGTCATCAGCAACACCAACTGTTCCTGTAGCAACTTTAGATTTAAGCAAAGTAGCATCCATGTGGGCCTTGTATGAATGGAATACATACCAGGTTGGAGTTTTAATCATTTTGGAACCTTCTGTAAGAACTGGTGACTGCAAAACATTTACAGCCTGAGCAATATTAGCAATTTTTACACGGTCAGAGTGATTATTAAAAATATTAAGCGTAATTCCTGCAACAAGAGCATCGCGAACTGTATTCTGCTGATAAAGGAAGCCCGGATTTGTATCTTTTTCAACTTCATGCCAGGTACCCCATTCATCAACTACGAGGGCAATGCGTTTTTCAGGGTCATATTTTGTCATAATTTCGTCATGTCGGCTTACAAGAGTTTCCATAAAGCTTGCATTACGTAAAAGCTCATACCAGGTCTTTTCACTGAACTCAGCAGCTCTTTCTTTTTCAGTCCAGCTTGGTGCAATTGAATAATGATGAAGGGAAAGTCCATCCATAAAAGAAGCAGCATTTTTCATAAGAACTTCTGTCCAGTTCCAGTCGCTTGAGTTTGGTCCACAGGCAATTTTAAAGATTTTATTAGGCCCATACTGACGAACATAAGTCTGATAACGTCTATACAAATCAGCATAATATTCAGGACGCATATTACCGCCGCAACCCCAGCTTTCGTTACCGACACCAAAAAAGTCAAGCTTCCATGGTTCTTTATGTCCGTTTGCCTCTCGAAGCTTGGACATTGGAGATTCACCGCCAAAGGTTATATATTCAACCCATTCAGACATTTCCTGAACAGTACCACTTCCAACATTTCCATTTACATAAGGCTTACAACCCAGGGTTTCACAAAGTCCAAAAAACTCATGAGTTCCAAAAGAATTATCTTCTACAACGCCACCCCAGTGAGTATTAATCATGCGCTTTCGGCTTTCGTAAGGGCCAATTCCATCCCGCCAGTGATATTCATCGGCAAAACATCCGCCTGGCCAGCGCAGATTTGGTATATCGATTTCTTTAAATGCTTCAACTACATCCTTTCGATAACCATTGATATTGGGAATATCTGAATCTTTACCTACCCAGAATCCGCCGTAAATACAGCGTCCCAAATGTTCGCTAAAATGGCCGTAAATATCACGGCTGATTTTACTTCCTTCCTTGTCACAGGAAACAACAACTGAATCCATAAACACTCCTATTGTTTATTATTTTATAACTTATTCATGACTAGTAGTAAAAAAAAGCGAAATACCTTCTTTTGGGAATCTGGCTTTTACTTCTTTTATAATTTCAGTGATTTTTTCAGCTCCCTGAGAATCAGTATAGACAAAAAGAATAAAATTTAACTCAGGCCAGACAGTATTACCAAGCTTTTTAGAATGACTGCCTTTTCCCATAACACCTGGTATTACTGTATATTCAATATTTTCAACATTTTCTTCGAGCAAATCGATGATATCGTCCTGTACAGACTGATTTGCTATTATTTCTGCTCTGTGTGTATATTCCATAAAACTCACCTATTTTTCTTAGTTCTCTTATGCATTACAAGACTGTAAATTACAGGAATAATGAAGAGAGTTACAAAAGTTGAAGAAGTCAAACCGCCTACAACCGCCATACCAATTGGCTGAACCATCATTGCCTGTCCTTCTGTAGCAAAACACATAGGAAGCATACCAAGGATTGTAGTCAGTGTAGTCATAAGTACAGGTCTAAGTCGGCTTTTTCCTGCTTCATAACAGGCCTGCTTTACAGGAACCCCTCTTCCAACAAGAAGATTAGTATAGTCAACCAGAATAATACCGTTGTTTACAACAATACCTACAAGCATAATCAGACCGACCATTGAAAGAATTGAAAGTGCCTGTCCAACAGCTTTATAAAGGAAGATTACACCAATTATCATAAAAGGAATCGTAACAATATTGATTAATGGAGCCTTAAAGGATTCGTAAGTTGCTGCCATAACACCAAAAACAAGTATGATTGCCATAGCAAGAATCTTCATGTAAAGCTGCATTTGAGTTGTTGTATCTTTCCAGGAGCCTTCGTAGCTTACAGTAACACTGTCTGGAATGATAAAAGAATTGCTTATTCCCTCTTTAATTGCTTCTTCAATTACATTTGCATTTGTGTTTGTAAGAATACTTGCAGTTACATGAATAATTCGTGACTGATTTTCGCGGGCAATGGAAACCGGACCGACGCCTTTCTTTAAGGAAGCAAAGTTTGAAACGGGAACCATACCGCTTGTTCCACGTACATAAATACTTTCCAAATCGTTGATTGTCTTTCTGTCTTCAGGACGATAACTTACAACAATACTGTAATCCTTGCCGCCGTTACGGTAAACGCTGGCCGTTGAACCATTGATAGCAGAATTGATTGCAGTTGCAACAGTAGTAACATCAACACCAAACTGATAAGCACGCTCTCGGTCAATTACAAGTTCAACCTGTGGAAGTCCCCGGCTCATACTGATTGAAGGCTCACTACATTCACCAACAGCAGATATTACTTCAGAAATCTTGTCAGCAACATCCAGAGCTGCGGTTAAATCTTCTGAACGCAAAACTACATCAATATCAGCACCCATCATCTGACCACGCCAGCCAGCCCTAAAGCTTAAGTTTACACCGGCAAAATCAGAGAAGTGAGCGCGAAGTTTATTCTGGATTTCAGCGGCTGAATCTATCTGTTTTTCGGTTTCCGGCAGGGTGATTTGAATTGAACCTGTATTTGTTGAACGGTTTCTTCCGCCACCGATGGTCGTAGTAACATTTTTAAAGCCCTTAACTTCATCATAAACAATATCTTCAAAAGCCAGAACGACTTTTTTTGTTTCTTCCATAGTCGTACCGACTGGCATTGAAATATTCAATTGAACTGAATCATCATTTCCGGCAGGCATCATATTTATCTGCATTGTCGGAATAAAGGCAAAAGCGATTATAAGAATTGCCAGCGAAATCTCGATTGTAATAATGCGGTTATTCAAAGCCTTGTTCAAAAGCCAGGCATATCCGCGGGTTATTATATTAATAATCTTTTCAAAAAATCCGTAAATTACTTTTAAGATAGGATTACGGAGAGGCTTTTCACTTCTGTTTGTAAGTGGCAGAAACTTTCCGGCAAGAACAGGAACAAGAAAAACTGCAACTGCAAGAGAAGAAACAAGGGCAATTACGATTGTAAAAATAATTCCCTTGAACATTTGTCCCATCATTCCAAGCTCAGCAATATAAAATAGAAAAGGAACGAATACACAGATTGTAGTAAGGTTTCCAGACAAAACAGAGGAGAACATTTCCTGAGTTCCAAGAATTGCCGCTACTTTAGGCCGGGCTCCTCTTTGCCGGTATGCATAAATATTATCAATCATAACGATTGAGGCATCTACAATCATACCGAGACCGAGAATCAAACCTGTCAAAGTCATCATGTTTAAAGTAATTCCGAACATGCTCATTGCAAAAAGTGTAATAATCATGGAAAGCGGAATTGAAATTGCAATGATAATTGTAGATTTAAAACTCTGAAGGAATATCCACAAAATTACGACAGAAAGCAAAAGACCTTCAAACAAGGATTTTACAAGGGTATTTATAGTTTCGCGGATTTGATTTGTATCATCAGAAATAATTTCCATTGTTATATCCGATGGCAGCATTCCATTCAGCTGGTCGAGCTTTTTGTAAACATTGTTAGCAACAAGAACTGAATTGGAACCGGAAACTTTTGTAATTGAAACATAGACGCCTTTTTCTCCGTTGATATAAGATTCAGAAGAGCTTTCTGCATAACCTAAATAGGCTTTTCCTACATCACTGAGTTTTACATCATAACCGTTGACTGTAGAAATAACTGTATTATTTATTTCCTCTATGCTGTTATATTCACCAGTTGTGCGGACAATATAATTTTTTGTACCTTCCTGAACTTTACCACCACCAAGCTCCAGATTTTGCTTGGAAAGTGCGCTGGTAACAGAAGAAAGTGTATATCCGTAAGCAGCAAGTCTGTTCTGGTCAAGTTCAACGCTTACCTGCAGGGATTGGGCTCCGTTTACACTGGCTTCTGCTACTCCATCGGCCTGCTCAAGAATATTTGTAATTGTATTTTCTGCTATTGAAGAAATGTCTTCAATAGAGCGGTTTCCACGAACAAGAATACGCATGATTGGCATTGAATCACCGGAAAAGCGCATTATACTTGGAGTTCCGGCATTATCAGGAAGGGTACGAACGACTCTGTCCAGCTTGTCACGTATATCATTTACGACTGCTTCCAAATCTGTTCCATAATCAAACTCAAGGCTGACTGTAGAAGAACCTTCGTTGGAAGTGGAAGTCATATTCTTTAATCCATTTACACTTACTACTGCACTTTCTATAACTTTTGTAACAGTCTGTTCAACTGATTCAGGACCGGCATTTCTATAAGTGGTCATAATCATGACATAAGGATTTTCTGTTTCCGGCATAAGGGCAATTGCAATCTTACTGAATGTAAAAATACCAAGCATTCCTAAAAGGAAGAAAACAATCAATATAAGGACCGGATGATCCATTGTTTTTCTGCTTAAACTCAAAATCGTGCCTCCACTTTAATCGTTCAGTTTAGTTTGCGCCTTCGGTAATATCTTTTACCTTTGCACCGTCGGTCAAAGTAAGCATACCAGCGACAACGACTTTTTCATTTGCTTCAATTCCACTTGTAATCTGATAATATCCGTTTACATTTTTTCCTGTTGTAATTCGGCGTTTTTCAACAGTTGAATCATCCTTGACGACATAAAGATAAGAATCTTCATTTGTTGTAACAATTGCATCCTGGGCAATGGAAATCACATCAACATAATCAACAGTGTAAAGCTTAACCTTTGCAAACATTCCGGCATTTACTCTTGAATCTTTTTTGTCAAAATTAAGAATTACCTGCTTTGTTCTGCTTGAGGCATCCAAAACTGGAGAAACACGTACAACACTTGCCATAAAAACCTGTCCCGGATAGGCTTCCAGTGTGATTTCGGCTTTTAGTCCTGGTTTTAAGTCGCCTACATAGCGTTCTGGAATACTGGCTGTTACCTGAAGATTTTCTATATCACCAATTTTTGTTACGACGGTTCCTGTAGAAATCTGCTGTCCTGTTTTTACCGGTGTCTGCAAAATACTTCCGCTGATTGGAGATACTACCGGACTCCATTTGTAATTTGCACCTGCTGTAGAAGGGTCAATATAAGCAATTACATCACCTTTATTAACATGACTGCCCAGGCTGACGTTTACGCGTACAACTTTACCGGCGATTGAAGGATAAACTTCTATGGAAGTCTGAGTTTCTATATTTCCGTTTGTGTTTACAAAATCATGCATGGTCTGAGGAACAGCAAGAACTGTACGGACGGATGTTACCATTGTGTTTCCTCCGCCGCCCCAGCTTGTTTTTCCAGGTCCACCGAATGCACCACCGGCAGCACCTTTTTGTTTTGTTGCATTTATTTTTATTACTGCCAATGTTGTTAATCCGGCAATGGCGCAGAAAATTACTGCTGAAATTATTCCCTTCACTATTTTTTTATTTACCGCCATATATTTCTCCAAAAATATTTTATATTTTATAAGCTACTTTATTCTTTCATAAAAGAACCAAAAGGAACTCCAAGTACATCTTCAAGATTCAAAACGGAATTAATGATTATATATTTCTGTCTCTGGATATTTCTGCGGGCAGAGGCAAGATTATCTTCTGCTGTCTGTAAAACACTTAAATCTTTTGAACCGCTGTTGTAGGCAAGCAAGGTTAAGTCATAAGTTTTTTGCATTAATTCAAGGTTTTCTTCACAGAGCTTTAATTGAGTCTGAGCTTCCAGAATGCTGTTATAAGTATTTCTGATTTTCATTTTTACAGAAGTTCGTGTGTTTTCTAAAGTTAGCTTTGCTGCTTCCAAACCGGATTCCGCCTGTTCAATTGATATTGCAGAATTAGACCAAGGCAAATAAGAATCTAAAGGAATGCGAACTCCTAAAGTAATATTGTGATTTTCGTTGGAAAGGCCATTTTCACGGTTTCCTGTAAGAGCAGAGGAACTAAAGCCCTGAGAATAAGACAAGCTGACTGTGGGACCATAAGCAGAAAGCTTTGAACCTTTGATGCTGATTTCATAATTTTTTATGGTCTGTAAGGCTTTCTTAACATCAGGCAGTTCATCTACATTTTTATTAAGGATTTCGGGATCAAGTTCAAAATGAAGGATATCATCCAGATTTCCATTTATTTCAATCTGCTGGCTTAAGTCGATTCCTAAAACCTGTTTTAAGGAATCAAGGCTTGTTTGATAAGCGGTTTCATCGGCAGCTACAGTCGGAATTTTGCTTTCGTAATTATATTGAGAAGTTAAAAGTGTAAGCTGATCAAGTTGTCCACGGTTATATTTTATAAGATTTGAATCGTAAGTTCTTTTTGCAGCATCGAGAGTTTTTTTATCTGAATTAATGGTTTCTAAATCGTTTAATAAGGAATAAAAAGCAGAACGTACATTCTTTTCTACAGAACGTACAGTCGCTTCATAAGAAAGAAGCCCGTTTTCGTAAGCAAGCTTTGCAGAAGCAATGCTGGTTGCAAGAGAAGGTGTTATAGACAAAGAAAGAGTTCCTGTTGCAGTAAGGCTCCATTGGTCAAATTTAGCTAAAGGTTCAGTGAAATTTACATTAGCAGAAAGACTGGGACTTACACTGTTCCAGGAATATTTATCTTTAAGTGCAAGCATGTCTAAATCCATCTTGCTCTGCTTTATTGAAATGTTGTTGTCCAGCGACAGGGAAACAGCCTCATCAATTGAAAGGGTTCTTATATTCTGAGCAGAAAGCAGAACAAAAGAAGTTGCAGCCATCAGAAGAGTAACGATTATTTTCTTCATATTTTTTCCGTAATATTTAAATCAGTTAAATCTGATAAATTAAATTTTCAAATATATCTATTATATTATAAAAAAAATTGCTATAAATAAATAGAATATTTATTAGAATTTTCTAAATAATCAAACAAAAAAAATCAGGCTGGATGTGAATATGGCAGAATATTTATTCAAGTCTCCTCTGGAAGAACCGGAGCAATTAATAAACGAATTCTTTTTTGTCAATGATAATTATTCTGAAGAAGACAAAAATAAAATCCATAAGGCATGGAATCTCCTTGTAGAAAAAACAGGCAATATTTTAAGAGATTGCGGAAAGCCTTATTATGTTCACCCTCTGCGAGTTGCCAATATTCTTGCACAGAATAAACTTGACTGTGACACTCTTGTAGCAGCTATTCTTCATCCTATCCACAAATTTGACGTTTCTTCCGAGCAGATAAAAGAAGAATTCGGAGAAAATGTTGCAAAAATTCTTATTACAACAAACAAAATTATTTCCCTTCCGATGAATTCAAAAAATTTGCATGAGTCGGATGCAATAAGAAAAATGCTTTTTGCTATGTGTGATGATGCCAGAGTAATTCTTCTTACCTTGTCAGACAGACTTGACCGCATAAGAAACATTTCAAACATCACCAAAGGACAGCAGAAAGCTCTGGCTGAAGCAGTAATTGAAATTTGGGCTCCACTTGCTGACCGACTTGGAATGCAAAAGGAAAAAAATGAATTTGAAGATTTAAGTCTGCGTTATACAAATCCTGCGGCTTATCTTCAGATAGAAAAAATTGTTGCCCAATCTCAAGAAGAACGAGCGGCATATCTGGAAAAGGCGGTAAATAGCATTTATAAATCGGCAGAAAAGATGAAGATTCCGGTAACAATTTCCAGCAGAGCAAAACATTTTTATTCGATTTACCAAAAGATGAGAAAGCGTAACAAAGAAGCTTCGGAACTGTATGATCTGCTTGCTCTTAGAATCTTATGCAATTCTCCAGCAGAATGTTACACCCTAATCGGACTGGTTCATGGTCTTTGGAAACCTATGGACGGCCGTTTTAAGGATTACATTGCAATGCCAAAATCAAATGGTTATCAATCTCTACATACAACAGTAATTTGTGAAGGCAAACCTCTTGAGATCCAAATCAGAACTTATGAAATGCATAATCTCGCCGAACACGGAATTGCCTCCCACTGGCTTTACAAAAAAGGCACAAATCATGATTTGGTTGAAGCAGACAAGCTTGATATTTTCAACCGCTTGCAGCAGTTTAAGGAAAATATTCTTACTGACGAACATTCTTTTGCAGACTTAAAAAACGAGCTTTTAGGCGATGAAATCTATGTTTTTACTCCAAAAGGCGATGTAAGAAAATTGCCGGCCGGGGCTACAGCAATCGATTTTGCCTATTCAATTCACTCTGCAATCGGTGAAAAAATTATTGCCGCCAAGGCTGATGGAAAGATAATTCCTCTTTCAAAACCGCTGCAAAATACACAGATTATTGAAGTTATAACAAATCCTCAGGCGCATCCAACCGAAAGTCAGTTGAAGCTTGCAAAAACCTCAAAGGCCCATCAGAAAATACACTCCTGGCTGATGACAAACGACCCGACCTTCAGCGAGAAAATTGCCTTACAAAAAGCTGAACCAGAAGAAAAAGTTCCTCAAAAACGTCACCATAAGGGAAAGAAAAATCCTGATTTGCTTCCTGCTCAGCCTAATCGTGACGTTCTTGTTCAGGGTGATAAAAATGTACTTCATAATATTGCACAGTGCTGTCATCCAAAATATCCTGATTTGATTGTAGGTTACGTCACCCGCTCAAAAGGAATTACAGTACACCGTGCCGACTGCCTTATCTACCAGCGTATTCCCAACAAAGAAAGCAAAACGGTAGAAGTAACCTGGGAGTAAATCAATTAACAATTGACTTCCACATCCAGGTGAGTTCGTGTTTGTTGTAATTCAGGTGGATTATGCGGCTGCCGGGAATGGCTTCGAATTGGGCTATAAGAGGCCAGTCTATTTCGCCCTGCATTTTGATTGTGCAAATCATATTTTTGGTAAGTCCGCTTTCCAGCCAGACTTGAATCCATTTTAACAATCTTTCGGGATAGCAGATTACATCACTAAAAACCCAGTCAACAGGGCCAATTTCCTCAGGAGTTAGAGTAAAGGCATCATGAGCCTGAAACTTTACAAGAGGATTACTCATAAGGGAAGGAGCAAGTTCGGCACGGTCAACAGCATAAACAGATGCTCCTAATCCCACTAAAACCCAGGTCCAGCCACCAGGACAGGCACCTGCTTCAAAGCAAGAGGAACCGGAAGAAGGCAAATCTGAAGCAAGAAGAAGCCTTGCCATTGTAAGACTTTCCTGGATTTTTAAGTAAGCCCGGCTAGGCGGATTTTCGTGGTCTTCTATAAAATGAAGGGTACCAGCAGGCAAAAAGGAAGAGGTTGCAGCACTTGCAATTAAAGTGTGTTCATCAATCAGAGAATACAAACCAATCTGCGACTGTGGAATCTCAAGTGGGAACTTTCTTTCCTTTAAGTTTATGTAAGGTAATTTCTTCTGAATAAGCTGTGCCCGTCTGAAACAAGTATACTGATAGGGAGCCCAGTTTCTCTGCAAGGATTTTAAATGATTTGCCGCACTTCCAATGGAATCAAAATTAAGAAGAAAAGGCTCAAGCATTACAGTACGGGCCCAGTAAGGAAGCTTTCCAGCGGATTTTTCTAAAAAAGCAGCCTTATCTTCAAAATAGTACAAATCACCATAAACATTTGCAGGTCTTTCATCAAAAGCAAAGCGATTTTTTAATTCAGAAAGAAGTAATTGAGACTGCTCTGGAAAAGCGAGAAAGGCAATTCCCGGCAACATTTGAGGAAGGATTTTTTTTGAAAGCTCATTATCATTCATAATTCTAAAATCAGACAATTTCCGGCTCTTCATCTTCATTGATTTCTTCAAGGCGCTTAATAAGATAATGAAGACGGTTTTCGTCAGGAGAAAAAAGAATACTAAAACCTACATGAGTAACACCATCAACCTCAGAAACCCACATAGGTTTACATCTGAGTTGCAAAGGACTTTCGTTAGGAAAACGAGAAATCATAACCTGAATCATATATTCTTTTTCAAGATTTACAACTACAGAAACAGGAAAGATAACCTTACAACCAGTAGCACTTATATTCTCAAGTATTTCTGGTAAAGCACAGAGTTCAGGTATGTTGACCCTTCCTATTTCTTTATATCTTGTACTTATTCTGTTTTCTTCCATGAAAGAAAATCCTTTTTAATAAAAATGGTGAAAGATTACTTTTTGAAAAAGGCAGCAAAAGGATTATAACTTTCGCCGTCATCATCCTGTGAAGAAAGATATTTTTCGGCAGTTTTGTCCTGCTCAACAGAAGAAGCTGTTTTTAAAGAAATACGCTTCTGAGCAGCATCTACCTTATCTACAACAACACTCATTTTCTGACCGATTGAATAAACCTTCTTTAAGTTCGTATTTGCAGAGATTCCTTCAAGCTCACTGATATGAACAAGCCCGTCTATTCCTTTAGCAAGATTTACAAAAACTCCAAAATCCAGAATACGGCTTACAGTTCCGTCAATTTTTGTTCCAACCGGGAACTGTTTTTCAACCGTCGACCATGGATCCTTCATCAAGGCTTTAAGACTTACGCTCACACGCTCATCTTCCCAGTCAGTTTTTAAAACTTTTACCTTTAATTTCTGACCTTCTGTTACAATTGCTGCAGGATCTGTAACCCGGTCAATATCCATCTCAGAAATAGGAAGCAGAACCCGGAAACCATCAACATCAAGAAAAGCACCAAACTTTTCAATTGATTCTACAGTTCCTTCAACTATCTCGCCTTCCTTGATTTTTTCTGCATATTTTACAAGCTGGTCAGCATATTCTTTTTCGCCAATCAAACGGTTTGAAACAAGAACATTCTTTCCTTCATTTTTGTATTCGGTAACGATAAAGGAAAGATGTCTTCCTACGTAATAAGAAGGTTCTTCCTTTTTCTTGTAGCCCATTTGAGAATAAGGACAGAAGGCTCTGGTATTTCCGATTTTTACCTCGTATCCGCCTTTTATTTCTGCTTCAACATGACCTTCAACTGGGATTGCATTTTTCCAGGCATTTTCAATCATTTCCTTATCTGCATTTTCGCCGGCAATTTTTGTAGTAAAGCGCATTTCTCCATGGAAGTCACCAAGGAAATGAACTTTTATTTTATCACCTTCCTTTACGGAAACATTACCGTTTTCATCGGCAATTTCATCTCTATCAAGTACACCTTCTGATTTAGCATTCAGGTCTAAAAAAACTGTTGTATCAGAAATTGCAACAATCTCAAGTTCGCAAGCCTGACCAATTTCAAATCTATTCTGCATTTTTTTCCTCGCTGTAATTGTTGTAAATAAAAAATAATATAAATATATAATAGCAAGAAATCATAAGATGGACAATTGAAAGATTGATGGAAAGATTTATACATATTATAAGGACATAATCTCCGAAATAATCGCACCTTTCAGAAAAATATCAAACTATCTTATTAACATAGAGGGATTTATACTCAATTTATGAAAAGAACAAAATTATTTACAGGAATCGCTGTCACCCTGATAGCGACTAACATTATAACAAGCTGTGCCAGCAATAAGACAAGTGCAAAAGCACCAGAAGGCTGGCATCTAGTCTGGAGCGATGAGTTTTCCGGCAGAAATATCGACACAAATAAATGGGACTTCCAGCTTGGAACTGGCAGTCAGTATGGGCTTGATGGCTGGGGTAACAATGAGCTGCAATACTACCGCAAGGAAAATGCTTACGTAAAAGGCGGCAACCTTGTTCTGGAAGCCCGCAAAGAAGATTTTGGAGGCTGTGCTTATACTTCTGCCCGCCTTAGAACTGTAAAAGATGATGGAACAGAGCTTTTTACCAAAACCTATGGCCGCATCGAAGCCCGCATTAAAATGCCAAGTGGAAACGGAATATGGCCTGCTTTCTGGCTGCTGCCTGCTACGACAGACTACGGCACCTGGGCATCTTCGGGCGAAATAGATATTCTTGAAGCAAAAGGACGTTTGCCAAACCGGGTTTACGGAACACTTCATTTTGGTCAGGCCTGGCCGGGCAACAAAAATAGCGGTGGAATGTACAAGTTCCCTGATGAAGAAACAATTGATGACTATCATGTATATTCCTTAGAATGGGAACCAGGGCTTTTACGCTGGCTGGTAGATGACAACGTTTACTACGAAACCTCTCAATGGTGGTCACTTGGAGTCAATGAGTCAGAACCTTATCCTTACCCTGCTCCTTACGACAAGCCTTTTTACATTCTTTTAAATCTTGCGCTTGGCGGTAATTTCGACGGTGGAATTGCTCCAGAGGATTATTCTCTTCCTGCACAAATGTTTGTAGATTATGTCCGCGTTTACGACAAAGACCAACCTTACGCAACAAATGTAAAACGTCCTATCCCTGAACGTGATGAAAAAAGTTTTAAAACTTTTGAACCTGCTGATGCAGAAAGCAGAAGCTTTATTTTCGATGCAACTCTTCAGTCTGTTATAGCCGACAATGGAAATGCCTCCCTCCTTTCTAATGAAAACATGGATGTTCACAATAGAGCCTGGTATTTCCTTGGACTTTCAGATTTTGGTGGAAGTGCTCTTTCTAAATCAGAAAGTTCTGAATCAGGCCTGACTGGTCGTCTTGTAAAAATCACAAATCCTGGTAATCAGAATTATTCGGTTCAGTTGATTCAGCATCTTCCTGTAGCAAAAGGTTATTCCTATAAAATCCAGTTTGATGCCAAAGCCTCTGCCCCTCGTAAGATTGCCGTAAAGCTTGGCGGCGATGCAGATAACAGCTGGGCAGTTTATTCCCCGGAGTATTATCCAGAACTGACTACAGAAATTAAGCATTATTCCTACTTCTTTACCATGGAAAATGCCACAGATCCAACAGCCCGTCTGGAGTTCAATCTGGGACTTGATACAAATGATGTTTGGCTCAGCAATGTAATTGTTACTCAGGAAGAATTGTAATATACTTTTGTATATGAGTTCTGATGATGTAACAGATAATTTAAATGAAGAGCAGCTTGCAGCAGTTACCGCAACCGAAGGTTTTATTCGGGTAATTGCTGGGGCCGGCTCGGGAAAAACCAGAGCACTTACCCATCGTTTTGCCTATCTTGTAAATGATATCGGCGTTCTCCCTTCAAATATTCTTTGCGTTACCTTTACAAATAAAGCTGCAAACGAAATGCGCCGCAGAATCCGTCAGCTGACTGGCGATAATGATACAGGCTATATTTCAACCTTTCATGGATTTTGTGTTTCTATTCTTCAGGAAGATTCCTATGCCGTTCAGTATCCCAAGAGTTTTTTAGTTTTAGATAATTCCGACATAGATGCCATGCTTTCAATCATTTACGAAGAACGCGGACTGACTTTAAGGCAGATGACTTTTTCAAATGCCAGGGACATGATTGAAATCAGAAAATTATTCAAAGAACCTCATTATTATCATGATATGATTCGCATGACTCTGGACGAGATTCACCAGAAATATCTTGAAGCTAAAAAGCCCGATGATATTATTTTTTATGGCTATCTATATCAGGAAAAAAAGTGTTTTGGTCTTGATTACAATGACCTTATTAAGTTTTCCCTTTATATTTTTGAAACTAATGAAGAAATCCGTCATAAATGGCAGGAGCGTCTTGAATATATTATGATTGACGAGTTTCAGGATATTGATTTTATTCAGTATGAATTGATGAAGGTTCTTTGTGATTATCATAAAAATCTTTTTATAGTTGGCGATCCTGATCAGACAATTTATACCTGGCGTGGTGCCGATGTCCGTTATCTTTTGAACTTTGACCAGGAGTTTGAAAACGTAAAGACAATCATAATGAACAAAAATTACCGTTCTACTCCGCAGATTCTAAACACAGCCAATTCTCTGATTAGTAACAATGTAAATCGAATAAAAAAGGATTTGCTTCCCACCCTGCCAGAGGGAGAAAAAACTGCTTACTATCACGGGAAAACTGCTCAGGAAGAAGCAGACTTTATTGCAGACAAAATAAAAGAGCTTTTGGGACTTGATTGCGATAAAAGTGATGATGAAGAAGTTTTTACTCCAAAGGATATTGTTGTACTTTACCGTGCCCATTATCTGTCGCGGACAATTGAAGAAGTCTTTCAGAAAAAAAAGATTCCTTACACCTTGTCGTCTGGAATGCCATTTTTTGAGCGCGCAGAAATAAAAGATTCACTTTCCTATCTGCGAATGATAGTCTACAAGGATGACTTATCTTTTATGCGGATAGTAAATGTACCTAAACGCAACATAGGTGAACGCCGCATTAAGTTCTTAAAAGAATATTGTGAAAATAAAGACCTTTCTTTGTATCAGGCCTTGCAGGAAACCTGTGATGATGAGATTTTTGCAAACACAAAAGCCCGGGATTTTATCAATCTGATTGAAAAATACTCAAAAATCTATGCAAAAATGCAGATTTCGGAGCTTTTTAGTTTTATCATGAACGAAAGCGGTTACGAAATTGCCCTTAGAACAGAAGGTAGCCAGGAACGTCTGGACAATCTTGCAGAATTAAAGCAGTCAATTTATGAATACGAAACTTCTTGTGGTGAAGAAGCTACCTTAGAAAATTACCTTAAACATTCGGCACTTTATACAAACTCGGATCTTGGTACTACAAAAAATGCTATCCGTCTTATGACTGTCCATACTGCAAAAGGTCTGGAGTTTCCGGTTGTTTTTATCTGCGGCTTGAACGAAAATATTTTCCCAAGCAAAAAGGTTTCTTCTCAGGCAGAAATGGAAGAAGAAAGACGGCTTGCTTTTGTTGCTTATACTCGTGCCCAGAAAAAATTAATCCTAACGGAATCAGAAGGAAATATTCCTCAGTCTGGCTTTAGATTTCCTTCCCGTTTTATTCTGGAAGTCGATAAAAAGCACATAAATTATTTAAAAGAACTGCCAGAAAACATAATTCACGATTCAAAGATTTATATCCAGAGCTCAGAGGAATTATTAAAAAAATATGCCGAATCCAGCAGCCTTCAGGCAGGTGATAAAATTAGCCACAATATTCTTGGAAAAGGCACAATTCTAGAAGTTGATAATTCCGCTCATTATTACATCGTCAAGTTTGATAATTTGAACACAACGCGAAAAATGAGTTTTAAATCTCCATTAAAAAAGCTTTAATATCCAGATAAAAAAATGCACCTCCAAAATTGAACTTTATTAGTCCAACTTTAGGGGTGCACTTCTTAAAGAAGAGATTATTTTACAGGGATTCCGCAGCACTTGTGAGACAATTCATAATTCTGTGCAATTCTAAGTATTTTTGCCTCACTGAACATAGGACCTGCAAACTGAATACCAACCGGCATCTTATCTTTAGAAGTTATACCGCATGGAACAGAAATTGACGGAATTCGTGCAAGATTTACAAAGGTGGTGTACAAGTCAGAAAGATACATTTCCAGAGGGTCATCAACTTTTGAGCCAAGCTTGAAAGCAGCAGTAGGACAGGTTGGACAGATGATTAAATCGTATTTTTCAAAAACTGCCGCAACTTCGCGCTGAATGCGTGCACGAACTGTCATTCCCTTTTTATAAGTATCACCTGAGAACTGTTCAGACAAAACGTAATTTCCAATAATAATTCGTCGTTTAACTTCCGGTCCAAAGCCTTCTGAACGGGTATCAACATAAAGTTCATCATAACCTTTCTGATTGTCTATGCGCAAACCATAGCGGATTCCATCAAAACGGCTGAGGTTAGAGGCTGCTTCGGAAAGAGCAATTACATAGTAGGCAGCAATTGAAGCATCCAAAATTGGAAGGTCAACAATATCTATTTTTGCGCCATTAGCTTCAAACCAGGCACGAGTTTCGTCAAAGATTTTTCCAACTTCTGGGTCAAGACCTTTTGTTTCAAGGAACTGCTTTGGAATTGCAACTTTAAGAGCAGCGAATTCTTCCTTTGAAAGTTCCTTCAGATTTTTTAACTGCTCAGAATTTGGCAAATCAGCAGAAGTGTCATCATAAAAATCTACACCGCACATTACAGAAAGCGGTTCGGCAATATCTTCCGGTGTATGACCTAAAATACCAACCTGATCCAGAGAACTTCCATAAGCAACAACGCCCCAGCGGCTGAGAACACCGTAAGTTGGTTTTAATCCGTAAAGACCGCAGTAAGAAGCAGGTAAACGTACAGAACCACCAGTTTCAGTTCCAAGACCAAACAAGGCCTGATTTGCAGAAACAGCAGCTGCAGAACCACCAGAAGAACCACCAGAAACATATTCACGGTTTATAGGATTTCTAGTTGGTCCATAGCAGGAATATTCTGTAGAAGAACCCATTGCAAATTCATCCTGATTACAGCGTCCAAGAGGAATTGCACCAGCTGCTTCCAGACGATTTATAACAGTTGCATTATAAGGAGCAACATAACCTGTCAGGATTTTTGAAGCGCAAGTGAGACGGTGACCTTTTGAGTTAATATTATCCTTGTTTGCAAAAGGAATACCAAGCAAAGGCTTCTGTTCATAAAGCTTATCTATTGAACCGTCTGCAATTGCGGCTTTGATTTCATTATCAGCAGCTTCGGCTTTTGAAACCGCATCATCATACATTTCTATAAAAGCATTAAGAGGAATCGGGGCAGATTTATCTTTTTCAAAAGTATTGATAGAATTTTCTACCAGTTCCTTACTTGTAATTTTGCCAGATTTTAATGCTTCTCTTGTATCTTTTATTGTATAAAACATAATTCAATTTCCTATAATAATTTAACTGAAAACAAGCGCTGAATTAAGCTCCGCCACCAATAACTTTTGGTACCTGGAAATATCCGTCCATAAAATCCTTAGAGATTTTTTTAACGTCAGGCATAGCAAGCCCTTCTACAACAGTGTCTCCCCTTAATTTGTCTGCTTCTGTACTTGGATAAGCATCATAAGGATTTTCGCTGTCATCGTATTTAGAGAGAATATCAAAATATCCGACAATATCATCAACCTGCTTTTTTAAGGTTGCCATATCAGTACTTTCTGGAGAAAGTCGTGACAAATAAAGCAGGTTTTCTAGAGTCTCTTCATCAATTTGTTTATGTTGTGTAGCCATAGGAAGTATTATATAGAAAAACAATAAATACTTCCACTGCTTTTAAAAACTGTGTTTTTAAAAAGTGATTGTCTTTGGTGCAGCAGAAAAGCTTGAAATTGTTGCTCTAGCATTTTTAAAGTACAAAACTTCTGTATTATCATCATCAGGAGAATACATTGCTTTAAGCTCTGGATAGTGTTCAAGCATATCAACCTTTGCTTCACGGCGGTCATCACGTACAAGTTCACCGGCAAGTCTCAACCACTGACCAGAAGGGCCGTCAAAACAGCAGATTTCTACCTTAGGATTTTTCTGAATCTGTTTTGAAACATCCTTTGATTTTCCAGTCTGGATATAAAGTTTTCCTTCAAAAAGATTTATAGTTCCAAAAGGTCGGTTTCTTGGCTGACCGTCTTCAACTGTTGCGAGATAATAGGTTCCGCATTTTTTTATAAACTCGTAAACTTCATTCATATATGGCTCCTTTTAATATAATTATATCACTTAATCTTTAACTTTGTATTCAAAAATAGTTTTACTTCCATTACGGTATTCTTTTACATCATAAAGATTGGAATATTTTTTAAGATATTCCGTAAGCTTTTTGGCACCATAAAGTTTGATGTCAAAGTCAGGTTTTACACGCTTGATATAGGAACCAGCAGCCCCAACATTTACATAACCGTCATCATTCTGATAAGTTTCGTAGGCAATTTTTATAAGATTGTCCAGTTCCCAGTAAACAGGCTCAATTTCCTTTTCTTTTTCATTTTCAGAAAGATTTTCCAGATAAATAAAAATATCACAGGAAGAAACAAAGGCTTCTGAAGTTTTTTTATTTCCGATTCCGATTACATTTTTTCCTGATTCCCGCAGTTTGATTGCAAGTGGAGTAAAATCGCTATCGCTAGAAACGATTGCAAAGCTGTCATAATCAGAATTATAAAGAAAATCCAGTGCATCTATTGTAAGCGCCATATCAGTTGCGTTTTTGCCTTTTACATAATCTGGCTGCTGCATCTGTTTTATTGCAAGCTTACGGATAATATCTCCCCAGCTTTTCAGGGTAGATTTTGTCCAGTTTCCGTAAGCACGCTTTACAAGGATTTTCCCGTACTTTGAGATTTCGAGTATTGCGGATTCAATTTTACCCACTTGAGTATTATCCGCATCTATAAACATTGCAATTCGCTGTATTTCTTCTGTCATAAAATGAATTATAACATATTAGAGGAAAAAGTTCATCGAATTATCAAAGCAAATATTTTTTACAATTTTACCAAGCTGCTCTTCATTCCACGGGAACTCGCCGTCTTCTACCAGTTTTCCAATAAAATTACAGAGGATTCGGCGGAAATATTCATGACGTGGATAAGAAAGGAAGCTGCGGCTGTCAGTGAGCATTCCTACATAGCGGCCAAGCGGTGCAGTACGGGCATATACACGAATCTGCTCTTCAATACCATCTTTATGATCATTAAACCACCAGGCAGGACCAAACTGGCAGTTACGGAAATTGGCGGCCATAGTTGCAAGCGCTTCATTATCCTTTGGATTAAGATTATAAAGAATTGTACGGGCATTTGGCTCGGCAGAATAAACTGCATTAAGAACAGCACCAAGCTGAGCAGCAAAATTAAAATCCTGAAGACTGTCTTCACCGATATTTTTTCCACTTTCAGCAAGCATAGCAGTGTGATTGTCCCGTAATGCTCCAATATGAATCTGCATTACAAAACCTTTCTGTGCATACAATTTGCCAAGTTCAATCAATACCCAGCCCTTGTATTTTGCAATTTCATCATGAGAAAGTTTTTTTCCAAGCCAGGCTTTTTCAAAAATATAATTAACATCGTCGTAGCTGGCAGGAAGATAAAAATCATTTTCGAGAGAATGGTCGCTTACTACCGAGCCATTTTCTTTGAAAAAATCCATACGTCGACTGAGGGCGGCAATCATATCAGAAATAGATTTAAACTTGCTTCCATCCAGCTGCTGAAGGCGGGAAATATATTCAGGGAAAGCAGGACTTTCGGCATTTATAACAAAATCTGGACGGAAGGAAGGACGAACCTTGCAGTTTTTCCAGTCAGTAGCAATTTTTTTATGCCACTCCAAAGTATCAAGCGGATCATCAGTTGTACAAAGCTGGCGGACATTCATTTTTTCCAAAAGACCGCGAGGACTATATTCAGTTTTTGAAAGGAGGGCATTGCATTTTTCCCAGATTTCGCGGGCATTCTGCTCTGTCACTGGTTCACAGATTCCAAAATATCGCTTTAATTCCAGATGGCTCCAGTGATAAAGAGGATTTCCCACGCAAAGCTGAAGTGTACGCACAAATGCAAGATAACGTTCGTAATCTGCTTTTGCAACAGCATCACTTCCACCACGTTCTTCATCACTTTTTACAGAACCATCCTTATTCAGATGCCCCGTAATCAGTTTTTCATCAACGCCAGCCGCCCGCATTGCCCGCCATTTATAGTGATCATGGTCCAGCCAGGCGTTTGCAAGATTTCCGAGCGTTTTGTTTTCAAAAATCTCCTGAGGGCTTAAATGATTGTGAAAGTCAAAAATTGCTTCGTTTTCTGCATATTTATGATAAAGGGTACAGGCACTTTCGCTCTGTAACAAAAAGTCTTCGTCTAAAAAAGTTTTCATAATAACTCCTTGAATACTAGTATATCACAATACTTATAATCTTCCTAGTCGAAGTTTTTTGTTGGCAAGGGTATTTTTATTGTCAAACTTTACAGTGGGAGTTTCATCCTCACAGTCTTCATAAAGGCCAAGACAGATGCAGTCGCCATCACAAAGAGGCTTTAAGCAGTCAAAAGATAAATCAGAAAAAACAAAGGTCTTTTCATCTCCATCTGCAAAACTTCCTTTTTTAATCAGCTTAGTGGAACCTAACTTGTACTTGCGCTTACCGCTAGAATCTGTAATATCTGCAATAAGATTTGCGTCAAAAAAAGCAGGGGCAAGTCCTGTATTTTTAATGGTCACTGAAAGAAGGAGGTTTAAATCATCATCATACGTGAGTTTTGCAGAGGTGACTTCAAAATTATAACCAAGCTTGTTGTTCATCTCCTTAACCGCCTGCAGATTATCTTCAAGAAAAACCCGGCCACAATAACCACCACGATCCAGCTCGTAATAAGAAAGATGCGCTGTGTTCATAACATTTTTCCAACGTTCCAATGTCCATTTTCTATGCCATCGGTCGCTATCATCAAGCTTTAACATATCTTCATAATCGCTGCAATTTTCACCAATTGTTGGCAATCCTGCCTGATAGCATTTTGCGAGCACTTCCTCACGGTCCTTAATCTGAACTAATCCGTCATCACGTTTTGCCACACCAATTGAAAGAGCAAAATCATAAACCTCGCCCTTACAGTCACTTGGAACTACAAGCTGGGTGCTTTTAAAAACGGATGCATAATAGGCAATCATTTCCTTCTGGATTTCTTCTGATGGCATTTCACTTCCTTCCAGCTGAGAACAATGCCATTCGCCCCAGTTACCAAAGCAGCGGATATCAATAAACTCAACGCGCCTGTCGCCATCATAACGCCGCGATATTTCGTCTGCAAAAGATTTACAAGCCTGAAGGTAAATTGGATCAGACCAGTCTGGAACACGCAGCTGATCTGTCGTACCCTTTATTGTAGCCATAACATACTTACAGCCTTCATCATAAATAAACTGAGGAACATCATCAGCACGGGCGGTAGAATTAACAGGATAAATACGCCAGCCTAAAGTTCGGCCAGAGTTTGCACAAAGCTCCAGCATTCTATCAATTGTTGACCAGTCAAACTCATTCCAATCTTTTTGAACACTATTCCAGCCACAGCCCGTATAAACTACAGAACAGTAATCCCAGGCAGGATTTTTTCCGGAAGCGAGCGAGATAGTGCCATATATATTTTCCAAGTAATCCGGCGACCAGGCATACATAACAAAGCCTTTGTGCGGATTTATGATTACATCGCCGGATGGAGCAAGCTCAAAATCTTTACTAAAAGCCGAATGCAAACCGGAAAGCTTGAAGGTTACAATTGAATCCAAAACTTCTTTGGGATATGAAAAGTTCAAGCGGAGTTTTTCAAGAGGATTTGAAGTTAAGGTAAAAATACAGTCAATTATAAAATCCTTATCAGCAGTGATTTCCGAAAGGGCTTCTGTGTTTGAACGGGTTTTAGCCCATTCGGCAGTCTTTGTATTTGCATCAATAAGCTTTAACTGCAAGGCAGAAGCAGGAAGTGACTCACTGCAAGTTCCACGCCAGGTTACCCTAACCTTTTCATCTTTTTGTGGCAGATGACCGTAGATTTCCATAAAAGCAGGTGTTAAATCAAGGTTATAAATATAAGAGTTATAGTTCTCTGTTTTTTCGCCGCTTTTCCAGATGTAATTTATTTCTGATTTCTGCTTTATAAGAAGCTTTGATAAATCTATTAAATAATTATAAGAGGCTTCCTCGCCAAGATTTTCAGCATTGTCACCATCCACACCAGATTGACCAGTTTTATCAGAAGGATTTTTTTCTGTAATCAAAATCTCTGCCCGGGAAATTGAACTATTTTCCAGTCCGCTTTTTACTGCAATTGCAGAAATAGTTACACTTTCTGTAAAAGCTAAAGGACGTTTATATTCAAGGCTTTTTGTATTTGGGGAGCTACCATCCGTAGTATAAAAGATTACCGCCCCTTCTGTTTGAGTCGCCATAGTAACAGAAACGCTTCCATCATCATTCACAGAAGATTCTATTGTTACAGGCGAAGTGTATTTTATTTCTATTCTGCAGGAAGAAAATATAAGAAGTAATATTACAAAAGCCGAAAACTTTGCACATACAAAAGATTTCATTTGCATACTTATAATTTTACTTCATCTCAGAGATTTTTCAACAAACTATTTCTTCCCAAACTTTTCAAGGAACTCTGCCCGGTTGTGAACATCTGCCAGAGTATAAATGTAGGTAACATAATTGTGAACGCTGTGTAGTGAAATAAAAAGCTCCTTGCTGATTTCTTCGTTGGATTTTCCCTGCAGCATTTTTTCAAAAACAATGCTTTCCTGCTTTGAAAGGACAGAAGTAATGGGCTCAAGATTTTTCATGATTGATTCAAAACGCGATTCAAGATAGGTTCCGCCGTTTTTTACAATGTCCAGACATTTTAGAATCTCATTTTCGCTGGCGACCTTTGAAATATAGCCCTTTGCACCAGAGTTCTTAGCCTGTAAAATATAACCGGCTGTATCGTACATTGAATACATTACGCATTTTATTTCTTTATAATTCTTTGTAATTTCCTGAACTAAGGTAAAGCCGCTTTCGTCTGCCAGTTGAATATCTACAATGATAATTTCCGGGAGATTTTCTGGAGCGGTTTTTGCAAGGATTTCAAGGCAAGGCTGTACGCTTTCAAAGGCTCCGGTAATTTTCCAGCTGGAGTTCTGCTCAAACCAGAAACGTAAGCCATTTTGCAGCATCTTATGATCATCAACAATATAAATTGTGTTTTCCATAATTTCTCCATAGATTCTCGTGTCAAGCACGAGAATGACAGTTTCTCTTATGCCTCCGCCTTGATTTTGAGTACAACCTTCATTCCTTCGTCCGGCGAACTGAAAAAATCTACGCTTCCACCAATAGAAGTCATTCTTTCCCGCATGTTCCTTATGCCAAAATGATTTTTAAGATTTTTCGGATTGAGTGATTCAATTTTGCAGCCAACACCATCATCAATAACAAAAATAGTCAGATAGTTTTCTGCCGGCGGTTTTATAAGCACAATTACTTTTGTGGCATAGGAATGTTTATTTATATTATTCAAAATCTCCTGAAAAACGCGTACAACATTCAGACAGGTAGTTTTATCAAAGTCAGGATACTTTATGCTTTTATCAATCTGAATGGAAGAATCAATATTTGTTTTTGTGGTAAACTGCTTGCATAAGGTTTCGATGATAGATATTAAGTCAATTTCATCATCATCTTTTCTCACAGCATCCGCAAGTTCAGCCGGAGACAAATCATAACAAATGTTGCGCATTTTAATAATGCATTTTGTTATATCTTCAACAACCCTGTTCTTCTGGTTCATATCTTCTGTCTGAATTGCCTCAGCTTCTATTCGGATTGCACGTAAATCCTGAACTACAGTATCATGTATCTCCCTGCTGATTTTTGACTTTTCTTCTTCCTGAATCTGCAGAATCTGGTTTTGATGTAATTCAAGTTTTTTACCAGTTTTTCTTATGATAAAAATAATTACAACTACAAAAAGCAGACAGAATAAAACTCCACAAATAATCTCAAGAATAAGGATTTTTGTTTTAAGTTTTGAAACATTCTCCAAGGCCCCAACATTATCATTTGTAATTTCAATTTCATAACTGTCTGCTTTTACAATAAACTGAAGGCATCCTTTTGTAATAAAAGTATAATCTTCCGGTACAATAAAGCCGTTATAGCCGGATAATCCTTGTCCGTCATAAACGACATCAGAATATTCAGCTATAAGCTTTTTTGTAGTCTTGTTTTTAACCTTAATAGCATAAGGTACTGCCGAATTAAGGGTTTCCTTAAAACCAATATACGGTTTTATTATGTATATTCCAGGTTCTTCTGTAGTACGCAAAGGATTCGGTTCATACAAATTTGCAAAACGAGTATCATTTGAGGCCGCAAAACAAAGATTTGCAGAACCTAAACTTAAGACAAATATGAAAAACAGAAACAAAGATTTATTTTTCATAAACTAATCTTCAACCTCTACGTCATATTTTTTAAGCTTTATAATATACTGTTTGTAATCTGCCGTAACAAAAGTAAAATCATTTGCTCCCACTGCACCGCTCCAACCAGTCATTCCCTGCCAGGCTGAAACAACATTATCAAAAACCTTTACAATATCATCACTGCCTTTTTTGTAAACTACAACCTTATACCACTTTCCAGATTCAATAGCAGCTTTTGAACCAAGATAAGGTTTAATTACAAAAATATCAGGATACTCTGTTTTAACTAAAGGATTTGGAGAATCATCACTTGCAAACCGCTCATCAATTATATACTCCACACGATAAGTTCTTGCCTTTACGACATACTGTTTATAATCTGCCGTAACAAAAGTGTAATCTTCTGCCAAAACCCTTCCACTCCAACCAGTCATTCCCTGCCAGTTTGAAACAACATTATCAAAGTTTTTTACAAGTTCTTTTGTTTTTTTATTGTAAATTAAGGCTTTGTACTGTGTACCATTTTCAATCACATATTTATTGGAATAATGGGGCTTAATTACATAAACATTTTTTATTTCTGTTTCGAGTAAAGGATTATTTATATTTTCGTAATCAAGTCGAGAATCCCTTTCTTCTTGAGCAAAGCAAAAACTAAGGCTTAAAAGACATAAGAACAAACTAATCAGTTTTTTCATAAAGCCCCCTTTTTAATCTCAATATGTATTATTTTATCACCTTTATAGAATATTTTCTTGCTTTTACAACATACTGTTTTACATCTTGTGTAATAAAAGTGTAATCCTCCTTAAGAACTTTTCCATTCCAACCAGCCATTCCCTGCCAATCTGTAACAACATTATCAAAAGTTTTTACTACATCGCCTGTTGATTTATCAATAACTTGAATTGTGTAGATTTTACCATTTTCAATAAATTGTTTTATATTCTTATAATAACCAGGCTTTAAAACATAAATGGACGGCACTTCAGTTTCTACAATAGGATTATCCATATTATCAGTAGCATATCGTTCATCCATAAGAATATTCCAAGTAAACAGATTTGCCTTTACTACATACTGAATGTAATCAGTTGTTATAAAAGTTAAATCCTCATGTTTTACCATACCATTCCAACCAGACATTCCATTCCAATGAGTAACAACCCGTCCAATAGTATACTCTTCGCCAGAAATCTTATCTTTTATTGCAATTTCATACTGTAATCCATTTTCAATTGTCCATTTAAAATTTTGATGTGGATGGATAACATAAACACCTGTTACATTTGTTTCTGTAAGAGGATTTGCATCATTGTCTCCACAAAGTTTTTTTCCAATCTTTGGCACAACTATCTTATTCTCTTCATCTACCGAAGCAACAGCGCGTGTTGAAGCACATCCAACCAACATTACCAGACAAGCCAGCAAACCAAAAACTAAAAATGATTTTTTCATAAAACTATAACTCCTTATAAACTCTACTCTGAGGTTTCGTTTATGATTAGGATTATACTGTCTCAGCGATTTTGTAGTTAGGAGTAGGACTCCTAAATTAAAAAAAAAGAACAATAGTCTTGAAGATTCGAGTAATAACGTTTGATATTTTTGTGGAATTTTAATCGGGCATTTTTGCGATTGAACAAAAACACCTGATTCTTATTTTATAAACTCTGCAAAACTTTTCTTACCGCACCTTTTTTGGCAATCAATTTTACAAAGTATGATTTTACTGCATCAGCAAGTCCTGCTTCGAACAAATCTACTCCAAAGATTTCTGCACGGTGAAGAAGTGCGTCAATGTCAGCGGCAACTGTTTCAATCGAATCGTCACCAAGTTTGATTCCAGCCACGTATTTTCTGCACTCTTCCAAAAGCGGATCCGGACTAAGTTCAAAGGCATTACCATCATCACCAATGGCCATAAGGTATCGCAGCCACAAAGCAAAAACGAGCGGTACAACTTTAAGGTCCCCCACATTCAAATCAGCCCGTGCAAGATAGCCCTTAATTGTTTCACCAAAACGGATGCTCAATTTCTGTGATGTATCGCAGGCAATTCGCTGTGGAGTATCAGGCATAAAAGGATTTGGAATACGGATATTTACAACTTCATCAATAAAATCGCGAGGCTTGATAATTCCAGGGTCAACAACAACAGGAAGTCCTTCTTCATAACCAAGACGTTTTACAAGACGAAGCAAATCAGCATCCTTCATTTCGTCGGCAATAAGCGTATAACCTAGTAAGCAGCCGCTAACAGCAAGGAAAGTATGAAGAGGATTCAAGCAAGTGCAAACCTTCATCTTTTCTACCTTGTCTACAGTTGCACGGTCGGTAAAATAAAGTCCAGCCTTTTCAAGTTCAGGGCGGCCGTTAGGGAAATTATCTTCTATAACAAGATACTGGCACTCTTCTGCATTTACAAAAGGCGCAACGTAAGTTTTCTTAGAAGTGATTACAGGCTCCAGTTGCTCAATTCCATCATCAGCAAGAATCTTTTCAATTTTTGCATCCGGGCGTGGAGTGATTTTATCAATCATTGTCCAAGGGAAACTAACCTTAGACGCATTATTTACATAAGCAAGGAAGCCAGGTTTACATACCCCATGAGTTTCCCAGACATTAGCAAACTCGTTTACTGCGGCATACAATTTATCACCATTGTGTGAACAGTTATCCATGCTGACCATAGCGATTGGAAGTTCACCGTTTACATAGCGTTCGTGAAGAAGTGTTACAACCTTACCAATGTAAGATTTTGGCAAAACAGGACCAGCAGCAAAATCATCTTCTACTCCAGGCATAGATACGCCGGCCGCATTTCGCAAGAGGTAGCCTTTTTCTGTAATTGTAAAGGTTACCATCTGAAGTGAAGGAGAACGGAAAATCTCAAGCAAACGAGCCCAGTCTGACTCATTATCAGAATCAGCAGCGAGGGCCTCCATAATTGAGCCAACAACAGTTTTTTCAACAGAGCCACTAGATTTCAAGGTAACAAGTGCACCAATGTTATCGTGCGGACGGTACATCTTTTCTATAATTTCGTAATCATAACCTTCTGCAACAACAAGTCCGCGGTCAAGTACACCCTTGTTCAAAAGCTCCTGCACAACGTTAGCCTGAAAAGCACGGAAAATATTTCCAGCACCAAAATGAATCCAGAAAGGATTTGCCTTAGTTGCAGCTTCAACAGCAGCACGGTCAAACTTTGGAAGCTCGTATCCTTTTGCTTCCCATTCACTTGTATTTTTAATTCCTTCGATTGTAAGTTTCATATTACGCCTCTAACTAGTATTCTAGCATATTAGTTTCAAAAAATCAAACTAAATGCAATCTGAAATAGCATTTAATCTTCATCAGCTAAAAGCTCAGCAAGATAAAAAAGGATTGCACATTCATTTTGCTGCCAGATTCGCAAGCTTCGTCTAACGGCACACACAAGATATCCTTTTGTTTTTCCATTTTTTTGAATACGCGACATAAGAACAGACTCAAAATTATGTTTAATCAGGGTCTGATAAAATACCGGAGAATGTTTTTTTATTAAATCCAGAGTGCTTTCAGAAAATAAGTCACCTTCCATCACTTCTGGTAAATCAGAGGCATCTTCTATAAAATCTTTATCAAGCACAGCCCGCATTTTTCCATCAGATTTTACATAATATAAATCCTGCATCTGCAAAATTTTTGTAAGCTGAGGCATGACTTTAAAAATTTTATTATCAAAGCCTTTTTCCTTTTCAATTTCTCTTTTGAGCTTATGCATGTTGGTAAAAATACCTTCATTTGCAATAGAGTGAATTTCTATATTCTTATGCTTTTCTTCTTCATAAATGCTGTAACAATTACGTCCCTTTTTCTTACCTAAGTAAAGCATTTTATCAACTAAAGCAAACAAATCAGTAAAGCCATCAGAATCATCAGGAAAAGTAGCAGAACCAGAAGTTCCTGTAATAAAGGCAGAACCGTTTTCAAAAGTAATTTCATTTCGTAAGGCTTTTGAATTTCCATAGAGATTTTCAAAGAAATTTATTTTTGACTCATCGGAAATATTTACTAAATCAATCAATAATAATTCATCTCCACCAAATCGCCCAACCAGACCAAAAGCTTTGGTAAATTTTACAAGTGCTTTAGACACTCTCGCCAGAACTTTATCACCTGCACTGTGCCCATAGTTATCATTAATAAATTTAAAATTATCCAGGTCTATTATTGAAAAGGTAAAAGGAATTTTTTCTGCAATAAGGTAACGGACAAATTTAATTGAATAGGAACGGCTCAAAATTCCTGTTAATGGGTCCAGAATTTCTGCCAGACTTATTTCATCAATCAGCTTGTCAAAAAAAGTATATTTTCTTAAATCATTTATTGTGTAAAGAACCTGTGAGCCGTCGTTTTTATTTTTTCGCCTGATTACATCCGTAATATCAACAAAGCTGCCAACCAGACCAACAATTTCGTTTCCACTGTACAAGGGACGCTTTGAAGCTATGATGTCTCTCTCTTCACCACGAACTATACATTTTCCCTGAACTTTATAAGTGCTTTTTCCAGAAAGTACCAGAAGTTCATCCTGTTTATAAGGTTCGGGGTCTGAATGCCAGCCCATATCTTCATCGTTTTTTCCAATCAAGACATCAGCCGATTCAAAACCGTAAAAATCAAGAAAAGCCTGATTCACTCCAATGAATCGCCTGTCCTTATTCTTCCAGAAAACACAATCCTGAGAAGTGTTGATGATGCTATCAAACAAATCAACCGTCATTTGCATAATTGGCACACCTTATGTAGCAATTATTATAAATGATTAAAAAAGTATGGGCAAGTTTTTTCTTAACAAGCTGTTTTTTCTTAAAGCGATAAAACCTCGTTCATGCTGCCCATGCGATACCCCTGTAAATCTAGAGTAACATATAAAAAACCGATTTGTCGAAACTTTTGAATTATCATTTCGCGGTTTTTCATAATTTTTTCAATTTCGGCAGGTGGGACTTCAATTCTTGCAAGATTTTCTCCGTGAATACGGACTCTAAGCTGAGAAAATCCAATATCCAGAAGCTGCTGTTCAGCTTTATCAACCATGGCAAGTTTTTTTTCATTAATCTCTTCGCCATAAACAAAGCGGGAAGCAAGACAGGCAAAAGACTGCTTGTTCCAGGTTGGTAGCTTAAGCTCTTTGGAAAGTTCACGGATTTCTGCCTTATATAAATTACACTGACGGAGAGGACTTTTTATCCCTAATTCCGCAATTGCAGTAAGCCCTGGTCTATAGTCGCCGTTATCATCCATATTGCTTCCTTCACAGACGGCTGAAATGGCATTTTCTTCTGCGATTTTTAAGATTTTCTGAAATAGTTCACGCTTACAGATATAGCAGCGGTTTTTAGGATTGTGGCGGAATTCAGGAATCTCAAGTTCTTCTGACACAACTTTTATATGACGGATTCCCTCTTTTTTGCAAAAGGCATCGGCTTCATCAGCTTCTCTTTTTGGAAAAGAAGAGGAAGAGGCAGTAATGGCAATTGCATTATCACCAAGTGTATCATGAGCAACTTTGAGCAGAAAGGTAGAATCTACACCGCTGGAAAAAGCGATGGCAACGCTGCCCAAAGATTTTAAATAATTCTGTAAATCTGTAAGTTTTTTCAATAAAACATCTGTCATATTTATCCTCTACTCTATTCAATATAATTTAACAAGGAATTATGTAGCTGTGAAATAAAAAAATGTTATTTTCCGTCAAAAACAATCAAAGGAATAAGCATTTCATCTTCTGTAAGACTTCCGTGCATTCCAATAAAGGTTTCGTCCACTGTCATAATAGAAAGATTTCCTTTAGCAATTGCCAGATAGTTTCCAAGCATTGAGCGGAAGTTTGGATGAGGCTGACCGGTTCCAAAAAGTTTGCGCTTGATTACTTCTTCTACTGGAAGCAGGTCAAAATCATCTCCAAAAGTTTTATTGAACTCCTGAACAAAAAAATCTTCCTTTTCGGGTTTTACAAAAAGATTTAAAACACGAGGTTCCAGCGAAGGTTCCCTTTCAAGGCATTCGTGCAGCTGGGGATAATCGCGGAGCCAGACCTGCCTGTTGTCTATGTGACCGTGATCTGCTGTAACGATTATGAGAGAATCAGTGGGCTCTGAAGATGGTTTGGTAGCTCGATTTGAGTTTTTTGTCTCTGTCTCGAGCTCCTTTGCGAGACTTGCAACTTGAGCTTCCAGACTTTGCAATTCTTTCTTAACTTCCTGTGAACCGCATCCATAATGGTGTAGACATCCATCCGGCTGGTTCCAGTAGGCATAGATGTACTTTTGCCCCGGCTTTGCACAATCAGCACGAACACAGTCACAAAGCTTTTCAAAAGAGTCAATTTCCCGGTTTGCAAAAGGCGCTTCCAGATAAGCCTGTCCGCCATGACTTTTAATTCGGTTGATAACATTTTCATAAGGAGTTGTGGTCCAGGCAAGGTTGTAATCTGCTGCAGGATTTTGAGTTCCCTGTTCGACATTCAAAAATACAGTTACGTTTTTATCAATCTGAGGATAGTAACAATCCCAGCCAAGCCAGCTGTGTTCGCAAGGTTGTAAGCCAGACATAACAGAAGTTGTCGCTGCAACTGTCGTAGATAAAAATGTAGAAGTATAGATTCCCGCAAGATGAGCACGAAAAGCTCCTTTTTCTGCAAGGTGACGTTCAAGAATAACCTTGCCCATTCCGTCCAGTAGAAAGACAATGATGTTCTTGTAGTCGTGAGTAAGATAGCGGTCTAAAAGAGGCAGACTGTCTCCGCGTGGCTCTGCATTAAACTTTTTCAAAATTGAGTTTGGCAGATTCGCGATGCAGTTTTTGTAATCAGGTAAAATTATTTCAGGTCTTTTCATAGATTTTCCTTTTTATTCATTTTTCATTTTTATCATTTTGCGAAGCCCATTAAGACCCGTAAACTCATTCCAGATTTTCTTTCCTTCAAAAGTGATTGCACTGGAAAGTCCCACATGCCACATTTGATGACGGAACTGACCAAGAATCAATTCGAGCCGTGTATACTCGCAGCCTTCGGGTTTTTGAAGAAGTGTCTCTGCTGTAAGTTCATCAAAATACTTTTCAATTTTATTTTTTATAAAATCAAAATAGGCAAGCAGTTTTTCCCGCGGGATAACAATTGAAGTATCCGCTACATAGCCTTCGCGCTCAGTTGAAATTACACTGAGTTTTTCTGGGATGCCAAAGAGTTTTTCTCCTTCATAAATATAAGTAACCGGATTTATAAAAAATCTGTCCATGGAATGAAGGTTGTGAAAAATGTATCTGGATCCATTAACTCCGTCAAAAATCGCCTCAAGGTCTGCAACCTCAATCTGCTCCCGAATGTTGATAAAATTAATTTCTGTTTGATTTTTGATTTGTCTGATTATTTCGTCCATCTTTATTCTCCTACAAAGCATTCTGCAAATCCAACTGTGAATGGCAGATGCTCATATTTTACTGTACCTTTAGGTTCAAATCCATTCTTAAAATACCATTCTTTTAATTCCTTGTATTCATCAATAAAATCAAGAAAAAGTATTTTTCCACCAAGCTCACGTACTTGATCTTTGGCAAAATCCAAAAGCTTTTTGCCATAACCTTGTTTCCGCATCTGAGGTTTAACACAAAGATTGTGAAGAACATAAGTATCTTTTTTCTCCGGATCTTTACTGAGGGAAAAATATCCAAGCAGTTCCTTTTCTCCATTTTGATTTTCCTCAAAAAGTCCATACATCAAAAATCCCCAGTTCCAGAAATTTTCAAGTTTTTCCAAAGGCATAAAAGCATTATGCCCCGGAGCGTTTTCCTGTGTAAAACCAAACTTCTCTGCAACTGTTGAAAAACACAAGTGAATAAAATCAAGGCAGAGGGGGAGTTCATTTTTTTCAATTCGTCTTAACTTAGCATTCATCGACATACTCCTTTAATTGATAAGGCTGTCCAAAAAGTATTGTCATGCTGAACTTGTTTCAGCATCTACACTACATCTAGTTCTATAGATTCCGAAACAAGTTCGGAATGACAGTTATTTCTTTCGTAAAATCCAGATCAGATTGCTTTTATATTTTGCGGCTGACTCCGGGTTTTTCAAATCTTCCTTGTCGCCCTTGTAGCCGCGGTAAATATCTACAACTTCAAAACCACAAAGCTCTGCAAGCAGAAACATTTCCCAGCGGTAGGTCTGACGCATTGTAAGAGGTCGTACCCGCTCGCCGATTATTTTGTCGGCCTCATCATAAGTTTCAAACTTCCAGTTGCCGCTCATAATCTGCGTGTAGGGATTATAGGAAATTGCATTATAGATTTTTTCACGATTACCATCGCTGTTCACATATTCAAGGCGGAAAGTATAATCATCGGGTTTTGTAGAAATCTGCTGAGCCTGAACAGGTGGCCAGGGGTCAAAGGTATTGAGGGTGAGGATGCCTCCAGGTACAAGATGTCGGTTAAGATTTTCCAGAGCCGCACGCTGGGATTTTTGATCCGGTAAATGCATAAAACCGCTTCGGGCAATAATTATAAGAGAATACTTTCTGCCGGCATCAAAGCTTGTCATGTTGCCGGGAAAAATCCTGAGTTTAAGATTTTGTGCAGCCGCCTTTTCTGAACAGACGCGGCACATCTCCTTAGACAAATCAGTGCCATCAGCTGTCACTCCATGCTGGGCAAGATAAAGCAAGACGGCTCCTGTTCCGCAGGCAACATCAATCACTCCATCTTTTCCATACTTTTTTGCCAGCTCAAGATAAAAGTCTTGAAAGCCTTCGTGAGCATCAAAGTCGCGGTACATAACTTCAAGATACCTGTCGTAGTTTTCAGCGACATCACTGTAATCGTGTAGGTCCTGTGTAAGGCCGCTGGCGACCGGTGTTCTATCGGAAGGCGTTAAAAAAAATGCGCCGGCATTTTTTAGCCTGTCCTTTTTTTCATTGTTCATAATACATTCCTCCTTTCTTGATGAAATAAAAAAAGACCACCTACCCAAAAGGATAAGTGGTCTTGATTTTCCAAACTAAAATGTTCAATCTTTTACACTTTGTATCCCGGGCACAAATAACTCTTACCACCTGTAGTAGTGGTGGAAATAGTGAGAGTATTAATTGTACGGGTCACAAAATTGAACTTCATAAGTTGAAACATACAGAAATAATTGAATCTGGTCAAGTAAAAATGCTCAATGTAAAAAAAAATCGTATTAACGGAATCTTTTCCTTACCTATATTCCAATTCCAAAGATTACAAATCTTACAGCATCAATAAGTCCGTGGCTTACCATTGCAGAAAAGATATCACGTTTTTTCTGAAGAAGAGCAAAAGGCAAACCGAATAATACGCAGAGTATTAAAGTTGCAAAAAGATTTTGATGATGGGACAAGGTGTGTGGAAAAGTCATCATAAACCACATAGTAAAAATCTGAAACTTAGTTGGGGCAGGACCAAAAATATAAATACAGAAGGCCATAAAAATTGCACGGCAGACAAGTTCTTCATAAATTGCAGGGCTTAGAACAATTACAAGACGTTGCAGGGTGATGGCAAAATCAATCTGACCATTACTTTTCATCAATAAGTAATTTATAAAAGAGAGAACTGCTCCGGTCAGAATTGCAATTAAAAGACTGATTGCGATTCCTAAACGTCCGTCCGCATTTTTATGAATTAGAAAAAATCCTCCGCATTTTTCCATAACAGAAAAAATAGCCAGAGAACAAAGAAAGGTTGGAAGACCTGTTGTAAGGAATTGAAAAATAAATGTTCCTAAATTGAAACTGATTGCCAGATAGCAGAGACTAACAGCCAGAGAAAAAGAAACAGAAATGATTATATATTTTACTGATGGAAACTTGTTTTTAATCAAAAGAAAAATTGCAAGCCCTGAGGCCCAGACAGACAGCAGTTGGAAAAACTGTTGCTCAATAAAAAAATAAGCAGCAGCAAAAAGCAAAAATACAAGCCAAAGAATTATTAATCCAAGTGTAGTTTTTTTCATTTCTTTCCTCGGGAATATTTTTACATAATCCGGCGGGATTTTCAACATCTGAAATTTCAACAGAATGAGCGGTTGCTTCTAGGCTAAAAATTCTTTTATGATTTTTTCAACAAGCTTTGTACTTAATGGTTGCTTAGAAGTTTCTGTTGTGATAATAAGATTTCGGCCAGGGAAAATGCCGTTGTGAGCATAAAGACTGAGTTTTCCAACAACTTGTTCTGCGTAGTCTGAATTATCCATCATGCCAAAATGCTCCCAGTAAAACTCCTGTCGCGCCCGTAAGTTCAAACAGCAAAAATCGGGATGAAGTTTTATGTGGCGACCATCCTCGGTTTTAAGCTCCAGTGGAAACTCATAACGATAAGGAATAGACAGACGGTAAAGTGTGTCGGCGATGATGTTTTCAGATTTGGAGCGCACAAAGTCTCCGCGGGCTGTGGCATATTTGGTGGCATCTTCCGCAAAGGACTTTTCTTCATAAGAAAGGCTAAGCCACTGTGCAGCAAAAGTTTCATTTGTCAGTCGAACCGGCTTTATGAGTTTTTGCCGCATTTTTGTAAACCGTGAAAAAATCTTTTCTGCAATTTTGCTCCGAATCTGCAGTTGTTCATACTGATGCAGTGTGCGATTCAAAAGTTTAAGTTCATGGTTTGCCGCTGCAAGCACTTTTTTGTCATACTCTTTTTGGGCAAGCTGCTGGGCAAGTTTTTTATTTTTGGCAAGAATATAGTGTCCTCCGTTTTTTTCTGAAGTGCTTTTATGGTAATACTGCACAACCCCGTTACTTTTAGAAATGCGAAGGTTACCTTCCGGCGCAGCTTTTAAAGCCTTTTGTTTTATAGCAAGAAGATTTGAAAGCTCAAAAATGCGCGTTTTGAGGACCGGAATTATTATTTGTTCAGAAATTAATTCTTTTTCGATATTCTGCATGGTTTAAATATAAGTATAAAACTTGAAAAAGGCAAGAAAAATATAGCCAAGTTTGAATACTTTGGCTAAATTACGGGTTTTTTGGCATAATTACTGTGTTTAGTACGTAGTGAATCAAAAAAAGTTAGGAAGGTGAGATGAAATTTTTACTGTATTACGGACTAATCGGTTGTATTTGGATATTAAGTCCGTAGTAAAATTAAAATTGTTCACCGGAAAAAGGAAAATATCCAGCCGGCTACGGACTAACTGACAAAATATTGAAATTCAGTCCGTAGCAAAACAAAAAATACCTGCCGGATTAAAAAAAAATTCACTATATTACGGACTTTTTTGCATGAAAATTGTGCTAAGTCCGTAATCTACAGAACAAACAGGTGATAAAAAAGGAGAATTCCCTCATAGACTACGGACTTTTTTGACAAAAATGGTAATTTGGTGAGTAAGTTCCAAAAAAGCAGCTGGTCGGGCCTTGTACATTCACTATCGAGTTTGCAAGCGGGGCGTTGCGCAACATCATCAACTTAAGCCTAAAAGGACGGTTTTAGATTGCAAGCAAATTTGTTTGCTTTGTTAAACTGTCTTTTTTTTGATTTCGAC
>CADCLG010000013.1:0-69512 GCA_902802305.1 uncultured Spirochaetaceae bacterium
TTGTTAAATCTATTTAAATTTTTTCCACCCATGCAGAAATTCTACTGGATTTCTAAATTTTTAAATAGAGTCTTCCTTAAGTTGATGATGTTGGGCGTTACGGGGCGGCGACTGAGCCCCGCAGAGGGGGTAGTGGACAAGCAACAAAGGGAGCTAATCGGCTCTGCTTGCTGAGACGATTCGTGGAGCAACTTGCTTGGGAGCGAGGGGGAGCCCTCCCCCTCCTTGCTTTTACAAAACCTCTTCCTTCTTCTCCTGGGAAATTACCAGCTTTGGAAAAAGCTCTGCGTACTTAAGATTGCCGGCATCAACCTTTACAAGATCGGCGTAGAGCTTAAGAGGAACTTCGGCCTCCTTGTAAGGAATGAGATGGCCATTCATAGCAAGAATCTTTTGCTGCAGGCCCTCGGCATAAGCGCGGTCGCTGGAGCTTGTCAACAGCACAAACTCATCGCCGCCAATTCTAAAGACTACATCTTCGTCGCCGCAAACGCTTTCCATTCGGCGCAGAGACTCCGAAATTGCAAGGTCACCGGCCTTACGGGAAATGTCATTAATCGGAATAAGATGGTAAATGTCGCAGATCACGCACCAGCAGTCGGCACGAGACTTCAAAAAATCATATAACTCAGAAATATCGCATTTTCTTCTCATAAAAGTTTCTCCTTCAATTTGCATTAAGCCTGTAATCCGGGGGAACAATTCGGCGGTATGAAGCTTGCCCTTCTTCTGCTCGCGATATTCAGAAGGAGTGCAATTCCATACGCTGGAAAAGGCCCTGGTAAAGGCTTCGTGGCTCGAATAGCCGTAGCTCACAGCTATATCCAGAAGGCTAAAGTCAGGCTTTTCTAACATTATGCGGGCGGCCTTTGTCATGCGGCGACGAATCATATAATCGTGCACAGAAAAATGAATCGTGTACTTAAAAACTTTTTCCAGAGCAGACTTGGATGCAAAGCAAGCCTGTGCAATTTCTTCTGTCTGAATTGAGTCTTCAAGATGCTCTTCGATAAAGGCAAGCGACCTCATCAATAAGTCAAAATTAGCCAACTAAACCTCCTGCAGCTCCGGCGCCAGGAACTACAATTATGAGAATACATGAAAATTATAACATGCATTTGATTTTTTGAGTAAAGTTTACAATTCAGGAGGGGAAAGCCTTCCCCTCGCTCCAGCCGTAAAAGCTGTTCTGAGTTTTTCTTCGAAAAACTCACGGAAGACCTGGCTCAAGTTTGCCAACTAAAATATAGTGTTTACGTCTTCCACTACCCCCTTCTCCTAGGGGGTCCAGCCCCCTAAAACCCCCGAATTCCCCCGCAAAATCTTCAAATTACGCTAGAATTCTACTCATACGAGTAGATTTCATCTAAAAACCCCACCATTTTCTACTCCAAAAATCAAAATTCTACCAATTCCTACGCCTTGTCGGGTGACTTCCAGCAAAATGAATGTTAAAGTTATACTCAAGAGGTACAAATGGACGCAATCAAAACTGGAAAAATAATCAATTATCTTAGAAGCCTTAAAGGCATGACACAAAAAGAGCTGGCCGCAAAAATCAATGTGAGCGACAAGGCCGTAAGTAAATGGGAACGCGGCGACGGCTGCCCTGATGTAGGCATTCTTCCTCTTCTCGCTGAAAATCTTGACTGCGATGTAGATTCCCTAATCAAGGGAGAACTTCCAGCAAAGAAAGTTATGACAGAAGAAGAAATACAGGCCATGCTTTCAGCTTCAGGACAAACCCCAGAGAATGATACCTCTCTTTTACAAAATCCCGGTGTACGGATTAGAATATATGATTTTAAACGCCCAAGCCTTGTCCGAAAAGAAGAAATGAGAAAAATATATAACACCTTTGTAGAATTATGTGAGAAGTATCGCAGTAATCTCCTGGGAAACAGAACAGATTTATTGGGTTTTAATGTCATCTCAGTAGACGAGCTTACAAACAATGAATTTATAAGAACCCTGCCCGAACGCACCTTCTTCTATTCTTATGATTATAACAATTCAGGCTTTGCAATAGAAATAGCCCCTGCCATCGGTAAAATCCTTTTAAAACAGGATTTAAAGAAATATCCTGACCTTACACTGACCGATGCGGAATGTCTGCCTGTAGCTTATTTAAATCAATTTGTTGAATTAATGCAGGAAAGCATTTACTCAAAAACTGACAAATCAATTCCAAAAGAAAGCTTTTTTAGAAAAAGAAGCTTAGACATTAATCCCCTGCTTCCAAGAAATACACCGCAAAATCCAAACGAAATGTGCCTTCTTGTAACACTGGAGCTTCGCTCTGATACAGAATGCGGCATGATGAATATTCAGTTTAATTACAAATACTTCACAGAGTTATGCAGCAAAAGAGGATTTTTTGAAAACTCAAGTCAGGAACCAAAACTCCAATGGCTAAGTGACATTAAAACAAAACCCCGCAATAACAATATTATTGTTGAGTTCGGCAGATTCATTCCAAATAATTGCAGTTTTGAAGCAGGAACTATTTTAGTTTCACAAAAACGAGCAGGCGAACCTTTAAACGTTATTGTAGAAAACCAAGTCCGCTATTTAGGTGAGACAGTTGCCGTTGGAGAAAGCTTTGGAGTCAGAATTACTGAAGCCCTAAAAGATAATGATGAAAAAGGAACAATCATAAAATACGATGAAGAAAATTACATCTCTTTACGTCTTGGAGAAGCCTACTGTACTCAGGAAGAAATCAGCAGGATAAAAGAAAACACAATCCTTGAGCTGGACAATGTTATCGGAAATCCTGTACGTATCATTCAGGACGGCAAAGTAGCAGCTCACGGAGAAGTTATAATTGTTGATGATTATTATGCAGTCAGAGTGACAGAATAATTCAAATCCCTATTGCGGCATCTTGAGATTTTTCATTCCACGAACCGTAGGTTGCAGTCTCCCTCCTGTAATGTTATCCTAAAGTCACAAAATGACTTTGCCGGCACAAGTCACAGGAGATGAAATTGAACAACTACGTAACTGGAGCGGTAATCAAGGCCCTCCGCGAAAAAAAGAAAATGACACAGGAAGAGCTTGCTCAAAAGATTTTTAACCAAAACAAAGCCTGCAATATGGCTAAGGGAAAGTTTTACGTCTGCCCTGTATGCGGAAGAAACAGAGGCAATATCAGCAGGCTCAACAATCGGAAGTGACTCAACAAGCACCAGTAATGGTGGTGACAGCAATCACGCCCTTAACATTGAAGTTGTCGAAGATGAATACTTTGTCACCCTCGATCATCCAATGGCAAAGGACCACTATATTTCCTTTATTGCGGCAATTTCAGACCAGGGTATCCAATTGACAAAGCTCTATCCCGAAGGCCCAGCCCAAGCCCGCTTCAAAATTGCTGGAGTGCGCAAGCTCTTTGCTTACTGCAACAGACACGGACTTTTTGAATTGCTTCGAAAAAATATTTAAAAATATTTAAAAATCAAAAGCCATAGATAAACTAAAACTTATCCATGGCTTTTCTTACTGAAAAATAATATCCCCAGTATCAACGCCCATTTCTTGCAGCACAGACTTCATTGTTTCCGTCGTAGCCCAAACATCCGGCTCATAGCCCTTACCATCACCAAGATAATTTGCAGGCAAATCTTTGGTAAAATCCGTCTTACCAAAATACAGGGAAATCCTCAGTTCTTTGTTCTCATAAGTTTTACAGTTTCCGTAATTTTGCAAGCCCCCAGAATGAGTTCCAACAAGCTTACATTCAAAAGTATTTTTTGTTCTTCCCAACACATGCCATACTTCCCCAGAGCTATAGCTCCAGTTGTCCTGCAAGGCAATTACAGTTCCAGCATATTTATTTGTATTTAAAACCTTCAAAAAAGAAAATTGTGGCATATCGTTTCCACCATAATTTGAACGGGCATCAAGAATTATAAAATCTTTATTTAAAGCAAGATAAGCAGCAGCACCAAACTTTGACGTATAATCAAGTCCAGTACAATCAGTAAAACGGATATAATAAGCATTAGAAGTTTCTTTTTCAAAATAAGTGCCATCAGGGTCTATACTTTTCTTTGTACCTTCATCTCTGGCAAAATCCTGACGGTAGAAAAAATCACCTGCCATCAAATAAAAATGACAGTCATCAATATACTTATCAAAAAGTTTTTTTAAATCAAGACCATTATTGCAGGCTAATAAGGCGATTTTAGTAAATCCCCGCTTTTTCATTGCAGAAAAACCAGCATAGTGAAGGCTCATAGTTTTCCAGATATAATCCAGCTGCTTTTTTGAAAGCTTACATTCCTTTAAATCTATAAAGGATGAATCCACAAAAGCGCAGTCATGACCTTCAAGCGCTCTCACTTCAAACTTTCCGCCAGCTAAAAAATCCAGAAGCTTTTCTTTACAAGATTCATTATAAAGATTCTTATAAGATGAATTTGAAAGAGTCACGCAAACCTTCGAGCCAAGCAGATTTTCATACTCAGCCGGAGCCGCAAGAATTGTATAATACAAATAACTCTCGTGCTGATTTTCCTGCAGCTGCCAGCCACCCTTTTTATTTTCTGCAAAGAAAAAAGCTGCCAGCAAAAGTAAAAGCCCAGATAAAAAAAACTTTTTCATATTATCATTATCTTTAATATTATCCTTATCTGTACAACTTTACGCCGCTGCGGTCAATTGTTTTTTCGCAGGCTTCCCATAATCCCTGGAGATAAGTTGCACCAAGAGCACGGTCATACAAACCGTAACCAGGCATACATTTTTCACCCCAAATTGTTCGGCCATGGTCAGGACGGATAACTCCATCAAAACCAGTCTCGTACAAAGTCTTAACAATCTTGAACATATCAAAAGAACCTGTGCTTGAAAGGTGAGCAGATTCCTGGAAGTCGAGAACAGGATCATCAATAGCAGTGTTGAACTTAAGGTTGCGCACGTGAGCAAAGTGAATACGTCCCTGTGCAGCTTTAATAAACTCGCACAAATCATTTTTTCGGTTTGTACCATAGGAACCAGTACAGAAAGTCAAACCATTATGAGGATTATCAACAGCCTTGAGCATACGGCAAACCTTATCCTGACTTGTAATAATTCTAGGCAAACCAAAAACTGGCCAGGCAGGATCATCCGGATGAATTGCCATATCAATATTATATTTATCACAGACAGGCATAATAGCTTTAAGAAAGTAAACCAGATTATTAAAAAGCTTTTCCTCGTCTACACTCTTATACATTTCAAAAAGCTCTTTTACCCGGGCCATGCGTTCAGGTTCCCAGCCAGGAAGAATAAAGCCATTCGAATCCTTATCAATAGAAGCAAACATTTCTTCCGGTTTTACGCCGTCAATTGCCTTAGAGTTGTAGGCAAGAACAGTAGAACCATCTTCGCAAACGCGGGCAAGCTCAGAACGAGTCCAATCAAAAACAGGCATAAAGTTGTAGCAAACCATGTGGATATCTTCCTGACCAAGGCGCTCCAAAGTCTTAATGTAGTTTTCGATATACTTATCACGGTCGCCAGCACCAATTTTAATATCGTCGTGAATATTTACACTCTCAATTCCAGCAATCTTAAGCCCAGCGTCCTGAACTTCCTTTTTAATCTTCTGAATAGCAGCAAGCTCCCATGCATCTCCCGGAACAGAATCATATAAAGTTGTAATAACGCCGTGTACTCCAGGTACCTGACGAATCTGTTGCAAAGTTACTGAATCAAAGCCGGTTCCATACCAGCGTAATGTCATTTCCATAAAAAACTCCTTAATAAGGTGGGGAAAGCCTTCCCCTGGGCTCAGCCTAAAGTCTTCGCCCACCCCTTCCAGCGGGGAGAGCCCCGCAACGCCCCCTCTAATACATCAAGTATAACATCACGCAAAAGTTTCATCAACTAAAATACTTGCATACTAGTATATTATTATCTCTTTTCAATTGTGTATTCAAAGGTAGCGGTGCCATCAAAATCTGCTTCTTCAAATATCCATTGCGAAAGCTGGTCTATTATTTCTTTACGAATACTTTCAGTCAAAATAGATTCAGGAGTAATTTTTATTTCTGTTCTTGGAACATTTCCCTTTTGAACAACTTTAAAAGTGATTTTTACCGTTGCTTTTGAAAGAGTAAAAGTCTGGGCGGCCTGTTCCGAAAGATTAATCGCAGGTTCTTTTGGCCTCATAAGAGCACGCTTACTACCGTCGGCCATTTCCATCATTACCTTACCGCTGCCATCTTTAGAAGTCTTTGCTGCTATATCTGTTTTTGTTCCGCTTCCACTTTTTGATTCAGCCTTAGCAATCTTATCCAAATCTGTTGATGTAGACTGTGATGCGCTTGTTGAGCTTTTCTTTGCAGAATCACTATTACTAGTCTGTCTGGCACTCTCCTGACTTGCTGTATTTGCTGCAGAACCGGCAGTAGAACTTGAAGTAGTAACTTTTTTACTGTCACTTGATGTCGTTTTTTCTGTAGATGATGAATCATCTCCAAACATAGCATCCCAATCAAAATCTTGTTTGGCTTTCTTATTTGCCATCTGTTCTTCCATCAATTCTTCAACTGATTTCTGCAAGGCATAATCAACTTTTTTTGATTCATCTGTTACTACAGGCGTAGTTTCCGCCGGTTTTGTTTCTGTTTTTTCAACCTTAGGAACTTCTTTTACAGGCTCTTTTTTAACAGGAGCTGGTTTTTCTATAACAGGTGTTGGCTTTTCTACAAGAGGCTTTGGCGCTTCAACAATTGGTGTCTCTTCAACCTTAGGTTCAGGAATATCCACTACAGGTTCTACAGTCTCTACAAGCGGTAAAGATTCTTCGATTACAGGAGAAGCTTCAGCTACAATTTCTTCTGCTACAGCTTCTGATTCAGCCACTGCATTTTCAGTCTCATTAGTAAACTCAGACTCAGCTTCTTCTGTCTGCTCCAGAGAAAGCGGACTGTCTAACACAATTTGAACTGTCTTAAATTGAGGTGACGGAGCATCAATTTTTACAAATATTGCCAACACAGTAAAAAGAACCCAGAATACAAAGGTAGAAAGAAGGCTTATAAAAAAGCTTGTACGATGAGGAGAGCTGTCTTGTCCAAACAAAGGCTGCTTTAACATATTGATTTCCCTTCTTCTATTTAGATTTAGTCCTTAAATTAATTACCGAATATCCGCTTTCCCGAATTACATCAAAAAGTCCAACAATCACGCCGTTTGTAACTTCTGAATCTGCTTCCAGACTTACAGGAAAATCAGTTTTTTTAGTATCACCTGTATCAAACATTACAAGTTCATTTCCAAGTTCATCAAGTTCTACTTCTTTTTCATTAAAAAACAAAGTACCATCAGCGCTAGCAGAAATTGTAATTCCCTGAACCGAAGTCCCCTCTGAAGTACGGCTTGTTGGAAGATTTAATTTAATTCCAGGCAGAATTGCAAATGTCGTCGAAACCAGAAAAAAGAGAATGAGCTGAAAAACAATATCAATCATTGGAGTCATATCAACATTTGACTGAATCTGTCCTCTTTTGCTTCTTAATCTCATTTTACACGTCCTGTTAATTTTAATACAACGGAAGTTACATGCGCCTCCATTTCTACAATTCTTCGGTTAACGCGGGATACAAAATAATTGTGGAAAATTACAGATGGAATTGAAACTAAAAGACCGGCAACTGTAGTAACCAGGGCTTCGGCAATTGCACCTGCAAGCAAAGCTGGATCTCCCATTGTTCCACCGCCTCCAAGAACACCAAAAGCCTTGATATTTCCTGTAACAGTTCCTAAAAGTCCCAGCAAGGTAGAAATATTTGCAATAGTTCCAAGCGGAGTAATAAAATGCTCAAAACGAGGAACAACAAAATCCATTTCTGCTTCGACTAAATCACGGATATCACGTTCTTCATAACGGCGGCAATCTATTGCCTTTTTTATAACCTGCGACATTGGAGTGTCAGCTTCAACACATGCAGATGAACAGGATTCATAATCTCCTACAGCAAGAGAACTGTTTACATTCTGCATAAGCTTTTCATCGCGTTTTTTAATGCTTGCAAAATAAATGCAGCGTTCAATAATAATAAAGGTAGCAAGAATTCCGCAGATAATAATTGGAATTATTAAAATACCACCTGATTTCAATGTTTCTATCATCATTTTCTCCTTGAAAAAAAATATATTGCAGTGTTAATCAGTATTAAAACAGAAATTTAGCCGAAAGCGTTACACTTCCACTCTTAGAAATATATTCTCCGGCATAACTTCTTGCTTGTCCCATAATCAGTTTACAGATATCCTCAGCAGAAAGAATAAACTTAACCGAAGAGGCTGCCTGAATATAAGCTTCAAAATCCAGATAAGGAGTCTTGTCTTCAGAATCAATACTATAGCTTATGCCTGTACTTGCACCCCATTTTCCTTCCTTACTTTGCAAAGAGAAGGTAAGGTCAAAAGTATGCTTATCCTCCAGAACAGGCACATAAAGCCAGTTTGAATGCCAGAGGGCAGTAACAGCAAAAAGTTTATATTTATAAGTAATTTCAAAATCAGTTACAAAAGATTCACGCTCCTTCATTGAATATTCATAACAACCATTAACAAAAGCTGAATCATAAAGTGGTTCATAAATACCGTTTCCAAAAGCAGATGTCCTGTAATTTATATCCAGATTAGCAGAAAAACTTGATTTCAATGGAATCATCAAAGAAAATGATGAATACCAGTCTGATGATTCAGCAGGAACAAAGGAAAGCGCAGAGAAATTATATTCCTTTTCCAATTCATTTATTTTATTCTGCCAGGACATCAATCCGCCCTCTACACTGATTTTAACTTTGCGGTCAGCAAAATAAACAGGAATAAAAGCTTGAATACCAATATCAAAAGGAACAAGGAATGAATTACCATTCAGATTGTCACCAATAACTAAATCTACATCGCCATAAGCCTTTATTAAATCGTTGGTCCAGGAAAAATCCGCACCAAACTGCCCCCGGTTTGTCCTGTTGTTAAAGGAATATTCTCCTGCAATTCCAGTAGAAATATGCTCGTTATCCCATCGTAAAAAAAGTGACGGATTTAATTCAAAGGAAGCAGTTCTCTTTATCCATTCAGGGCAATCAAAGCTTTCAGAAGGATTATAGGTAAGCTCTGTAAATCTGTAATAAAAATCAGAAAAAAGCAGAGAACCTATTGAAAAACCATGCTTTAAGTTCCACAAAAAATCTACGCTTCCATTCAACTGATCTTGATTTATTGAAGAAACACTTTCGGCCTTTCCCTGCAAACCATTTCCAGCATCTTCATAATTTGCATTAAGATTAAGAGTAATGTTTTTTATTGAAAAAACTTTGTCCATCGAAATTGTAGTCTGGTTGTTGTTGTAACCATCGGATAATTGGCTGCCAACATAACCGGCAGCTGAATCATGGGAAAAACTGATTTTAAATGGATTATCACCAAAAATCTTTGAAACAGAAAAATCACCGGTAAAAATTGCTGGATAACCGCCGCCAATTACGCCTTCTGCATAAATCTGTCTCTGATTTGCATCATCCTGGGTTACAACCACTTCCTGATTCTGAATAATCTCAACTTCTGGCAATACGGGAACTATTTTTCCACTGTCTGCTGGAGTTTCAACCACATCAGAAAAATCCGGGAGTTCCAGCTCCAGTTCTTCAGTTGAAGTGCCGTCAATAACTGTAGTTAAATCAGGTAATTCAATTTCCTGTGCAAAAACCTTAAAATTGCAGGCAAAAAAAGTCAAACCTAAAAATATAATAAATCTTTTCATAAAATCTAATCCTCCGCTAATGCAAGCTATTGCATTTACTTTACAATCGCCTTTACCCTTTCAGCCTGTTTTGACCCCGGATAAAGTTTTACCAGAAGCTGAGCTGTTGCCTTTGCATCTCCCTGCAAATCAGCTGCCATAAAGGCTTCTGCCGCTGAATATAAAGCCGATGCTGCTTTACTACCCTTTGCTAAATCAGAATCTTCCGAAAGCCGGTAATATTCTGCTGCCTTTAAATACATTTGCGCAGATAATTTATTCTGCTCTGATTTTCTATAATAATTTGCAATAAAGTCTGCATTTCCTGCCATATAAAGGGCTTCATTTGCTTCCGATTGATTATTAAGCAAATCATTTGCAAGAGTAAAAGCCTTTTGTAAATCAGAATCATAACCGCTGGCAGCATAAAGCTGAACAAGCTCAGAACCGCTTATTCTTCCTTTGATTGTTGAAAGCTTTCCATTCTTTTCATATTCAGATTGTTTTTCTACAATTACGCGGTCAGCCCCAGAAACTATCTGTTCAAGCTCCTTTATACGCAGATTTATTTCATCAGCCTCTGCCTGTTTAGGGAACTTTTTATAAATATCCCTTGCAATTTTTAAGGCAGAAGAATAATCATTTTGTGCATAATAGGCCTGAATAAGATTTTTTGAACCGTTATAAACATAAATGCTGTCAGGATACTGAGAAAGCAAAGTTGTATTCTGCATGATACAGCGGTTATAATCAGCTAAAAATAAACTACATTCACCGCTGAAATAATAGGCTGCATCAGAAAAACGACCCTTTACATATTTGTAAATATATTTTGTAAAGCGTTCTTCAGCACTTTTATATTCCTTTACTGAATAATAGAGTTCTCCGCTATGGTACATCGCTTCTTCAGCAAGATCTTCGTTAGGATAATCCGTGTATATTTTTTCAAAAATCGAATCTGCCTTTACAAGCTCACTGGCTTTTTCATAAATAAGAGCAGTCTGGAACATTGCAGGAAGCTTATATTCAGAGCGCCCCTGAGCAAAAGGAGCAAGCTTTTCAACAGCAAGATCATATTTTTCAAAATCCGCATAAATCTGCGAACAGAAAAGTGAAGCCTGGTATTTTTGAGCCTGAGCTGGAACTTCTGCAATCAATTTTTCTGCACTTGAAACAGCTTTTGTATAATCACCGAGCATAATTCCTGCTCTTGCCGAAAGTTGATAAGCATCACAGACTAATTTTTTGCTGTGAGCATATTTTTTAGTATATTTATCAAAAGCGGAATAGGCTTCTTCATAATTTCCAGCTTTATAAGAAGAATAAGCCGAATAAAAAACAGCCATTGCTTTATCAGCATCTCCATCTTCACTTGCCGCAATAAAGGAATCAAAGGATTTTTTAGCAGCTGCATAATTCTGTAAATTAAAATCGGCAATTCCAAGAATATAAAGCTGTTGAGGTAATTTTACATTTTGAACAAGTTCTTTTGCCTTTGACCAGTTTTTAAGATTACACAAAACCTTTGCATATTCAATGCAGTTTCTGTCATCCATAACATTCTGAGATTTCTGAGCTTTCTGGGAATAAAGTTTTGAATAAAGCTTTTCGGCCTGTGAATATTTTTTCTGCTTTGCAAGAATTGAAGCGTATAAAAGCTGATTTTCTAATACAGATAAATCTTTTGTAATAAGAGCTTCTGCTTTTTCGTAATTCAGATTTTTATAATAGGCCGAAGCTGCAATATAATAAACCTGAGAATCTGGATTTTCAATTTTTTCATAATTATTAAGGATAAAGTTCCAGTCGTTTTTACAAAAAGCCGCATAAATTAAAATAGAATAATACGAATCAAGGATATTTTTTGTCTGAGAATCTTTGATTTGCGCTTCAAGTCCAATTAGTTTTTCAAAAACCTCTGCTGCTCTTTCCTTTTTGGCTGATAAATCGCTGTCCGGCACCTGCTCAAGGTCAATTTTTGCCTGGTACAAGTGAATTATCAGATTTACAGAAGGAATATTTTTTTCTTGAGCATAGGAAAAACATTCTTTTGCCTTTGAAAAATCTCCCTGTTTGTATGAATCAATTCCAAGTCTTGTCCAGAACTCTGCCAGGGTATTGTCAGGATTGGCCTTAGAATTATTTATTTTTTCAAGGATTTCTGCCGGTTCATTTTTAAGATTATTCTGTGACGAAATGATATAAGCTTTTTTTAAGGCAGTAACACTTATGTTTTCATTCTGATTTTCAATAAGCCCAAGATATAAATCATAAGCTTTTTGTGGATTTTTTGTCTGACTATAAGCATCGGCTGCATACATCGTTAAAAATGTGAAAACATCTTCATCAAAATCATTTTGATTAAGCTGCTCATACAAAGTAACAGTCTTGTTAAAACGAGAAAGCTGCTCATAACAAACAAAAAGCTGCTGCAGGGCCTGAGCATAATCATGATGAGAATAAGCCTTTCCATTTTGAATTACATATTCCAGAGGAAGGACAGCTTTTTCAAACTGATTTATTTTAAAATAAGTTTTTGCCCCGTACAAAAGAGCAGCCGCATAATATTCATCATTTTTTTCTTTCTGGGCAATTGAAGCTGATTTATAAAAAGCCTCTGCTGCCTTGGAATATTCAGCAGGATAATAGTAGGACAAGCCCAAAAGATAATAAACCCGGGAAAATCCTTCTGAACCAAAATGCATTTGCGGAATAAGATTGAGACAGGTTTGCTCAGCATTTGAATATTGTCCCAATTTTATAAAGGCTTCAGCTTTTAGAATCAAAGCTGGATTTATAAACACAGATTCCGGAAAATGCCTTTCTAAAAGTTCAGTTTTTTCTACTACGCCGGGATAATACTCTGTATTAAAATAGGAATTGATTTCATTATAAAGCGAAATCTCCGATTCGTTTGTTGAAATACCAGAAGCATAAAGCCGGAAAAAAACTGAAAAAAGTAAAACAAAAAATATCTTCTTCTTCATAAAATCCAAATCGAAATTATTTTATTGAATATGGATAAAACTCCTCTGCCGACCTTACTCGCGTAAGATAAACAAAATCATCCTGATAAAGCAGACAAAAATCCTCCAGTTTGATTGCTCTGCCATTCATGAAAACAAAGCAATTGAACAAACCGTTACTATCAAAATAAGGAAAAAATGCAACACATTCATTAAAAGCCTTTATTTCGGGGGATACACTTCTGTCAGTTCCTCGGATTGCTCCAAAATAAAAGGTATCTGGTTCAGAGGCAGCAAGAAGATAGAGTAAAGATTTTAATACTTCCAGCTTATAGCCTGAATCATTTACAAAAGAAACATTATTAACAATGCCTTTTTCAGAAATTGAACCAGAAAATGGATTTATACAGACATCGACATCTGCCTGATTGTAAACATAATTTTTTTCGGTATAAACAGAAATAACGGCGCTTGAAAGATTACGTATCCAATCCAGCGCAAAAAAGAGATTGTATTTTGTAGAAAGAACTCCCTGATAGCCGTTTTCTTTTACCTCGACGGTTTCTTTTATAAGAGGCTCGCGTTTCAGACGGCTTCCGGCAATCGGTTCAATAAGTCCGTCGGCAATCCACTTTATAAATCCGGCAGAAGAAAGATAAAGATTTTGCTTCTGATTTTCTGCAAGAACCGCCTCAAAAGGTTTTCCGTTAGTAATTCGAACAACCTTATCATTTTCATCATACATGGCATCCGGGGCATACATAATAGACGGAAGATTTTCCTTGATTACGGCACTCATCTGCAAAATACTGTGATAATCACTCTTGTTGGTAGTTACATAATTCCAGGGCAAAATTGATTTTGTCACATTCAGAACATCTTCAAAGGAAGCTTTATAAAAAAGTTCAAAAGGAACGCCGCATGGAATACTTCGCGAAACATAATTGTCAAAAATCACCATATCAGCAAAAGCGGTACGATTATGGGGTGAAAACTGAATGTAAACTTCACTATTCGGCTTAAAATAATATCTGATTCTTATGGGTTTATTTGTTTTTTTATCTTTTATTAAAACCCAGCTACCCGGATTATCGCCTGGAAAAACTTCTGTTTTTTGAGTTCTGGTCTCTTTATCCGAAATAATTTTAACATTGATTTCTGCGGCTGGAGAAACAAAAATATTATATGTATTTTCTGCTTCTTCAAGCCTTACCTGGAACTTTTGTCCTGCAGAATTGATATAAATCTCCTGAAGATTATTGCGGATATTTTCCAAATCATTTTCAAACCAGTTTTCTACAAGCTTTGCCCTAATTTCTGAAGAATCTGGTATGCCCCAGGAATTATAGGCAGAAAAAACAGGAATCATTAATAAAGAGAAAATAATGGCCGCTAATAAACATTTCTTCATTTTTATACCTCTTTTGCAGGTTCTATGTCGGTTGCTCCTTCCGCATAACGAATTTCCGGTTTTACAAGAGAACCATCTTTCATTCGAATCAGACCGTCTTTTGTTTCATCCGGATGTTTTCCAATTGGCGCATTAGAAAGCAGAAGCTTCAATCTGTTCAACTGATTTACCTCTGAACTGCCCGGGTCATAATCAATTGCACTGATATTGGCATTAGGGAAACGGCGTCGCAATTCTTTTATCATGCCTTTACCAGTTACATGGTTAGGCAGACAGGCAAAAGGCTGAACACAGGCAATACTTGGAGCACCTTCATTGATTAATTCTACCATTTCTGCTGTTAAGAACCAACCTTCTCCCATCTGGTTACCAAGCTGTACTATATCATCGACACCTTTCATTAATTTATAAATTGATGACGGCGCTTCAAAACGCTTACTTCGCGAAAGTCGCCTCTTTATCTGCCTTCTGTACAATTCCAGAGCCCAGACAAAGAGTTTTGCCATGCGTTTTTTCTTTGCAGAGATTCCCAAATCATGATGTTTGATAATATCAACCGAGAAGGAATAGAAGAAAAAGTCTGCCAGATCAGGCATTACACATTCTGCCCCTTCGCTTTCAATAGTTTTTACAATATGATTGTTTGCTGTAGGGTGGAATTTAACAAGGATTTCTCCAACAACACCTACTCTTGGCTTTTTGATTGGTTTTAATGGAAGATTGTCAAAATCCTTTATAATTCCATTTATCAGCTTAATATACTGCTTGTGAGAAACATGTTTTGTAAACATTGCTTCTGCCTTATCATTCCATTTTTGATAAAGCTGATTTGCACTGCCCGGGACATCTTCGTAAGGACGGGTTCTATACAAAACTCGCATAAAGAGGTCACCAATCATCAGAGCTTTGATTGCATTATCCAGAAGCGGCAGAGTAAACTTAAAGCCTGGATTTGATTCAAAGCCCTGGGCACTCAGGCTTATTACAGGAATATGGCCCCAGCCTGCATCGTTCAAAGCACGTCGGATAAAACCAATGTAATTTGTAGCACGGCAACCGCCACCAGTTTGAGTAATTACAAGAGAAACATGATCCAAATCATATTTTCCGCTTTCAAGGGCTGCAATCATCTGTCCTGCTACAAGAATTGACGGATAGCAGGCATCATTATTTACATATCTTAAACCGGCATCTACGGCTTTTGGGTCAACAGCATCAAGAATTACGAACCTGTAACCTGCTGATTCAAAGGCTTTTTGCAAAAGCTTAAAATGAATAGGCGACATCTGAGGGCCGATGATTGTATGGGTATACTTCATTTCTTTGGTAAAGACAGCCCTGTGATATGCCGCAGATTTTGGCGCAGGCTTTTTAGTTTGATTTCTTCGGCGCTCTTTTACAGCAGCAATTAAGGATCGGATTCGTATTCGGACTGCACCAAGATTACTTCCTTCATCAATCTTTATCAGCGTGTACATTCTGTTTTTGGCCCGTAAAATCTCATCAACCTGGTCGGCAGTAACGGCATCCAGACCGCAACCAAAAGAAGTAAGCTGAACTAATTCCAAATCAGGCATTTCGCTTACAAAGCTTGCGGCTCTGTACAAGCGGTTGTGATAGGTCCACTGGTCAATAATTCTAAGTGGTCGCTCAATATTTCCAAGATGAGCAAGGGAATCCTCGGTAAAGACTGCAAGATTCAGCCCGTTTATTAATTCAGGAATACCGTGATTGATTTCCGGGTCAAGATGATAAGGACGACCTGCAAGAACAATTCCGCTTGCACCACGACGAATAATTTCTTCAAGGGCTTCTTCGCCGGCAATCTGAACTTCTTCCTTAAAAGCATCCTGTTCTTTCCAGGCTGCTTCTACTGCGGCACGGATTTTTTCTTTGTTTAATGTCGGGAAATGTGGCAAAAGCTCTTCGCAAAGACGGTCTGCAAGTTTATCTTTATCGTAAATAGGCAGGAAGGGATTCATGTAAAGAATTGACGGATCTTGTCTTAATTCATCTACGTTATTTCTAAGAACCTCCGGATAAGAGGTTACAATTGGGCAGTTATAATGATTTCCGGCAGTAGGGTCTTCTACGCGTTCATAAGGAGCACAAGGATAGAAAATAAATTTAACGCCGCGCTGAATCAAACTTACAACATGACCGTGACTTATTTTTCCTGGATAACAAACCGATTCTGACGGAATGGTTTCCAGACCTTTTTCGTAAACATTTCGGCTTGAACGCTGTGACAGAATTACACGGAAACCAAGTTCATTAAAGAAGGTAAACCACAATGGATAATTCTCGTACATATTCAATACGCGAGGAATACCAACATCACCAAGAGGTGCATCTTCGGGTTTACGTGGTACATATTTGAAAAGGCGTTTATACTTCCAGGCAAAAAGGTTTGGTAAAGGTCCGTTGTCTTCGTCTTCATCCAGACCGGTATTCTTTTTGTTGCTGGCGTCTATAACATGGCCTTCAATTTCTGCGCCGCGTTCACAACGGTTTCCTGTAATAAAGGTACGGGATTTTTCGCCGGTTGAGAAAGTATTTATTGTTAATAAACAGTTGTTCTGACATTTTCCACAACGACGTAAATCCAAATCAACATGGAAATTTTCAAGCTGTTCAAGAGTTGCCAGAGAAGAATGAACCTCGTGGACAGTGCCTTCCGGTTCGCCCGGTTTTGGTGCCGTCAAATCACACCACTGGTCATAGGCAATCAACGCAGAACCATAAGCGCCCATGAGACCGGCCACATCTGGACGATAAACTTCTACACCGGCAATTTTTTCAAAAGCACGTAAAATTGCATCATTAAAGAAAGTTCCACCCTGAACTACAACCTTTGAACCTATATCGCTGGCTTTTCTAAGTTTTATTACCTTAAATAGGGCATTTTTTATTACAGAATAAGACAAACCGGCAGCAATATCTGCAACAGAAGCACCTTCTTTCTGAGCCTGCTTTACACGGCTGTTCATAAATACAGTACAACGGCTTCCTAAATCTACAGGCTTTTCTGCCATCAAAGCGATTTTACCAAATTCTTTAACGTCCATGCCCATTGTATTGGCAAAATTATCAAGGAAGGAACCGCAGCCGGAAGAACAAGCCTCATTCAACTGAATTGAAACAATGGCACCATCCTTCATTCTAAGGGCTTTCATATCCTGGCCACCAATATCCAGCAGGAATTCTACTCCCGGAACAAAAAAGTTAGCGGCTCTAAAATGGGTAATTGTTTCGACTTCACCAGCATCTACACCAAATGCAGCCTGGAATAAGGCTTCACCATAACCTGTAGAAACTGCCCGCCCGATATAAACATCTTCTGGCAAGAGTTTATATAAATCTTTAAGAACTTTTACCGCAAGCTCAACAGGATTTCCCTGATTGTGGGCATAAAAACTCCAGATAATTCGACCATCTTTATCAATTAAAACTGCTTTTGTTGTAGTTGAACCGGAATCCAAACCAAGGAAAACAGGTCCATGAGTTTTTCTTAATTCACCCCGTCTTGCCTTCTGCTCGGAGTGACGAACTTCAAATTCATCTAATTCTGCCTGATTTTTAAACAAAGGCTCAAGACGCTGAACTTCACTCAATTCTGCACCGACAAGATTTTTTAAGCTGTCTCTAAAATCCTGAATTGTCGGAAATTTGAAGTCGCTGTTATCGCCGGAAAAAGAGCGTTCCGCACTGTAGGCACAACCGGCAGCAACAAAAAGCTGGGAATTATCTGGAACAATGATTTCATCATCTTTAAGCTTTAAGGTATCTATAAATCTAAAACGCAGCTGGTCAAGGAAGTGGAGAGGTCCACCCAAAAAGGCAACATGACCACGGATTGGTTTTCCACAGGCAAGGCCCGAAATTGTCTGACTTACAACTGCCTGAAAAATAGATGCCGCAATATCTTCACGACGGGCGCCTTCGTTTATTAAAGGCTGAATATCAGTTTTTGCAAAAACACCACAGCGGGCTGCAATCGGATAAATCTGCTGGGCACCCTTTGCAAGTTCGTTTAAGCCCGTTGCATCGGTTTCAAGAAGGGCCGCCATTTGATCTATAAAAGCACCTGTACCACCGGCACAAGTACCATTCATTCTCTGTTCAACGCCACCACGGAAATATGTAATCTTGGCATCTTCACCACCAAGTTCAATTACAACATCTGTCTGGGGAATTATTTTTTTTACCGCTGTAGTTGCAGCAATAACTTCCTGAATAAAAGGAATGTTCAGCCATTGGGAAACAGAAAGTCCACCAGAACCGGTAACTTTAACTGACATTGTACGTTCAGAACCATTTTCTACATTCTGAACAATATAATCCAAAGCTTTATTTACAACTGTAATAATTGTACTGCGGATATCAGCACGGTGACGCTGATAATCACCATATATAAGTTTATCTGAATCGTCTAAGATTGCGACTTTTACTGTAGTAGAACCTACATCAATACCCATTCGGATAGGGAGATTTTCATTTGCCATTGTTATAATTTAATCATAAAATGTTTTTTTTTCAACGTTTTCTTGACAATTATTTCTTTATTGTCAGTTTAACAATTAAACCTGGACTTACAGTTGAAAAATCAAAATCTATGGGTTGACCATTTTTGTCGCTTGCAGGAACAAATCTGAAATATTCATCTGAATCTTTTACAATTGAACCTTTTATGGATTTTGCAGCCTTTATTTCTGCCGGTACACCGGATTTAGTTACATAAGAAGCCAGAGCCGGCAATACATAAATGCGGATATTCTCTTTGCTGTCTGCTGTCACAACGGCAGCCTGGGCTTTTGCAGCAGTAATAACTCCGGCAAGACATTTTTCAAACTCTGCTTTTTGTGCTGCATTTGCCTTATCAAACGCATTCTGCAAAGCAGTCTTTTCCTGATTGAAGTTTTCCTGCTGCTCTTTTATTTCTTTATCATGCTCTTCCTGACTTCTTGCAAACTCATCTGAAAGTCCATTGTATTCATCAGTTAGGTTATTGTAGTCGTCGGTAAGAAGATTGTAATCATCTTCCAGACTATTGTAATTTGCGTTCAGTTTATCAACCTTGTTTTCCAGAAGATTTACCTGCCCCGCAAGAGAAACTTTGTCTTCTTCAAGGGCAAGTGTTGTTTTGCTGAAAGTCTCACCCATCTTGTTTACAAGATTTTTAGAAGCAGCCACATATAAAGGAATTGTATTTTTTTGTGGAAGCGAAGAAATTATGGAATAGAGATAATTAAAATCATCATAAGAAGACTGATATTCTTCAAATGCAGAAGAAAGCCTGCCATCGTCTGAAGAACCTTCTGCTGTAGAAAAATCCCTGCTCTTTGAATCTCTAAAACCAGAAACAATTTCTTCGGCTTCGGCATCTACAATAACAGGATCCAGACCATTGATTTCTGCCTGATATTTTGAAGAAACAGAAGAAACTGACTTAAACACGCTTTCGTTATTTTCATTTCGAAGGGATTCTATTGTCTGTTCAAGCTCTGCAATCTGACTTTCGTACTGCTGGGATAACTTTCTGCGTTCCAATTCCTGAACACGGCGTTCACTGTTCAACAGTCTTTCCTGCTCCTGTGCGGCCTGAACCTTGGAAGAATCGTATTTTGCAAGCTGCTCTTCATATTCCTTGATTTCCGCTTCAACAGCACTCATTTTTGCTTCATAATTGCTCTGAATATTCTGCATGGTAAGGTTGTATTCATTTTCAACCTGATTGATTTTTGCCCTTTCTTCTTTGGCAGAGAGCTTCATAGATTTAATAACGAAAATATCCTGTTCACGCTTAGACTCTGCATTCTTTAAATCACTTTCACGACTGCTAATTAAAGACGCTCTTTGACTCTTAGCATTATCATAATTAGTCTGAATCTTTGAAACTGAATCAAGCAAATCTTTAAGATTCAAATCATCAAAAACATTCATTTCTACGGTTATATTTCTGTCTTTTGTGTTGATTACAGTTGTCATTACAACTACAGTAGCAAGAACAACAGCAAAACAGAGACCGAGAATAATCCAGGGTAGTGGTGATTTATGCTTTTTTGTTTCCGAATATTCCTTTTCAAGATTGTAAGATTGTAATTTCGTCTGCTGATAGATTGAAGCCAGTTCGGAATCAAGGAACATTCTTACATCTTTATGAACTTCTGTCTGAGGGATAAAATCCTTGGCAGTCAACTGAGTAGAAGTAGATGTTAATTCTTTTGACTCTTTTTTTATTTTGTCGTCATTGTCCATATTCCACTCCAATTGTCAGGTGCATCTTTCTGTCCAATTCTATCCAAAAAAACTTGGGCAAGTTCCAGACCACTTTCTTCAAAGTTCTTTCTGGCCTTATCCCAGTCTCCCTCATAATAATATTGTAATCCCTGCTCAAAACTGTCGTATTTGACAATAAGCAGAGGATCTGTGTCTGTCGTATCAAATGGGAAATATATTTTCTTGCTTTCTAACTTGCCTTTTACCTGAACTGTATCAATTTCAAAGAACTTGTATTTTACGCTTTCGCTTTCAACTTCATTCTTAATATATTCTGAAACAACAATAGGTACATGATAAATACGGGTAAGTCCTTCCAGTCTGGATGCAGAATTGACTGTATCACCAATTACTGTATTTGTCATGTGGGCATCTTTTGGATCAATAGAATTATCACGACCAATTGTACCGTAGAAAACATTTCCTCCGTCAATACCAACACCTACATCCAAAAGTACAGCTTCAAAAACCTGTAATTCTGAGGCAGATAAAGCACGGTCTTTTTCAATTTCATTTTTGCGTTCTATCATAAGCCGTCTCAACTCGGCGGTAGAACGGGTAATAGCCCAGGCAGCCTCAACTGATTTGTAAGATTTTGATTCTTTGGTTTCAGCTGTTCCAAAAATAGCAAGAATTGCATCTCCAATAATAGAACCGACTACACCAGAATTTTCATGAACATCCTGAATTACCTTATTGTAATGAACGTTAAGAACATCCATTATATCATTGCCTAAGGTTTCAGTTCTGAAAGTAAAGCTCTTAATGTCGGAGAAAAGCATTGTCAATTCCTGCTGACTGCCTTCAAGACCTACGTTGTGTCCTGCATAAGCTTTTGCAACTATATCTTTTGAAACGAACTTCTGGAAGGTTGTAAGCAGGCTGTTTACAGAAGATGAAAGAGAATTGAAAGAGGCAGCAAAATAAGTGATATCATCATTTGGCGCTTCTGAAAGATTGAGTATACCTAATTCTTTATTACGCTGCATATCAAGAACAGACTCAGTAAAGTTATGCAGAGGACGGAACTGATTTTCGAGAATAATAAAGCCCATAATAATAAAGAAAATTGTCAAAAATATGATTATTATTGAAGTAATTATAAAAACGCGGTTCGCATTCTGATTTAAGTCTTTTCGTAATTCTGCACGGACAATAAAAAAGTCCCAGTCCTCGTTGTATTTGTATACACCAAAATATTCGCCCTTTTCACCCTTAAAATCTATCGAACCTTCATTTGTCCTTTCAGTCAACTTATCAAGCAAATTATCAAGGGCTTCTGAATCAGGAAATGTTGTCCATTTAACTTTCTCATTTTTGCAGGCAAAAAATTCTATATTTCCGCTTCTGCTTAATCCAAAGGCAAGACTGTTAGGATGCTTAAAACCATTGCCGGCTATTTTTTTTAAGGCTGTAAAGGAATCTTCTTTATTCTGTGAATAACCGTAGATTTCATACTGATTTACTGAATTGTTATAAAGCTCCTTAAGCTGTTCAATCATAATCGTATTATTAAGATTAATGATTTCCCGCTGCGATAAACGAAGGGAGATAAAATTTGTTGCAAAATTAGAAAATAGAATCAGACAGATGAAAATCATCAGGATTTTTAATCCCAATGGAAAAATGACTGTATTTCCTATTTTAGAAAAAATCTGTTTCTTCAAAGCAAACTCCGTAACTTTTTTAACAAAATACTTTAAATTCAAAAACTTTATTACCTTATATTGTAAATCAATTGATAATTTTCCGCAACTTAGTTATTCTTCTATAACATGAAAAAAAATAAATCATTAGTTCGCTCAGGATTAATTCTTTCTCTTATGACTTTTGCCTCCCGAATTATGGGCTTAGTAAGAGAAATGACAAAAGCAGCATTTTTGGGAACAGGTCTTTATGCAGACTGTTTTGCCGTATCTTTTCAAATTCCCAATCTTTTGAGAAGGCTTTTTGCCGAAAATGCAATTTCTGTAGCCTTTATCCCTACTTTTAAGGGTTATCTTGAAAAAGGTGATTCCCAAGAAAATAAAAAAGAAACTCAGGATTTCATAACTTCAACATTAACGCTTGTTACTTTTTTGACGGCTTGTATCGTAGTGATTGGAATTATAATCACTCCCCTTTTAATGCCGATTTTCTGTAAAAAACCGGTGGATACAAGTGCGGCAAATTATGCAGAACAGGTACAATACTGGCTCTTACAAAAAGGAGAAATCACTTATCTTACAAGGCTGATGTTTCCTTATCTTCTCTTAATCTCTGTTGCAGCATTTTTTCAGGGAGTATTGAACGGCTGCAATATTTTTGCTCCATCTGGTTTTACCCCGGTTTTATTCAATGGAATTGTTATTCTTGCAACATACATTCTTTCTCCCTTTACCCAAAATCCTGCAAGAGCAATGTCGATTGGCGTTGTATGCGGCGGTTCAATTCAGGCTCTCTTTCAGTGGCCCTTTATAAAGCAAACCGGCTGGAAAATCCGTTTTACAAGCTTAAAAAAGACCTTTACCAACCCGGGAACAAGAAAAGTAGTTGCACTTATTGTACCGACGATTGTGGGAATTGCCGCCTACCAGCTGAACGATTTGGTTTCTACTTCGATGGCAACCAGGGCAGGAGAAGGAATTGCCTCAAGCTTACAGTACAGTCTCAGATTACAGGAACTGATTCTTGGCATTTTTGCAGTTTCAATTGGCACAGTAATTCTTCCTGATCTTTCAGGACTGGCAAATACAAAAAAATGGGAAGAGTTCAATCAAATGCTGATACAGGCAATCAAAATTATGATTGTAATCTCCCTGCCTGTCACTGCATATTCCCTTGTTACAGGTAAAGAACTGATTTCTCTTCTTTACAAAAACAAACTTTTTGATGATAATTCCGTTGCCCTCACTTTAGGTGAGTTCAGATTTCATATCTGCGGCTTGCTTTTTATAGCCCTCAACCGCATTTTAAGTCCAGCCTTTTATGCTCAGGGAAACACAAAACTTCCTACACTAGCCGGAATTATAAGTTTTGCAACAAATATTATTCTGGTGCTTATTCTTATAAAACCAATGAGTGGAAACGGTATTGCTCTTGCCCTTAGTCTTGCAAGCTTTATCAACACAATCTTCCTTTTTATTTTTATGAAAAAGATGGAAGCAATAGAAGTAAAAAAAGTCATAATAAACACAATTATTTACATTCTGAAAATACTGATTTTATCTGTAATTGCGGCAATCCCTTGTTATTTTTTAAGACCTGTTTTATTATCTCTCTTTGAAAATCACGGAAGATTGATTGCTTACGGAGCGCCCGTTCTTATTCTTGCAATAATTTATTTTACAATAGGCGTGCTTGAATTAATCATTACAAAGGATGAAATCACAAAAACAATTCTGAATAAATTAAGGAAATCAAAATGAAAGAATACACAAAAGAAGAATTGAACGATATTTATATCCGCCGCCGAAAGGTTCTGGCAGATTACCTGACCGAAAATAATATTTGCGCCTGTGTTTTTATAGACAGCGAAGAACACCGGGATCCGGCAGTAGCTTATTTTACAGGCCATGCAAATGATGCTGTTCTTCTTATTTTTTCGGATGCCTACACAGTTCTTGTTCCCTGGGATGAAAACCTTGCAAAAAATAACGGTTTTTATGACAAAATGATTCCTTATACCCGCTATAAAAATGATGAAATCAATGCAGTAAAATCTGTTATGAATGTTTATTACACTCACGGAATCAATTCCAAAATTGAGCTGCCACCCTATCTTTCTTATCCAAAATATCTTCACTTTATTGATGAACTGAACAATTACAATTGCAGCTGTAAGGAAGAAGGCGCACACAGTTTTGTAGTCCGCTGCAGAATGTGCAAGGATGAATACGAAATTGAATGTACAAAAGAAGCCGCCAGAATCGGTGACATTATAATTGATAAGATTGAAGAGCAGATTAAATCCGGTCAGATTCAAACAGAAATGGATGTTGCCCTTTTTATAGAAAAAGAATGCAGAATCATGGGCTGTCAGAGAACCGGTTTTGATACACTTGCCGCCGGCCCTCAGAGAAGCTTTGCAATTCATGCCTTCCCTGGTTATACAAATGCAAAATGGCCTGATGATGGACTTTCTATTCTTGATTTTGGCGTAGTTCACAAAGGATACACCAGCGACACCACCATCACCATTGCAAAAGGAAAATTGACCGAAGAACAGGAAAAATATGTAAATCTTGTTCAAAAAGCTTATGATGAATGTGTAAAATTATATAAAAAGGAAAATCCCGTCCAGCTTGCAGCAAAAAAAGCAGATTCCATTTTTGCAGCCGCCAAGCTTAAAATGCCTCACACTTTGGGGCATGCAATTGGACTTGAAATCCATGAAAAGCCAAGAGTAAGCGTAAAAACTGAATCTGATTTGTACTTTCAGCCGGGAATGATTCTTACCTGCGAACCGGGACTTTATAATCCTGAAGTTGGTGGCTGCCGCCTTGAAAATGATGTTCTCATTACAGAAGACGGCAACGAGGTTCTAACCCACTCCAGAATTATAAGAATTGACTAAAAAATCCTGACTTTGCTTTCATGCAGTTCAATCTGCTCAAGAACACTATCTGCAAAAACACAGAGAGCTTTTGAAAGATTTTCGTCACTTAGATTTGCAGACAACTTTTCCATTGTTCTTATTACAGAAGTGATTGTGCTGTTAGAAACTGCATTTTCAGAAGCAGTCCTGTTTTCTGCAATATTTTCTTCTGAAAGAACATAATCTTCGCCTAAAACACCGCTTTTTATTAAAGATTTTGCAGTTTTTAATAAGCCTGGTTTTCCTGAAAGCTTTGCTACAAGATATTCCATCTGCATTCGAGGTTTGCCGCGAAGAAACTCTTCACGTTCTTCTTCAGAAAGATATTCGCTCATTGAAAGCAGTTTTTTGAACAATTCTACTTTTTCTGCATTCTCAGAAGCAAGGTCATCATCGGCAATAATTTTTTCAATTGCAGGAAGCAGGTTGGAAACTGTTGGCTCGCCAACTGATGGTGATTCAGATTCTTCAAAGATCTTATCGCTTGTAGCAAAAACCTCTTCAGGTTCAGAAGGAATTACCTTCTCAATCTGTAGCTTTGTCTTTTGCTGCTCTTCGATTACTTCCAGCTTGTCCTTTATAGTTGCCTGTTCTGCTGCTATTTCAGAAGCCATTCTTTGAGCGGTCAGTGCAGCTTCCATTGCGTAGCTGGACGATTTCATTACAGCATCCTGAATATTTTGATGCATTTGTGAATCCATTCCGCCATAAGCTGGATTAGCAGCCGAATTTGAAGCAGGAGCTTCAGCAGAAAAATCACCGGAAGCGTTTCCAGAAGGATAACCAGAAGAAGCTCCAGAAGGAGTTGATGAAGAAAGAGAAGAATTGCCTGAAGAAGCAAGAGGATTTGAATCAAACTCCACAGGAGTATTCTCCACAGGAGTATTCTCCACAGGAGTATTCTCTACAGAATTATTATTATCATTATTATCTTCCTGCTCTTCAATTTCTTTATCCAGATTTTCCATATCATCAAAGAAAGGACTTTCCTCTTCTACAAGAGCTTCTTCCATTGGAACACTTCCGCCCAACTGGTCAAAATCAAACTCTACATCATCTTCCTCTTGCTCAGGCTCGGCTTCCACGACCTCTTCTTCTTCATTCACCTTAACTTCTTCCTCTTCAACAGGCTCCTCAATTTCTGGGGGAAGAGGATTTTCTTCTACAGCTGGAACTTCAATCAGCGAATTAAGCCTTGCCAACTGCCGCGAAGCATGGATATTTGGAACCTTTATGGAAACACTTTTGTTGTAGGTATCAATTGCACTCTGAAGGTCTCCTGCTTTTTCATATATTTTTCCAAGCAGATTGTAGCCTTCTGGATTACGGATTTCTCTTGCGATAAACTCCTTCGCTTTTGTTTCAGCTTTTTCCTGATTACCAATCTGAGAATATCGCTTAGCGACCGAAAGAATATGATTTTTATAATGCTTATTAAGCTTTACAATTCTGTCTGAATATTTCCGGGCATTTTCCTCATCACCAATACAGGTGTAATACTGTTCAAACAAATCAAGCACCTGCAAATCATTTTCACCGGCTTCTTCTTTAAGTTCATTTATATTGTAAAGTGCGGCATCATATTCTTTTGCAGACAGGAGGATATAGGCATATTGTTTTTTTAACTCCAAATCATCAGGCGAAACTTCCAGAGCTTTTGAAATCGGTTCAAGAGCGTCAATTGCCTCTTCATTTTTTTCCAGAGATTCAGCAAGTCCAGAGAGAACTTTTATATTATTTGCATCTATACTCTTTGCCCGTTTAAAAGTTTTTGTCGCAGAATCGTAATCAAAATCAGCAAGATAGATTTCACCAAGGAGACATAATAATTTTACATCGTTAGGATGCAGTTCAATAGAATGCTTGACAATATCAGTGGCTTCTTTTGTCTGCTGGCATTTTATCAAAAGGGAACTGAAATCTTTTATTGCATCCAGCCAGCCTGGTTTAGATTTTAATGCAGCTTCATAACAGCGGATTGCCTCCGGGTACATTTTTGCGGCATCATAACAGAGGGCAAGATTGTAATTCAAGATTGGATGATTTTTATCTACCCCAAGCCCACGTTTATAGGAAGTAATTGACTTTTGATATTCCTTGCGCTCAAAATAGATTTTTCCAAGATGATTGTAGGCCAAAACATCAGAAGGATTTTCGGCAATTACAATTTCAAAGGCTTCAATCGCATCATCATAATTTCCCATTTCCTTGTAGGTAAAACCAAGATTATAATTTACACTTCCTGTTTGACGGTCTTCCTCCAGGGCCCTCTGCAATATTTCAATAGAATCCTCATATCTTTTTAAGCGGCGGTAAATTGCACCAAGGCTGTTCATTGCATCCACGTAATGAGGATAAAAAGTTATAATCTGTTCATAATATGGAATTGCCTTGGAATCCTCGCCATTTTTTACATAAATTGAACCCAGTTCCCTTAAATAATCTACATTCGAGGGGTCAGTTTTTAGAAGCTGTTTATACAGTCGGGCAGCCGTAACAAAATCCCGTGAAAGGACTGCGGATTGTGCTCTTGTAAGTACTAAGTTTTTCTCATTTACTTCCATATCAAAACTTTCCTTGTATTATTTAAGTCTATTTTTACTCTTTTTTTAGTCTAATTTTTAAGTCTGTCTAAGGGTCTGGCAAAAACTTCTCTTGATAAAGGACCGATTATTCTATCATCCATAGAAGACCAGGCGGCAACAGCGAAATAATAAATTGTACCATTTTCTAAACCTGTAAGGGTGTAGGTAGTTGTGTTTTCTACTTTAACAGGTGATTCGCCTTCAATTGCTACTCTTCCTAAATACTCGCCAGGACGATTTCCATAGTAAATATAGTAACCGCCGGCAGTATCGTCTACAGAATAAGTCCAGTTCAATGTTACACTTCCGTTTTTAGCAAGAGCCTTAACAGCAAAAGGAGGAAGTGGGAGCGGGATTTCAGAAAAATCAAGTTGAATTGACGTTACAGATGGTGTTTTTTCGCCATTGCCATCCGGATACAAATCACAGGCAACCTGGAAATATAAACCTGTTATTCCCGAAAGATTTTCTCCGCTTTCTACTGGAATCCACTCAGGAAAAGAATCTGTCCAACCGTAGCAGTTTTCGCCGGAACGTACAAAAAAGCAGATTCCAGTCTGAGAAGGAATGGACATTTCTGCATTCAAGGAGTTTAAACTTGAGCCAGTGGAAACTCTTATTGGTTGAGTTTCAAATCTTCCGCCGGCAGGTGCATAAATCATGCGTTCAGATTTTCCTGCCCTTTCTGCTGACTGATAATCAGGGGGTGAATAAGGTCTTCTCAAGATTCTTATATCATCAATTTTACCGGTGTAGTCTGGGCAGAACTGTAATTCAGAAGCAGGTCCCAAAATTATAAGGGAAACTTCTCCTTCTTCTTTTCCGGTTGAGGTGATATATATTAAATCTTCTGTAATTCCATTAACAATATATTCAAGAATGCCTGTCTGAGCATCATAGGAAAGAACATGATAGCTCCATTTATCAGGGATTACATTTGAACTTCCTTTTAAGTGGATTTCGCCGTTATTATCTGCGCCATTATAGGAATCAAAAAAATGAGAAAGGGTCCAGTCAAGATGTCCAGTATCGAAAACACAGTTTAAAAGCTGATAGACAAGCTTGCCGCAAACATTTTTTGAAGATTCCCAATTCAGAATGGTTTCACCGTTTTCGGAAATAGAAGGACAAAGCCAGAACTCTATAGCAAAGGAGCCTAATAATCCTTCCGAACCAAAAAAAGTACCCTTTTTACCGATTATGTTTAACCCGCCAAGATTGCGGCTGAGACCGGCGTTTTTTTCCATGATGGCTTGCGTGGAGGTTTTCAGATGGTTTGATACAATTTCATAATTTCCAGCAGAAATTGGATTCTGCGGGTCTTCAAAGTCGATGAGTAAATCTGTAGTTTCGTCAAATACAAAGGAATTGCTTGCTAATTCTATACAATCATAGCCATAACGACCTTTTCCGATTGTTACTGAGTCCTGATATTTTAAGTCGGTCCAGCCTTTTCTTCCACCCAAAAGGATTTCGCGTTTTTCTGCTGATAAAAGAATTGTAGAAAATATAAAAATTATTGCCGCAGCGCTGAATCGTTTTATATTGCTTTTAAAAAATACAACCATACAGTTCACCCTTTTAGTCTATCGGCAGATTAAAGAAAAAGTTTAGTATAATGCACAGGGCTTCCACATTATAAATAACTCAATTTACAAAAAGGCTTCCGGTCGTGAGTTCTGTGGCAAAATCGCGCATTAATGCGCTAAACGCTGTTTGTGGTAAAGGAACTATTAACCTGCCGCAAATAGCGGCAGCCACAAACAGAGTTTTTTTGCCACAAAACTCACGACCTCACGCCAATTTATACTTTAAATATTTATAATGCGGAAGCCATATATAAGGATTCTGGCAAACGCATAATTCATAATTCATAATTCATAATGATTTTTTTAATCGAATCGGGTAGAATAGAAATAAATTATGGCAGAGAAAAAAAGGACTGGGACATCAAACAGCTCACATTCTGGTTCGCATTATGACGTACTGCACGAAACGGCACTAAAAGCACCTCTTTCAAGCGGCGTTTATTTATGGCGCAACGAAGAAAATACAGTAATCTATGTTGGCAAGGCAAAAAGTCTGAAAAACAGGCTTTCCTCTTATTTTTCGGGGCAAAAATCCATAAAAACCCGAATGCTGGTAGCTCATGCAGCTTCCATAGAATACATAACAACTGCCAATGAATACGAAGCTCTTCTTCTGGAAAACAATCTTATAAAAAAATATAACCCGCGCTACAACATAAACTTAAAGGATGGCAAATCTTATCCGGTAGTAAGGGTCACTAAAGAAGATTTTCCACGTATTTTCAGAACCCGTCGGATTCTACAGGACGGCTCGCAATATTTTGGTCCCTTCCCTGATGTCGGCGCTCTTGAAATCTTTCTTGAAAATATTTACAAGCTCTACCCTATCCGTCATTGCCGCACCCTTCGTAAAAGAGAATCCCCTTGCCTTTATTATCACATGAAGCAATGCAAAGCTCCCTGCTGCCAGAAAATCACAAAAGAAGATTATAACGAATATATCGATGAAATTACGGGGCTTCTATCCGGTAAAGGAGATGAGACACTTCAAAATATGACAGTTCAGATGAAAAAAGCCGCAGCAGATTTGAACTTTGAAAAAGCAGCAAGACTTCGGGATGGAATTAAGGCTCTTATGATTTTGAACAATCAAAATATTGTTGAAAGCTTTGATTCAGAAGACAGGGATTACATTGCGAATGCAAGTGAAGGTGAACTTGTCAGCTTTACTGTTTTGAAAATCCGCAACGGCAAGCTTTTGGGAAGAGAAAATTACCGGGTTGAAAGTTTAAACGACGATGATGAACTGATTGGCGAGTTTATGAATGCCTACTACGAAGACGAAAATCAGCTGCCACCGAAAATCTATGTTCCGACTACAGCCCAGTATGATTTTATCTGCAAATGGATGTCGGATACTTACAAAAATGCAAATTGTCAGCTGATTCTGGTAGACGAAAACTCATCTGATTGTACTGCTAAAGACAAGGCTGCCATGAATATGGCCTTTGAAAATGCGCGTGAAGATATTGTGCGGCGTTTGAGGGAGCGCGGAGACACCCCTGCAATGGAAGAACTTAAAAATGTTCTTGGACTTGATAGTCTGCCTGTCCGCATTGAAGGTTTTGATATTGCTCATATCGGTGGAAAGTTCCCGGTTGCTTCATTAATCAGTTTTTATAATGGTCATCCTGATAAAAAGAACTACAGATATTTCAGACTTAAAACTACCGATGGCTTTATTGACGACTTTGCTTCCATGCGTGAAGCCGTTACCCGCCGCTACACTCGTCTTATAAATGATCAGGCAGATTTACCGGATTTAATTATGATTGATGGTGGTATTGGTCAGGTTAATGCCGTTGAAGGAATATTGCAGTCGTTGAATCTTGATATTCCAGTTGTCGGACTGGCAAAGAGAGATGAAGAACTATATCTTCCGGGGAACAGCACTCCAATTTGTCTGCCTAAACGAAGTGACGGTTTGAGACTACTACAGCGGATCCGAGATGAAACCCACCGCTTTGCAACAAGCAGAAATCAGAATCTGAGAAGTAAAGAAAACACGGATTCTATTTTTCTGGAATTACCGGGCGTCGGACAAAAACGAGCCCTTGTTCTGCAAAAAGAGTTTATTACCCTTGAAAATCTTGCTGCTCAGGAAGAAGCGGAGATTTCACGGGTTCTGCATATAAAGGCCCTGGACGCAGCTCATATTCTTCTGGAGGCTAAGGAATTATTGAAAAATCGCATGGAGAAAAAGGAATTGCAGGAACATTCGCTTGGAACTGCCGGTACAACAAAAGAAAAAGCAGCTAGTGCGCAATATGTGGAAGACTTGGCGGAGATGGCGCTGGCGGTTGCGGAAGAAGAGCCGGAATACGGTGACGGGAACGAATAAATTAACAGAAAATAAATCAACAGAAAAATTATCTTTTTGCTGTCAAATCTTTTACAGAAGCACGTTCTATAAGCTGGGCTGGAAAACGAATGATTGGAGGAACGGGAATCTCATTCAACTGCTGAAAAAGCATTTCGGCGGCCATATCAGCAATTTTTACAGCATCATGACTAAAGGTTGTAAGTTTTGGTCTTGAAAACTGCGTTCCATTATCATTATCAAAGCCCATTAAAGAAATGTCATCGGGTATACTAATGTTTTTTTCTTCAGCAAGCTCCATCACACCATAGGCTAACATATCTGAGCAGGCAAAAACAGCCGTAAAATCATGGGTTCTATTCCACAAACGATTGAAACCTTCATATCCTGCTTTACTGTGCCAATAGTCACATTCTTCATAAAGATTTTCATCAAAAGGAATCTTGTAATCTTCACAGGCTTTTATAAAACCTTTGTATCGTTCATAACCTGCCGTAGAAAGATTGTTTCTTGGACCTGATAAAAATGCAATTCTTTTATGGCCCTTTTTAAAAAGATATTCCGCTGCCTGATATCCGCCGCTTTCATTTTCCGTAATTACTGTGCAGATTCCATCAATAATTGTATTGGTAGAAACGCAGGGAGTTTTGTGTTTAATGAAGGCTTCAAATGATTCGCTTTTGTATTCTGCCGGATTTATAATAATTATTCCGTCTACACTTCGATATTTAGCATGGGCAAAATAAGACATGTTAAAATGGCGGGACAAAAAGATGATGTCGTAACCAGCCTGTTCAATTTGTTCACGGAAACGATTCAGAACTACAGAAAATAATGGATGTGAAAATCCCCGGCTCATTCCCGTATCATCGTAAATTACACCGATTATCTGGGATTTTTTTGTTGCAAGGGTACGGGCCGTCATATTAGGCTCATACTTCATTGCCTTTGCAGTTTCAATTATTTTTTTTCTGGTTTCTGCGCTTAATGTTCCGACACCGGAAAGTGCTTTTGAAACGGTTGGTGCTGAATGGCCGGTTGCCTTGGCAATATCATAAATTGTTACCATAATTCCTTTACCTTTTTCATAAACTGTTCTCCCCTGTCAAACTCATTGGAGAACATGCCGAAAGAAGTTGCGCCTGGTGAAAAAACAATTACTTCTGATTCTGCATTATTAATGCTTGAGTTTGTATCACATTCCAGATTTGCTTTTAGTTCTTTTAACAAAGAATCAAGGGAATCAAAAGGACCATGATATTTTACTTTTGCTGAATCCAGGTAAGGACGAAGTTTTTCTGTTGCACTTCCTTCAAGCAGGTATAAATCTTTTACTTCAATCTGGTCAGGTTCTCTGTTAGTGAGGACTTTGATAAGAGGATTAAGGGCAAGTCCCTTGTCTGTTCCCCCTGCAAGCAGAATAACTGGTTTTCCAAAAGCTTGACTTGCAGAAGCTGTTGCCTCTGGAACAGTTGCACAGGAATCATTGTAGAATTTATACTGTTTGCAATCCTTTTGCCATGTATGAAAATACTGGAGACGATGATCAATGCCAGACCATTTTCCAAGAACATCAATTATTTTTTTTGCAGGAATTCCCATCAGATACATAACAAGAGCGGCATTCAGCAGGTTGGTTTTCATGTGCTCGCCGGGAACTGACAAATCCTTCAAGATTATTTCTGGTTCTTTCATTTTTGGAAGGAAAACTTTACCACAAAAATTGCCCTGAGAATCCCGAGACTGCCAGACCCCATACTGATTTTCCTTTAATTTTGTTTTTCCGTAACGAAGAACACTTGCTTTTGATTCAGAACTGAAAAGATTTCCCCAGGTTGAAGAATCCAAACCAGGATTTAAGGCTGCATCCGGTCCAGTTCCCGGTTCATCTTCTCCTGCATCAAAAATGCTGTAATCGCCGACTGTCTGATTTGCATAAATCAAGCGTTTGTCATTCACATAATCCTGCATATTGCCGTACCAGTTCTGATGGTCAGGTATGATTTTTGTGATGATGGAAATATAAGGTCGCAAAACTCCACGACCACGCAAATCTGCTAATTGCCAGGAAGAAAATTCAATAACAACTGGAGTGTCAGATGTAACTTCATCAAAAAAACTCAGTGGACTTACGGTGATGTTTCCCCCTAGAAAACATTTATAGCCGGACTGCTTTAATCCGTAATAAATTGAACTTGCTGTGGAAGATTTGCCCTTACTTCCTGTAACTGCAATAATTGGAGCAGAGGTAAAACGCAGAAAAATGCTTAAATCAGATTCTATTGCTTTTGCTGCTTCCAGATATTCATTTCCTTCATATTTTACGCCCGGATTTTTTATGACACAATCAGCATTTGCAAAGTCTTCGATTCTATGTTCACCCAAGCGATAAGAAAGACGGGATTTGTCCAGAGTGGCATCATTTTCAAGAGAATCTACAGTCGACTGCAACTGAGCTTGAGTTTTTTTGTCGGTCACAAGCACATAAGCACCTTTTTTGAGAAAAAAACGGACAGCTGCTTCACCGCCACCGTTCAATCCAAGTCCCATTATCGTGACATGCTTGTCTTTAATATCCTCAATAGATTTAAAAATACAGTCAGCTGGATAAGAATGTGCCATAAAAACCCCTTAGCTTAAAATAAAGCCCTTAAATAAAAAAAGCCTTCCACTTTGGGAAGGCTGGCACTGCCGGGAACCAGAATCGAACTGGCACGTCGATCGCTCGACACAGGATTTTAAGTCCTGGGCGTCTACCAATTCCGCCATCCCGGCAACTTGATATATAATATCTTAAACAAGATTTTTATACAAGTATTAAGAATAAAAAACCTTACTACTAATTTCCATTTATTTTGTATCCTGGGAATAAACTTTTAAGTCTGGGAAATCAGAAAAATATTTCAAAACTGAAAGAAAGTCCTGAGCCTCCGCAGTTTGCAGCTGATTGTACTCTTTCAAATAAAGAAGAACATCTTTTTCATAAGGCAGGAACTCAAGCCCCTTCTGCAGCAATTTTGCGGTTCCGGCATTCGTTCTTGCAGAAGACATTTTTTCATTTATCCAGTTATCCTTTATTTTCTGAACAGTCTGATTGATATAATCCTCCGAAAAAGCAGAAGTCAAAAGCTCAATAAGATTTTTATATGCATTTTCAGCCTGCTTTTTGCTTTGAACATTTTGAAAGACAATTCCAGTAAAATCTGTTTGCGAATTCAGAGGAATTACAGAAAGGGGCTGAGAAAGAAGATTATTAAGATAAAGCAGAATCGCTTCAAAAATAACAAATTCAGGCTCATTTTTTGCCGGACTATTTAGAACATAAATTGCAGGCTCACTGAATTCAGTTGTCGGAACAAGGACAGAAGGCATAGGCGCATTTTTATCCAGCAGAGGATTTGCAAAAAATTTGTGATTAATTTTTACAGACAATTCATTCTTATTTTTTTCTGGAAAATCCGCAGACAAATCTACAAAAGAAATTTTTTCTCCCGAATTATTTAAAATTCCAAAAGTCTTTTCTGCAATTTCATAATAATTGGAATCAAAATTTCCTGTTAAAATCACAGAATAGCGGGAAGCATCCAGAAATTTTTGATAACCTGTCAGAATTCCCTGATAACTAATATCCGTTAAAATTTCATTCTGAGTATTATAGATTTTTGTTATTGCAGCATTTGAATATAACTTTTTCAGGGCAGCATAATATAACTGATTCACTGAACCTGCATTTTCGATTCTTTTATTGTATTGAACATAAGCAACCGCCCTGTCTGCAGAAGAAGGAATAACTTCCCCATAAACAAGAGCATTTGAAATTGCCTTACAGCAGGAATAAAAATCTTCTTTTTCACATTCAATACAGATAAAACTGGAGCAGAGATTACACTCATAATCAACCTTTGGAGAACCAATAATATTCATCAGCCGCTGCTGCCTGAAAATTTCTTTCTGAATATTTTCTGTAAGCAGATTTATCATAACTTCTTCAAAACCATCATTAGCAGCTGAATTCAAGCGTCCACCTTCAATTGAAAGAAGAATTACAGCCTCCGAAGAATTGTCCCTGTATTTTGCAAAAAGCGGAATTCCATTGCTTAAATTATGAAATTTTACAGCTTCAACATTTTTCAAATAATAGTCGTTGTCATCAGTTGTTTCTCTGCCCAAATTGTTCCAGGAAGGATGAATAGATTTTTCAGTAAAAGTTGAATAACTTTTTAATTCCTTTTTGACAGCTTCATATTCTTTTTGATTATACCAGAAAGAATTATCAGAAGTAATTTCCACAAATCCCGCTTTTTTATAATCATTTTTGCATTTTTTATATTCTTCTGAATTAATCAGAACAAAAACAAAAGGTTCTTCTGCCAGCAAGAGACTTTTGCTCTCTTCCAGCTGAAGTTCATCAAGCTTTCTCTGCTGAAGCTCCATCATAGAAGTCAAAACACAATTATCTTTTCCCAAAAATGGAACTTCCTCAAAGTGCAGAAAAGGCTTATGCACCCAAAAGTCAGCAATATTTTTCATATAAGAAAAAGAATCATACCTTGACTTTTCAAAATCAGAATGCAACTGCTGACGACCATAAATCAAATCACCTTCATCAAGCTGTTGAATCCCACTTTGAACCGCCTGCAAAAATCTTAAAAGCTGCTCTAAGGCAGATTTTTTCTTATCCTTCTGAAGAATTGACTGAATCATCACACGGGAACAGTCGCTTTTATGAGCCGCCGCTACATTTATATAATCTGGACCAGGAATCAAGAGTGAACTATCCTGTAAAATCTCAGTTTTAAAAAGAGAATTATCAAGGTTCAAGGCCTTGGCAATTACTTCCGATTCTTCAAAATCAAGGGAAACATACTGCATTACAAGTTGAACAATATCAGGAGACAAGTCTGGACTGTGAAAAACATACTTTCTCTGCTGATTAGCTGCAATAATATTTCCCTCAGTTGGAATTCTAAAATTGGAATAATACGAACCGAATGTATTTTTTGCTGCCCTGCTGATTTTATCCTTATCAATATTTCCGCTTATAAAAAGTGCACTGTTCTGGGGCGTATACCAGTAATCCCCAATTTCTTTTAGAATTGCCTTTACTTTTTCCAGACTATCAGCATCACCTGAATCAAAAGCAAAAGTATCAGTCCATCCCCCGGATTCATGCTTCCACGGAGCCTTGGAAAAAACTCTTGAATCAATTGCAGCATTTATAACTCCAGACAAGCTTTTAGAATCCTCTTTAAGGCTGTCTTTAAAGCTTAAAAGAAGGTCTTCAAGCTGCTGATTAGAGTATTGCAGAGAAAAAGCAGCTTGAGCCAGTAAATCCAGATAATCCTCCGCATAAAAAGAAGGTGCAAGAAGCACATAATGAGCAGCATCAGTATCACAATAAACCTGAGAAAAATGAAGCTGCGGCAAAGACTCTTTAAAAAGTTGAGAATAAAGCGAAAAAAAGCCGGCAGTAGCTGGAGTTTGAAAAGAAGTTCCAGCCCGACAAACATATTCCATTCTGACAAGCGGTGTAGAATTATCTTCCAGCAAATAAAGAGACATTCCATTTTCAAGAATTAATTCGCTGACCTGATTTTCCGGAAATACATTCACCCGAATTATCAAAAAAATCAATAAAAAGAAGAGTCTGACCAAAACATTTTTTTTCATAGGAAAATTATACACTATATCTAAGATTTCTGTAATGCAATTGTAAAACTATAATTTATAGTATAAACTGAAGCCATGGTTAAAGTTGAATATTTATCTGATAAAAATATGAAATATACAGTTCCACAGGAATTGCTCCAGGGAAAAAGGCACCTGACTCCTGAGGAAATCAAAATACTTGAAGACAATCTGAATCATAATTCAGATGCCACATGGGAAAACTTCTATGTAGATGCAGAAGAAGGCGCCTTTGACCCAAATCTTATACACTTTTCATTCTTTTCTGGCTTTATTGTATTAGGAAAACTCCGAAAAGCAATTTTACGCTACAACGACCTGCATTTAACCTGCGGTATCCGCCGTTCAAGAATAAGCGATGCGGTTATAGGTGATGATGTAGTAATCCGCAATATATCTTTTATGGATAATTACCGCATAGGAAACAGGGTAATCTTATTCAATATTCAGGAACTCTGCTGTACAAAACACTCAAAGTTCGGAAACGGAATCTTAAAGGAAGGAGAGCCGGAAGAACACCGCGTTTGGATTGGAGTTGCCAACGAAAATGATGGCCGCAGTATACTTCCTTTTGAAGACATGATTCCAGCAGATGCTTATCTCTGGTCTCACTACCGTGACAGTCCTAAACTTCTTGAAGCATTCAAAAAAATGACTGAATACGGAAATGACAGAAAATTAAATACTTTCGGTTATGTTGATGATGATGCTGTAGTAAAAAACTCCAGCATTATCAAAGATGCAAAAATCGGAAAATCTGCCTACATAAAGGGAGCCTTGAAATTAAAAAATATCACCATTCTTTCCTCCGAAGAAGAACCGTCACAGGTAGGTGAAGGTGTTGAAATGGTAAACGGTATTTTAGGCTACGGCAGCAAGATTTTCTATCAGGCAATTGCAATCCGCTTTGTGATTGGAAGAAACTGTCAGGTAAAATACGGTGCAAGACTTTTGAACTCTGTTCTCGGGGATAATTCAACTATTTCATGCTGCGAAGTTTTAAACAACCTGATTTTCCCTTTCCACGAGCAGCACCACAATTCTTCCTTCCTTATTGCAACTACAATTCAAGGGCAGTCAAATATTGCGTCTGGTTCTACAATTGGTAGTAACCACAACTCACGAAGTCCAGACGGTGAAATCTTTGCAAAACGAGGTTTCTGGCCGGGCCTGTGCAGCGACTTTAAGCATAATTCCCGCTTTGCATCCTTTACCCTGGTTGCAAAAGGAAGTTATCCAAATGAACTCGATATCAGCTATCCTTTTTCATTAGTTTCTCCTCCGACAAACACAGACCACACAATCACAATAATTCCAGCATGGTGGCTGCTTTATGATATGTTTGCTATTGCCCGCAATATGACCAAGTTCACAAAACGCGACAAACGCAAGGTAAAAGTCCAGTATATTGAAACAGATCCTTTTGCCCCTGATACGATGCAGGAAGCTGTAGCTGCAATCGACAGAATAATTACTCTCACTTCAGAATATCTCTATGAAAGTAAAAATGAATATGTGGAAGAGGTAAAAACTAAGGCCCAGCTTCTTTTACGTACAAAAGATTTTCTTCATCAAAATTCTGAAGCTGATTTTACTCTTTTTGACAGCCAGTGCCAGAAAAAATACGGAGCAATAATTAAAAAACCTGTTGCCGCCTATAAAATGTACAGAAAACTCATCAAATATTTCTCTGCAAGAACTTTGGTGCAATTCTGTAAGGCTCAGGGACAAAAACAACTCAGCGAAGAGCTTATCCTAAAAATCAGGGAGCTTCCTCTTTATACAAAATGGGAAAATGTCGGTGGTCAAATTATGCCGCAGCAGTTGATTGAAGAACTTTTTGCCAAAATTAAAAAATCTGAGATTAAAACTTGGAAAGAAGTCCATGAATACTACAATAAAGTTCAGGAAAACTATGATAACTACAAAACAAGATATGCTCTCTTCCTGCTTGAAAGATTGTATTCACGCCCAATCGAAGACTTTTCAACCGACTTGTTCAGAAATATTACAGATGATGTTTCTGTATTTGCCTTTGATTTCTATAATTCAGCTTTTTCTTCACGCAAAAAGGATTACACAGATTATTACCGCAACATGACCTACCGAAACGAAAAAGAAAAAGAAGCAGTTATCGGCAATATAAATGACAATGATTTCTTAAAATCCCTGAGAAAAGACACTGCAATTTTCGTAGATGAAATGCATAGTGTTTTCAGAGGATTAATAAAATAATTATCATGTAATTAACTGAATTGATTTTTACAGGAGTAACAAAATGAAGGTCACCGGAAAGTACAAAGCCTTTGAGCCGGTTCCAGCCTTTGAGAGAACCTGGCCTTCAAAAACAATCACAAAAGCGCCAATCTGGTGTTCCGTTGATTTAAGGGACGGAAACCAGGCTCTTATTAATCCAATGGGCGTTGAACAAAAGCTTGACTATTTTGACTTACTCGTAAAACTAGGATTTAAAGAAATTGAAGTAGGTTTTCCTGCTGCTTCAGAAACTGAATATGCATTTATGCGCCGCCTTATTGAAAGTCACCATATTCCTGATGATGTGACGCTCCAGGTTTTGTGTCAGGCCCGTGAACATTTGATAAAAAAGACTTTTGAAGCATTAAAAGGCTGTAAAAAAGCCATTTTTCATCTGTATAATTCAACTTCCCCTGCACAGAGAAAATATACTTTCAATAAATCTAAGGAAGAAATCAAACAGATTGCCATAGACGGTGTAAAATGCGTAAAAGCCTGTCTTCCTATGTGCAAAGACACTGAGATTCAACTGGAATATTCACCAGAAAGCTTTTCTACAACAGAAATTGATTATGCTCTCGAAGTTTGCCAGGCTGTCAAAAAAGAATGGTGGGCTTGTGACGGTAACGAAGAAGGCCAAACAAGTAATAAAAAACACAAAATCATTCTGAACCTGCCTACAACCGTTGAATGTGCCATGCCTAATCAGTTTGCCGATCAGATTGAATATTTCTGCCGCCATATTTCTGACCGCGAAAATATTATAATTTCCCTGCACAATCATAATGACCGTGGAGAAGGAATTGCTCAATGCGAATTGGGCTTACTTGCCGGAGCAGATCGTGTAGAAGGCTGTCTCTTTGGTAACGGCGAACGTACAGGAAATCTTGATATAGTAACAGTTGCCTTAAACATGTTTACCCAGGGAATTAATCCAGGCCTTGATTTTTCTGATATTCCCTCAATTGCAGAAATGTACACCAAACTTACAGGAATGCAGATTCATGAACGTAGTCCCTATGCAGGCGAACTTGTATTTACGGCTTTTTCGGGTTCTCATCAGGATGCAATCCGTAAAGGAATGGCAGCCAGAATCGGCATGAAAGAAAATGCTGTATGGGACGTTCCTTATCTTACTATTGACCCTCACGATATTGGAAGACAGTACGAAGGAATCATAAGGATTAACAGCCAGAGCGGAAAAGGTGGCGCTGTTTATATTCTTGAAAAGTATTATGAAATCAACGCACCAAAAGCAATGCATCCTTATATTGGAAAAGAAGTCAAAGCTATGGCCGATAAAGTCCAGAGAGAACTCACAAATGAAGAAGTTTACGAGACTTTTGCCCAAACCTGGTTGAATACAACCTCGCCATTGACTGTAAAAGAAATCACACAGAATCATGTTGAAGGCGAAAGAGGCTCTGGTGATGAAGAACATGTTGAAGTAAAAGCTACCGTAATTTGGGAAGGAAAAACTTATACAGTTGCAGCTACTGGAAACGGTCCTCTGGATGCTTTTGTTGCAGCATTAAAACAAACACCAGCTCCAAGATTCAATATTGTTTACTTCAACGAGCACTCTATTGGTAAAGGTTCAGATACAAAGGCTATTGCTTATGTTCAGATTACAAAAGAAAACGGTAAGGATGCCTGGGGAGTAGGAAAAAGCTCCAACGTTGGACGTGCCGGTATTGCCGCAGTCGTTTCTGCAATCAACTATAAAAGCTGATAGACTTTGATAGCCCTTGTTGGGTTTTGACAGATTTTTATATAATTTTTTGAAAAACTTTATTTATGTTATTGACATAAACGAGTTTTTTCAATATTATAATATTCACGTTCGACAGAACGATGGTTCCTTAGCTCAGTTGGTAGAGCATCGGACTGTTAATCCGAGTGTCGCTGGTTCAAGCCCAGCAGGAGCCGCTAAAATCCTTTCCAAAAACGGAAAGGATTTTTTTATTCATTTTCTATTTTCTGATTATGATTCGGACAATTCTGCCAGTCTATTCTACTCTCCAATTGCTTTTACGCCAACAAGGCTCCAATCTATATTTTTAGCCCATGCATCTTTGTATGCTTGTATACTTTCAGCCGGAAGATAAAGTGTAAATAATTCTTCAGACTCCGCTTTTGGCTTCAATTCAGGCAAACTGGAAGCTTCAATTGCAGGTGGTTCAACAGGATAGCAAAACAATTCATTAAGCGCAGAACCAGCAAATGCAGAACCTCCAATCTTTTCTATTTTTTCGGGAATTGTAAAGGATTTAAGAGAAGTACAACCATTAAACATATTTTTTGGTATTTCTTTTAGCTGAGGATTTAAGGTTATAGAATTAAGCCCTTTACAAGAATAAAAGATTTTATCCCCTAAGGGTTTAATTTTGTCATCTTCAAGGGGGGCGATAAGGTTAAAGTTTTCGACTGTTGTTAAAGCAGAACAGTTATTAAAAACTTCTGCACCAATAGTTTCTATGGTAGAAGGAAGCTTTATGATTGAAAGTGAAGTACAACCATAAAAAGTCAATTCTTCAAGGGCAGTTATTTCTGTAGTTTCAAGAACGATTGATGACAGAGCAGAACAGTTATAAAAAGCACGTTTTCCGATTATTTTTATGCCTTCAAGAGAATCAGTTAAGTTTGTTTCCTGATTTCCTTCTGATGTACTGCCAGAACTTCCAGATGATTTTTTATAAATCTTTGTCAACTTTTTACAACCTTCAAAACAACTTTCTGGGATTTCTATAATTCCTGCTGGAATTGCAATTTCTGAAAGATTTGAACATTCCTTAAAAGATGGTATATATGCAAGATTATCAGGAAGATTAACCGCCTTAAGCGATGATGCTTTTTCAAAAGTATCAATTTCTGTAACTGAATCAGGAATTACTATTGATTCAAGAGAACTCATGTTAGTGGCATCAGCAAATAATACCTTTACAACCGGCATTCCCTGAAGTTCAGTCGGTATATCCAATACTGAAGAAACTTTATTAAAACTTAAAATAATACCTGTATTTTCTGCAGCATCTTTTTTGCGGGTGATTGAAACATCAATAGATTCATCTCCTAAATCTGTTTTCATATAACAATTACACGAAGCAAAAAAGAAAATAATCAGAGTCACAAAAAAAACTGGCCTTATTGATTTTATTTCACTTATTTTCATCATCAAACTCTCCTCTAAAAACGCCTTGAAGGAACAGAAAAGGTTACTCCCACATTCATTTGTGTGACAGCATCATAAATTGTATTATTTTTTCCATCCTTATCCTGAATGGAAATCCATGGGTGGAACAAAAAATTAACTGAAAGATGGGCAGCAATATAATCAGTAAAGTAATAGCGCAGCTTTACAGGAAGAGCAAGTCCGCTTGAATAAATAAGAGTGTTTACAGTATTTAATCCACCTTCTTCTTTTGTGATATACCAGGTCTGGGTAAAAGCAAGTCCAGCAGAAGCAACAAGTTTTGGTAAAATATAATATGAAAAAGCAATTTCGGGAGTGTATAAGGTAGCAATAAGAGAAGAAGAAGTGTCACTGTTTTTGCTGGAACCAATATCTCCGCCAATTGCAGATGAAATGCCGAAACGATTGAACCAGCCTTCAGCCAAGTCTATCAATATTTTTCCATGAAAATAATTATTGTTAAACTTTGGGTCTAAATCATAACCAAATGACAAATTATAATTAGTTTGAAGTGCGAAAGCCTGATATTCATTTTGCTGGGAATAAAGCGATGTGCATAAAAAAAATAGTAAAATGGAAATCACAAAGCGAAACTTCATAATTCCCATTTTACTATTATTTACTAATAATGTGAATTGATTCTATCTTATTTTACAAGAATAAACTCTACGCGGCGGTTCTTCCAGTTGTTGTCGGTATCTTTAGAATCAACAACAGGTTTTGTACCACCCATACCTTCTGTAGTAACATTGTTTGCATTAACTCCCTTCTTTACAAGGTAAGCTTTAATTGCATCTGCACGTTCCTTAGAAAGTGGCATAAGGGCACGTCCCCAAACGCGAGGATTATCTATAGTCTCTTCGTCAACATTGTCAGAAAGTCGGTTTGCATGTCCCTGAATAGTTACTTTGTAATCAGTAAACTTCTTAAGGATTTCTGCAATACGATTAAGAATCTCTACGTTCTTCTGAACCTGTTCTGCTGTAAGTTTTGCATTTGATTCCTGGAAGTTAGCTGCATCTGATTCAAAGATAATAGAAGGAACTGCCATCTTGAGAATATTGCCTTCGCGGATAACAAGAACATCAACCGGAATGATTCCATCAACAGAAGAAGACATACCAAGATTATCTGCAACAGTCAAAGTATATTTGTAGTCCATAGCAGACTGAACTCTTTCAGCTCTACCAGCTGCATCCTTCTGAACGTTACTCAATCCGTCCCAAATAATGCGTTCCGTAATCTGAGATTTTCCTTCTGTCTTCCAGAAAGTCTTTCCTTTTGGATCATAGATAACAAATGACCAGTTCTTGATGCGGGCTTTTGTATTTCCTGTAAGTTTAATAAAGAGGTCATCATCAATACCGTCGTTATCAGGACTGAAATATTCTGGAGCTGTCTGAACGCGAAGTTCTGGAGCAGTAGCTGTACAAACAAATGGAGAAGAAACAGCACTTACGCGGTTACCTTTTTTATAAACAGCATTCAAAGTACCAGTAAAGGTTCCTTCACAGGCATTTCCATCAGCATCTGCACCATTCCATTTGATTTCTGCAGGGAGATTAAGATTATCTTTTTCTGTAAGAGAGAATACAGAAGTTCCATCTTCCTTGCGAACATCAAAGTTCCAGCTTAACAAATCTTCTGCAACAGTTGTGCGGATAGCAAAAATCTGTTCGTCAAGATAAGAGTCGTTGTTTGGAGAAATACCTTCGTATTCAGAAGTAAGATAAAGCTTTGTTTCGCGGTTATCAAGAACAATGTCTTTTAATGAAGTAGAAAAGCGGTTTCCTGCATCATCAGTTGAAGAAATTACCAGATTGTATTTTCCGTCAGCAGAAAGGTTTCCAGATTCATCAGAACCATCCCATTCAAAGTTTGATTTAGTTCCGTTCCAGGAATATTTCTTTACGACAGTATTCTTAGCATTGCGAACTTCAACATTCCACAATTTTTCATTTGTACATTCAGAAATTGCTACAGGAATATTATCCTGGTTTCCGTCACCGTCTGGAGAGAAATAAGTCCAAGGGATTTCGGCTGTAAGATTAGGAGCCTTTGTATCAAGTTCAAAGCTCTGAGTTGCTGCAGCGGCGGTTGAACCGTTTGTAGCTGTTACAGAAAGCTGAGCTGAATAGAAGCCGTCTTCACAGCGGGTATTGTCGTTATCGTTTCCATTCCATACAAAGTTTGCAGGAAGCTTTTTGTTTTCTTTTCTAGAATAAACAACCTTTCCGCTATTGTCTTTGATAGAGAACTCGTAAGAAGCAACATCCTTTGTCTGTGTTACAGGATTAAAGGTAATTGTATCTTTTACTTTGTCAGCATTTGGAGAGAAGGCTGTATCTGTCATAGCAAGCAAAAGCTGAGTTTCGGTTGTATCAAAGGTTACAGCAGAATCAGAAGTACCGCCACCTGCATTTCCAGCCATATCAGTAGCAGAAATAACCATTACATAGGTACCTTTGTCTGCAATTTTTCCTGCGCTGTTCAAACCGTTCCAGGTAATGCTTTCTGGAGGAAACTCACCTAAATCATAAGTTTTTACAACGTTTCCACCGTCCTGAGTTCTGATTTCTGCCTTCCATGAAGGAATTGGAGCGCCTTTAGAAGGAGTAATCATAATAGAGAACTTAACGTCAGATTTTGAACCGGCACCAAAAACTGTGTCAGAAACTCTAATCTGAGCGGCAGGTTTAACTGTATCAAGAATAAAGATTGGTGAAGATAATTTTGTTGGAACATATCCGTTCAGATATTTTGCAGTTACAAAAGCCTGATATTCACCATCTGCAAGCTGATTGCCATTATCATCTTTACCGTCAAATACAATTGTTGCAGGAGGAATAGCACCGTCTTTTGTCTGATTGTAAGAGCGTACAAGTTTTCCATCTCTTGTTTCGATTGAAACAGCCCATTCTGTAAGCTTGTTTCCAGTTTTTTCTTCTGGTACAGGGATAGTGAGGTCAAAAGTAATTGAACTGAGGCTGCTGTCTGTATTTGGAGAGAAGTATCTTGAACCATCGATGTAAATGTTTGTTGCAGGTTTTTCAGCAGAATAAATGATGTTTGAAATCATTGTTTTTGGAGCAACGTTTCCCGCCTTATCTGTAGCGGTAATTTCATAAGAATAAACACCATCCATAATCTGACTTTCTGAATCATTTGTTCCGTGCCAGGTGAAGGTTACTGGTTCTGCATTTGTCCATTTGTAGGTTTTTACAACATTTCCATCAGCAGATTTGAATACACCAATCCATTCATCTTCTACTGAACCTTCCTGCACAATCTTGAGAGAAGCTTTTGCACCTTCACCAAAGATTTTATCAGAAGGCTGTGTAAGCTCGATTTCTGGAGCGATTGTATCTACAACAACCTCGTATTCTTTGGAGGTTGCAACGTTGCCGTTATCGTCGGTAGCTGTAATGTACCAGAAATATTTGCCGTCAGGAGCAGTTTCACCGTTGTCCATAACGCCGTTCCAGCTGATTGATTCCGGAACATCAACTCCGTGTTTTTTTGCTACAAGCTGCTTGAAAAACTGCTTAAAGCCGATTTTCTGGGCAATTGCAACTTTATTTTCAATTGTTCGGACTGTATTGTTATTTTCATCCTGAATTACAAGACTCCAGCCTTGAATAAAGCGTTTATCTGAAATAGAAACAGGAATTACAATTTCATCCTGAACACCATCATTATTTGGAGAAATATATTTTGGTTTTGCAGAGAGAGAACCTGCACAAAGAGCAATTATTGCAACTAAAAATAAATTGTATTTTTTCATCTTATTTCTCCTTACTCTTCATCATCTTCAAACTTGATTGTAATTACCGGTGGAGTTTCATCTTTCAAACCAAGGTTCAAATCTACTCCAGCAGAAACTGCATTGATATTTTTGTACAGCTGTTTCCAGGCAACAGCTGTAGACATTTCGCTCTGACTCCAGCCGTTCTTTTCAAGGTACTGGTTATTCTTTACATCAAAGGTAAATCTGAAGGTAAGTCCAACAGATGGAATTACATCAACATGACCATTGATAAGTTCTCTTAAATTAAACTTGTCTGCAACTGTTATATAAAGCATATCTTTTACTGCAAACTGAAGTCCAAGGTCTGTAATGACATTCATAAAGGCTGGTGTTGTAATTTCAAGGGAAGCACCAAGTTTGATTACGCTTGTCTGGGCAAGAAGGGCTGCACAACCAAGTTTAAGAGTTCCAATCATAGGGAAAATACCAGTTTCTGCTTCTGGATTGATTCCAGGTAAGGTTGTATTTGTAAAGGTTTTACCAAGATTAAGCAAAGCTGCTGAATATCTAAAATCTTTTAAGAAGCCAACTTTTCCCTGATTATAAACAAATCCAAGGTTTATTGAAGCGGCCCAGTCTGTATTTGCGCCCCAGAAAATACCAGAGTTCATGTTAAGACCTACATTTAGTTTTTCTGTTACTTCCTTAGAAAGACCGCCTTTAATTGTGAATGAATTGCCAAGATTCATATCTACAAATGGAATCATTGTTCCGTTCATATATGCTGAATAAACAGCAAACTTAGTAGGGATAAGAATTCCTGCCTGAAAAGCATTTCCGTAAGTTTTTGTGTCTTCTGAATTAGAAGAGAAAAGAGCTGTATAAGCAAGATTTACAACATTTCGCTGTTCAGATGCTGGGAGTGCTGGATTTACATTCAAAGACTCTGGACCAGCATAAAAAATACCGCCGCCAGAAGAAGATGAGGCATCAGTTAATTGTCTCGGACTTGAAAGCTCTAAAAAGTTTTCACCATTTACTGGTGGGTTGTAGGCATATATAGCAGAACAAATCAAACAGATTGAAACTACTGCTAAGACATTTCTTTTCATTTTACTACTCCTGTAAATGAATTTTTAATATGGATTTTTTCTACCGCTAAACAACGGTCAACTTTATGAATATAAAACTTTAGATTATAGATAACAAATTATAACAAAACTTTTTTATATTTTTTATATTATAATCGATGTTATAATTTTATGCTACACCGATATATGCTTTGATATAATGCTTTGATATAAGGTTGAAAAAACACAAAAATTGACTTATAGTTATTTTATGGATTCAAGAGATATAAAAAGCAATAAAAAAAATACATCAAAACAAGCCGAGCCTCAGGGATTTTTTCAATCTTTATTTGCAAATTTATTTGGCTCCAACAATCCTGAAGCGGAGTTAAAGCGCAGACTTAAATATATTGCAAAAGATTTCAATAAGACAAAATTCCATACTTATTACAGGACTTCAACCTTTGAAGCAACTCCTAATTTTGCAAAATTATTTTATGATATTTATAAGCTTATCTCGCCTGCTCAGCTTATGTTTCATGCGAATCCTAATTTAAATGCATTTAAACATCAGATTATAAATTATTCCCTTACAGACCGTCAGATGGAATTGCTTGCCCACTTTGATGAAAAAAAGATTCAGGAAATGGCAACAAAAATCGATTTTGACAAGCTTAAAATTCAGATTGAAAATGATTTGAATGACTTTTGCGGGGCTTTTGACGACAACCGCATAAATAAAATAGAAAATCTTTACAAGGCTTTTGTAATTTTCAGGGATTTTTGTTCTTATGACTATTTTATGGTACTTAAAAAGTTTAATTCCTCTATTCAGGAAAATCTTTTTAATGAAGTGCCACAGTTTGCAAAAATAAATGCTGAATATATTGTAGATGATTTAAAGGATTTTTGTACGGTTGCTTATCCTATCACTGATGATAAAATTGTCTGGGGAGATTTGTTTGAATTCCTTAAATCCAAACATTCCAGCGAAATCGTCGGTTTAAATAACTGGAAAAAAATCATTGCAAGAATGCGTTCTATTCAAAGTTCCATGGCTTTTGATTTGATGATTCGCCATATCACACGAAAGCCAAACTATCAGGTTACTCTTCCTTCTCCAGTCGCTACTATTACGGAACCTTATCTTACCAAAATCAGAGAAGATACTTTAAAAACGCTCTCCAACATCAGCATGAACATGAAACATTCCAAGGCTAATTCAATTTCAGAGCAGATTTTTGGTAAAAAAGAAATAAAAGCATTGAGATATTATCTTACATCTGCGAATGAACCATTTGCAAAGAAAAATCTCCCAACTTACAAATATGCAGAGCCCCTTAATTACCTTAAAGGCTTTATTACTGAATATGTAAAAACTGATCTACGCCAGTATTTTGATGTTGTTGTAATTCGAGGACAATGGGCAGCACAGATGTCTGCACCGCTTTCCAATGCATATCAGGAACTTTTGAAAATGGGTGATGACATTGCCAAATTTGACAATGCCCTTTCTGAAGCAGGTCCAACCGGAGTAAAGATTAAGACTCTTCTTCCAAAAACTGCCCATGACCCTGGAGCAGAAAATATTATAAGACGTCTATTAACGACTGCCAATGAAGATGCAAGGACTTTCCTTGTAACAGCGACTCAGAATTTAGTAACGATTGGCCGCATAATGAAGCAGCTGATTGAAGATTACATGAAACAGAAACCTGTTATTGTGGGAAACTGGCATGAGCTGGAAAAATTCACAGATAAACCAATGAAAGAATTCAGCGTGAACATTTACAAAAAGATTTATCTCTTTGTTCAGCTCATGCAGCAGTATTTAAGTAATTAATAAACAATATCCGTGTACAAGTTTTGCCCCCGCAAAACTTGCAGCGAAAGCGGTTTAGACTGTCGCTATTAATCCAACAGCAGCTTTCGCTATTTCGCTAGCTATCGTTTTGCCTGCATTTTGTTTGAAATGTGGGTACCAAGCAGCTGAATCACCTCAACCAGAATCAGGATTATTGCAACAGACCCCAGCATATACTCAATTCTATAGCGCTGATAACCGTAACGGATTGCAACATCACCAAGTCCGCCGCCACCAACAGTTCCAGCCATTGCTGAATAACCAATAAGATTGATAATTGTAAGCGTAATTCCGTTTACTATAGAAGGCAGAGCTTCCGGCAGCAGAACCTTAAAAATAATCTGCTTGTTTGTAGAGCCCATGGAACGTGCAGCCTGAATAACCCCAGGTTCAACTTCTTTAAGCGACGATTCTATAACTCTGGCCACGAAAGGTGCGGCGGCAATTGTTAAAGGAACGATGGACGCTTTGGTGCCGATTGCCGTATGTACTATTACTCTGGTAAAAGGAAACAATAAAATTACAAGAATTACAAAAGGAATTGCCCTTAAAATATTGATAATAACCGACAAAACCTGATTCAAAACTTTTCTTGGTCGCAAACCGTTTGCCGGATCACTAGTACACAAAAGGATTCCTAAAGGCATACCCAAAATCAAACTGAAAATGGTCGAAAAGATTACCATAACAAAAGTCTGCCAGGTTGCGGTTCCAATTACTGATAAATATTTTACTAACTGCGGATTCATAATGCCTCCAGAATTGTTGTTAAGAGATTCTTGAAACAAGCAGACCTTGTTCAACTAAATAAGCGCAAACCTTTTCGATTTCTGCCTCATCACCAGTGAAATCAATAAGCATTTTTCCAACACTTGATTCTGTCAACTGCTGTACACCAGCCGCACGTATATTAAAGTCTACATCAAACTGTTTTGAAAGCCGGCTCAATACAGGCTCACCCTGAAGATTTGAAGGGAAAGTCAATTCAAAAGCACCGCCCTCATGAGACCAGCGGACAAAAGATTCTGTTTCTCTCTGATTTGAACCAATATTTGAAATAAACTCTTTTGTAACAGGACTCTTTGGATTTAAGAAAATATCGTTTACCAGGCCCTGTTCAACAAGATGACCTTCACTGATAACAGCCACCTGACTGCAGGCATCACGAACAACTTCCATCTGATGAGTAATCATTACAACCGTAAGATTCATCTGTGTCTGGATTTTTCTTATAAGATTAAGAATTGATTTTGTTGTCTGCGGATCCAGAGCCGAAGTTGCTTCATCGCAAAAGAGAATATCCGGTTTATTCGCCAGCGCCCTCGCAATGGCAATTCTTTGCTTCTGCCCTCCCGACAAAGTGCTTATTCTTGCATCCTTTCGGTCAGAAAGCTCTACAATTTCCAGCAGCTCATCCACACGCTTGTTTATTTCATCTTTAGGCAGACCGCAAATTTCCATTGGATATGCAATATTCTGACCAGCGGAACGGGAACTGAACAAATTAAAATTCTGAAAAATCATTCCTATTCGTCGGCGGCGCAAAACTAATTCTTTTTCTTCAAGATTATCAACACGAAGTCCGTCATACAAAACTTCACCTGAATCAGGACGTTCCATCATACTTACAAGCCGCACTAACGAAGACTTACCTGCACCACTGCGACCAATAATTCCAAAAATTTCATTAGAAGGAATTTTAAGAGAAATGTCATCAACGGCTTTTACCTCAGTAAGACCATCCGCTGACACATAAGTTTTTGAAAGATTCTTTAACTCAATTTCCATGGTAGAAAATTATACTGAATAGGAAATCAAGTTTCAATTACGAACCTGTTGCATTACGAACCCGTTGTATTCATACAGTAACTTCAACGGGTACCAGGTTCGTTCATAGTTTTGACAGGCAAAACTATGCATTGGTATAAAGGATACGAACCCGTTGCATTCATACAGTAACTTCAACGGGTACCAGGTTCGTCCACAGTTTTGTCGGACAAAACTGTGAATCGGTGCAAAATCGTTGCAAAACCAGTGTAAACTCAGTGTAAAATCGAATCTACCAATTTTTTAAGAGAAGAATCTTGAGGAATTTCTGAATAAGAAACATTGTCGGAAATTGAATAAATACCGTCTTTTTCCACAATTGCCCCCTTTGATTCACCTTCAGAGGCAGAGCTTAATTCAGACAGAGTTTTTTTTTCACTGCAAAAGCCAGTCATGCTAAATGAAGCCTGATTTTTTACAGGAAGAAGTTTTCCAGAGTCAGCAAAATCAGTAGAATCAGAAGAATCAGCAGAAAGCTGCAAATCAAGCCTTACTGGAATAAAAGTAAAATTATCGTCAAAAGGAGCATAAGAACAGGTATATTCTGTACCAAGACATAAATCTTCTGCAAAAACATTATCTACAGTAGCAAAATTATCTGTTTCGGCACTAATAAAAGTTTTATTACTTGTTGCAATATAAATAGGGCGTTTGTTCAGCATATTCAATAACTCAGGATACGGGTCGTGATTTTTTGTCTCTTCCAATTCATCAACAGGTTCAAGCTCTTCCAAATCATCGACTTCCTCAAGTTCTTCCAGCTCTTCAAGTTCTTCAACTTCATCAAGCTCTTCAATCTGAGAATTTTCAGCGGATTCAGTGATTTTAGCAATTTCGTTGGATTCTGTAGAATCTAATTCTTCCAAAATATTAATCCTTCCTTCTTCGTAAAAATCGGAACCTTCATCAGCGGCATCTAAATCTTCGATGATTTTCAAAGTATTTAAAGGTTCCGCCTGATTGAATTCTTCCAACTCTTCAACATCCTGTGTCTGAATCGAATTCAGCACAGTTTCATCAACTTCTGAAAGCAATTCTTCTTCACTTTCCTCTTCATCAGATTCAAGTTCAACTCTTTTCTGAGCTTCAAGAAGACTTTCAAGCTGCAACCATCTTGATTCTATTGTTTCGTCAATCAATTTAACATAACGAATAGACTTTTTGCAATACTGCATCTTCAATTCGCCGGCAAACCTTATCTTAGAATAATTAAGCTCTTTTTTAACTTCCGTAAGGCTCATTAGTGGCAGCCTGTCCAGTAATTCGTCAAATAAAGAATCAGATTCCTGCTGAACCTTTGACCGTATTAACTTTATTTTTCTGCTTCCCAAACTGAAAGCTGCAAAAAAAAGAAAAAATACAAGGATAAAAGCCCCGGTAAAAATCAAAATGGAATTAATTACTGTTTGCGTTAAAAAAAGATTATCTATAAGAGCTGAATAGGCTGGTATAAGGTTCGTAAACGAAAGAGATATAAAAACTGTAAAAAACACAACTGAAAAAATGAAACTCAATAAAATCTTTTGAGTAATTTTCATGTCTTATATGTTTCTCCGTAACACGTTTTTAATACACCTATTTTACACGATAAAGAATAAAAAATCTAGAAAAAAATCTAGGCAAAAACCATTAAAAAAAACTTAACGGATGGGATTTAATCTGTTATTATTTTAGTGATGATTGAAATAGAGAAAGAAAACAGCAGAGTTCCAAGAGCTTTGCTGGTGGGTGAATCTGGCAATGATTTGCAGGAATTAAAGGGACTCGTTTTGACATTGGGAATGGATGCTGTTCAGCGTCTTACCTTAAACCGTCTGGAAGTGCATCCACAATACGGAATGGGTACGGGAAAAGCAAAGGAAATTGCAGAACTTGCAAAATCTATTGAAGCCGACTGCATTATTTTTGATTTTAATATTGAACCTCGTAAACAGCGCAACTGGGAAGAATTGAGCGGTATTTCCTGTTTTGACCGACAGGAAGTTATTATCCGCATTTTTGCTCAGAGAGCGCAGACCAGGGAAGCAGTTCTCCAAGTTGAACTGGCTCGCCTTACCTATATGCTGCCACGTTTAGCACACGCTAAAAATGATTTTTCGCGTCAGCGCGGTGGTGCCTTTGGAGCGAAAGGTTCGGGCGAGACAAAGCTTGAACTTGACCAGCGAACAATCCGTGAAAGAATTACCCAGACAAAGCGCGAACTTGCAGAAATAGAATTAAACCGCAAGACCCAGCGCAAACAGAGAGGAAAACTTCCTACCTGTGCTCTGGTCGGTTATACCAATGCAGGTAAATCAAGCCTTTTGAATGCTCTTACCGGAGCAGAGGCCTACGTAGAAAACAAACTCTTTGCTACTCTGGATCCACTTACACGCCAGATGCCGCTTAATGACAGCGCAGGAGTTCTTATTACCGATACCGTTGGATTTATAAGCAACCTTCCACATCATCTTATTGACGCCTTCAAATCTACCCTTGAAGAAGCCTCTCTTGCTGATTTGCTTTTGATTATAATTGATGCTTCCGATGAAAACGCCCTTGAACAGTACAAGTCCGTTTGTGAAGTTCTTGATGAAATACATGCAACAAAAAATCCACGCCTTATTTGTCTTAACAAAATTGATAAAACCGAAGATGACAAGGAAGCCTTTATTGCATTACGTCATCAGTTCCCGGATGCCCTCTGTATAAGTGCAAAAGAAGAAATCGGATTTGTTGATTTAAAAGATAAAATCTACGAGATTCTTTACGGTGAAATAGAAAACTATCTGATGCCTGTCAGCCAGACAGTTTTGATAAATGAAATGCGTAAAGCAGGTTGTATTCAAAGTGAAGAATGGCTGGAAGATGGCGTTCATATTACGGCAAGAACCACAGGCAGATTAGCTGCTCTTTCCGCTCCCTTTTTGATTGCTTCTAAAAATTGATGCAGATGAATGCTTATGTCACAGAATAAAGTCACACTGAATAAGATTTTACTGATTATTATTTTTTCTCTGATTGTTTTTATAGCGGCCGGCACTGTGATGGGACTTATTTTGAAAAGTTCAGGTAACAGTTCTTCAAAAGGCGCCAAAACTAAAAAAGCAAACATTACGGTTCTTGAACCTTCTCAAAAAGAAATCACCAGTCTGAACAAACATTCAGAAGAAAAAATTGCTTCTTACACAGGAATCGGGCGGATAAGGATTTTAACCAAAGCTGATGAAAATGCTGAAAGTGGAAGTGAAAGGGATACAGGTACTCCCCTTGTTATAGAGCCCTGGTTCACTTATGAAGAAAGCAATTATGAACTTTATGAAGAGCTTTCAAAAAAAAGAATCCTGATTTCCGGGTTGATTTCCAATTATTTTTCTTCAAAAACAAAAATGGAGCTTTTTTCAAGCAGCGAAGACAAAATAAAAGCTGACTTATTGAAGGAAATCAACAGTCAACTTGTTTTAGGAAAGATAATTCAAATCTATTTTACAGATTTTATTTTTCTTGAGTAGTTTCTTCTTTTTCTGAAGATGACTCACTGGCAGCTTCAGTTTCAGTATTTGCAGTAGCATCAGTTCCAGCTTCAGAATCATCAACCACGACAGCATCTTCTGCTTTTACAATTACAGTGCGTTTAGAAACTACAACTTCAATTATGATTAAAACAACTCCAATCGCAAGTCCTGCAATTCCAATAATGCGTACAAAAGTTCTTCCCACATTTTCAATAGGAATTACAAACAAAAGAACAGCAATCAAAAGGCTGATAAGACTTTCTTTTATAATTCTCTTGCGTTCTTCCGGTGATGAATCACGCATTTTTGAAGCAGTAAAAAATCCATAAAAAGAAAAAAGAATAAGATAAACAGCAAGTATGTAAGAAATTATATTCCATATAGAAGCAGCTGTTTTTAATAATGCAAAAGGACAGATAACTGCAACCAAACCAATTACAATACTGGCAATTGATTTTACTAAAATGGAAGTTTTAAGCTGAGGAATTGTTGTCTTTTTATAATCAACAAAAAGATTATACCCGCCATTGCAGATTGCAACTAATCCGACAATTACAACTACAGCCTTTATACAGGCACTCGGCATAGCAGCCATAAGTAAACCAACAACTGCAAGACATAAGCCTAAAATAACATTTTTAGTTTTCATTTTTCCTCCATAAGGCAATACTCTTTTTATAAGATAATACGCCCTCCCCTTAAAGTCAATTTTATTTTTACATGCGGCAGATTTTGTCAGCAACGGCGACAGCCTCATTTTCGTCATGAGTAACCATAATTGCCGTAAAACCAAGCTTTTTCTGCCATTCTTTAAGCTGCGCTGCCATTTTGTGACGCAAATCTGTATCTAAAGCACTAAAAGGTTCATCCAAAAGAACCAGCTTTGGATTTACAATCAACGTCCTTGCCAGAGCAACGCGCTGTTTTTCGCCGCCACTTAAAGTCTGTGGAAACCTCTTATCAAAACCGTCAAGATTAAAATTATGCAGATATTCAGAAGCTTTTGCCCGGGCATGTTTTTTTTTCATACCGGAAGAAATTAAACCGTAAGCAACATTATCTACCACATTTAAATGATTAAATAGAGCCCCAGACTGAAAAACCATTCCAATTCCTCTTTTTGCAGGAGGAAGATTATCGATTCTCTGACCATCCAGTTCAATCTGCAAGGGAAATCCGTCATCATTCTGTTCAAGCCCTGCAATTATATTGAGGATTGTAGATTTTCCACTTCCACTTGCCCCCAAAAGACAGGTCATTGTACCCTTTCCACATTCCAGAGAAAAATCTACTGTCACACTTTCCCAAGTTTTATGAATATTTTTTACACTAAAATACATTTCTTTTTCCTTAGAAGCCCTTTTCCCGCAAATCAGAAACCAGCTGAACATAAAACTCACGAACATCAAAATCTCTTATATTTGCACGCTTCAAATCAATCATATCTCCATGAGAAATCCCCTTAAAATGAGGCGGTGTCAAAAGCTTAAAGGAAGCTCCCCTCATTCTTGCACCTACACTTGCATAATAAACCAATGGGGAATCAATAGCTTTTTTATTAAAATCCTTGCAATAATCTTTTGTCAGACAGGAAATGGCAGTAAGACTCGCTACATATTGATCCATGCCTTCAAAACAGATTGCCGACCGTGAATCAAGACCACCTTTTGAAACCGTCTTACTCAAAATTATAAAAAGCATAATCAGATTGGCAATAGGAATCATTCCGCAGATTAATCCCAAGACACGGATTTTTATTCTGAGCTGCTTGCCGGTAATATAAACACGGATGATTCCGTTCCAGTTATAATTAAAAAAATAAATATTCGAAGAGAAAAAAAGGATTATAGCATAAAGCCAGCAATTTAATTCTTTTCGTAAATGCATTTTATCTCCAATCAAGATTAAATATCACATTAAAATGTAACAGTTAGGACGGCTTTTTTTGCCACCTGTTTGTACGACAAAGGGCAAAAATAATACAGCATAAAACAGTAAGCACACTTCCACTTGCACAAGCTTGTTTAAATCGATATGCACCAGCAAGTTTATAGGTATAATACGCCAAAGTATTAAAACGTGGAATAGATAAAACCAGAGGAAGAGTTGAATCTCCTGCACTTACGGCAAAACATAAACCAAAGGCAGTAAAAATAACTTTTTTGCAGGAAGGAAGATATACGCGCAATATAGCATCCAGCTTATTTTTTGAAAGAAGCCTTGCAGCATTACAAATATCAGGACTCAGACGATTCATTCCGTTTTGAATCTGACGGTAAGCAATTGGCCAGTATAAAAATATTTCCATAAAAATCAGCAAGGCAGGATTCCCGTGATGAAAAATCATGCTCATACACCAGGCCAGTACAACAGAAGAAATTGCCATTGGAATCAGTGGCAGGGTCTGTAAAAAAATACTGCCTTCTTTTTTATTCATTTTTACCAGAGCTGAATAAATAAAACTTATAAAACAACAGCCGCTTGAAGTAGAAAGACCTATCCAGATTGTATTTTTAAGAGCTTGAAAAAAGATTTTATCTTTAAAAATGCGGGAAAACTGGCTGTTTAATAAAATTGCTAATCCCGGACAGAGGAGAAATAAAGAAACTGCCAGCAGGAGGATTGTAAAAGTAGTTCCTTCCAGCAGCTTCTGTCCTTTTGTCTGATAAGGAAAACGGCATAATTTGTAAGCCGGATTTTTTGAAAAACTGATTCCATTGCTATTGGTCTGGCTTTTTCGGCAGATAAAGCTGTAAATTGCAACAAAAGACAATGAAAGCAAAGTTTCCAGAATTGCAAGAATTGCGCCGTTTTTTATATCCAGGGTTGTGCGGATTGAATGGTAGATTTCGACTTCTATTGTGGATTTTCCGACTGGGGAAAAAAGAAGGACTATCATAAAACTGAAAAAACAAAAGAGAAAAACGGGAATGCAGGCAGCTGCAATTGCCCCGGAAAGCTGCTTTAGAGTAATAGTGATGAATATACGTGGTTCGCTCGTGCCTAAAAGACGGGCTGCGTTTTCTTCTTCCCTTGGCAACTGCTTCCAGGCGGCCGAAAGTACTCCTGTAATCAGAGGAAAATTATAAAAGCCCTGGGCAATCACTATTCCTCTAAGAGAATATAAAAACTTAAAGGGAGAATCCTGCAAATGAAAAAGGGATTTTGCAAGATTGTTCACTGTTCCATTCATGCCAAAAAAACTTACATAACCAAGTGCAATTATAAGTGGCGGTATGCAAAGGGGAATGGCAGAAAGTGAAAGGATAAATCTGCGGCCGTGAAAGGTGCGGCGGGCGGTAAAAAAAGCAAGAGGTATACCTATAAGGGCTGCAATCAGTGTAGATAATACAGCTATTTTTAGTGTATATATTACAATTTCTACCACATCCGCCTCTAAATACTATCTGCTTAGAATGCTACGTCGTAAGATTCTGGCAATTTTACGTTTTTGTTTGCAGGGAACATCCACTGGGTTAAAGGAATTACATTCTGTGCTTCTTCGGTGATAAAGAAATCAAGGAACTTTTTAGCACCTTCTGCATTTGGCGCATTTTTTACGACACAGGCACCTTCAATCTGGCGTACATGACCATCGGTAAACTTTAATGCCTTAAACTGATCGCCTTCATCATATTCAATATGGTAAGCGGCACTTGTTGTATAACTGATTACAAGAGGAGCTTCTCCTTCTGTGAACATTCCGTAACCTACGCTCCAGCTTGGAGACATTGTTAAGATTGACGGTTCAAGACGTTTCATATAATCATCATATTTGTCACCGTAAACCTTCTGAGCCCATACTTTAAAGCCCAAACCAGGTGTACTTGTACGAGGATCCATAAGAATAAGTTTTTTGTTGTAGACAGGTTTGGTCAAATCTTCAAGACAAGTTGGTGCAGGAAGACCAGACAAAGTATTAAAAATGATTGCAAAATTACTGAAATCATAAGGTGTAAGATAAGGTGTGCCAGTTTTATTGTCGTTGAGTTCCTTTGTAAGGTCGGCTGGAATCAATGCATCAAGATTTTTTGCCTTGTACTGCTGGATAATTCCACTTTCAATTGCCTGCTGACACATGTTGTTGTCGATTCCAATCAGGACATCAGCATAAGGTTCATTTTTTTCGAGGATGGCCTTTGACAAAATCTGAACGGCATCTCCGCAATCTTCGTAAACAACTTTGATACCAGTTTTTTCTTCAAAAAGACGGGCAATTTCTGCGCCAGGTCCCCATTCACCTATAAATGAATCATAAGAATAAATTACGATTTCATTTGTGCGAGTCTGTGATTTTTTGCAGCCAAAAAGACTGCAAGCCAATAATAATGTTGTGATTGTTAATAAGATTTTAAAAAAGATATGAAGTTTCTTCATTATCTTCCTCCGCCGGTATTATCCGGATCAGGTTTTAGGGTATAATCTCAGCCTTTTTTAATTCCAACGGATAAAAAAGCACCCCTGATAAAATATGCCAATAGTTATATAGAAAAAGCGGCTTTTAGACAATAGGAAAAATTATCAAATTAAAAATCAATTTGTATTCCCAGCGACAAACCTGACAGCAAGGCTGTTCTTAATAAGGAAGAAGAAAAATCTGATGACTGAGTTTTTATTTCCTCCTCTGATTCACCTGAAAAAAGAGCTTTTGTTTTTGAACTTATCAGGGGCAGTGCCAAATCCTTCTGCAAGAAGAAATCGACCTTAATTGAAGACGAAAAAACATGGCTGTAAAAAACTTTAGCCCGCATTAGAAGAAGCAGATCGCCATTTGAAAAATCAAAAGCATTGCTTTCTCGTTTTATTGAGCCGTCATAAAATAGATTTTTTTTGTATGTTGCTTTGTAAAAATAATTCATTCTGGAATAAATATTCACAAAAAGAGACGAATTAATCAGTAAATTGAAGTGATTTTTTGTTACAGAATAATCAGCAGCAAAAGAAAGAAAATATAAATCAGCCTTACCGTTTGCGTACAGATAGGAAAAAGGATAGAAAAGTGTATTGTAAGTATCTAAAAATGTTGTTGCCTGACCATTTCCACCAGAATATAAAAATCCTATATTTGTCTTAATTTTTTGGACAACTTCTGTATCTGATTGTGAAACTGTGTGTGGCTCTATAATAAAAAGTTTTCCAAGCTCAAGGTCAAAATAATCTAAAAGGCCGTCACCAAGAAAATCATTACTACCACTTAAAAGCTGGATTTTTACAGCAGAATAAGTGGAGCTTAGATTAAAATCATAAGGAAGATTCAGAGAAATATGACCGCCTGCAAAAAAGGGACTTTTTACTTTTCCAAAAACTATATATAGATTACTGGTATCGGTTTTCTGGCTTCCGGCAAAAAGACTTAATTTTAGGGATATGGAATCGGTAAAATTACAATGAAAATCCGTAAATCCACCAATATAAGAAAAATCAGTCAGATTAAAATAAACTTTATCAATTCTTGCATTAAAGGTATCAGGCATTTTGCCTGTAAAAAGCCCTGCTTCAACTTGCAGTAAATTGTTAGAAAAACCTGCGGAAAAAAGTCCATTATTTAATTTGAAATCTGCAAATTTAAGACTTGAAAAAAGACCTGTATAAGTGGCATTAAGGAAATATTGTTTTTGTGACTTCTCTGCTTTAAACTTAAAAGATGAATCATATAAAAAACTCTGACCTGAATCATCAACATAAAGACTTCCACCATGCAAATCTATTGTATAGTTAAAAAGAAAACCTTTAGATAGAGGTTGTTCAGACTCAGAAAAAAGTGAAAAAAGAAAAATCAGAGAGAGTAATATGAATACCAATAATCTTTTCATAAAAACATAAAAAAGGGATGCCCAACTTATTATTACTTGGACACCCCCTTGAATTCAAGACCTGCAGAGAAGATTAATTCTCTACAGGGAAGAAATTATCAGTTACCGCTATTTTCTGCTGAATCCATAAGTTCAGCAAGGCCGCCGTAATAGAATTGGAAAATCATAGCACCAAACATTGCCGGAATCTTAATTTCCATTGCATCTGACGGAATGAACTCAAGATCGATTACTTCTGACAAAGTCTGTGGAGCAAGAACTTTGATAGCTACCATTGCCTCTTCTGAATCTCCTTCAGCAAAAAGTGAAGCAAAATCTTCGGCAGTAGTTATTTTAGCACCTAATTTACCTTCGGCATCTACCTTGTAAATATAAGGCACTTTACTTGAAGAAGCTGTACCGGCAACAGTTCCCATGTCTAAAAGATTTTCAATTGCAAACTGACCGGCAGTAAAGAGCTTACCACAATCCAAAGTATAAAGTCCTGAATCTGCTGCTTTTGTTGGCCAGGTTTCTGGGAGTTCTCCACCAAAAATTGCCTTTGGAATATAGAATTGTCCGCCATTTGTGATTGCAGCTTTAAGAAGAGCAACGCCTTCCCTAATTCCAGCTCCACCAACGACAGTTTCTGTGATTGCAGAAGGATAAATTGTGTCTTCGCCAGTGATTGAATCATAAGCAGCAATTAAATCTGTAAGAATACCAATAAAGGTATTTTTTGAAGCAGTCATTTTTTTTGCATTGCGTACAGAAAGGAAGCCGTTTGCAATAGGGTCAATTGTTGCATTGTAAGAAGCAATTAAGGACATTGCATATTGCATCAATGCATTCATCTTTTCCATAGATTCTTCTTCACTCTCTGCTTGAATGCTCTCAAGAATTGTTGACCAGCTGTCTTTTACAAAAGAAAGATTTGTATTGAAACTGTAGCACTGCAAGTATTCCAAAAGACCTTTGTAAATGTTAAGTACAGATTCAATAAGTTTAAGTTCAGTTGCCCCAACAAGAGCTGTACTCTTTCCAAAAATCTCCTCAAGACCAAAGCTTTCTATTTCCTTTTCAGAAAGTTCAACAGTTCCTTTAATCGAATCAATTTTTTTGCAGGCATTCTTATATTCATCACTTTCATATAAGACAGAATATAAATCATCAATAATTGAATCCAAACCGCTGGCATTTCCATTTAAAATATTTGCAAAGAGAAGATAGTAAATACCCATAGCATTAGAAGCCTGAGTTGTAAACCAGCTTTCATCAGATAATGATTTTAACACAGGTGCTTTCCAAATTACTTTGTAAGAAGCAGGTACAGGTTTATTATCATATATTAATTTATAGGCCTTTGCATTACCAGCATCACTTGCAGACATTTCCACAAGACAATCACCGTTTTCATCAAGCTTATAGGCAGAATAAGAACTGTAGTAATAATGTGAATTACCACCAAACAAATATCTTGTCTGACCATCTTTTAATAAATCTCTATCATACTTACTAGATGTATAATACTCTTTGCCATTAATTGTAACTTTATAATAAAGATATCCATGTGGTGCACTTGAATATTCAGATGAATCAGGAGCAATTTCTCTGGCTTTATAGTAATAATAGGTGTAGCTGCTTGGAGAAGTAACTTCTTCGGCAGAATAAATCGAGAATTGTCTGGATTTTTCTGATTCATATTCTTTTGCAGAAAGCCAGTTTCCAGCAATAAGAGTACTCAAATCTGACGGATAATTTGTAATTCCGAGATGGTCAGAGAAAAATTGCTGAATTTTTGAATTTGTAACGATTGAGGCAATATCAGACAATGCAGAATAAACTTTTGTCTTGTCATTTTCAGGGTCTTTTTCGTATGCAGCATTAAAATATGCCTGTGCTGTTGTAATATCAGGTTCATCGGAAGCAAGGGTAGCTATACCAAGATTGATTAAATCATCAACAGTTACTTCTGTGCTTGTTTTTACATCTGTATCAATCTGAGTACTTTCAGTACCATCCTTGTCTGTAGTAGTAGTTTCTGTAACAGTTGTAGTAATTCCGCTTTCATCAGTTGTTGTAGTTTCCACTGTTACTGTTTTTGTTCCATCAGCAGTTTTTGTTTCTGTTGTTTTAGTAGAACCGGCTGTACTTGTTTTTTCAAACTTTGCATAAATTGTAAGATTGCTCTTGATTGGTGCAGAAGTTTCAATTTTCACCTTTTCTGCAGTAAACCATCCGGCAAAAGTATAACCATCTAAAACAGGAGCAGGCAAATCTTTTATTGAAGCAAGAGTATCTCCCTCTTCAACTGTAAAAATCTTAGCTTCTGCATTCTCAGCAGCATACACTGTAACAGTATATTTTGTCAGTTCAACAGGGGTTTCTGGTGAAGGACATCCTGTCATAAATAAAATCACTGCAAGAGAAGAAAGCAGTAATCCAAGTTTCTTTAAAGTTTCTTTCATAGTTTCCTCCAAAAATAGCAAAATAAAAAATTTTGTTATATCTAACCTATCATAGAAAACTTTAATGTCAAGATAAAATGCGAGAAAAATGCCAGAAATTGATTAAACTTTAATAAAAAGCTTCTTAATCAACTTATCAAACAGCGTCTACAACCTTAAATCGAATTGATATCAAACGGCGTCTGCTGGTATACATAATAATTCAGCCAGTTTGTGTAGAACAAATGAGCTGTTGCACGCCAGTAGCTTGTCGGCATACGGTTAAGGTTGTTAGTTGGGAAATAATTCTTAGGAAGTGGAACCTTCATACCTTTTCCAATGTCGCGGTAATATTCTTCGGCAAGAGTGAGAGTATCGTATTCAAGATGACCGGTCATAAAGATTTCGCGGTTGTCGTTTGATTTTATAATTGTAACTCCAGCTTCGGCACTTTCTGCTAAAATCTGCAAATCTTTACAGGCAAGAACGTCTTCTTTATAAAGGGTTGTGTGACGTGACTGAGGAATTGGGAAAGTATCATCAAAACCACGCAAAAGCGGCTCACCTTCAACACAGCGTTCGTTCATAAAAATACCGGACATTTTGCGTTCAAGACCATGCTTTTTTACTCCATAATGATGATAAAGCCCCGCAAAAGCTCCCCAGCAAACATAAAGAGTTGAATATACGTTCTTTTTGGCATAATCCATAATTGAACAAAGCTCTTTCCAGTAATCAACTTCTTCAAAATCCAGCTGTTCAACAGGAGCACCAGTGATAATCATTCCGTCATATTTGCGGGTAAAAAGCTCACTTGAAGGAATATAAAACTTATCAAGATAGGCGGTGTCAGTATTTTTGCTTTCATGGCCTTCCATTCTTACAAGAGAAATATCTATCTGAAGCGGTGTATTTCCCAAAAGACGAAGCAACTGAGTTTCGGTAACTTCCTTTGTAGGCATGAGATTAACGATTGCAATTTTAAGAGGACGGATATCCTGACTTGCGGCACGATGTTCCGTCATAACAAATATATTTTCCTGCTCCAAAACTCGGCAGGCTGGTAAATCTGATGGTATTCTAATAGGCATAAGGTTATTATAGCAAAAAGGAGCTTGATTTGCTATAATATATAGAATATGACAGGCAAAAATGACAGAAAGGGCGCAATCAAAAAATTAAAGCTTCTGACCTACAATTCAAAGTCGAATGTAGATACCTTCAGAGAAAAACTTGACGCAAATTATAAAACTGTATTTCTTCCGAACAATGTTGAGCGCAATGAATACAAATACGGCAATACTGATTGCGATATTCTCGTGCCCGAAATCTATTCTTCCAACCGAATAATGATTTATATTCACGGCGGCTGTTTTTCGGGCGGTTCACGAGTTGCCTACAGAAGTTTTTGCAGTTCTCTTGCAACAAAATGCTTTTGCCGCGTCGTAGTTCCTGAGTTCCGCCTATCCCCTGCTTTTCCATATCCAGCCGCAATCGAAGATATTCAGAATGTATTCCGGGCTGTATTTACAGAAGAACAGGTTTCTGCTTCCTTGAACACACAAAAGGGAGAAAAAACTCTTATGCCCGAAATAATCATTGCTGCTGATGGTTCCGGGGCTTCCATTGCCTGCGCTCTTCTTTTTAATCTGCGAGAACGCTACCGAAACTGCATAAAGCACATTGTATTTTTTTCTCCCTGGCTGGATTTGTCGGAAAACTCAAAGCTGATTACCACCAAAAAACTCAGCGATGAAGTATTGAGCAGCGATATTCTGCGTAAAAGCGCTTCTGATTATACTTTCAGTTCAAATACAAATATTCCTTATGTTTCGCCCCTGCTTGCAGAAGATGAACAGCTGACATCTTTTCCTCCAACTTTTATTCAGATGGGAGAAAAGGAAATCCTTCTGGAAAATGCCAGAGCCTTCTGTGAAAGACTAAAATCTTTGGGCAACAAATGCGAGCTTGATATCTGGCCGGATATGATGTTTATGTTTCAGATGGCCGATGAATATCTTCATGAATCTCACCTTGCTCTTGATAAAGTCGGAAAAATCATCACGGAAGATTCAGCCGGTGATGAAGCCGTAAAAATAGAAAATCAGCCTAAGCTTGTTTCTTCCTTAAGTTCAGAAGCCTGATTTTTACAGCAATTTTTATAGAGATTATTATTGCGATTTTTGGAGTGATTATATGGAACTTTTATCCCCAGCAGGAAATGTAGAAAAATTATCTTACGCTTATGCTTACGGTGCCGATGCTGCTTACATCGGTCTTAAAAAGTTTTCGCTCCGGGTTAAGGCAGATAATTTTTACGAAGATGAATATAAAAAAGTCATTGAACTTAAAAATAAATATCCGGGCAAGCGTCTTCATTGTGCGCTGAATATTTCCTTTCATGATGAAGAAATTGATGCTCTCAAACAGAATCTTGATTATTTTAAACAATACCCGATTGATGCTTTTATTGTTCAGGATATTGGAATTGTTCCTCTGCTGCAAAAAGAGTTTCCAAATGCCCAGCTGCATCTTTCTACCCAGGCAAGCTGTGTTAATTCCGAAGCAGTAAAAATGTATCAGAAGCTGGGATTTTCCAGAATTGTTTTGGGGCGCGAAATCTCCCTTGATCAGATAAAGCGTATAAAAGATTCTGTTCCTGATATGGAATTAGAAGCTTTTGTTCATGGTGCCATGTGTATTGCTTATGCCGGCCGCTGTCTGATGAGCGCATATTTAACTGGAAGAAGCGCTCAAAGCGGATTTTGTTCCCACACCTGTCGCTGGAACTTTTCTGTAAAGGAAGGAAAACTTACAAACGAAGATGATATTTCACCTGCAAAAAAACTTGCTCAATCAGGCTTGTTGCTTTTAGAAGAGGAACAGCGTAAAGGAGAATATTTTCCTGTTTTTGAAGGCGATGATTTTACTGCAATTTTGTCGTCTAAAGATTTACGCATGATTGATAATCTTGCTGATTTTAAGGCGGCTGGAGTAGATTCACTCAAAATTGAAGGTCGTATGAAGAGCGTTTACTATGTTGCAATGGTTACTCGTGCCTACAGAAAAGCATTGGATGCTATTGAAGGAAAAATCACAGCAGAAGAAGCCCGTCCTTTTATTGATGAACTTGAAAATGTTAGCCACAGAGAAAGTACAAGTGGTTTTTACTATAATAAAGCAAATGCCGACGAAACTACGTCTGGAGCAAGTGATTCTAAATATCAGCTGGCCGCAGAAATTGAAGATGAAATCACAGGTGAAGCTTTTGAAAAAATCTACGAGCTTGGACAAAAAAATTACTCTGATTTTACATCTGCCCTTGAAAAAATGCATCCGGCTGCCCGCGAAGCCCGCTTAAAGGATTTAGAGATTCACACCGACCGCAAGGTAATTCCTTTTGAGAAAAACGAAGGCTGGAAAATGTACGGAATGCTCCCACTAAACATGATTAAATGTAACGAAAACATTGAGTTTGTTTCTCCTGATTTTGTGAGCCTGACTGTTACCCCAGATGAATATTTTATTATCAATCCGCAAACTGGTACCAAATTAAACTGGGTTTGCGACGGTCATCCCTGCGTAATTTACACAAAATACACTTTATCTCCTGCAAGCCTGCTGCGAACCCTAGACCCGGATTATGTTGAAGGAAAGATTCGAGACACGGGAAGGTAAAAGCAGCTGAACCCTTATATTTTAATATACATTGTTACCAGCTGCTTTTGCAGTTTGTAAAACAAACTGCAACTGAAATTAAGAATTGAGAATGGACAATTTACAATTTAGAATTATGAATGCATAATGCAGAATTAGGGAGTGAGAAGGTCGGGGAAGTTTTTTCTATTCCAAGTTTAATTTACAATATTCCTTTTTTTTATTAATTTTTTAACTTTTTTCTAAAAAAGCCGCAGTTTTTTTTACAATTTCGACTAATTAATGTGTAAGAAAACTTGTTTATCAAAAGAAGGGTTTATATGGCTTTTAGAAAAAAGTACAAGGATTCTGTATTTACAGATTTATTTGGTTCTGACCGCGACGGTAAGAAAAACTTTTTGGAATTGTACAATGCACTGGCCGGAACAGATTTTAAGCTTGAGGAAGTTTCTCTTGAGCGTAAAGTTATTGAGCAGGCACTGTACAAAACATTCAATAACGATGTCAGCTGGGAGATTAATGGCAAACTTATTGTACTTGTGGAACACCAGAGCACAGTAAACGGAAACATGCCATTCCGCTGTCTTGAATATGTTACCCGGATTTATGAAGGAATTGTTCCAATACGAAAACGTTATGCAGAAAAAGTTTACAAGATTCCAAATCCTGACTTTTACGTTGTATATGTTGGAAAAGATAAACTTCCACCTGAAGAGGAACTGCGATTGTCTGATGCGTTTTACGAAAAAGACGACAGTAAACTGGAATTGGTAGTCAAAGTGAAGAACTGCTCTGATTCCAAAATGTTGCCGATCAGCAGAAACTGTGATATTCTGAAAGAGTATTGCCAGTTTATTGAAATTGTTGAGCATACTTATAACAATCGTTTTCCTAAGAGCTCTTTTAAAAAGGCAATAGAGAAAGCAATTTCACAAGGGATTCTGTCTGATTATTTGGATAGAAAATCCAGGGAGGTCATTAATATGCTTTGTGCAAAATATGATTATAAGATGGATATTGCCGTAAAACAGGAAGAAGCATTTGAAAGAGGCGAAGAACATAAGGCTCGTGAAACTGCAAAAAGCTTTCTGAAAGAAAATATCCCTATTGAAATAATTGCACGCTGTGTTGGACTTCCGCTGGAAGAAGTCAAGAAATTAGCAGAAGAAGATCTTTAATAGCTCAATTGATTTTGACTATTGATTTCATTAAAATTATTGACGTGTATTTCAATGGAAGCAGGTGCAAGGCCTGAGCTGAATGCGCAACGGTATGTGGTGTGGTAGCTGAGAGATTTCAAAGTTACCAGGAGGAACTGTTCAACCACTGAAACCAGCAGGGTTTTGGGAAGGTTTGTTCTGAATTGCTGCGAGCCCGGAAACTTTGGTACACGCTGCAAAATTATTTTTGCATGTTTTCTCGTATGAGAGACAAACCTTAATTTTTGGGAATTGCGCAGTTTCGATTCCTGGAGAAAATAATGAAAAACTCTTTTTTCTCAAAGTTTGCAAAGCTGTCTTTAGCTTTGTTGTTTGTTAGTTGTATTGCATTTGTTGCATGTAAGCCTGAGCCAGAGATTGATAATCCAAAATCAACACCAATTGAAATTACTGAAAATGATGGTATTATTGGAGTATGGTCTTGCACTTATGATAGTGGATATGTTGAAACTTACACAATTACAGCTACAACTTTTGATGCCGGTTCATACAGTTATGCAGGAAACGAGCTTAAAGTTATCAAAACTTCAGACGATTCGGGATATATTTATTTTAAATTCACACGTGCCGCAAATAAAGATTGGACTTATTCAGAAACTGCTCCTGATGTAGGTAAATGGTATGCAGTCAGCTACAAAAATCTTAAAGCTGATTCAATTTCCCTTTCTGGTGCATATAAATCTGGAGGAAAAACTTCTACAGATACTATTGATGAAGCAATCAAAGAGTTTACTATCGGGAACGGATATTTTGGAACTTATTCTGAACTGAAAAAACAATAATACCATTCCGGGCGTTGCGGGCGGCACAAGCTGAATCTACTGCCCGCTAGAAAGGGTAACGAGCAACGAAGTGCGAGTTAGGGGAAGGCTTTCCCCCTCCTTATCCTACTGTGTCTTATGTATAAAAAAAATCTTCTTTTCTGGAGTTTTATTTTTCCTCTTACCGCATTTTCTGGGTTTGAACTCAGAGCTCAAGAAATTATCCTGCCACATCTTTTTACTTATATTGATTCGCCGGTGATTGAGCAGAGACAGACTTTTACTGCCGATGAACTGGAAGAAATGCACATAGAATCGCTGGCGGACTTGATTAAAAGTGCCGGTGTGCAGATGCTTTCCTATGGTTCTTATGGGCTGGAGCAGAAGCCGAGTATCCGCGGATTTACTGATGAAACGGTGCGTGTTATTATTGACGGAGTTTGTGTGAACAATGCCCAGTACGGGACTTTTGATTTTTCTACTATAAATATTGGCGATATTGAAAAGATTGAAATTGTACGCGGCGGTTTTACGGAAAATGTAAGTGATGAAGGGGCTGTCGGCGGGGCGATTTATATTACTACTAAAAAACAGTTGCTGGGTCGGAGTTTTTATTCGGACAGCATGATTAAATCTTATTTTAATTTTAACTGTCCGATTGATTTGTTCATGCAAGCTTTGGGCTATAGCGGACAAAGTGGAACTGCAAGCTTTATAAAAATTAACGCTAAGGGAACTTTTGCAAATAACCGCTATCTTTTCTACAACTATAGAAATGCCCGAAGTGAACGTAAAAATGCAGAGGTTCTTGACGGAAATGCCAGTATCAATTTTCAGCATTTTTTTGGAAAGGGAAATCTTTTCAGCATGAACGACCTTTTTTACCTTGGAAAGAAAAATACTCCGGGAAGCGAAAACAGTTCTCTTGTCGGGCTGCAGAAGGATTGTAACAACATTCTGTCTTTTCAAGTGATTCAGCCGGAAATTGCGGATGGGATTCGACTTGAAAATGTCCTTTCCT
>CADCLG010000013.1:69565-123795 GCA_902802305.1 uncultured Spirochaetaceae bacterium
AATCACGCCGGAAAAGAAAAAGGAACTTGAAGAGAATATTTCAAAGCATTTTGTGAACACTTTTAAGTATACTGGAACAGTCTCCTTTTATAAGTGGAAGACTTTTTCAGATTCACTTGGCTTGACTTTTGAATATACAAATCTTAATTCTACGGATGACGGATTTCATAATCAGTTTTCTGGCGCTGTAAAAAATACGGCAAAGGTAAAGTCGATTTTAGGTAGTACGAACAGTGATGATGTCAGCAATGACAACAATGGAAACAACAGCGACATCAACTCCAATCCTCAATTTGTACTAACTCTCCCTCTTGCCGCTAAGTTCTGTGATAAAAACTTTGCCTTTACGCCAAAGCTTGGCTTCGGGCTTGAAACTTCTTATATTGATTTGTATTTTGACGGCTACAGAATGACTCAGTTTCCTACGATGGATGATTTGTATTGGGATTCAGCAGGTTATCATGGAAATCCTGATTTGATTCCAGAAGATGGCTGGGGAGCTGATTTTACAACTAATGTTCACAATGTCTGGCTGCCTTTTTCGGTATGTATTTTTACAAATTATTATGAAAACAAAATCAAGTGGGCCTATACTAACGACACCTGGAAGCCTATGAATGTAGCAAGTGCCTTTTATCTTGGTGCAGATTTTAATTTTGAAAAATCTTTCTGGAAGGACAGGATTACGCTAAAAGGAAACTGCGAATATCTTTATACAAAGCTTCTGGATAAGGGGTCATCAGATTATGGAAACAAAATTATGTGGACTCCAGATTTTGTAGGCAGACTTACCTTACAGTGCAATTTGCCAAAGACAGAAAGATTTCCCAAAAGTTCGCTGTGTGCGGATGTAAATTACACTGGAAAGCGTTATGTTTCAAATCTGAATATTTCTTATCTGGAACCATATTTTTTACTTAATCTTTCGCTGCAATCAGAGTTTAAGGTAAATATCAGAAAGCCTAAGTGGACAAGTGAAGTTACAGGGACTCAGGAACTGACAATTCTTCCTTACCTGCGGCTGGATAATCTTTTGAATACAAGTTATGAATCTATAGAAGATTATCCAATGCCGGGGATTTCGCTGTCGATGGGGTGTAAAATCAAAGCGGAGAGATAGATATTTATTTTGACATTGCATCTGCAATTTTGATAAGAATCTGTTTGTCGTGAGGAGAAAGCTTTTCATAAGATTCCGAAAGCTGGACTTTTCCAGAATTCATCATTAATTCAGTATTCAGACGTGGAGAATCACCATCAACGAGATATTCAACTGTAACACCTAAATACTTTGCAATTTTTACAGCAGTTTCAACATTGGGTAAAATCCCCCTTGCATCAATATAGGACAGAAATGTACTGTTGCTTATTCCAACTGCGGCGGAAACTTCTTTTACAAGAAGTCCTCTATATTTTATTTCTTCTCGTAATCTTTCCCTAAATCCCATATTTCAATAATATCATCATTTTGATGTCCAAAACTTGACAGCGATATTATCTTGATTTAATGTATATATAACATCAACATCTTGATGTATAATTATTATTTTGTTTATTCATAAGGAGTGTATATGAAGAAACTTTATTGTATTTTGTCATTTTTTTTAATGTTATTTATATCCTGTAATATAGGCGCTAAAGATGAGACAAAGAAATATAGAGTTACTTATAAAAGTGAGTTTGGAATTGTTCCAGAGACAATCACAATTGAAGAAGGAACGATTCTAAATGAATCACAACTTCCAAAATTAACAGAAGAAACATCAGAATATAATTTTATCGGGTGGTATGATGATAACAAACAGAAAGCAGAGGCAGGTATTTACAAGATTATTAGAGATACAACATTCTATGCAAAATGGGAATATACACTTGCAAAATCAAATATAACAATTAATGTAATTAACGAATCAGATATCAATGTTAAATTTGAAACAACTAATGATTCAATAACATTTTCTGCACCTCAAGGGTATGACTCATACATATGGTTTTTTGAAGGAGACCAGATTTCAACAGATTCAATATATATACTATCAACATCATCTTTAGGAAAAGATTCTTACGAAGTTTATCTGGAAGCAGAACTTAACGGAAAACTATATTCATATTATGCCATGGTAAAGAAAAATGATAATCTCTCAGAAACTGACATAGATGATTTTGAAAATACTTCATCAATTTGTGCAATTATCTATATCAATTTTGATAATGTTGCTAGAACTATTCTGCCTGTAGATACTATTAAACCAGAAGAACTATCAGATTTCGTACTTTCAGGTACACAAAACGGCTCTGAAAAAGTTCTATCTACATGGCAAAACTTCAATGATATAAATAAAACTCCTACGAAAATAAAACCTGGTAATTGGACTCTTAAACTTAAGGCACAAAAGGGAAATTATATTTATTCAGCACAAACCGAAGCTGCACTAGACGTTGGTGACAATATGATTTCATTTAATCTAATTAGAAATGATGATACAGAAGGCTTTGGTTCTGTAAACTTTACTCTCGATTTTTCCGATGCCCAACATCCTGAAAATGTAAAAAGTGCTGTTGCACATATAGAAAACCTTGACGGCACAAAACCAATTGGTTTTGAACCACAAAGTCTTGAAATCAACAATAATTATGTAAACTATAAAGCAGACAATATTCCATCAGGAACATACAGAATGTTTGTTTCTCTTTATGCAGATTCAAATAACAACCTGATTCTTGCAAATTACAAAGAAGTTTTAAAAATCGCTTCTAATCTAGAATCGAAACGTACACACAAACTCAATACTTTTAAGGAATTATTTCATATAAACTATCATCTAAATGATTCAGAAAATAGTCCTGCAATATTCACAGAATCTGCAACAGAAACTTTCACTTCATATAGTGGAAAAATAAAACTTCCAGCCTTAAGCAGAGGAAAAGGCTGGTATTTCTTGAATTGGTATTCTGACAGTGAACTTACTAACCCTATATCCGAACTAGACACATCTTGCTGTAACGATATTGATGTATATGCAGGTTGGGACCTAGGATTAACAAGTTTTAGTATAACAGGAAATGATGAGCTTTACATCTATGATACATGTGAAAGAACTAATCAAATAAATACTTCACACTCTATTTATGAATATTACGTTGAATATAAAGGCAATGGTGTTGAAATAACGACAGAACCTTTAGAAGAATCAATTTTAGTTTCAATTAAGAATGAAACTTCATCAATCAAAGACAGTTCAGGAGAAGATATAAAAATTACATTAACTTCAAATGATAAAATAAAAGTATATACAATACATGCAGTTAGATTTTTTGATTGCAATTCAAGAGAATGCTATGAAATTATAAAAAATCGAACTGAAAATATAAATATATTATATTGTGCAGAAGAAATTGATAATTATTTTTATGGCTCTATGAATAATAATACTTATACAGTCTCTTTATGCTTATATAATACCAAAACAATTAAAGCACAAGCGTTTCAAGGATGCAAAGGTTTAGTAAGTATAATACTTCCTGAAGAATTAACTGAAATTGGAACAGAAGCATTTAGTGATTGTTCGGAATTAAACAAAGTGATAATTCCTGCTAATGTAAAAAATATAGGTGAAAGTGCATTTTATGGTTGTAAAAAAATAAGTGAAATTTCAATTCCAAACGAAATACACACTATAAATGCTGGAACTTTCAGCTATTGTACAAATCTTTCTAAAGTTACAATTCCAAAAAGTGTAACAAGCATAGGAAATTCTGCATTTAGTGGATGTTCAAGTATTAATGCAATTATTATTCCAGAGAGTGTAACAAATATAGGTGAATATGCTTTCAGTAACTGCATAGGTATTACTGAAATTGATATTCCAAATGGAATACACTCTATAAACACTGGTACATTCTTCAAATGTACAAATCTTTCTAAAGTTACAATTCCAGAAAGCATAACAAGGATAGGTAAAAATGCATTTTATGGATGTTCGAGTATTTCTGAGATTACGATTCCAGAAAACGTAACAACGATAGAAGACGGTGCATTTTATGGATGTTCAGGTTTTACTGAAATTACAATTCCTGATGGGGTACACACTATAAACGCTGAAACATTCAGCTATTGTACAAATCTTTCTAAGGTCAGAATTCCAGAAAATGTGACAAGTATAGGAAATTCTGCATTTAGTGGATGTTCAAGTATTAATGCAATTATTATTCCAGAGAGTGTAAAAAATATAGGTGAAAATGCATTCCGTTACTGCACAGGTATTACTGAAATTGCAATTCCTGATGGGGTACACGCTATAAACACTGGTACATTCTTCAAATGTACAAATCTTTCTAAAGTTACAATTCCAGAAAGTATAACAAGGATAGGTAAAAATGCATTTTATGGATGTTCGAGTATTTCTGAGATTACGATTCCAGAGAACGTAACAACGATAGAAGACGGTGCATTTTATGGATGTTCAGGTTTTACAGAAATTACAATTCCTAATAGTATACTAAGTATTGGTAAAAATGTGTTTGCAAACTGTAACAACCTCAGTACTATTATTTTTTCGGGAAATATCGAGCAATGGTGTTCTATTAATTTTTCTTCAAGTATTATTTCATCTTTATCGAAATTGATAATTAATAATGAAGAAATTTCTAAACTAACAATTCCTGAAAGCGTAACAAGTATAGGTCAATTTGCTTTTTCCGGTTACAAGGGACTTACTGAAATTAAATTTCCAGATAATTTAATTAGTATAGGTGAAAGTGCATTCTCAGATTGTATAAATTTAAAAGACTTTTCAATTCCAGATAGCGTTGAAAATATAGGAAAATCGGCTTTCAAAAATTGTACAAGTTTGACAAAAATTTCAATTCCATCAAGAGTAAAAAAATTAGAATCTTTGGTATTTTTTCAATGCAAAGGATTAACCGAAGTAAATCTTGCTTATGGTATAATCAGCATAGATGGAACATTTAGTTCCTGTTCTAATCTTACAAAAATAATAATTCCAGACTCTGTAACAAGTTTAAATTCTTTAGCTTTTGGAGACTGCAAAAACCTTACTGAAGTTACTCTTCCTTACAGTTTAAAATATATAGGCGGGATGGCATTTTCTGGATGTCAAAAGTTATCTATTATTAATTATACGGGCACAATCGATCAATGGTGTTCTATTAAGTTTGATTTAACTCCTTTTATGACTGATGCAAAATTAATTATTGATAACGAAGAAATAACAGATGTCCAACTTTCTAAAAATATAACAAAAATAGGCAATTTAGTTTTCTCTGGATATAAGTGGCTAAGAAAAGTTGTAATATCAGAAACAGTAACAAGCATTGGAAATTCTGCATTTTCGTCTTGTCCCAATCTCACAGAAATTACAATTCCTTCAAGCGTAACATATATAGGAAGGAGAGCTTTCTCAGATAGTAAAAATCTTAGAATTAACTATTCAGGTTCCAAAAGTGATTTCATAAAAATACAATACTATGATATTGGTATCAATATTATTTATTGTAACGATGGTGAATTGGAATTGTAAATATATTTTAATTTCTATATGAGGTTTCAATGAGTAATGATGAAATAGAAAAATATAGATGCTTATTAAAAAAAGCCGACAATATCAAAATCCGTTGTGAACAAGAATGGCAGAAAAGTGGGAAATTTTTTAACGTTTTTGAAGCATTAGCTGTAGAAAAAAAAGAAATCAGGCACAGTGCCTTTCTTGCAACTCTTTTGGATCCAAGAAAGCTCCATGGTCTTGAAGATACAATTCTAAAACTGTTCATGGTACGCATAAACTTTAGTGATTTTCCAACAAAAAATGCCGAGATAAAAACAGAAGAAGTTAAAGGCGAAAACGGACGACTTGATATTTCAATTTCTGCCCAAGACATAACAGGAAACAAATATAAGGTTATAATTGAAAACAAAATTGGAACAGGGGCTCATTCAAAACAGCTTCGAAATTATATGAAAAGTTTAAAGGAAGATAAAATTGACAAATATAAGTTAATTTATCTTACGTTATATGGAAATGAACCTAATAAAGAAGAACAGGTTCAACCTGAAGATATAAAAAATTTTAAAACATTGTCTTATATTGATGATATTTATCAGATTCTATCAGAAGCAATTAATATTCAAAATAATCCACCATACCCTGTTCAAGAAATAATCCGTGAATATATTTTGACAATCAAAAAACTTACAAATCAAGGAGTCGATAAAAAAATGGCTGAAAATCTATCAGAACTACTTCTAGTAGATAACAATATGCAACTTGCAAGAGAATTGAATGAGGCCCGAGAACAATTACGTAATGAAACACTTAAAGATTTCATAATTTACATTAATGAAGCTCTTAAGGATAAAGGTAAGACAGTTTTAATCAATAAAAGTGAAAAGGTAAATATTGATGATTTGGTTAAAAACTATTTTACCTTGAAAAAGGAATTCTGGATTATCATACAAACTCCGATAGATAATTCAAAAGGTCTATATTTTCAATTATCATTTGTTTCTAATAGAGTCGAAGGAGCAGGTGAGGTTTGGGAAGAAATAATTCAGAAACAAAAATCAAATACATTAAATTTGACAGAATTGAACAGGAAATACACAGAAGCCTTAAAGAAAAATCCACATAAGGATTACTTGAATTTTATTGATGAAAGAAATGAAGGAATAAAAAATTTTGTCCGGAAGAATCAGGAAGAAAAGAAAATGTACACTCATCAATATATTGAAGAATGCTTTAATTGTATTAACAAAGTAATAAAATAATTCAATATCTACAATTTCAGACATCACAATAGAATTGGCAAAAAAAAATAAAGTATGTTATTATTACCAACAAGAGGTTTATATTTTATGCCAAAAGCATTATTGGATTTTTTAGGATTTAAGTTTTTCTTTTGGTCAAATGAAGAAAAACGTATTCATGTTCATGTCTGTAAAGGAAATCCAAGACCAAATGCAACAAAATTCTGGGTTACTCACGAAGGTATTGAGTTAGCCTATAACGACGAAACTATATCTGCTGAGGATTTGAATAAAATCCAAAAATATATTTGGGCAAACCGTGATACAATCATTGCACGCTGGTTTCAACACTTTGGAAATTAGGAGAAAGACATGGAAAACTATTACAGTACTGTCGATGGAATTGTTTTGACTTTTTCTAAGGTTCACAAGAACGGTATTTTTGATGAAATTGATGTTAGATTTGAGCGTCCAAATAACAAAGGTGGCTTTGATTTTGCAGAGGGAAAACTTCCAAATAATATGTTCTACAAAACTTACGGTTTTTCTGAAGACGAACTCATGGATTTAGAGAATTACTTGCGAAATAATGCCTTTTTAATTTGGGAACTCGCAAGTAATTCTGCCGCATAATTATTCTTCTCGGGTCACACTAATCTTAAACGCCTTGCATGCATGAGGTTCCAGCACAAACTCAGTCTTTGCACCTAAATCCTTATGCTCCCACAAATCGCGGATATTGTCGTCTTTTCCCAGTGTAAGGTTCATTTTGATGGTCTGTGGCTTTTCGCTAAGGTTGAAATAACATTCATAATAAGAAATATTATCTTCACACTCATTTACCCAGACAACGATATCTTCATTGCAGCTGCTGGAGCTCTGGAAAGCCTGATAAGGATTTTTATTCATGGCGATAATTTCGTCATTTGTCAGAAGAGTTAAATTAAAATCATCCAGCTGAGGCAAATCGGTACCAATCATAAGCGGGGCACGGAAGATTGACCAGAGAGTAATCATAGTTCGGGTTTCTTCTTTTGTAAACTTGCAGTTCCAGCCCTTTTCTTTTGCGTCAAAGGCAGCCCAACCATAACCAAGCTTACCCATTGGAAGCATATCGCAATCTGGCCAGTTTCCTTCTCCAGAATGTGACTGCCATACTTCACAACGTTCAAACATTGCTTTTAACAATTTCCAGTCATCCCAGAAATCATCAGTAATACGCCACATATTTGCAAAGGTTTTATAATGATGGGCTTTTTCAATCACAGCAGGTCCAGGACTTAGCGAAAGAACCATAGGACGACCACTGTTTTTAATTGCAGCGGCCATCATCTCTACTTCCTTTTCGTAAATCGGCTCTTTTACATGACGGCAGATATCATCAACTTTTACAAAATCAACTCCCCACTGAGCAAACAATTCCAAAATTGAATCATAATAATCCTGTGCGTAAGGCTTTTTAAAATCAACACCGTACATATCAGGATTCCATGCACAGGTTGAATATGCGCAGGCAATCTGATCTGCAGTTACAAGAGTGCCGTCGTGAGTTTTTATAGGAAGATGTTCATGGGCGGCAAAACGTGGGATTCCTCTCATAATATGAATACCAAACTTTAAACCTAGGGAATGAATGTAATCTGCAAGTGGTTTGAAGCCGGCTCCATCTTTACTGCTTGGAAAACGATTTTCGGCAGGAATCTGACGTGAATACTGGTCAACATTAAAACGGCTGAAAGGAATATACTGAATATTTTCTCCGTTTCTTGTTCCAGCATTTGGGTCTGACCACTGAATATCTATAACTATGTACTCCCATCCATGTTGTTTTAAGTTTTTTGCCATGTAATCAGCATTTGCACGAACTTGCTGCTCGTTTACCATTGTGTTGTAATAATCGTAACTGTTCCAGCCCATTGGCGGTACGGGTGCTACATCGTTTTTACTGTAAAAGTCCATTTTCAACTCCTTAATATTTTTTCCAGAAAGGCTTCGCAGCCTTCCAATACATCTTCAAAAGTCTGGTCAAAGTTTCCTGTATACCAGGGGTCGGCAATATCGCGGTCTTTTCCTGCAAAGGAAAGAAGCATTTTTATTTTGTGATCAGGGTCGTTAGCCCAGCAACGGTTCATGTAATAAAGATTTTCATCGTCCATGGCAATAAGATAATCGTACTTATCGTAATCATTCGGACGAATCTGACGGGCGGCACGTCGGCTGAATGGAATCTTCTGTTCGCGGAGTTTTGTGCGGGTTCCGTAATGCATGTCGTTTCCAATTTCTTCGCGACTGGTAGCAGCTGATTCAATTAAAAAGTCTGACTCGCGGCCGGCACGGAGTACCAGCTCCTTCATTACAAACTCAGCCATTGGAGAACGGCAGATATTTCCGTGACAAACAAAAAGTATTTTTATCATATTGTATTTATCGTATAATTATAATTTTTTTTCAAGAAGTTCCCTCAAGGCAGATTTCATTTGACTTGAAAGTCCTTCAACTATCTTTTCGGTAAACAAATTTTTGTCAAACGAAACATAATTATGAGGGCAACCCTCTTCTTCAAACAATTGTGAAGGTTTTATTTTGAGGGCACTGGAAATTGCATCAATAGTTTCTGCAGAAGGGAATTTTGACTGAGCTTCCAGATTCGTAATATATTTTGGATTTAAGCCGAGTTTTTCCGAAAGAGCTTCCTGAGTCAAGCCTTGCAGCTTTCTGTAATATCGTAAATTCTGTCTGAAAATTTCTCTGACTGTCATAAGTAAAGTTTAAGACTTTAATTATCATTTTGTACCTTTTAATAGATGTATTTTTACATTTATTGACAAATAGTATCTTATAGATGATAATTTATACTGTCTTTTAGATGTAAAATATACAAAAATGTCAGTCACATCATCTAAAAAGATAGTTTTTTTATTTATGGAGACTTATATGAAAAAGAAATCCACTAAAGTTATTTTGGGAATAGTATTTTTACTTGCATCGCTATTCATAACCTCATGTGACCAGGTTCAAGGTCTGCTTAATAATTTACAGTACACAATAACTTATGAAAGCGAATTTGGAACCGCACCTTCTACAGCTACAAAAACAAGTGGAACTATTCTTACAGCTAATGATTTGCCTGAACTTATAGCCGACGGACACACCTTTGGCGGCTGGTATTTAAAAGGAACTGCCACAAAAATTACGGCTGCATCTAATTACGCAATTTCTTCTAACATAACTCTTGTTGCAAAATGGGATGAAAAAATCAATTCAGACCCAAATCCAAATGATCCTGCCAGTCAAAACAATCCTATAGCAACAATTTCTATACAGGATCTGGCAAATCCTATTAATATTGATAAGAATTATTTATGGGTAGAAGGACAAATTGATTACAATCAGCAGATAAACTATCAGCTTACTAAAGACATAACAAGTCAATTTACAAGCCTTCCAAAAGCAGGTGACACCATAAAATTTACATGGAAAGGTGTTTCTGATATTGACATAAAAAGGCTTATGATTAGACCTACTGAAACTTCCGAAGCAGTTAACTTTTGGGCTGAATTAATTGACATGAACCAGGATCAGTGCATAATTGCCAGCAATGTAAAAAAAGACACAGAGTTCGACAAAACACTTTCTTTTACGTTGAAAAAAGCTCCCGTAGAAAATATATGTCTAACTATTTGGTATGAACTTGAAGATGCACCTGGTCCTGCAAAGATTTACAAATCTTTAAATGACCTTCAACAGGGAAGTAAGGATACCCCAACCTCCAGCGAAAATGGTCATCTTACATTTACAAATCTTACACTTTATAACAACTACAATACTGTTATAGATGGTAACAAAATTACATATACATCAAAGGAAAATGCTGAAAATGGTTGGGCTGCTGCTTACTGGGTATATGATGATATTGAAGCTTATGACAAAATCAGAATTACCCTTAAAACTGAAAGCATTAATGAGTATGGTGCGAAAATGCAGATTGGAGCTTTAGATTCATCTGATTTATATACACATGATAATTCAGATGAATGGGTTCAAATAGATAACGACGCCCCTTACCGTAAAACAGTTTCTTATTCTATTAAGGACTTTAAAAATGGTTTAAATAAGCAGAGCTTTAATGCTATAGAGTTTGAAAACTGTTCCAACAACGGCGACTGGAGCAATAATGGAGAAAAAATTATTTGGGGAGATAACTGGTCTGTTACAATAGAAAAAATTGAACTTTTTAAATTGGATAAAAATAAGGAAGATAAAGTTTTATTTGACCCAAATGTTACAGGTTTTACAGCACCAGCCAGCAATGAATGTACAACAGCCATGGTAGAAAAGCTCGGACAAAAATATCTTAAAATTACAACAAACGACTGGGGCAATAATGTTCATATTTTTGATTCAGATAATTCTCCTGATTTAAGTGGTTATCTTTATTATAAAATTGAAGCCTACACTGATAAAGACCTTGAGAATATGGCTGATACTCATGCAGGAATTGTACTTGCAAACTATGGTGCCGACATCAATGAAACAGGTTACGACATGAATCGTTCATGTGATTTGTATATAGAAAAGCCTTTTTCTGAAATCTCAATTTATACAGCAGTAGTTGATACACCTAGCTTTACAGATATTAATCCTTATATTCAAACAGCAGGCTCCCCAATAGACGGACATTCCATTTACATTGGTCGTATAGTCGCTACCAACAATGAAGATCCTGATTATATACCTTTTAAAAACCTTATTCAGGACTGGCATTTTCCACAACAGTATGAGGGAGAAACTCCAATTGTAAGAGAGCCGACAAAATTTACGAAAGATGGAAATCCTACAATAAATGGTAACTCTATAACAGCAAACGGAGAATATGATGTCGTTTACTGGAATCTGAATAATTTTGCAGACTGGGAAAACTATGATGTTGTAACGCTCACCCTAAGCGATATTTCTGTTCCTGCTGTTCCTAGTACTTTTACAATTAAAGTAAATTACAGTGAATCTCAGAACTGGGATGTAATAAATATTGATTATCCTTGGATAGAACCAACCTGGCGTGATTTAACTTACAACATTTCAGATTTAAAGGAACGATTTAAAAAGCTTGGTATTGCAAAAGGCCAGGAAAAAATCGGCATTCAAGCTCCAAAAGGAAGTTCTTACAAATTAAACTGGATAATTTTTGGTAAATATGCCCATCAGGATGATTTAGTTCTTTTTGATCCTGGAGCAGAAGGCTTTATAGCACCAGAAGGAACAAGTGTAGAAACTATTGATGGTGAAAAATACCTTAAGGTTACGAGTGATGGTTCTAATGGCAATCCAATTGCCCTTTCAAAAACCTTTAATGTCACAGAATACCAGGGCTTTAAGGCAAAATACTTTGTAAAGGATGCAGATAAAACTGAAAACGATGAAAATCAATTTGGATTTTCATTTATGCTTTCTTATGATGAAAATCATGATGAAAACTATGATGAATGGGTTCAAAACTTGCCAAATAATGATACAGTAAAAAATATACAAACAGAATTAAAAAGCTATCCTATAAGTTTTAAATATCCTAGCAACTATCCTGACAACAAAGTTGTATTAAAAGTAAACGAAATCCGCTATTGGACTAATAAAAACGGTTACAATGGTGACTGGACTGATATAGGTGGCAAAACCTTCTACATTGGTAAGGTTGTAGCTTATACAGAAAGATAAGAATCCGGCTGATTTTACATTTTCCAGGCTTGTTCACCGTAATGTGGACAAGCCTGGATTTTTTTAAGCAATCTTATTACAGCATCCTAGTTGCTTTTTTATATTCCGCAAAGCCTGGCTTGCGTGACTGTCTTTTATCTGCCATAGGAATGCTGATAAAAAGGAACATGAGGGTGTTTACAAGAGCCCCAGTAAGAAGCCACCACTGACCGCCTAAAGCAGCTACACTTGCAAGACCAATTCCCCACCACATAAGGATTTCGCAGGCATAATTCGGATGACGGTCGTGCTTCCATAAGCCGGTGCGGATAAAACCACCCGTTCCTTCTGCTCTAAAGCGGTGCATCTGAACATCGGCAATTCCCTGAAAAACTGCTGCAAGAAAGCTGAGAATTATAAAAATAAGACATGCAGGACGGAAAGCAGCCCCTTCAGAAATTGCAGTTACAGCTGGAAGAACACAAAGATATACAACAAAAGTCGGGAAAAGATGGATTCCAAAAAAGTTTACAAAAGGATAAAGTCTGCCCGATTTTTCCTTGAGCATGACATAGCGCCAGTCCTGATATTCAAAACTCTCGAAATTATAAATCCAGTTGGCAGTAAGACGCAGAGCCCAGAAAAGCACTGCTGCAAAAAGAAGACCGCAAAGAAGACCAGCGCCATTAGCTCCAGTCCCGCTTACCTTAGCAAGAGCAATACCAAGAATCACCGGCGGCTGAACGCTCCAGTATGGGTCATAAACAGAGGCATTTTTAAAAATCAGGCTGAAAATAAAAACCAAAACTGTTGCAAGAACATCAGCAATAAAGAGAGACACTTGATATGAAAAGGAATAAATGTCTGTCAGATAATTATAAGTAAAAAGTCCGCAGAAGGCAGCAAGGACATAAATAAAGATTATCAAGGTCAGGGATGCGGCCCGATTTTTAATCATAATTCATTCTCCTAAAAAGATTCCCGCGTCAAGCGCGGGAATGACATTAGAGTGTAGCAATTGTCTTTTCAATTCTTGCAAGAGAACGCTCTTTTCCAAGAACTGCAATTGAACCGATAAGCGGAGGAGAAACACGGCTGCCGGTAACTGCCATACGAATTGGCATCATAAAGTCACCGAGTTTAATTCCAAGCTCTTCGGCCTTAGCCTTAGCAAACTCTTCTGCACCTTCGTGGTCAAGCTCAAATACCTTGCCTACAAATTCCTTTGCAGCTTCAAGAACTTCCTTAGTCTTGGCAGCGTCAATGCGCTTTGGAATAATCTGATCTGCAGGAGGAACAGCAGGTTCTGTAAACATAAAGTGAACCATTTCGGCTGCTTCTGTTAAGAACTTCAAACGTTCCTGAATAAGAGGCATAAGACCCATAAGTGTTTTTTCAACATCTTCGGTGCTCATGTTCATAGACTTGTCTACACAGTATGGGCGACCGTCTTCGCCAAGAGCAACGCCAGAGAACTCAGGACCAACATTTGGTTTTGGCTGAGGATTTTCCGGATTGATTTCAAGTGTAGCATCGCCGGTTCCAGTAATAAATGGAAGAGTCCACTTGTATAATTCTTCTGTAGAAAGCTGGCGGATATAGTTTCCGTTGTAGTATTCAAGCTTTTTGTAGTCGAATACAGCAGGAGCCTTGTTCAAATGGTCAAGCTTAAAGGATTTTGCAAGCTCTTCGAGAGTATAGAATTCTTTTCCTTCTTCGTAAGAACAACCAAGCATTGCAACATAATTTACAATTGCCTGTGGAAGATATCCGCGGGCACGGAATTCATTAACAGAAGTTGAACCATGGCGTTTAGACAATTTTTTTCCATCAGAACCGTTTACCATTGGAAGATGACAGAATTCAGGATGCTCCCAGCCAAAAGCGCGGTACATCTGAACGTGGAGTGGAGTTGAAGGAATCCATTCCTGAGCACGCATAACATGACTGATTTTCATAAAATGGTCATCAACAATATTTGCAAGATGATAAGTTGGGAAACCATCAGATTTCAACAAAACTGGATCAGGAGAAATATCTTCATTCTTCCATACAATATCACCAAGAATATGATCAGAGAATTTTGTCTCCCCTTCCAGCGGAACCTTAAGACGAATTACATAAGGTTTTCCTGCATCAAGATTTGCCTTTACTTCCTCAGGAGTAAGAGTACGACAATGGCGGTCATAACCAGGAGCCATCTTATTTTCAGTCTGAATTTTGCGGATTCGTTCAAGGCGTTCAGCATCACAAAAACAATAATATGCCTCACCCTTTTCTACAAGCTCGTATGCATATTTTTTATAAAGCTCAAAACGCTCACTCTGAACATAAGGACCATAATCACCGCCCTTGTCACCGCCTTCATCCCAATCGATTCCAAGCCATGCCATTGTGTCATAAAGATTCTGAACATATTTTTCGTCATAGCGGGTGCGGTCTGTATCTTCCAATCGAAGAATAAACTTTCCATTTTGAGAACGTGCAAAAAGATAATTAAAAAGTGCAGTGCGAACACCACCAATGTGCTGCATTCCAGTTGGAGACGGAGCATAACGTACACGAACTTCTTTTTCCATAAAACAAAAAACCTCTTACTATAAATACAAATAATAATTATACGGGCGTTTCTGCCTGCCGGGACAGTCAGTCGGGCTTTCCAGGGTTCCGCTTTCGCTCCATTCGCAGCAGTTTCGCCAACGCTCAACCGCCGCGAACGCTACGCGCCCTTACAATCCCTAACGCATTTCACGTATTCAGATACTACATCAATTTTATACAAAATACAACTGAATGAAAATATAACAAAAAATTATCCTGAATTCCTTCCGATTTTTTTACATTTTCGACTAATAAATAGGTGTATGAAGATTATCAAATTTTTGAGTTTTTTGGCGCTTGTGCTTGTTTTGACAGCGTGTAGTGGCTCCTGTTCGGAAGATGCTTTGTCTGGCGGAATGAATCTTAACGGTCAGAATCGGGACATTCTTTCACTGGTTACCTGGAATGTACAGACTTTTTTTGATGGAGAAAAGGATGGAAGTGAGTACAGCGATTTTCAGAAGAGCGGAAACTGGAACCGGGAAAAATACTCTGCGCGGTTGGAACGTTTGTGTAATGTGATTACTACTTTGAATGCTGACATTTTTGTTCTTGAAGAAATTGAGAATGAAGGGATTTTGCAGGATGTAAGTAATTATTTGTCAGGGACTTCGTGGAAGGCAAAGAATTTATACTCTTATTCGTGTTTTGCTAAACCGGCAGGAACGGGAATTGGTATTGGTATTTTGTCGAAGTATGAATTAACTGATTTTACAAGTCATTCACTGGATATCAGAACTCAGAAGGTTGAAAATCCGAGTATGCGCTATTTGATTCAGGTTACGATTGATATTGATGGCAGAGAACTGGTTCTTTTTGCAAATCATTGGAAATCGATGAGCGGGAGTAAGGAAGATACAGAGGTTTGGCGAGACTGGCAGGAATCTTTACTTGCAGACCGTCTAATCGGGTTAAAGAGCGTTGGAATTTTGCCGGCGGTTGCCTGCGGAGATTTTAACAGGGATATCGGGAGGTTTGTAAAAGAAAAACAAACCGCCGGCGATGTTCTTTTAAGGTGCAGCAGATTCGGAAAAAGAGAGTCCATCTCCGTCCTTTCCCCCTGGTACAGCGCAAACGGCGCCCTTTCCACCGAAATCGGAAGCTACTGGTTTCAGGAAAAATGGGAACGGATTGACCATGTTTTTGCCTCAGGGGAAGTTGAAATCCTGTCTTTTGCACCGGCTGCTTTTTCCCCCTGGGCGACTGACGGAAAAATTCCTATTCCATATAAAATTTCAACAGGAGAAGGCTACTCGGACCACCTGCCCCTGCTTTGCAAAATCAGGTTGAAATAGAATTTAAATAGAAATAATGCGGTCATCCTGGAGAATAATGCTCCAGGTGTGAAGAGACTTAAAAACATCGGAGGTAGAATTCATTCCGGTAAGGATAACTAATCCTTGCAGATTTTCTATCAGCTCTGGATAAAATTCTGACAACTGACAATCTGTATCTTCCGGAACGTACACAAGATTTATTCTTGTTGAAATCATTGGAAAGGAGGCTTGCGTATGAAAAAAACTTAAATCATCTTTGTTAAAATAAAACATTTCTGGGTAAACTTCATTTTTCAGAAAAAAATCGTAAATCGGAAAAATGTTTTTTTTCTGGGACAGCTCACAGAAGAAGCCGCATTCAGAAAAATTCTTGATAAAGCCTGTATTTTTAAGTGTATTAAAAAAATACAGAAGATTATCATAATAATTTTTTGAATTGCCTGTTAGCTTTAGAATTTGTTTTTCCATGTACATTTTATTTTATACAAAAAACCACCTCGACATCTACTGGGTGTCATATTATTTTTAGAATAAATTACTCTTTTCTTTGACGTTTTTGTTTGGGAAAAGTTATGTACAAGAACAAATTTGGTAGCAGAAATAATATTGCAGGTTTGAATGTTGCGGCAATCAGAAAGGAGAAAAATTGGTCACAGCAGGAACTTGCAGTAAAACTTCAGAATATTAATCATGATGTGGGGAAAAACGGAATCCAGGAGCTTGAAAGTGGAACACGTTTTGTCACAGACATTGAATTAGTAGCCCTATCAAAGGTTCTGAATGTGTCAGTAGAAAAACTGCTGGACACATCTTCCATTCAGGTTGCAAACTATGACAAATCCGACTCTTCTTTTGGTCTCAAACAAATTGCCTCCCCATCTGATGAATACTGATATTTTTTTATTTGCTTTTTTTACCCTATATTGAGAGTAAATGGATTTTGTGCTATAAAATACGTATGAAAGTAGCAATTTTTTTTGGTTCAAAGTCCGATAAAGACACAATGAAAAAAGCCGCTGACGTTCTTGCAGAGTTTGGCGTTGAATACAAAGCCTTTATAATTTCTGCACATAGAGCAGGCGAACTGTTAAGGAAAACCGTACAAGAAATTGAAAAAGATGGTTTTGAAGTAATTATCGCTGGAGCCGGTCTTGCAGCCGCACTTCCAGGTGTAATTGCAGGAATTACAACACTTCCTGTAATCGGTGTTCCTTTGGAGTGTATTTCTGAAAAATCTAATGGACTTGGTGGTATGGATGCACTGTTATCAATTGTACAGATGCCTCCGCAGATTCCTGTGGCTACAGTCGGAATAGGAAATGCAAAAAATGCAGCCTATCTGGCAGTTCAGATTCTGGCAATAAAATATCCGGAACTTCGTGAACAATTGGTTTCATTCAGAAAGAAGTTAGCAGACGATGCAGCAGCAAGTGGAATAGACATTCAGTTTTAGATAAAAATCATAGGAGCAAATTATGGCAACTTACAAAGAATCAGGTGTAGATGTAGAAGAAGGTTACCGCGCAGTAAATATGTACAAAGAACATGCAAAAAGAACTGCAATTCCAGGATTATTGACTGGTTTGGGAAGCTTTAATGGAATGTTTGAAGTACCTAAAGGAATTAAAAATCCTGTTATGGTCAGCGGAACTGATGGTGTTGGAACAAAACTGGATATTGCCTTCCAGATGAAGAAATATGATACAGTCGGAATTGACTGCGTTGCTATGAGTGTAAATGACATTCTTTGTTCTGGTGTTCAACCTTTGTTCTTCCTTGATTATATTGCCTGTGGAAAACTTGATGCTGCCGTTGCCGCTGATTTGGTAAAAGGTGTTGCTGACGGTTGTGTAGAAACTGGCTGTGCTCTGCTTGGTGGTGAAACTGCCGAAATGCCTGGATTCTATGATGAAGGAAAATATGATTTAGCTGGTTTTGGTGTTGGAATTGGCGAAAAAAAGGACATGATAACCGGCGAAGACATTAAAGAAGGTGATGTTCTCATTGGTTTGTCTTCTACAGGTGTTCATTCAAATGGTTTCAGTCTGGTACGAAAATTAGTTCCAAATCCAAACGATGCCTTTGTAGTTGATGGAAAAGAAACAGGAAAAACAATCGGTGAAGTTTTGCTTACTCCTACCCGTATTTATGTTAAGCCTGTTATGGAAGTTTTAGGCCGCTATAAAAAAGCAGTTCATGGCATGGTTCATGTTACTGGTGGCGGTTTCTATGAAAATATTCCTCGAATGTATCCAAAAGCTAAGAACGGCAAAAAGCAGTTGATTTCTATTATCAAACGTGATTCTTGGGATATTCTTCCTATTTTTGGAGAATTAATTAGACGCGGCGCTGATTTGGACAATGTTTATAACACATTCAACATGGGAATTGGTTTTGTTCTTGCTGTTTCTGCAAAAGAAGCTGATGAAATCATCGATATGTTCAATGCAAACGCTAAAAAATATGCCCGTGAAAATGAAGCTCCTATGAAGGCTTACAAAATCGGAAGAGTTGCTTATGCTGCCGGTTCAGTAAATGGTCAGAAAGATTCTGTTTTGTTTGAGGATTAATATTCTAAAGAACTAATAATTTAAGGACTGATAAATGAAATTAAGAACATGCGTACTTGTTTCAGGCGGTGGAACAAACTTACAGGCATTAATCGATTACCAGAAAGAAAAGGGCGAAAGCTGTCCTTATGAAATTGTTGTTGTTATAAGCGACCATAAAGATGCATTTGCTCTGGAACGCGCTAAAAATGCCGGTATTCCAACTGCCATAAAAAGTCCCTACGCAGTAATGGGCAAAGAAACTGCACAGGCTGCTTCCCGAGAGGAAAAACGACAGGCGGTTTCAAATGCAATGCTGCAGGTATGCAATGAATATAAGGTAGATGCTATTGTTGAAGCAGGCTGTCTTACTGTTCTTGTCGGCGATATTCTTACAAAATACGAAAACAAAATAATAAACCTGCATCCAGCTCTTTTGCCAAAGTTTGGCGGAGTTGGAATGTGGGGACATCATGTGCACGAAGCAGTTCTTGCAGCAGGCGAAAAAGAAAGCGGTTGTACAGTTCATCTTGTAACAAGCGAATGTGACGGCGGAAAGATTCTTCTGCAAAAGAAAGTTCCTGTTATGCCTGATGATACACCAGATACTTTATACGCCCGTATTGCACCAGAAGAGCATAAAGCTATTGTAGAAGGCCTTCTGCTTTTGTGTAATCAATAAAAGCAACGCTACAATCAATAGAATCGCAGTTTTCTGTAATATCTACGGCTTTTCCAAAACGCAGATAATACAGGAAACAGCGAATATTTTTTTCATCCTTTACACCCATCATCTGAGCTATGGCATGCCGATAACAGGCCAGCTGATTAAAATAAATAGCCGGTTCAATACTTTGATTTGTTTTATAATCAACAATTGAATAATTCCCGTCGTCTTCCTGGAATACTAAGTCTATACTTCCTTTTACAATTTTTTCACCAATACGATTTCTAAAAGAATATTCGCTTTTATGCCATTTTGACTTTATCGCTGCTTTTCCTAAATCACTATTTTTGAACATTTCCTGCATTTTAGAACAAGCCGCCTTTATTACAGGTAAATCCCGCTCCTGATTTTCAAGACCTATAATTTCGCGGTTGGAATACACTGGCTCCTGCCCCGTAATCAGAGCTTCCATATAAGCATGGGCAATAGTACCAAAATTATTAAAACCAAAACGAGGTGCAGAGGCTTCAACAATTTTGTTTATCTCGCTGAAAGGAAGGTCAAATCTGAAATGAAAATTATTTGCAAGATAATCTTTACCCCAATTTTCAGGAATTGATTCTTCGTCTGCTTCATGCAGCTGGCTTGGAAGCAGGTACTTTTTTGGAACAGCTTCCTTTTCAATCACTTCTGCATTTTCATAAAGCTTCTGTTTAATTAATGAATTAATCAGGGCAGCTTTAGCAGCGGGTGTATTTCTGCTTTCATTCACGGCTTCTTTTTCAACTTCTTCCAAATCATAGGGAGGAATATTTTCTACATCAAAAAACCCGAAATTTTTTACAGTTTCATTTGAATCACCATTTTCATAATAATTTATAACAGGTTCCAGAGTATGATAAATTGTATCAAGCTTTATCTCACTTCCCGGATAATACTTATCAGCGGCTTCCGGATTATCTGCATATTTACCATTTGTAATATATAATTCAGAAATAGCGCGAGTTACTGCAACATAAACAAGTCTGCGAAGTTCTGCATTTTCTTTCTTTTTATTTTCAAGAACTACAGAATCATAAAAATAATTTGACTTATTATCAGGGAAGCTTTTACAAGGCGGTGTATTTACAGTAATTCCAAACCTTTCACTTGAAAAAACAGGAGCAGCATTAGAATCATTCACGCCTTTCTTGTGAGTTCCGCAAATAAATACAACCGGATATTCAAGTCCCTTGCTCTTATGAATACTCATTAAAGACACACCAGCTGCCTTATCCAAAGGAATATCCATATTTTCCAGCTTGCCATTTTGATCTGCATAAACCCTAACACTATCAACAAAATCAGAAAGACTCATGTTTAAAAGCTCTGACTGGCGGGCAAGTTCAAAAATCAAATCGTACATTTTATTGTACATGTAAACTTTTGTATTCCACAAGGTTTCATATCGATAACCTGCCCCGTACCATAATTTAGAAATACAAGTTGTAAGAGAATCTGTTTTAGAACTTTCCTTAAAGTCTTCATAAAAAGCTTTTGCATGTAAATATCTCTGCAAACTGTCACCAGTTAAAAGCTCCATGCCTTTTCCATCAAAAGGATTTTCTTCTTCAAGGAGTAGGGCTTCTGCTTCTTCCACAGAGAGATTGACAAAAGGTGAACGCAAAACCTGACCATAAGAAAACCTGTCATTTTCATAGACGCAGATTCTTAAAAATGAAAAAACATCATTAACAAGTCCGTCATTAAAAAAGCCTGTGACAGTCTCAGTGTTATAAGGGATTCCATGCTCCAGAAGCTTACGCTCATAAAGAGGCTGCAGATTATAACTCCTAAAAAGAATTACAATATCTTGCGGCTGGTATTTTTTTCCATTCACACCTTTTTCTGCAAGCTCCTTGATTTTTTCACAAACCCAGTTTGCTTCGGCTTCTTCTTCGATAATCTGATTTTCCTTTGCTTCTGTAGAAGTTTTATATCGTGCAATGTGAATATGAGGCTCAAAAAACTTATCAGGATTTTCCAATTCTTTTGCAGGAGCATTTTTAGGCAGCTTTACATTATGATATACAGCTTCATAAGCAGGAATAAGCTCCGGCTGCATGCCACATTCCTCTTCTTTTTTTATCCTTTCTTCATCTTTTTGGGTAAAAAATACAGAAAGCTCTCCACCAAAAATTATATTAAAGGCTTTTATTAAAGAAGGATGAGAACGGTAATTTATTTCCATGCTCAGATTTCCATCTTTAAAATCCTGGGACAAGGCTCTGAAAACCGAAACATCGGCACCACGGAAACGATAAATACTCTGTTTTTCATCACCTACAAAAAACAATTTATCCGGGCACAAATCTTCCGGGCGAGGAATGCCCTTATTGTGAAGCTCAAGTTTTTCGGAAAGCATAAAAAGCAAATCACGCTGCTGACTGTTGTTGTCCTGAAACTCATCAATCATTATGGCCTTGTATTTTTCTTTTTCAACCTGTCTTATTTCAGGGAAATCACGCAAAATACAAACTGCAAGACTGGCAATATCCTTAAAAGTAAGCAGGCCCATAGTCCGCTTTAAGTCATTTATTTTATTCTGAAAGTTGTCCAGCAAAATGGTAAGCTCTTTTGTAATTGAAAAACCGGAAACATAATTACAGAGCGAAATTAAAGAATCAGATTCTGTTCTTAGACTTTTTATTATTTCCTTTAATTCTTCCCCGCCCTTTTTTGGTGCCCCTTTTAAGCTGATGTTTGCAATTTTTTTTATTGCAAGGGTAAACTCTTCCAGTTGGCGAGAATCGGATTTTTCAATATCTTCATTTTTAAGTAATGGTTCTTCTGGAACTCCATCATCAAGAAGAGAACTCAAAGTTAGCATAAACTGTAACTGGGAATTGCCGTCAAAATCCCTGTAGGCCTGGTATAACTGAGAAAGAATATCCATATTTTTCTTAGAAAGCTTTTTCCAGGCACAAATAATTTCTTCCTTTTGAAGTTCTAGACCTTTTTCAAAATCTATGGGTTCAGCAATTGTGGAATCTGCCATAAAGGGTTCGACAAAAAGCTCGTTTGTAATCTGGGCATAATCCTTTGTTTTTACAAGGGCTTTAATGGCAGGACTGTCTCTGTGCTCCAGAATAAAAGGAAGGGCAAGATTTTCAATACTTTTTTTAACAGCTTTTTCGTCCTGAGTAAAGTCGGGAGCAATGCCGTAAAGATGACAGCCCATTTTGGCAACAGAATTACAATAACTGTCTATAGTTTTTATATTAGCCTTATAAAAATCCCGGGCTTTTTGGGGAGCTTTTTCTTTTAGAACCTTGTAGATTCGTGATGACATTTCTACGGTAGCTTTTTTAGTAAAGGTCAAAGTAAGAATCTGATCAACCTCGCAATTGCGGTTTAAAACCAAATCTGTAAAACGCTCCGAAAGAACTGTTGTTTTTCCAGAACCTGCACCCGCACTTACAACCGCATTAAAATCGGCCTTGATTGCCGCTTTCTGATATTCATCTATTTCACGCATAATTTTTTCTCCTCACACTTCCGCAAAAACTTATAGAGATTTTCCCACAGTAAAAATCTTGCGGCATATAGCCCTGTAAGTACAGTCATAACATTCAGAAAAATCCTTTTTGGGATTTTCAAAATACTTTTGATTACGAATATTGTCCGCATAAACCTTCAGTGCTTCTTCAAACTTTTCCATTACAGGTGCAAAAGATTCCAGCTCAATTTCCTTAGGCTGACATTCTTTTATACTGTAAAACATACAGGTATCAACAGGAAACTTTTGCTTCTGATTCTTCAAAAGAAAAAGATACATAGGCATCTGGAAATCTGGATATTCAACCTCGGGATGTTTAATTAAATCTTCCTGAGTAAGAACAGGAGGAATTGCATTTTTTGTTGACTTAAAATCAATCAGAATAAAACCTCCATCTTCGGGATTTTGCAAAAGACAGTCAGCATATCCCTCACATAAAAGTTTATTTTCTTCTATTTTATACTCAAACTTCTGCTCAGTGCCGTAAACAGAAAATCCTTCAAACTTAAAGGCTATTGCAGTTATTGTTTTAAGCATTTCTTCAAAAAGTGCTTCTTCTGTTGTATTTAGAACTTCCCTTGCCAGATAACTTTTATGGTTTCTGCCGTATTCCTTATCTTTAATTGCAGTTACAATACATTCCCTAAGAATCTGAACATGGCTTTCCGGCAGCTCCTCATTTTCAATTGACAGTACCTGATTTGATGCTTTAAGGGCATTCAAAAATAATTCAAGGATTTTATGCTTGAGAGTTCCCTGAGCAAACTGATTCATAAGGGCTGCTTCATCATCAAGCTGATTCAAAGAGATGATATAATAAAGAAGCCAGCTGCGTTGACATTCAAAAAAGCGCCTGAGGTGGGTTGCAGAAACCTTTAAATAATCTCCATCAAAACGCCCGGCAGCAACTTTTTCCTTTATCACTGCTTCTACATTTTCTGAAACGGGCTTCTGTCCGCCAGAAAGCTGGGCTTTTATCCAGAAATCAAAACCTTCTTTTCCAAGCTGTGTGATTTTTGAAATTGGATTATGATTTTCCAGCAGGGACTTTCTTTCTTCCTGATAAAAATCTTCGTTAAAATAATCCGGTTCTTTAGAAAGATAATTTTCTTCTTCCAGATAACTTGTGGCTTGTGAATAGCCTGTAAAGGTTTTTGCGGCACAAGTAAAAATTGCCGGATGGCTGTAAGAGTTCATTGAATAAAGTCTGATAAAGGCTTCTGAAATATTTGGATCATCAGCTTTAAGAAGGAGACGGCGTTTGTCTTCGCGTAAAAAAGAAAGCTGCTTATAAACTACAGAAAGTGCGCTCTGACTTGAATCCAAAATTACATGACAGCTGAAAGGCGCTACTGCACTCATTTTATATGGAAGAATCTGTACCCCTCTGTTGTCGGTCTGTTCAAGATACAAGGTGCTGTCCAGCTTATTTATAAAAAACTTATAGGGATTTTCAACATGACAATCCGGGAAATTACGCTCCAAATCAATGAGACTACCCAGTTCAGAAATACAACGGCTGATTAAACGGTCAGTTTTTGGCGGACACTTATCCATATCAAAAAACTTGGCTCGGAAGGTAAAATAAGCAGTACGGATTTTTTCAAAGGTTTCCGCCTTTACAATGTTTTCCGCAAGTTTTTTCAGAGTCTGATAATAAGGTTTAAGTTCGGGATTTATCTTGTAATTATCTGAAAAGGATTTAAGCCAGATATCATTTTTTTGATTTTTATATACAAAATTGCAGATACAGTTGTTGGTCTGGCCAAAAGCAATAAGCTCTTTTGAAAGCTCCGGATTTTTCCAGGGCAGCTCTGTATTAAAAAGCAGGCTCTTCAGACTTTCAAAATTAAAATCATTTGCTACACAATTTTGCAGTTGAAGGAAAAATGTTCCAGAACCAGTTGAAGAAAGGGATTTTGACGCTCTGATTACATGAGGGATTTCATAAAGCTCAAGTTCCCGATCCAGATAAACACCATAACTGTCCAAATCTGGAACGCTGATTGCAATTTCGTCCCAGGGAAGCTTTTCTTTATAATGGATTTGCCGTAAGAGAAGAGCGACTGCTTTTAATTCTGAACGGGAGTTTTTGAAAAACTGAACTTTAGGCAGGGCAGAAGAAATGTCGTTTTCTGTAACCTCCTGCTGGGACAAATGAATTAGACTTATATCTTCGGAGGAGTTTTCCAACAGAGCTTTATATTCCGTATAATCAGACAAAATCTCCGGATAAAAAATAAAATAATGATTTCCGTCTTTTTTAAAAGGAGGCTTTTCCCAGGCAGGATCAAAAAGTTTATGAGAATCAAGAAAGTTTTTATAAAGCTCATAAAGCTTCAACAAATCCAAATCTTCATCATCAGCATCTTTACCAGAATGTTCATAATAACTTTTCCAGATTGAAAGACTTGGCAGGATTCCACTTATCCAATTCAGAAAATTAGAGGCATTTTTTGCATATTTTGGAGGGATTATACTTTTAAAAAAAGGTGCTTTTGCATTTTGAGCCAGAACTCCTTCACAAAAAATCTGGCGCATGGTGGAAGGAATGGAAGTTCTATCTGTCTGATGGCTTTTTACGGACTGACTTTTAAAATCATCCCAGGCAAGAAAGCGTTCCATTGCTACTGCTGAAACATCTGTAACGAGAGTTGCCTTGTCTGCCCACAAATCTGCTGCTGTCTGAGTAGGAAAAACAAAAACCGTATTTAAATCAAGTATATTCTCTTTAATTATTTTTTCTATTGGATTCATAAATACTATTATATCATAAAAATATTTAGTTTTTGTGCTAAAATGTCGAAGAATTAATGAGGTTTTTATGAATAATTTCTTTAAACGCTTTTCCATCATTTTTTTACTTACATTACTTTTTAGTTTACCAGTGTTCTCTCAGGACTGGTATTTATGCTTAGGGTCTTTTAAAAACGAAAAAAATGCACAGGCCCTTGTAGAATCCTTAAAATATAATGGTTTTGATTCTATCATCGATAATTATGAAAAAAACTCGGAGCTTTATTATCGTGTTTTGCTTGCACCGGGTTACAGTGACAGAAATATTGCCCGCAGTAAAATCAAAGAAATAGAAAAAAATCCTGTAATCAAAAAGCTTAAGATACGCGGAATCTGGATTTGTACTGCAAGTGATAAAATTACGGCAAGTCCTGCACCTCAAAAGCCGGTAGATGTTACAAAGGATGTGGTAATTGAAAAAGAAGCAAAAAAGCAAACACCGGCAGCAATTACACCAACAGAAGAAGTTCCAGTACAAACTACAGACGCAAAGAGCGTAAATACCGTAAGCCAGACAGAAAGTAAAAAGGCTGAAACAACTGACAAAGCTTCATCAAAGAAAACAACAAAAAAAACTACCGCAAAAACAGACAAAAAGACTGAAAAAACGACAGAAAAAGCTGTAAAGACTGAAACTGCAACAGAAAGTGCAAAAAATACAAATACAGCAACAAAGTCCGAAGCACCTGCAAAACCAGAAAAGGATGTACTCCAGGAAGAACTTCCACCTATAGAGGAAGATGAAGTTTATGATTCAGACATGCTTTCTCAGGCTAAAAAAATTGAAAAAGAAATTGCAGCAAAAAATACGGCCACTAGCAAAACACAAGTAAAGGAAACAGCAGAAACTGTTGCTGAAAAAGAAACAGAAAGTCCAGTTGAGGCAGAAAGTTTAGAAGCAGAAAGTTCTGTTACTGAAGAAAGTTCAAATAAAGAAGCAGAAAGTTCTGCCACAGAAGAAGAAAATGCAGAAGAATCAAAGGAAGCAGAAAAATCAGAAGAAACTGAAGAAGAACCTGAAGAAGAACCTGAAGAAGAACCTGAAGAAGAAAATGCTGAAGATTTAAAAGAAGAAGAGGAAAAAGAGGAAGAGAAAGAAGAAGAGGAAGAAGAACTTCCATCAATCACACTTGAAATAAACAATGCCGCAACAGATTCCTTAAAAGTGAATTACGCAGAGGATGTAGCATTCTCTGAAGAAAAACCATATACACTTTTTGTACGCTCTTACAGGGATTCAAAACGCGCAGAATATGACAAAAAACGTCTTGAAATGTTGGATTCACAGCCTTCAGTTATAAAAACTTATTCAGAAGCAAAAGGATTTCTCTTTAATCTTTATGCAGGTGCCTTTGAAACAGAAGAAGAAGCTGAAGAACTTGCAAAATCTTTGGAAAAACTTGGAATTGAAAACACAGAAATTCAGAATTACAACCTGATTTATTCAAGCATAAAAAAATATAATGATTTTGTTCTCAACACAGCAATTACTGCTTTCAATCTTGAAAATGCAAGAATTCCGGACAGCCTTAATGCGGACATTCAAAGTTGTATAAAAGATTTTCCACTGAATAACGATTATGAAATTGAAGAAATGATTATTTATGACGTTAAAAACATAATTGCCGATGAACTTGATGACGAATGGACTCAAGATTTGGAAAATTATATTTATCAAAAAGAAAGAGTAACAGCCGCAGTAACTTCTATTTTGAAAGATCCATTATTTGGAAACAGCCTGACAGTTTATCTTCAAAAAGGAAAAGCCTTTAATACAGAAGAAATAAAAACAGAAACAGAGCGTAAAATCACTATAGGGATTGAAGACTATCACGGATTTATTTCGGAAGAAGATGACATTTACACTTTTACAGGCATAAACGCTGACAATGATTTACTGATTAAAATTGTTGCTGACAACCTTACAGATATTCAGTTTAACACTTACCTGACAACTGTTTTTGCCCAGAATGAACTTTACAATAACAGCAGCTTTAAAAATTCAATTGCTTCCATTGCCAAAGCAAATTTAGAAAAAGGAAGAAAGTTTGAAACCTGTCTGATTGGAAAAATTAATGAAGAAGATGCAAGAGAAATCTATGGGGATTATGCAAAAACAGTCAGCGGAAACACCTGGATTTGGTCATACTTTTCTCAGGATGATGAACAGATTGAAAGCATATCTCTAAATCTGATTTATGACTGGCTCTCAGAAAAATACTATGATGACTTCATGAACAAGCAAATGGAACTTCAAATCAGCGAGACAAACAGACCTTCATTTGTTCCTTTTGTAGATTCATGGTATTATAAGGAAGCCTCTGAGCAGCTGATTCAATTGTCAGCAAAGGTAAAATCATTCTTCATTGTCGCCAGTGCATTTGAAGATCCATTTACAGAAAGAGATTTGGTTTACTTTATAGAAGATACCGAATTGCTCAAACACTAAAACAGTTCGTAGTTAGGAAGAAAATGAAAAAGAAAATTGCATCATTGTTGATTATCATTTTTTGCTGTATCCCCCTGTTTTCGTTTCCAAAGTTTGAAATTGATTTTGGTGCAACATTCAATTTTTCGTTTGCTCGATATACTTTCGTAAATTCAGAAAAATATCTGAGCAGTAATCTGGGGACTACACTTGGTGTTAGCTTTCCGATTTATAAAAACTTTGGTGCCTTCTATTCCAACAACTTAGCAACCATCTACAGTCTTGGTATAAATTATGAATGGCCATTAACTGATAAAAGCTGGCTTCGTTTTGATTTAGGCTATTCTACCTCCGCAATAGAAGTAGCTGATGGTAATTACGGTGGTGGCCGCGGTCTGGCAGTAAATTTAAATTATTCCTATAAAATCACTAATAGAATTGCTGTAAGAATGGCATTAAAAAATAACTTTGCCTGGAAACAAAGAGAATATGAATACCAGTATCCTTCAACATATTCTGGAATGTATTACATAAAACCACCAGCTTATACTGCAGCAGGCTTTTTCACATGGTCAACAACCCCGGCTATTGAAGTAGTATTTTTATTGGGAAAACAAGTTCCAACGACTGGAGAAGAAAATTGAAAAATATGATTTATAATAAAGGTATTTTCCGCCTTTTGCAGATTTTTTTAATTTCTATTTCGTTATTTTTCTTTTCAGGCTGTCCTTTTGTATTAGTAAATAATACAATTGAAATACTTTCAACTACAGATACCGATAAATACAAGCTTGACGCAAACATTGAGACAATAAAGTCAAACAATTCCATATTTATAACTGTAATTCCAAAGACTGAAAAGGCACTTTCTTATACACTTTTTGAAATAAAAGATGGAAAGGTTACAGAAATTGACAGAATTGCAAATGAAAATGCCTATACCATTAAAGACGATGGTACTTTTAGATTAAACATAATTCCGAAAGCAACATTTTCTATACAGGGGCAAAAGCGTGGAACTTTTTATGTAGCTGTAGAAGTTGATGATAAATCATACAAAAAAGATGACGATATAAGCATATATACAAAGCTTCTGTTTACAAAACTGATTTCTGTATTATAATCAAAAATAGTGATGCAGAAGGAATGAATTATGAAAAAGCTTACACTTACCTGGAAAAAAATTATAAGTACAATCCTTGGTTTTCTTGGAATCGGGACTTTAGTTTCATGCTATGGAATGCCTTTGGGCTACTCTAGCGTATATATCTCTGGAAGTGTTAACGGTGACATAGATGGAGACCCGGACACTCCAGAACAGCCCATCCCAAATATTGAAATCCGCGTTAATGATGAATATCAAGGTACAACAAATATTGAAGGAAAATTCTTCTTTTGTTTAGATTATGAAGGAGTATATAAAGTATCTTTTGTAGATGTAGATGATGAAGAAAACGGCAGCTTTAAGACAAAAACAATTCCTCCTTTAGATACTACTGGAAAAAGTGATATTGATTTAGGTCCTATTACCCTCGAGAAAAAATAAAAATACAAAGAATACAAAAGAATAAAAAAGACTTCCAAAACTATTTGTTTCGTGCTAGTATTACAAAAATTAGTTTTTGGAGTTGTACAATGCTGACTGGTCGTCATTTAATTCAACCGGATGATTTATCCGTTTCAGAAATTAATGAGATTTGTTCTTTGGCAGAACAGATTATCGTTGATCCTAAATCTTTTCAAGATGTGTGTCGCGGGAAAATTCTCGCGACACTTTTTTTTGAGCCTAGCACCAGAACAAGGCTTAGTTTTGAAGCGGCAATGCTCCGACTTGGTGGTTCTGTAGAAGGTTTTTCAGATGCAGACAATACATCATCAGTAAAAGGCGAAACCCTTGCAGATACAATCCGCGTAGTTTCTTCTTATGCAGATATAATTGCCATGCGTTCACCAAAAGAAGGAGCGGCTCTTCTTGCAAGCAAATATTCAGCCTGCCCTATTATAAATGCCGGTGATGGCGGACACTTTCATCCGACACAAACCCTTACTGATTTAGTTACAATCAGACAACTGCTGGGTGGTTTGGAAAATCATACAGTAGGATTCTGCGGCGACTTGAAGTTTGGACGCACAGTTCATTCCCTTGCAGAAGCATTAAGACACTTCAAAGGAAATAAGTTCATATTCATCAGTCCAAAAGAGCTTTCGGTACCTGATTATCTTATTACAAATATTCTTGAGCCGGCTGGAATTGAATATAAAATTGTAGAAAGCCTTGATGAAGTAATCGGCGAAATGGATATTCTTTACATGACCCGAGTTCAAAAGGAAAGATTCTTTAATGAACAGGATTATATCCGCTTAAAGGACAGCTACATTCTGGACAGCGAAAAAATGAAAATGGCCCGCAAAAACATGATTGTTCTTCATCCTCTTCCACGCGTAAACGAAATCACACCAGAAGTAGACAATGACCCAAGAGCTGCCTACTTTAAGCAGGTAAAATACGGAATGTACGCCCGTATGGCACTTATAGCAAAATTGACAGGAGCATTATAATGTTGAACGTAAATACAATTAAAAATGGACTTGTAATCGACCATATAAGAGCGGGAGCCGGCTGGCAGATTTATCAGTGGCTGGGATTAAATAAAGCCCCCTTCACTTCCTGCCTTATTCAGAATGTTCCTTCAGAAAAATCAGGTAAAAAGGATATCATCAAAATTGATAACATAATCAACATAGATTATTCAGTACTTGGCTTCATTGATCCGGATATTTGTGTAAACGTAATTGAAAACGAACAGATTGTGCGAAAAATCACAATGGAACTGCCTTCAAAGGTACAGGGGGTTTTCAATTGCAAAAATCCACGCTGCATTACTCAGACCGAACATTATGTAAAACCGACCTTTATTCTTGCTGACAAAAAGAAAGGACTTTATAAATGCGAATATTGTGACACTCTTTATCTGGCAGGAACAGGAACCAGTTCGGCAAGCTCATCAAGCGCGGGTACAGTTTCAGGGGGAAATTAATAGTGGCAAAAATCACCTTAATTTACAACGCTCAACTTTTGGACGAAAATACGGACGGTCCGGGAGCAATTCTTATAGAAGATAAACAGATTCGCTCGATTTTTCAGGGATATTTTACCTCGCTGGAAACAGTTACTGACTTTGCCCGCTCAGTTTTAAAAGAGGATGGCTACAGCCCTTCGGAAAAAATTGAGTTTTATAATGCCCAGGGGCTCACTGTAACTCCAGCCTTTATAGACATGCATGTTCATCTTCGTTATCCGGGACAAACACAAAAAGAAGATTTGGAAAGCGGATTAAAAGCCGCAATTGCAGGTGGAGTTGGAACCGTGGTTGCAATGCCAAATACAAAACCGGTAGTTTCTTCTTATGAGATGGCTTTGCAGATTGAAAAAGAAGCTGCTGCTTTGGGACTGGCACATGTTTTTCAGACCGTAAGTCTTACCAGGGATTTTGGCGGAGAAGATACATCTCACCTTGATAAGATTGAACGGGCTAACATTCCGGTGATTACTGAAGATGGAAAAGATGTGCTTTCTTCTGCCTTGATGCTGGAAGCAATGACTAAGGCCGCAAAAAAAGGAATTATTGTAAGCTGCCATAGTGAAGATATGACTCTGGGAATGATGGCTTTTCCTTATCGTCAGAATGCCCTTAAAATTATGAAGGAAAACGGACTTTCTGCCTGGGGAGCTGGTGATATCACAAATATTGACAAAAAGGCTATTTCAAAGATTGATAAAGATCTTACTAGAGCGAATAATTATCTTGCTCTAGCTGAGGACGTTGCAACTGTAAGAAACATAATGCTTGCTCGTCAGGCTGATTGTCATGTTCATATTGCGCATGTCAGTACAAAAAAATCCATTGATGCTGTAAGGGAAGGAAAAAAACTTGCAGAAAATCTTTTTAAAAAACACAATGAAAACAACAAAAGCAAAAGCTGCAATTTTACTGTTACCTGTGAAGTAACTCCTCATCATCTTGCCTTGGCTGGTACAGAAGAACCAATGATTCGCGCACTGGTAAATCCTCCTCTTCGCCCCGAATCGGACAGACTTGCTTTAATTGAAGCCCTGCGGGACGGAACAGCAGACGTTATTTCTACAGATCATGCGCCTCACACTATGGATGACAAGGCTGCCGGCTCTCCTGGTTTTACAGGAATTGAAACTTCCTACGCAGTTTGCAACACTGTTTTAGTAAAGCAAAATGACCTTCATCCAAGAAGATTAAGTCAGCTGATGTCTGCTAATCCAGCCCGCATACTGGGTCTTAACAAAGGACTTTTAAAGCCTGGTTATGATGCTGATTTAACCCTGCTTAATCCAGATGAAGAATGGACAGTTTACGCAAAAGACTTTTTCAGCAAAGGAAAGGCAACTCCTTTTGAAGGAAAAAGGCTTACAGGAAAAGTCCACACCGTTTTTATTGACGGAAAAATGGTGTTTGAGAGATAAGTTGCTTTATCGCGGCAAAAAAAATTATTTATACAGCAAAAAGATTGTCGGGACTTTACCCAGTTCCGGCAATTTTTCTTTTTTCCACTGCTCTACTGTGCGGGTTTTAATATATTCTTCGGCGCAAGTTATTCCCGAAGCAATACAAAGCTTTGTTTGAGGACGCAAACTGTGAAGAATTGTTTCTATCATTTTTGCGTTTCGGTAGGGAGTTTCTATAAAAAGCTGAGTCTGATCTTCGTTATAAATCTTATTTTCAAGTTTTTTTAAAGCTTTTACGCGCTGAGAATTTTCTACAGGAAGATATCCGTTGAAAGCAAAAGACTGTCCGTTGAAGCCACTTGCCATAACCGACATAATTATTGAAGAAGGACCAACCAGAGGAATTACACGCAGTTTTTTTGACTGGGCGATTGCGACAACATCAGCACCTGGATCTGCAATTGCAGGACACCCTGCTTCCGAAATAATACCAGCTTCCGAAATAATACCAAGTGGCTGACCATTTTGAAGAGGCTCCAGATATTGGCCGATAATTTTGCGGTCAGTGTGACGATTCAGTTCATAAAAAGTAAGTTCATCGATATCAATGCTCTTTTCAACCTTTTTTAAGAAGCGTCGGGCCGATCGAATATTTTCTACAATAAAATGTTTGATGTTTACAATTATATCATGATTATAAGACGGTAAAACCTGATTGATTTCTGTTTCCCCAAGAGTAACGGGAATTAAATATAATGCTGCTTCCATAATCCTTCCATTTTTCCCCATACAGATGATGTCATAATTTTTTGCCGAGATTATTCATTATTCTACACTTTTTTGACAATAAAGTCTTGACATATTCGACAAAAACCTATAAATTATAACTCACTTAATGGAGCGATACCAAAGCGGTCGTACTGGGGCGGTCTTGAAAACCGTTGTAGCGCAAGTTACCGGGGGTTCGAATCCCTCTCGCTCCGTCCGCTGGAGGTGTGGTAGAGCGGTAATACAACGGATTGCTAATCCGTCGGTTCCGAAAGGGCCGGGCAGGTTCAACTCCTGTCGCCTCCGATCTAAACACCTAGTTAAGCCAGTGTTTGAGTATGAGATTGTAGCTCAGCTGGATTAGAGCACCACCCTGCGGAGGTGGGGGTCGCACGTTCGAATCGTGTCAGTCTCAAAAGAAGTAGCTCGTCTATGACGGGCTCTTTTTATATGTAACTACTTGTATTATCAAGAGTTAGGTCGGAAGTATTTTAATTTTAACTACCTGTAAGTATTAGAGTAGGCGTTAAAAACAGTTTAGATTTACGCAGATTGGATAAACGATTGGATACAAAATCGGATACTATTCAGTTTTGCTTAAATCTGTCTCAATGTTACTCAGTTGTAACTATGAGGAGGTTTTTATGCGCCAATTCTATCTTGGCAGGAACAGTTCTGGCTATTACAGGGTTTATTTCATAGACCCTGTAACAGGTATCCGCGATTCTGGAAAAAGCACTCACACTAAAGACAAAGTTGAAGCTACTATGATTGCAACATCCTGGTTGCAAAATGGGGTTCCTGATTGTCGAAGTAATTCCCGTTTTTTTTCAAATCCCACTTCTTTAATTCCAATCAACTTAAAAAACATGGTGGAGCATCTTTCGGAAGATGATGCCCGGATTGTGTTTTCTCTTCTTTGTGAGAAGTTTGATTCTCTAGCTTCTCTTTCTTACTCTCAACATCCAAATCATTTAAAATCAAAAACTCAAAATGAAGCAGGCATTAAGCTCTCTGAATTTCTCATCTCTTTTTGGGATTATGAAACAAGTGATTTTATTAAACGCTATCTTGCAAAAGGCAAACAGATGTCCAGAAAACATACTGACAACATGAAAAGTCTTGCAAAGAATTACTGGCTTCCTTATTTTGGCGAAGACAAGCTTATTGAAGATTTGGATGAAGAAGAACTTGAAGATTTCTTTTTCTATCTTTTTTCTGAACGTGGACTTAAAGGTGGTACTGTAAACAAAGCTATTAACTGTGGTAGCCGGGCTTTGCGTTATCTTTTTGAAAAGCACAAGATTCCTTCAAACCCTATGGCTGGCATTGAGCGTTACGGAACGGATGAACTCAAACGAGGTATTCCAACTGAGTCGGAAGTAAAAGCCCTTTTGAATCTAGAATGGAATAATCCTGTTGGAAAACTTGCTTTTGAACTTGCGGCTTATTGTGGCTTGCGAGCTGGGGAAATCAGCGGACTTCGTGTATGTGATATTGATCTTGAAGCAGAAATTATTCATGTACGTCACAGCTGGAGCGAGATGGATGGATTGAAATCAACTAAAAATACTGATGAGCGTGATGTCCCAATTGATCGCTTTATTGCTGTAAGGCTTTTAAACAGAGCTCGTGAAAATCCACTTTACTCTGATACAAGTTATGCCTTCTTTAGCAACGTAAAACCCGAACAGCCTTTCTGGCCGTCTTACTACCAGGATAGTTTTTATGAAGCTATGGCAGAAATTGGCATAAGTGAGGAACAGCGAAAAGAACGCAATATTGTATTCCACAGCTTGCGACATTTCTGTGCAACTATTCTTTCTCAGCGTACAGACATGAAAACTGTTCAGGCAATTCTTGGCCACAGAAGTGAAAAGATGTCTATTCACTACTCTGACCATGACACAGAAGAAAAATTAAGCAACATTAAAATCATCATGCAGGATGCTTGGAAAAACTATAAGACTGCTTAAGAAAAACGGAGGGGTCAATGAAAAACAAAACCTGGTACCTGGGAACTATACTCTGTGCCGATAAATAAAGTGAGGTGAATATATGAAAAGAAACCGTTATAAGGAAATTGATGAAATGGCTTACGAGATTTTTAAATACTTTAAAGAAAAAGCCAGAGAACATCGTTATGGCGATATAACTGTGACGCTAACCATGCATGATGGTTACCCGGTTAAAATAACTAAAAGAGTTGGCATACCTATAAAAATGGATCCAATTACAAATAAATCTATTCTAGAAGAAAAATCAGGAGTTTTTAAAAATCAGGATACTCCTTCTGAAAAGATAACATAATAGCCTAAAGGGAGGGCAAATGAAAATAAATGAAACAAATCTTACATCGCAGCAAAAACAGGCATTGTTTGCTTTTGCAAAGGATTTAAAAGCAAATAAGTATGTTACTGGTGAAATGCAATTTACGGATATCACAAACTGTGATTATTTTTTGAAGGCTTACGGAGATTCTATCCGCTATTGCAGTAAATGGAAAAAGTTCTTGTTATGGAATGGGACCTGTTGGGAAATTGATGATGAAGACAGAGTTTCTGCAATGTACAAAAGTTTTATTCACGAAATGTACAGAGTTCTTAGAGTTATCACCGACATAAAATTGCAGTCAGATTTTGAAAAACATATTATGAGAAGTGAAAACTATAAACGCATATTAGCTGCAATCGGAATTATGACTATGACCGAATCCATAAGAATTAAAAGCGATAGAATGGATTTGGAACATTACCTTTTTAATGCAGATAAACTTACAATCAATCTAAGAACTGGAGAATGTTTTTCGCCAGATAAGGAACAGCTCATTACAAAAAAGAGCAACTTCATTTATGACAAGAATGCACAGTGTCCTATCTGGAATATGTTTTTGAAACAGATTTTTAATAACGATACTGAGCTTATTCGTTTTGTTCAAAAGGCAATGGGATATTCTTTAAGTGGTGATATGTCTGAGCAGTGTATGTTTTTTCTTTATGGCAACGGTGCAAATGGAAAGTCTACATTTTTAAATGTTCTGGAATATTTGTTTGGAAATTACGCCAATGCTGCAGGAACAGAAACCTTTATGAAAAAGCCATCTGAACAGTCAAATGACCTTGCCAGACTAAAAGGAGCCAGACTTGTTACTACAAGTGAAGCTGAACAGGGAAAAACTCTAAGTGAAAGCTTGATAAAGCAAATTACTGGCGGCGATAAGATTACAGCCAGATTCCTTTACGGAGAGTTTTTTGACTTTAATCCAACTTTCAAGATTTTTATGGCAACAAACCATAAGCCAAAAATTAAGGGTGGCGACAATGGCATCTGGCGAAGAATCAAGATGATACCTTTTACTGTAACAATTCCACCAGAAAAACGAGACAAACATCTTACTGAAAAACTGATTGCCGAAAACTCTGGTATTTTAAACTGGCTTTTGCAAGGCTACAAGCTTTGGGAAAAAGAAGGTCTTAGCAATGAGCCACAAGCCGTTTCTGAGGCAATTGCAGGCTACAGAGATGATATGGATAGCATTCAAAACTTTATTACGGATTGTCTCGAAATTGATGCAAGCCAGAAGTGCCGCTTAGACAACACAGTTTTGTACACAGCTTATGAAAAGTGGTGTGTCAGAAACAATGAACTAAAAATGAGTCACAAATGGCTTAGCACTCAGATGCAGGAAAAAGGGTTTCAAAAGCGATTAAGCAATGGTTCTCGTTTTTGGCCGGGATTAGATATCCGCCCGGAATGGCGAAAATACCTGACTCAACAAAACTCTACCCCACAAGCATAAAGTGTGAATTAGGAAAATCGGAGAGGGTTTGGAGGCTTTTTTTACTTGCTCTAATAATTTTTTTAACAGTGCCATTCCTTGACATCATAACATATTATAATAATGACAATATAAGGGGGACATATGAGGTGCAATATTGCATATTATCTGGATCATGATTTTGAGAATATGAATGCGGTAGGTTTTCTTCTTGAATTTAGAAAAAGGATAAAACCTTTGAATGCTGTTTTTACAGGTTGTGACGATACGTCATATACAGACATTTCTAAGGTAAATATTCAAACTGGTTGGATGATTTACTGTTATGACGAGGACTACGAAACAGCTTTTTCTGGCGGACATTGTTTTAGTATTCATCTCTATGATAGAGGAAAAAAAAGAGGCTGGAATATTACTGTTAATGACAAGACTATAGATTTATGGATAGATGACGACGAACTTGGTTTTTCTCCTGACCGACGATGGAGAAGTTTTACTGAAAATTATAAGAATAATACTGATAAAACTGTTGAAAATCGGATAAATAAAACTTTACAGGAAATTAAAGATTATATTATACCTGTTTTTCATTGCACAAAAATAATAGCGGTTGGTGACCAGGGAGATTATCAAGAGTTTGAACTTGATATGGAAAACGGAAAAACTATTGATGAAGCCTTGCAGAATGAAAAGGTTAATAAAGAATACCATGTAAAAATCTATAAACATGGTAGTTCTGAGGCATTTTCTGACAAAGACTGTTTGGAATTGCCTGTCTGAATGTGTGAGCTTTAATAAGGAATTCTGACTTTTTACACTAAAAAATTGGATAATGTGGTATAATATTATACTTGATATAGAAATAATTGTGTTTGAAGTAAAAAACGAGGAATTAAAATGTCAGAAGCCACAAAAGATTTTTTCAAACTTCATAGTCAAATAATAGAACAGTTCAAAGCTTTTTCTCAGAGCTTTGTTGATATTGAAGATCCTCAAATCTTAAAAGAATTAGAAAAATATGGTAATGATAAATCTATGTGGCCAGAGCCTCTGATTCAGTTTAATCCATCTTATCAAGAAGGATCGGCATTTTCTGATTTAATTTCTGAAGGGCTCACAAATCTTTACAACCTTTATTATCAGGAAAATCTGGACATTAAGGCTGTAATCAAAACCGCAAAATGTTCAGAAGAAGATGCTGCCTGGGGTATAAACGAAATCCAGATAATGCACAGCATCCAGGTAGAATACGGCATGGCAGGAGCCTCCGCTTACGGCTGGAACGATATCATATTAAATCACGGCTTTTATGACCTAGAGTTCCTCCCAGAAAACGACCGCCATCGCTACACTGCCTGCCGAGAAGTCCGCAAAGAAATCATGAGCCGCCTCCTAAAACTCAACAACACCTGCCATCAGCAAGAAATCGGAGCAGCTTCGTTGACGAGAATGGAAAGCTTATAAAGAAAGATTCTAGAAAAGGTAAGAAAGCAAATAAGAAAATACAGGAAAATAATCAGCCTAGTTTGTTTGATTAGAGGAGATAATTTGTGGAAAAAATAGCATATCATTACACAACCATAAATGGTTTTTACTCTATCGTGAAAGACAAACGCCTTTTATTGACCAGTTTAAGAAACATGAATGATCCATCTGAAGGTGGATATTCTGTAGACACATTTATGGTTGATTACAAAGAAATTGAAAGTCAATATGGGAGCAAATATCCTTTTTTAACTATATTAAAAGAGCAGGCAGAACAACATCAAGAAGAGTTTAAGGAAGTATGTAATATGCCTACAGAACCATATAGCACATGTTTCAGCCGAAAACGGGATAGTCTTTCTCATTGGGAAAGATATTCTCAGGGAATGACGGGAATATGTATAGGCTTTGACTTAGACGTACTTTATAGTATTAATCTGCCCATGCTAGAAGCTTTTTCAATCAAAGAAATATCTTATGATAAAGAATCTAGAAAAAATAGAATCTTTGAAGGTCTAAAAAAGTATTATGAACAAATTAAGCAAAACACAAAAGAACCTGATGACAATAAGATTTGTGATATATTGAAAATCAAAGGATATACACATTTGGCGGCAACATACCAATCTATTCTTTATTTTGTTAAAGAAAATTATTGGAATGAAGAGGCAGAAATTCGTCTTTTATATGATGATTGTTCTTGGCATAATAAAATTAGATTGTTTAAGCAAATAGAAGATACATGGAAAATCAAAATTACAGATAAGGCCGAACAATGGCATGATCTTAGTGGTCTAGCAAATAAGGAATTTGTTATTTTTTCAACAATAAGATCTTGTCGATATTTAAATCTTGATGAAGATTGGACTTCAAAGCTTATACCTGAAATTATAATTGGTCCGTTTTCACGGCAAAATAGTTCTGAATTGAATGATTTTATAGTGGATTCAGGATTAAAAGAAACAAAGGTTTTAAAATCAGAAATAAAGATTCGGTAATCTAAGAGGATAAAAAAATGGCAACAGATTTGGAACAAGTAAATAGGCTAAAAACTCTCAATGGTACAGATCCAGCTCTCTTTGTTCTTGCGATTTATTCATACATTGAATATTACTGTAAAAAAGAATTAGGTGAAGAAAACTGGAATAATGAAACTCCTTTTTTTAGAATTCTGAAAGATTTTAGATATCAAAAACAACCAAATCTTGATTATATTGAACGACGTGAATTAAATGAAAATATTTCAAGTCTGATAGAAGGACATATTATAACAAACGGTATACGTCATCAGTTTGATCCTTTGTCAAAGGAGGAAGTTACAGCCCATGTAGAACAGTTCTTAAAATTCGCCAAGACTTTTAACCTCCCAAATTATGGTATACTAAAAACTCTTGATGATAAAAAACTTTGGGATAGTCGCAAAAATCCAGAAGAAACAGCAAAAGAACTTCGTGAACTTAATCAAAAGATTGAAACACTTACAAAAGAAAATGCAAATCAGATTGATATTGCAAAATATAATGAGCTTTCTCGTGAGTTAAAATCACTTCAGTCAGAATTAGAAGAAAGGGAATCCTTCAAATTAAAAGTTGCAAAAAGAAATGATGATTTGAGAAGAGAAAACTTTGAAAAGAATAACCGGATAAAAGAACTCGAACAGTTGTTGGCGGATGAAAAGAAAACACAGCAGTACATTAACAATACTCTACGTCTTACAAATTATACCCGCACACGTTCAGATTACGAAAAAGAATTACTTCGATTAACTCCAGAACAGAATCAAATTGTAAACATGATTGATTTTGGAAGTGATTATCTGATAAAAGGTTCTGCAGGAACAGGTAAATCTGTAGTTATAATGAAGTTGCTGGAAAAATTAAAAGAAACAAATAATAGAAAAATAGATAATATCAAGTTTATAACTTATACAAAGAACCTTGTAAAATACAATAAGTATGTAGCAAAGCTTTTTAATATTTCATCTGACAATGGAATGGTTGTGTCTTTGGATTCTTTCTTATGGGGACTTTTTAGCACCTATACAGAACGACCGGGTATTTATAATGGAAAAGATATAAGCAATGCGGTTACTCGAATAAATTTAACAGATTGTCCTCTTTCCAAAACAGATTTTAAAAATGAGTTAATTAAGTTTATTCTTCCTAATGCAATTACAAAGAAAGAATACTGTGAAGATGTAATAGAACGGAAAGGAATGTTAGTTCCTCTAAAGAAAGTTGTGCGAGAAAAGGTATGGGAATACTGTGAAAAATGCTTTGAATTACTTGAAGCACGAAGCACATTAAATGCAGATTATTGTTTTTATAAATATGCGGTTGCAATAAAAGAAGGGCAATTTGATTTTAAGGATGAACAATTATTAGACTACCTTATCATCGATGAAGTTCAGGACTTGAATGCTGCAAAACTTATAATTTGCAAAAGTCTTGTTAAGAAGAGCCTTATCATGGCAGGTGACAATGATCAGTCAATATTTGGTTTAGGTTTTAGCTGGAAATCTGCTGGAATTAATATTGTTGGAAAAACAAAGATTCTTCACACTAATTTTAGAAATACAAATGAGATAAATGATGTAGCGGAAAAATATAGAGCTACAATTGTAAATAATGATATTGAAAACAGACCTCTTACTTTTAGGGTTGGACCCAAACCTGAGGTACATTTTTTGTATTCTACAAGTGACTTTGGAAACGAAGTATTTAATTATGCAGAAATGTGCATAAAGCAGTTAGGTTATTCTCCAGAGAACATTTGTATCATTATTAACAATCCAGCTTTAGATTTAAAGGAATCTTTACAGCAGCGGTTTAGAACTGAATTAGATGTAGATCTTAAATCAATTGATGATGAAGAGTTTTCATTTGAAGAAGAAAATGTAATCAGATATACAAGTACACGAACATCAAAAGGTTTGGATTTTCCTGTAGTTCTTTACGTACTCAACAAAACTTTGTATAGCTTTGATGGATTTGATGACGAGAATAAATCTAAGTGTAATCGCAATGCAATTTACACTGCTCTAACACGCTCAATGGATTTGCTGCATGTATTTGTTGATAAGAATACCGAGGAACCTGAGATTAGAGACTTGATTGGAATAATAAACAACTAAAAGTATAAGGAGACGAAAATTATGGCTACACATATGAGTATAAGATTGGCATGGCATAATGATGGATGGAATGGACATATTTGTCAGAAACCTTGTGAAAATCCTTATTGTGTTGGTCAGCACTCATATCCAGGTGATCTGATTGCTAATAACCGGGATATTGAATATGAAACAGCACATGCAGGTGAACCGTGTTCAGATAATCCTTGTGCTGTTGCTTGCGGCCTTAGTGTAAATGCTTTTGGTAAAGATCCAATAAAAGTTCGTGTAGATACTCCTGATTTCTGGAATAAAAAAGATGCAGATCCTATAAAAATAGAACTACCACCATACACTGTTTGTACATGGTGCTATGAGCCAATGTACAGTGAAGATGTAAAAATCCATGGCAATTCAAAACAAAAATATGATTATAATAAAAGAAAAGTTGGTGCTGAGAAGTATTTTTCTCAATTTGAACCAGGGAAATCCTTGATTTTTTATTATGCCGGTTATAGTAATCCTTTTTCAGAAAATGAAGAAAATAATTATGTAATTACAGGTATTTCTCGAGTAAAGAAAATAGAGTCTACCTATTACTATGACAATACTAGTGAAGAAATACAGAAGAGATATGCAGGTGGTTTTGTATGGCAAAGACCTATCACTTCAACTTATCCAGACGAGGGTTTTTGTATTCCATATTGGAAATATATTGATGATGAAAAAATAATTGAACGAATACTTATAAAGCCTCAGAATCGTTCTCCATTTAAGTATGGTAGCCGCGAAGTAGATAATGATGATGCAATTGAAGTAGTAAACCAGTTAATAGCAGTTGTTGATGCTTTGATAGATATAGGTGACGAAACCGAAGATTGGACAAAACGAAAAGAATGGCTTAACAGTGTTCTGAATGAACTTTGGGTATCTCGCGGTCCATATCCTGGATTCCCATCAGTTTTAGAGACCCTTGGATTAAAGAGGCTTATTTCTTCTTATACCTCGCTAACAACAGATGATGAAATGAAATCTTATATGCACTCTGTAAGAGATTTACTAGATGGCAAAAAAGATGATGTTAAAGGCGATGTATTTGATACCGCTACCCTAAAAAAAGTTCGAAGAGAATATCAGCTTTTTGGAATAGATACAGCAGACTTCTTGTTTAATAAGCTTTCAAGATTTGACTTAACAGCAAATCAGGTAAAAAACATAATTGATGAAAATAGGGAAAATGTATCTATTACGGCTACATTGGAAGAGATGTCAGAGAATCCTTATACCATTTTTGAGCAGTATGTTGGTTATGATTCGGATGACACAATTCCTTTATATAAAATTGATAACGGTGTAATTCCTTCTCCAGAATTTGGAATTAATGAGCTTCTTGATAATGGTTCTACTGAAAGATTACGTGCTTTCTGTGTAGATGAGTTAAATAGAATTCCAGCTCATTCTTTTGGGAAAGCAGAAACTATTCTTGAGCGAATAAATGCAAGATTAGACCGTTTACCAGAATGGAAACGTTATGCCTATAAAATGCAGAACTTTAATGTAGAGACGGAAATTCTTGATGGGGCTCTTGAAAGAAAGAAGGATGATGAAGGTTCATTATATCTTTATTTGAAAGATGTATATGAAGATGAAAGAACTGTAGAAGAAATATTGCGAGAGCTTGCAGATAGATCTGATATACAATTAAAGATGGCTATTACACCAGAAAAATTCAAGGAGAAGCTTCGTAAGAAAGATTCTGCTCTTGCAAAAAAAGTTCCTGACCAATATGAAGAAATACTAGACCATCAGGCAGATATTTGTATGCAGATTTTTACGAAGCCTCTTTGTGTCCTTGCTGGTGCTGCAGGTACAGGTAAAACTACGGTTATACGCTCCATACTTGATAATATTGATCGCGTACATGGTGCCGGAACCAGTTTCTTGCTCATGGCTCCAACAGGTAAAGCTACAGAAAGAATTAAAACTCAAAACGAAAAACCTTCAAAAACTATTCATTCACATTTGGCTAAAAATGGATGGATAAACGAAAACTTTACTCTAAAGCGTTTTGGCGGTGCTCTTGGACAAGATTATAACACTATAATTATTGATGAATGTTCCATGATCGACCTTAATGTATTCGCTACACTGCTGAAATCTATCAATTGGAATAATGTTCAAAGATTAATACTGATTGGAGATCCAAATCAGTTGCCACCAATAGGCAGGGGCAAAGTCTTTGCTGATACTATTGAATGGCTAAAAGTAAAGTATCCAGACAATGTTGGTATTCTTACTGATAATATCCGTCAGCTTGAAAATACTGTAGAGCAAAAAGGACATGGTATTCTTGACCTTGCTGAGATTTTCATTCAGGAAAACCAGCAGACAGAAGATGAGGCAAAAGCCGCAAATCTAAAAGTAAAAAAAGAGGAGCTCTTCGAGAAAATTGTAGAAAATGGTAACGGTGATATAGATAAAGACCTGGCTGTTTATTTCTGGAATGAACAAGAAGAACTTGAACAACTTCTAACGAATGTAATGACACGTGATATGAAGCAATATACCGGTCTAGAAATGTCTGGAGAAAAAGTTTCAAATGATAAACTCTGGCAGCAAATGATTCGAGATGAAGAAGGTAAGAGTAATCCAGAAATCATACAAGTTATCTCTCCTTATCGAGGTGAATTTTATGGTACAGAATCATTAAACCAGTTAATGCAAAAGACATTCAATTCTCATTGGAGCAAGAAAAAATTAGACGGCATTGGATATTTTGACAAAGTTATACAGTTCCGAAATAGACCTCAATCAGATCCTGCTTATGCATATCAAGAAAGTACAAAAACAAATATAAAAGCAGAAATTTATAATGGAGAGATTGGCTTAACATTAATTCATGGTTTTGATGCTTTTGATAAAAAATATATGTGGAAAGGTAATATAGACCGTTTTCAGGTAGCCTTTTCTGGTAAATCTAGAAAAGGATTAAGATATAACTATGGTCAAGATCTTGGACAAGATGTTGATGGAAGATATATAAAAGAACAGAAAGTACTTGAAAATCTTGAATTAGCATATGCTATTAGTGTTCATAAATCACAGGGCTCTGAGTTTGATTATGTTTATATTGTTATTCCTCATAAGGATAGCCATCTTCTATCAATGGAATTACTTTATACTGCATTAACAAGAGCTCAAAAAAAGGTAACTATATTCTTGCAACAAGATATAAGCACTTTGACCTCATTAAGTCATACTGAAAAGTCAGCAGTACTAAAAATAAATTCTTCGATATATAAGTTTGAGCCATTACCTGATGCTTTGCTTTATGCTGGAAACAATTGGTATGAAGACGGAAAAAATATAGCAACACTTTCAAAATATTTTGTTCGCTCTAAATCTGAAGCAATTATAACTAATATGCTTTCAGAAAGAAATATTCCTTTTAAGTACGAAGAGCCTTTATATGCTCCAGATGGAACTATGTACTTGCCTGATTTTACCGTAAAGTTTAGAGGGGAAGAATACTATTGGGAGCATGTAGGTAGGACAAACGATAAGGCTTATATGGCACATTGGACTAAGAAAGAAGCTTGGTACAATAAACATTTCCCAGGCAAATTACTAGTTACAATGGAAAGCAATAATCTTTCTAAAGATGCGGAAGAATTGATTGAAAAGAATATGTGATAACAGGGAGAATACTGAAATGAATGAGCTTGAAAATGAATATTTTATTCTACTTAATAAAGATAGAACAGATAGTGCCAATACATTAGAAAAGCCATCTATGAAAGGCATTAAAAAAAGCGTTGTTGATAAGTATTCTGATCAAGCCCATTTTATATATGAGCTCTTACAAAATGCAGATGATGTACATGCAACAGAAGTTTCTTTTTCTCTTGAAAAGGAGCAACTAGTTTTTTTACATAACGGAACAAGGTATTTCTCAATTTCAAATCCTAAAACCGAAGATGCAGACGGTGAAAATGGAACTCTTGGAGATTTGAATGCTATAACATCAATAGCAAATTCCAGTAAGACTGATGATGGTGCAAAAATTGGAAAATTTGGAGTTGGTTTTAAAGCGGTATTTCAATATACAAATACTCCAATTATTTATGATCCAAATGTATTTTTTAAAATAGAGAGATTTATTGTACCTATTCTTTTAGATAAAGATTATCCAAATAGAAAAAAGAATGAAACAGTTTTCGTCTTCCCTTTTGATGATAAAGTAAAAGAAAAGAAAGAAGCATACGAAGATATTCAAATAAAACTTGATTCATTAATCTACCCAATCTTATTCTTAAAAAATCTTAATTCAATAACTTATTCGACTCTTTCTGAAACAGGTTCGTACAAAAAGACTGTTTTAGAATCATTTACAAAAAACAATATTTTGTGTGAGAACATAGAATTTATAAAATCTTTGAACAATAATAATGAAAAGCATTGCTTATGGCTTTTCTCTCAGCAGTTAGATAAAAATAAAATTTCAGTTGGCTTTTTTACTAATAATAAAGGGAAAATAATCGAAGAAAAACAAACTGCATTTTGTTTTTTCCCAACTAAAGTAAATACAAATTTAAATTTTATAATAAATGCACCATTTTTATTAACAGACAGTAGGGAAGGTATTAAAGCTGGAAATAATCATAATAAGCAGATGATTCAATCATTGGCAGAATTAGCAGCATCAGCGTTAGAAATACTAAAAGAAATATCAATTACTAAGAGAATAGAATTGTTTGATGATGAGACTTTTATAAATCTAATACCTTATAATGAAAATTTGTATATAAGTGAAAATGAAAGAACTCAGATCTCATTATTACCATTTTATACTGAAATTAAGAATAAAATAACATCTTCAGAATTAATTCCTTGTGGAAAATTAGCTTTCACGAATTATAATAATGCTTGTTGGGCAACTTATCCAAACATTCCAGAGCTATTTTCAAATGAGCAATTAGGCACTCTTGTTGATAATCAAAATGTAAAATGGATTTTGCCAACAATTGGCCGAAACGAAACATTGCGAACGAATTCAAAATTATGTAGCTACATCGATGGCTTAGCGTCCAAAAAATTTGATGATGAAGAAATAATTAAATTGATTACTTCAGAGTTTATTGAACATCAAGATATTCAATGGTTATTTAAATTCTATGACTTTATAAATTCTTCAAATCAAAGAAAACAATATGCAAAACATAAACCAATATTCTTAAATAAGCAAAGGAAAGCTTCTGAAGCATTTGATATCAATAATCATTTAATATTATTCATAACAGATACTGATAACTCTAATTATAATTCTATCTTACAAGATTTATTACAAGATGAAAAAACAAGGGAACTCATTAATTCATATGGTATAAAAAAACCTGAATTAAAAGACGAAGTTTATAATAAAATAATTCCAGATTACAATGAACTAAAAGATGAAAAGAATGCTTTTAAAAAGATTTTTTCTTATTATAAGAAATGTCCACAAGATGAAATAACTGAATATGAGACGTATCTAAAAAAGCTTTTATTCAGAGGAACTAAAGATAAAGATTATCCGTCTGATCTTTATTTACGAACGAAACTTTTAACAGAATTCTTTATAGAGCAACCAAATTATCTGGATTTGGATTACTATAAATCCTTAATAAATTCAAACGAATATGAACTTCTTAATAAGTTATTTAGTCGACTTGATGTTAATGACCTCCCTAAGAAACAGAGTAAATACATTGGGAAATTTTCTTACAATGAAATTATAGAAAGAGGACTTTTCAATACAGAAGAAGGGGGGTATAGAGAGAAGGAATATACAGAATATTATTTTGAAGGAATAAATTCTAATCTTCACTATATAATTGACAACGAAGATACAGATAAATCTTTAACTTTATGGAAAGTATTAAATCTTTTATGTAAAAAATATTATTCAAGGCAATATCATTTATGTTCTGGATATGAGTTCATCATCGGAAGATGCAAGTATTTTTTCCGATACAATCGTTCAGTTACTTATAATACAGAGCTAAATAAACTTCTCCTTAATGGTAAATGGCTTGTAAACAAAGCTGGTTGTTTTGTAACAGCAAAATCAATAAATAAAAATGATTTAGCGGAGTTTTATTTTTCAGAAGACGATGACTATTCATTATTACTCAACTTTCTTGATATTCATGAAGCTGTACAAGAAGAACCTTATGAAACAGCAAATCTAACTGAAGAACAAAAACGAAAGATTGAATTTGCAAATAAACTGAAAGAGTATGGCATAGAAAATGAGGAAGATTTAGAAGCATTTAGAGAATTTAAGCGTCAACGAGATGCACAGCGATATTCAGCAGAAAATGCCGATAACGTCAGTTCCCATAATGCTCAATCAGAAACAAGTACTGATGATAAAGATATCGATGATATTTTTGATGAAGATTCTAAAGATAATGATGAACAAACAGAAAAGGAGCCATTAAATAAAGCCACTACAGAAGTTCTCAAAAATATTGCCAAACGAACAAAACATAAATCTGAACATTCAGTAAAGAGGATTCCTGAAGACGAGGAACCGGATGAGGATGAATTACTGCCATCATCTGTTGATTATAGCAAAAAGATTGAGCGTGCTTTAGAAAAAAGTGCAGCCGAAGTTAAACGAATATCCTATTTAGAAGGTCTGCAAAAAACAGCACTTGAAGAAACGCAAAACAACAAATATTCCTATAAATGGTTTAATACACTTCTCGAAATGGAGAGTATTAATAGTGGGGAATCAAATGCAAATAGTAAAGAAGTTTCAATTAGTTTTTCAACTGTGGAAAGAGAATCTGGAACAAAACGAACTTTAGTATTAAAGCATCCAAATCGTTATATTCCACAATTTATGGAAGATTTAGCAGATATTCCTCTTGTTCTTCATATGGGAGAGCAGACTAAAACTGTAGCCATTGAAGTTGCAAGTATTAAGTCATATACACTTCGTGTAAAAATGAAAAATGCCTCAGATATCGATGGAATTGATCTTGATACAGTTACATCTGCAACGATTGATGCAAAAAGTCCTACATTTTTGATTGAAGAGCTTAGAAAACAATTTGCAGAGTTAAAATTGTCAGATGAATATAATATGCAGAAGAATCTCTGTAAGAACATAGAATTTGTATTTGGACCTCCAGGAACAGGAAAAACAACACATCTTGCTCAAAAGGTTTTAATTCCAATGATGCGGGAAAATAAAAAATGTAAGGTATTAGTCTTGACTCCAACTAATAAATCTGCCGATGTTTTGGTAAAACGAATAATGGAAGTCTCAGGACGTGACCATACATACAAAAATTGGCTTGTTCGTTTCGGTGCTACAGGAGATGAAGAAATTGAACAAAGTCCGGTGTATAGGGATAAGACTTTTGATATTCGAACTCTTGAAAAAAATGTAACAGTTACAACTATTGCAAGATTTCCGTATGATTTCTTCATGCCAGAAGGAAGCCGATTATTTTTGTATGGAATAGATTGGGATTATATTGTAATCGATGAAGCCTCTATGATTCCAATTGCAAACATCGTATTACCTTTATATAAAAAGACACCAAGAAAGTTTATTATTGCGGGTGACCCATTCCAGATAGAACCAATTACCTCAGTTGATCTTTGGAAAAATGAAAATATATATACAATGGTTCACCTTGATTCTTTTGTAGAGCCTAAGACCATACCCCATACATATAATGTAGAATTTTTGACAACACAGTACAGAAGTATTCCTGATGTTGGTTTTATCTTTAGTAATTTTGCTTATGGTGGAATATTAAAACATCATCGTACATCCGATAGTCAACGACAATTAAATTTAGGAGATGATTTTGGTATTCAAACCTTAAATGTTATTAAGTTTCCTGTAAGTAAATATGAAAGTATTTACCGCTGCAAGAGACTTCAACATAGCAGTTCATATCAGGTCTATTCTGCTTTGTTCACATTTGAATATGTTTGTTATCTTTCAAGAGCAATTTCTGAGAAAAATTCAGGACAGCTTTTTAAGATTGGTGTAATTGCACCTTATAGAGCACAAGCCGATATGATTGATAAATTATTGGCATCTGAAAAACTTCCTAAGGAAGTTGATGTTCAAGTTGGAACAATTCATGGTTTTCAAGGAGATGAATGTGATATTATTTTTGCAGTGTTTAACACTCCACCTTCAATCTCTTCTTCAAATGAAATGTTCTTAAACAAAAGAAATATCATAAATGTATCTATTAGCAGAGCACGCGATTACTTATTTGTCGTCATGCCAGATGATAAGACTGAGAATATTCAAAATCTTCGATTGGTAAAAAGGGTTGAAGATCTGATTCACAGTACAAATTCATGGACAGAATTTCATTCATCAGATTTAGAACAATCAATGTTCGGTGATTCGCAATATTTGGAAAATAATGCGTTCTCTACTAGCCATCAGAGTGTAAATGTTTATGGTCTACCAGAAAAATGTTATGAAGTTCGAGCAGAAGATACAGCAATTGATGTTCAAATCCATAAGCCTTCTATTAATAAAGGAACATCTAAAGAATTAGAAAATGAAACTTTAGATGAGATCAGAAATGACGAATATATTGATTCTTATCAGCTGAAAGAGGAATTAATTCCTGAAGAACTGAGAAAAACGGCAATAGATCTTCCTGTAAAGGGAGCAATAAAAGGTTGGTGCTATTTAGTTCCTTATGAAGGAAAAGTTAAGGACCATACTTTAAAGCAAACTGAAGTAATGTTTATACCGCTAATGAGAAACGGACAAGAGAAAATGGTTACTGTTTCGGTGGTAAAAGAAGATAGGATAATTTACATTGCAAAGGGAATGTTTAAATTATATGAACAAGGATTAAGTGCAATAGAAGGAATAGAATTGAAAAAGATTTTTTAATAACCGAAAATATATAACAAGAATGTATAGAAAATTTATAAGGAGAAGTATATGACCAACACTATAGACATCACAAAATTCCGAGAAGGAAATCGCTACGAAGCAAAGCTTGCAAAAGGCGGACTTCCAAACAGTATTTGGGAAACATATTCTGCTTTTGCAAATACCGATGGCGGGCTTATTCTTCTTGGAGTAAAAGAAAATAAAGACCACTCGTTTACTGTAGAAGGTGTTGATAATCCAGAACCTCTGATTAAGAACTTTTGGGATATTGTAAATAATCAGAACAAGGTGAGCATAAATCTTCTTTTGGATAAACATGTTTATACCAAGGAAATCGATGGTAAGCAGGTTATTTTTATAGAAGTTCCACGTGCAGAGCGTCAGTTCCGACCTGTGTATCTTAATAAAGATGTTTTTTCTGGAACTTATCATCGCAATGGCGAAGGAGATTATCATTGTACAAAAGAAGATATTTCTGAAATGTTCCGCGATGCTACTGTTGCAAGCACAGATACAAAAGTTCTTACAGAAATGGATGAAAGTGTATTCTGCAAAGATTCTGTAAATGCTTACCGCAATAGGTTTCGAAGTCTGCATGTGAATCATGTTTGGGATTCTTTAGATGATACTGATTTTCTGCGTAAAATAGGTGCGCTTGGGTTAAGTTCAGAAACAGGAAAGCTTCATCCAACGGCTGCTGGTCTTTTAATGTTTGGCTTTGAATACGAAATTGTACGTGAGTTCCCTCAATACTTTTTGGATTATCAGGAAAAGTTTGATTCAAAAATCCGCTGGTCGGACAGAGTTGTTTCCAGTTCTGGCGAATGGAGTGGAAATATCTTTGACTTTTTCTTTAAGATTGCCACAAAATTGACGGAAGATATAAAACGTCCATTTAAGCTTGAAGGAATGTTTAGAGTTGATGATACTCCTGTTCATAAGGCAATTCGGGAAGCTTTTGTTAATACTCTGGTTAATGCAGATTATTATGGAAGACAAGGAATTGTAATTCAGAAATATCCTGATAAATTTGTTTTTGAAAATCCGGGGTCTTTTAGAATCCCTCTAAAAGATGCTTTTGATGGTGGTACTTCAGATCCACGTAATGCAACAATTCTTAAAATGTTTTCTATGATTGATATTGGAGAACGTGCTGGAAGTGGTATTCCAGGGATTGTTTCTGTTTGGGAAGAAAACTTTAAGAGTAAACCTGTATATATTCAGACTTCTAATCCTTCTCGTGTAAAAACTGAACTTGATATTTCTGTTTTTGTTCAGTCTGATGAAATTTCAAGCGATAAATCAAGCGATAATCCAGATTTTAAAGCGATAAATCAGTTTTCAAGCGATAAATCAAGCGATAAAAACGAATTTCAAGCGATAAATAAAGTTTCAAGCGATAAATCTAATCAAAAGCAGGAAGATGTCGAAAAAGATTTATTGGCTATTTTGGCTGATAAACAGGAGCATTCTGTTTCTGAACTTGCAAAAATTGTAGGATTGAGCCCGGCTAGAACTCGAGCTATTGCTGCAGAACTGGTATCTAAAGGTTTAATTTCTGCAATAGGTGCAAACAGAAACAGGACATATAAACTTGTAGATAAGGAATAAGATTTTAAATTGCCAACAAATTATTGGCAATTTCGTTTTCCCCCGTGCCCCCATATGTGTTCTTCCAACCCACAAGTGTGCTCTGTATCGTTAAAACAGAACGCTTTTGAAACGTGAGAAGTCAATCTTTTTAAGTGAATCAGAACACAAAAGAGGTTTTTAGAACAGATGAAGAACGGTTTTTCGAGTAAACTTGTTCTTTGCTTTGACTGTTATTATCTGTTTTTGAGTAGTATAGAGTATTATGCAGTATACTTTTGTTTTATTATTTTTTCTTTGACTTACTTTTATAAGAAAAAGTATATACAAAATAAATTTATAAACTAATTTATTTTTTAATATGAACTGTTCTTTCTGTACTGTACTTTAAACAACTGTTGAAGTAAATGAAACTTTTTGGAAGGATTTTTAGACCGTCGCGCACGCTCCCCCTTACACAAAAAAAATATAAATGTAGAAAAGATTGAGCGTGCTATAACAGTAGAATTTAGACAATGGTGCGGGCTTGCAGTGAAGTTGGAATGATAATAGGTTACTACGGAAGACTTTCCCCGATAGCAGAACGCTGGAGGACTGGACATCGGAGAGAGCTTTGGAAAGCTTTATTTATTACGTATTTTTTTTGTTGTCTAAATCTTCAAAATCCATTTCAGAAGACACCATAAATTATTACACATCATCATATATGTCAAAAGGCTTGCGGTTATGCTCTGAGTGGGGACGTTAGTGAGCAGTGTCTTTTTATTCTCTGGGGAACTGGTGCCAATGGTAAATCAACTTTTTTGAATGTACTGCTTCATCTGTTTGGAGATTACGGCTGCAGCACTGGTATTGAAACCTTTACTAAAAAGAATAAAGAACAGAGTAACGACCTGGCACGTCTTAAAGGTTCAAGGCTTGTTACTACCAGCGAGATTGAACAGGGATGCCCGATGAGTGAAAGCCTGATTAAAAGCGTTACTGGTGAAGATACATTGACGGCACGATTTTTGTATGGCGAGTATTTTTCTTTTAAGCCGACTTTTAAGATTTTTATGGCGACTAATCATAAGCCGAAAATCCGCGGAGCTGATAACGGTATTTGGCGACTTATTAAAATGATTCCTTTTGATGTAACAATTCCACCGGAACAGAGAGACAAAAATCTTACTGAAAAGCTGATTTCTGAAAACTCAGGAATTTTGAACTGGCTTTTACAGGGCTATGCGATGTGGAGGAAGGAAGGACTTGAAGAGCCGAAAGCTATAAGAGAAGCAAACGCAGAATACAGAATGGATATGGATAGCGTTGGAACTTTTGTAACGGATTGTCTTGAGCTGGATGCTTCCTTACAGTGGGGGCTTCCTACAAATATGCTTTATCAGACTTATATAAAATGGTGCAGCAGAAACAATGAGCGTGTTATGAGTCAGAAATGGCTTGGTATGAGGATGAGAGAGAAAGGCTTTAAGCGTGTTATTACAGGCGGCTTGAGACAATGGTGCGGGCTTGCGGTGAAACTTGAATGGAAATAGGTTACTGCGAAGGACTCTCTCCGAGGCAGAACGCTGGAGGGCTGTACATCGGAGACAATATGTTGTGACTTCCCTTTGCAGAAACGTGGATTTTGCTACAATAAGAATAACGACAAATCTTAAGGTAGCATTACCAAAATGCAAAAGGAGCACAACATGGAAAGTATAGTTTATGTAGGAATCGATGTCCACAAGGACACTTATTCAATTTGCTGCTACAAAGCAAGGGAAGACAGATTT